>NZ_JBDPME010000002.1:0-654216 GCF_039871825.1 Nonomuraea sp. B12E4 | reverse complement strand
GCACGCCGACACCCAGAATGAGACGAATGAGACGAATGATGCTAAAGTGAATATTGAGGCGATTACCGCTTAAGAATTCGCCGGATTACGAGTGGTCTTCTCATACACCACGATCATGGACGCGGCCGCGGTGTGACGTGTAGACCTGGGACCACCGTGAGACTCATCGCCGTTGGGCGCAGAACGCACCTGTTACCGGGCGCTCGCTCGGCAGATCAGGACCGAGCTCACGCGGCACCGCGGCACGCTGGTGAGACACCATGCGGTGGGGACAGGCCAGTGTCGAGAAGATGCTCGGAGCGTGACCGGTGGTGGCCGCGTTCTGTCCGCGGTTACCGCTCCGGGGGTCGGTGGATGCGGCCTGCCCGGTGCGGGACGTATCCACGAGACCTCCGCTGAAGATCACTCACATGCGGGAAACGGGGGCTAGCGCTCGTTGATGGCCGCCTCCAGGATCGTACGGACCGGCGTGGCTGCGCGCTGGAGGAGGTTCTCGAGTTCGGGTCCGGTGGTGGCGAACTCCCCGCGGCGTGCCGCGCGGAACATGCCGAGCAGCATGTCGGCCTGATCCGCGGGCACGCCGTGGCCGATCAAGGTAGCCGTCCACGTGGCGTCGTCGGCGACGACGCGTCTGATGGTGCGTCCGGTGAGCTCGGTGATGATGCCCGCGATGTCCTGGAGGTCGAGCGCGACCGGCGCGGTCAGCGGCGGGGTTGGACCGTCGAACCGGCCCTCGTCCGCGAGGATGATCGCCGCCGCTTCTGCTAGGTCGGCGTGCGTTGTCCACGACACGGGGCCGTCGGCCGGCGCGATGAGCTCGCCGGTCTCGAGGGCCCGGCCGAGCAGGCGCCGGACTGTGCTCGCGTAGAAACCGTTACGGAGCGCCGTGAACGGTGTGCCGGTCTTGGACAAGTGGCGCTCGCTGGCGGCGTGGTCGGGCATGGGGGCGAAGACCGAATCCTCGGTGGCGCCCTGGTGGCTGGTGTAGAGGATGCGTCGCGCACCGGCGTCGCGTGCGGCCTCGATCGCCGCGACGTGCTGGGCAACCGCCGCCTCGCCCGTCTGGTTCGTCGAGACGATGAGCACCTGCGTGGCGCCCTCGAACGCCTTGGCGAGGGAGCGCCGGTCAGTGAAGTCGCCGCGCCGCACGCGCACCCCACGTGCGGCCAGGTCACCCGCGCGGTCAGTGTCGCGAACACTGACACCGACTTGGCCGGCCGGAACCCTCCGGATCAGCCGATCAACGATCTGAGAACCGAGCTGGCCGGTTCCGCCCGTGATGATGATCATGATTCATCCTCTCAAGAAGCGCCTTAACGCTGATACTACCAAGGATAGCAACATAGATAGCACAAATGCGTTATCATTGGAAATATGGAGAACGCCAGGTCGGGCAACGCCGGCAAGCACAAAACGCGAGCGAGCATCGTGGAGGTCGCGGCGCGACTCCTGCACGAGCAGGGCACAGCCGCGGTCACCACCCGCGCGGTCGCACAGGCGGCCGGTATGCAGGCACCGACCATCTACCGGTTCTTCGAGGACAAGGACGCGTTGCTCGATGCTGTCGCCCAACACGTCTTCACCACCTACGTCGCCGGAAAGAGGCTCGTCGAGGACAGCGACGACCCGGTGGCGGATCTTCGGGCCGGATGGGATGCGCATATCGGCTTCGGCCTTGCCAACGCGGCACTGTTCGGGCTGCTCACCGATCCCAACCGCGGGACACGTTCACCAGCGGCGGCCGCCGGGCTGGAGATTCTGCGTGCTCGGGTGCGGCGCATCGCGGCAATCGGCCGGCTTCGGGTCACCGAACGGCGCGCCGTCGAACTCATTCACGCCGCCGGCACCGGCGCCGTGCTCACCCTGCTGTCCAGCCCACCGCAGGACCGAGACCTCGGCCTTGCCGACGCGATGTATGAAGCAGTGATGCGACAGATCCTCACCGATGCGCCGGCGCTTCCCGCCGACGGCACGACCGCGGCGACTGTCGCGTTCCGGGCCATCGCCCCGAAGCTGCCGATGCTCACCGACGCCGAACGCACCCTGCTGTCGGAGTGGCTGAACCGTGCCGGCGACGACCCAGCCAGTTTCGACGCCTCGCATCGTCGCGGCTGAGAGGGAGGCCCTGTCACAGCATCCGCGAGGGCCTGGCAGGCGGTGGACCGGCCGAGCCGCAACGTCCGGCCCGCCTCGATGACGCTGACGCTTCCGCCAGCGGGGCGGCGCTGGTCTGCGGTGCCGCGGGACCGATCACGCGAGGCCAGCCGACGCGCTTGTCGCCTGGCAGCATCCGATCCTCGGGCCGTCGGCCGCGGTGATCGGCTGATCTTTGGCGTTCAGTCCTGGACCCTGGTGATGCCGCCGGGTGTGCTGGCCGCGTTCGGCGCATAGGGGGCGGCGGTGCCGTGGTCGAGTGTGGTGGCCCAGCTGGCGAGGAGGCGAAGTTTGTCTTCGGAATCAGTTGCGGGCGGGGCGCCGTAGGCGACCACGGTGAGTCCGTCGGTGGCCAGCTCCAGGGATTCGTAGGTGAGGTGGAGGTCACCGACCACGGGATGGCGGACGGATTTGCTGCCGAGGTGGTGCTGGCGGACGTCGTGGCGGGCCCAACGGGTGCGGAAGTCGTCGCTGCGGGTGGACAACTCGCCGATGAGGTCGGTGAGGTCTTTGTCGTAGGGGTCGCGGCCGGCCTGGGCGTGCAGGAGGGCGACGGTGATGTCGGCGGCGCCATCCCAGTCGCCCCAGAACTGGTCGGAGCGGGGATCGAGGAAGATGAACCGGGCGTGGTTGGGGGTGGCGCCGCGGGCCGCGTCGAACATGGGCGCCAACAGGGCACGGCCGAGAGTGTTGGTGGCCAGGACGTCGCTGAGGCCGTTAGTGACGAAAGCCGGGGCGCCTGTCATGGAGTCCAGGAGCCGCTGGACCGAGGGCCGCACCTGGTTGTGGGCAGGGCGCCGCCGCCGCGGACGGCGGCCCGCGGCACGGGCAAGATCCTCCAGATGGATGCGTTCTTCGTCGTTGAGCCGCAGCGCACGGGCCAGGGCGCCCAGGACGTGGTCGGACGCCCCTGACAGGTCGCCGCGTTCGAGGCGGGAGTAGTACTCCACGCTCACTCCGGCCAATTGGGCGACCTCGGTACGGCGCAGTCCGGGAACCCGGCGGGTGCCATGGGAGGACAACCCGGCCTGTTGTGGGCTTATCTTGGCGCGCCGGGAGGTCAGGAACTCACTGATCTGGCTGCGGTTGTCCACCCTCCCAGGGTAGGCCGCCCTCCACCTTGCTGGGATGCCCTGCCAGTACACCCTTCACCAGTGCCTTTCTCCCTATCTGTCCGGCACTTGTACTGGCAGTGGCGACTCGCCCGAGGCTGGTTGATCCCAACCCGCGGGTAGGCCGCTGAGAGCACACCAACCCAAGAAGCACGAGATGCGTGGCGGTGCCGCACGCCCCCGCGCTTCTTGCCCCTGACCTGCGGCGCACGCTCGCTCGATGTGGTGTGCCCGTACCGCGCCTTTCGGTCCTCTCGCTGATCGAAGAGAAGTGAGGAGTTCATGTCTGACAAGCTCCCTGACGAAGATCGCCGCGATGGGCACGCCCCGCCGGGGGCGTCCCGGCGGAGTTTTCTTTCGACGACCGCTGCCGGTGGTGCGGTGGCCGGCATCCTTCCGTCCGCGCTCGCCACGGAGCAGGCCGGCGCGTCGATCAAACGGCTCGTGGCACCCGGTGGCCACAGCAGTGCGCTGTCGGCGACCGTGAACGGGCGACGGCACCAGGTGACGATCGACAACCGGACGTCGCTGCTGGATCTGCTGCGCGAGCGGCTCGCCTTACCCGGCGCCAAGAAGGGCTGCGATCAGGGCGCGTGCGGTGCGTGCACGGTGCTGGTGGACGGCCGCCGCGTCAACGCGTGCCTGACGCTGGCGGTGCGGTGCCACGACGCCGAGGTCACCACGATCGAGGGCCTGGCCTCCGAGGACGGTGAGCTGCACGTGTTGCAGCGGGCATTCATCGAGCAGGACGCCTTCCAATGCGGCTACTGCACCCCGGGACAGATCCTGTCCGGCGTGGCCTGCATCCGCGAGGGCCACACCGGCTCCCGGGAGGAGATCCGCGAGTGGATGAGCGGCAACATCTGCCGCTGCGGCTGCTACGTCAAGATCGTCAACGCGGTCGCGCGGACGGCGCGCGAGGGCAGGAGTTGACATGTACCCCTTCGCCTACACCAGGCCTGCCGACACCCGTGCCGCGCTCACGGCCGGGGCGCGCGGCGGCCGCTACATCGCCGGCGGCACGACGCTGGTCGACCTGATGCGCGAGACGGTGGAACGCCCTGGCACGCTGGTCGACATCAGCGGCCTGCCGCTGTGGGAGGTGCGGGCCACCGCGTCCGGCGGGCTGCGGATCGGCGCGCTGGCGCTCATGTCCGACGTCGCCGCGCACCCGCGGGTGCGCGGCGCCTACCCGGTGGTGGCGCAGGCGCTGGAGCTGAGCGCGTCGGCACAGCTGCGGAACATGGCCACCATCGGCGGCAACATCCTGCAGCGCACCCGCTGCACCTACTTCCGTGACGTCAGTGCCGCCTGCAACAAACGGCAACGCGGGTCCGGGTGCGCCGCCCTGGAGGGCTACAACCGCTCGCACGCGATCCTGGGAACGTCGAATGCGTGTGTGGCGACCCATCCGTCCGATCTGGCGGTGGCGTTGGTGGCACTGGACGCCATCGTGCGCCTCCTGGGCCCTGACGGGGAGCGCAGCCTGGCCCTGACCGAGTTCCTGCTGCGGCCGGGCGACACGCCCGACCGCGAGCACGACCTGCGGCCGGGCGAGCTGATCACCGCCGTGGAGATCCCGCCGCACCCGCAACCCCTGCGCTCGGGCTACCTGAAGGTCCGCGACCGGCAGTCGTACGAGTTCGCGCTCACCTCCGCTGCGGTCGCGCTGCACCTCACCGGTGGTGTCATCCGCGACGCCCGGATCGCCGCCGGCGGGGTGGGCACGGTGCCGTGGCGGCTGAGCGCGGTGGAGCGGCAGTTGGTGGGCGCCCACCCCTCCGAGGAGTTGTGGGCGCAGGCCGCAGCGGTCGCGGCGGACGGCGCGCGCCCGCTGCGCCACAACGCCTTCAAGGCTGAGCTGCTCAAACGCACCATCGAACGTCAACTACGCACAGTGGGAGGAACGCGATGACACGGCCCGCGGCGGGCACGCCGCTGTCCCGGGTGGACGGGCGGCTGAAGGTGACCGGCCAGGCCGCCTACGCCGCCGAGCACGACGCCCACGGCACCGTACGCGGAGTCGTCCATGGCGTGATCGTCACCAGCACCATAGGGAGGGGACGGATCAACGGGATCGACACCCGGGCCGCCGACACCCTGCCCGGCGTGCTCACGGTGATCAGCCACCTGAACGCGCCGAAACTGCCCTACCTGCCCTTCCGCGGTGTGCCCGATCCCGCTCGGGGAGGGGGCGAGCGCCTGCGCGTCTTCCAGGACGACCGGGTCAGGTTCTTCGGCCAGCCTGTCGCCGTCGTGGTGGCCGAAACCCTGGAGGTCGCCCAGCACGCGGCGACTCTGGTGAGGGTCGGCTACGACGGCGAGCGGCCCGCGACCGACCTGGCCGCCCCGGCAGGCCCGCCCAACGAGCCGGAGAACTATCAGCGAGGCGACGTCGAGACGGCGCTGCGGCAGGCACACACCCTGCTGAAACAGACCTACCGGCTCACCCGTGAGCATCACAATCCGATGGAGACACACGCCACCATCGCCCGCTGGGACAGCGACCGGCTCACCCTGTGGGACAAGACCCAGAACGTCCTCAACACCCGGGCCGACCTCGCCAGCGTGTTCGGCATCCCGCCCGAGTCGATCCGGGTCATCTCACCGTTCGTCGGCGGCGCGTTCGGCAGCGGACTACGAGCCTGGCCGCACGTCACCATCGCCGCGCTGGCCGCCCGCCAAGTGCGCCGCCCGGTGAAGGTCGTACTGACCCGCAAGCAGATGTACACCGGGACGGGGCACCGTCCCGTCACCGACTACACTCTCACCCTCGCGGCGGGACAGGACGGCCGCCTCACCGCCGCCGTGCACGACATCCGCGCCGAGACCTCCACCTACGAGGACTACCGGGAGGCGCTGACCATACCGGGCCAGATGGTGTACGCCACGCCCAACGTCCGCCAGACCTACCGATCGATCCCGCTGGACATCAATACCCCCACCTACATGCGCGGCCCCGGGGCGGCCACCGCCGCATTCGCCATCGAGTGCGCCATGGACGAGCTCGCCCACGAACTCGGCATCGACCCGATCGAACTGCGCCTGCGCAACGAACCCGACCGGGATCCGGGCACCGGGGCGCCGTTCTCCACCCGGCGGCTGCGCGAGTGCTTCCGCATCGGCTCCCGCACTGTCGGCTGGGAGGATCGCGATCCCAAGCCACGCTCGACCCGCGACGGCAACTGGCTGCTGGGCACCGGCGTCGCCGTAGCCTGCTACCATACCCTGCGCGCCCCGGCTCAGGCCCTGGCCAGACTCGACGCCGACGGCAACGCGATCGTCCAAAGCGCGACCTCCGACATGGGACCCGGCACCTACACCTCCATGACCCAGGTCGCCGCCGACGCCCTCGGCCTCCCCACGCGCGAGGTACGGTTCCAGCTCGGCGACTCGACCATGCCGCTGTCCCCGCCCCACGGCGGCTCCCTCACCATGGCCAGCGTCGGCTCCGCCGTCCAGGACACCTGCGACAAGCTCCGCCGGCAAGCCATCCGGCTCGCCGTCGACGACCCTGGCTCGCCTCTGCACGGAGCCTCAGCCGACGACGTCGCCGTTCAGAACGGCCGCCTGCACCTGCGCGACGACCCCGAACGCGGCGAGACCTACCGGCAACTGCTGGCCCGCACCAACCTCCCCCACCTGGAGGCGCGCGGCGGGTACACCCCCGGGGACGAGGTGGAACGGTTCTCCACGCACGCCTACGGCGCGGTGTTCGCCCAGGTCGCCGTCGACGAACGCCTCGGCCTGGTACGCATCCGGCAGGTGCTCGGCGTGTACGACGCCGGCCGCGTCATCAACCCCAAGCTCGCCGAAAGCCAGGCAATCGGCGGCATGGTCGGCGGCATCGGCATGGCCCTGCTGGAGCACACCGTCACCGACCCGCGCGACGGCCGCATCGTCAACGCGAACCTGGCCGACTACCTCGTCCCCGTCAACGCCGACGTCCCCGACGTCAACGCCATCTACCTGGGCGGCGACGACCGCACCGCCGACCCCATCGGCGTCAAGGGCCTGGGCGAGGTGGTGATCGTCGGTGTGGCGCCCGCCATCGCCAACGCCGTCTTCCACGCCACCGGCCGCCCGATCCGCGCCCTCCCCATCACCATCGAAGCCCTCCTGTGATGCCGGGCGGAAGCCCCGCTCCAACAAACCCATGCGGGTGATCTCCCTGCCGGGACGGCCGAGCGGCCGGGCGGGCGAGTGAGGTGGTCGATGTCGGGGAACGGCGTCGCGGCGTGCCCACGCCCGTGTCAGCCGCAGCGCAACGCCTCGCGGTCGGCCCGTTGTGCGTCGTGTCATGATGCCGGCGGCTCCGCCGCTTCCGAGCCCTTCTCCGGGACGAACCACGCCTGCGCCCCTCGCCGGCTTGCGCGCCGATCCCGCCGTGGGTAGCCGAGCCCGCGACCGGCTGTTACGACAGACCCCCTCCGCGGGTCGTTAACCTGTGCTTTTGTGGGTAACGGCCCGGGGAGGGGGTCGGCTCGCCGGCTCCGCCTGCCGACTGCCGGGCACCGGCACGAGCGGTCACCGGCGACACCGGATCGAGAGGGGTGCACATGTCTTCCGAACTCTCGGGCTCACCTGTCCCGCCCGAGGAGGAGCCCGCGTTGCCGCTGTCCCGGCGTACGTTCATCGCGACGGCGACGGCGACGGCGACCGCGGCGACCGTCGGTAGCGTGGTCGCGGCGGGCGAGAGGGTTCGAGGGCCGGCTCCGCTCGGGACCCAGCCGGTGGCACCGCCCGGCGGAAGCGTCTCGCTGGCCGTCAACGGCGAGCGGCGTACCGCGATGATCGACAACCGCACCTCGCTGCTGGACCTGCTGCGCGAGCAGTTCGCGTTGACGGGCACCAAGAAGGGCTGCGATGCCGGCGCCTGCGGGGCGTGCACCGTGCTGGTGGACGGTCGCCGGGTAAATGCCTGCCTGACGCTGGCGGTGCGACTGGAGGGCGCCGAGGTCACCACCATCGAAGGGCTCGTCCCGGGCGGCGACGGCGCACTGCACCCGTTGCAGCAGGCGTTCATCGAGCAGGACGCCTTCCAGTGCGGCTACTGCACCCCCGGCCAGATCATGTCCGGCATCGGCTGCATCCGGGAGGGCCACACCCGCTCGCCGGCGGAGATCCGGGAGTGGATGAGCGGCAACCTCTGCCGCTGCGGCTGCTACACGAAGATCGTCAAAGCGGTCGAGCAGGCCGCCGGGGCGACGTGAGATCCGGCTCCGATGCACCCTTTCACCTACACCAAGGTCTCCGACATCGCCGGCGCGCTCGCCGCCGGGCGTCGTGGCGGCCGCTACCTCGCGGGCGGCACCACGCTGGTCGACCTGATGCGCGAGAACGTCGAGCGTCCCTCCACCCTGGTCGACATCAGCGCCCTGCCGCTGGGCGAGATCACCGCCACGGCGGGCGGGGGCCTGCTCATCGGCGCACTGGTGCGGATGGCCGAGGCCGCCGCCCACCCCAAGGTACGCGCCACCTTCCCCGTCATCTCGCAGGCCCTGGAGTCGAGCGCCTCCGCCCAGCTCCGCAACATGGCCACCATCGGCGGCAACATCATGCAGCGCACCCGATGCCCCTACTTCCGCGACGTGACGGCGGCCTGCAACAAGCGCGAGCCGGGCTCGGGGTGCGCGGCGCTGGGCGGCTTCAACCGCACACACGCGATCCTCGGCGCCTCCGACCACTGCGCCGCCACGCATCCCTCGGACGTCGCCGTGGCGTTCGCGGCGCTGGAGGCGAACGTCCATCTGCTGGGCCCGGACGGGCAGCGCAGCGTCGCCTTCGCCGACTTCCTGCTGCCGCCGGGCGGCACTCCGCACCGCGAACAGGCCGTGCGGCCGGGGGAACTGATCACCGCCGTCGAGATCCCGGCCCATCCGCGCCCGCTCGCATCCGGGTATCTGAAGGTACGCGACCGGCAGTCGTACGAGTTCGCGCTGACCTCGGCGGCGGTCGTGCTGCATCTGCGCGACGGAGTGATCCACGAGGCGAAGGTGGCCGCCGGAGGGGTCGGCACCGTGCCGTGGAAGCTGCCCGCCGTCGAACGCCGCCTCATCGGTGAACGGCCCTCGCGGGCGCTGTGGGCCGAGGCCGCCGAGCGGGCGGCCGACGGGGCCCGCCCGCTCGAACACAACAGCTTCAAAATCGAACTTCTCAAGCGCACCGTCGAACGCCAACTGCGTGTTGTGGGGGACCTCATGGGAGACGCCGCATGAGCCCGCGAGCCGTCGGGGCGCCGCTGTCCCGGGTGGACGGGCGCCTGAAGGTGACAGGACAGGCGAAGTACGCCGCCGACCACCCGGTTGACGGGGTCGTACACGCCGCCATCGTCGGCAGCACCGTGGGCCGCGGGCGCATCACCGGCATCGACGCCCGCGCGGCCTCGGCCCTGTCCGGGGTACTGAAGGTCATCAGCCACCGCAACGCGCCCAAACTGGCCTACCTCCCCAACCCGAGCTCGAACAACCCGGAAGACGGCGAGCGGCTGCGCGTCTTCCAGGACGACAGGGTCCGCTTCCGCGGGCAGCCGGTCGCGGTCGTGGTGGCCACGACGCCGGAGGCGGCCCGGCACGGCGCGAGCCTGGTCGCGGTCCGCTACGACGCCGAGCAGCCGTCCACGGACCTGGCCGGCGCCCCCGCGAGCACTCCGGTGACCTACGCGCGCGGCGACGCCGACCTGGCCGCACGGTCCGCCAAGATACGGCTGGAGATGACCTACCGCACCGCCCGCAACCACCACAACCCGATGGAGCCGCACACCACCATCGCCCGCTGGGACCGCGGCCGGCTCACGGTCTGGGACAAGACCCAGTGGGTCGTCGGCACGCAGCGGGAACTGTCCGCCGTGTTCGGCGTCGAGCTGGGTGCGGTGCGGGTGATCTCGCCGTTCGTGGGCGGGGCGTTCGGCAGCGGCCTGCGCGCCTGGCCGCACGTCATCATCGCGGCCCTGGCCGCGCGTGTGGTGGGCCGCCCGGTCAAGCTCGTCCTCACCCGCCGGCAGCTCTACTCGGGGACGGGCTTCCGGCCCGCGTACGAGTATCGCCTCCGCCTGGGCAGCGACCGGCGCGGCCGGCTGACCGCGATGGTCCACGACATCAGGGCGGAGACCTCGTCGTACGAGGACTTCAGGGAGAACGTCCTGGTAGCGGGGCAGATGCTCTACAGCATGCCCCACGTCCGCCAGACGTACCGGACCGTGCCGCTGGACGTGAACACTCCGCTGTACATGCGCGGCCCCGGTCACGTCACGGCGGCCTACGTCATCGAGTCGGCGATGGACGAACTCGCCCACGAGCTCGGCATCGACCCGATCGAGCTGCGGCGGCGCAACGAACCGGCCGAGGACGAGTCGAACGGGATGCCGTTCTCCACCCGGCGGCTGCGCGAGTGCTACACCGTGGGCGCCCGCGCATTCGGATGGGACCGGCGCTCCCCCGAACCGAGGTCCACGCGCCGCGGAGACTGGCTGATCGGCCTCGGCATGGCCGCCGGCGTCCACGGCACCGTACGGAACCCGGCCCAGGCCCGGGTCCTGCTCGACGCGCGTGGCACCGCGCTGGTCGAGGCGGCGACCAGCGACATGGGCCCCGGCACGTACACCTCCATGACCCAGATCGCCGCCGACGCCCTCGGCCTGGCCGTGGAGGCCGTGGAGTTCCGGCTCGGCGACTCCGCCATGCCGCGGACCCCGGCCCACGGGGGCTCGCAGACCACGGCGAGCGTCGGGTCCGCCGTCCAGGACGGCTGCGACAGGCTACGGCGCCAGGCGATCGAGCTGGCCGTCGCGGACGGGCGATCGCCGCTGCACGGCGCCGACGCCGGTCACGTCACGGTCAGCGGCGGCCGGCTGCACGTCAAGAACGACCCCGCGCGCGGCGAGACCTACCAGCAGCTCCTGGCCCGGCACGGCCGCGCCCGCCTGGAAACGCTCGGCCTCTTCGAGCCGGCCGAATCCGGGTTCGCCACGGCCGCCTACGGCGCGACGTTCGCCGAGGTCGCCGTGGACCACAGGCTCGGCCTGGTCCGGGTGCTGCGGATGCTCGGCGTCTACGACGCGGGGCGGATCATCAGTCCCAAGCTCGCCGAGAGCCAGGCGCTCGGCGGCATGGTGGGCGGCATCGGCGCCGCCCTGCTGGAGCGCACGGTCACCGACCACCGCGACGGCATGATCGTCAATGCCGACCTCGCCTCCTACCTCGTCCCGGTGAACGCCGACGTACCCGACCTGCGGGCCGTCTTTCTGGAGGGTGCCGACCCCGAGGCCGGTCCGATCGGCGTCAAGGGCCTCGGGGAGGTGGTGCACATCGGCGTGGCACCCGCCATCGCCAACGCCGTCTTCCACGCCACCGGCCGCCGCGTCCGCGAGCTCCCGATCACGGCCGAAGCCCTGCTGTCAGCTTCTCGGCGGTAAACGAACCGAGCTTGCAGCTCCTCGCCGTCGATGGCATCGACGGTCCGGTCCGCGTCAGGCAGCGTGACGCACTGCCCAGCCCGCAGCACCGCGTGAGGCGATGTTGCGGGCCGCGTTGACGTCGGCGTGCTCAGCGAAGCCGCACGACGTACAGAGGAAGGTTTCCTGGCTGGGCCGGTCGTTCTTGTCCACATGGCCACAATGCGAGCATTGCTGGGAGGTGTAGGACGGGTCCACGTGGATCACGGCGACCCCGGCACGGGCCGCCTTGTAGGCGATAAAGGCTCCCAACTGGTGGAAGCTCCACGAATGCAGCGTGACCCGCTGGGGCTTGCGAAGCCGTACCCGCTCGCGGATGCCCAACGCGGTGGGGCGTTTTGTCGCAACCGAGGCGTAGCGTGCCCACCATGAGGAACGGGCACATACCGCTTGATGGCGAGCAGTGGCAGCCGGGGGACCTTGTCGTCGACGCCGATGGCGGTCTGTTCACACGCGCGAGTGTGGACGACGAAGCCAGGGGGCTGCCGTGGGGGTCCCCGCAGGACGTGACACGCCGCACCGACGGCGGCGTCCACGTACCGAAGGGCGAACTGGGGGAAGTGGTGCCGGCGCGGCCGCTCACGCTGTTGCTGCGCGATGCTCAACCGGTTTTGCCGGCCGCGCCCGCCAACGCCTCGACGGTCTTGGGCACTCAGGCCCGCCAGGTCGCGACCTCGGCGGGCGTCGGTGGCTTGTTTCTGGCCGCCACCGCGTTCGATCCCGACGGTGCCGGGGACCTGAGAGCGGCGAAGTTGCGCGCGGAGTTGCTCGATACCGTTGTCGTGGTGGACACCGGTGAGGCCCTGGCGGCGATGTTCGGCGGTGCGGCCGATGGGCTGCTGGTCGAGTTGGCGGAATGGCATCGCCGCACTGTGGAGGAAAGCGCTTAGCCGTGGCCACCGCTGAGCCCGGGAGGGAACGCCGTTCCGGCAGGTCGATGATCGCGAGGTTGCTCCCAGCGTCCTCGTGGCGGAGCACACCGTGAGGCTCGCCAGGGGTGGCGTGGGGCGGAAGGCGTCGTTACGCGGCGGAATTGTCGGCGGGCTGCGGCATAGTGAGTACACATGAGCGAGTCGTCAGTCAGCAGTGTCGTGGCCGAGCCCGTGATCCATGGTGATGGCATGCGTGACCCCGGTGCCCGTCCTCGCGCGGACGACCGCCCGCACGAGGACGCGGAAGAGGCTCCTGCGGCAGCCGACCAGCCGCTCACCTGCCCGAGTTGCCAGGGAGTGATCGTCGACGTCGGCTCGCAGGCCTACACGTCAGGGCGTGCGCGGCTGATCGTCACCCATGGATACTGCGGGGGGAAATGCTCCGGCGAGCCCACGCCAACGTCGGCACCAGCCTGATCGCCGCTCGGCTGGAGTCCGGGACTCGGCGGTGGACCTCCGAAAATGTCGGTCGCCCCCGGAATAATGACCTTCATGGTGATGACCATCACGCCGCCTGGCACCTCCACGTCTCCCCCGCCGGTCGGCCTCCTCGATGGCCCGGGCGGCCTGCTCTACCTCCTCCCCCACGCCCCGCTCACCATCGATGACTGCGAGACCCTGGCCGCGGCCCTCGCCGCACGCGTCGCCGCGGCGCGCGGCCTCCCGTCACCGGCGGCAGGGTGACCGGCCCGGGCGGACACGCGCGCACGCCCGGCAGAGTGACCGGTCCGGCGGGGCACACCCACGCCCGGCCGGGTGTGCCCCGCCGGGCGTGGGCGTGCGGGGGGCAAAGACCGGTCATGGTGGGTGCGGGGGCGGTGCCAGGGCGTGACCGGGTCCGGGGCCGCCCCGCCGGCGCGGACGGCCGAGCGGGAGGAGCCATGGGCCCGTCCCCGAACCACCGGAAAGAAGTTCGCCGATGACGACGCAGATGGAGGCAGCCATCGCCCCGATGTGAAGGCTCCCCGGGAGGTGCGTGCTTGTGCGTGTACGTGGCCGGCGGTGCGGGTGTTGTCAGTCCGGCAGCAGGTGTGACACGAGGTCGCGTGCCCATGAACCAGGTACGCGGGAAGCGCCGCGCTGTCATGGCCCCCTGCAACTGAGGCGGGGACGGACCCAGCCCTCAAGGACTCATACTTCGAGAAGATGGTCGCGGTGCGGCAGCCCGCGGGCCTGCGTTCCATCGAGGGTCTGGTGCGCTGGGACATGGACGCGGCGCTGCGTGAGACAAAGCAGCCGATCACCGTGTTCGCGATACGTGACCTGGTGACGCAAGAAGCGATCGACCGCTACGGGGACCGTCTCGGCATCGTGCTCGTCGACCTGGGCAGCCACCACTTCCCGGTGGAGGCACCCGAAGGCACGGCGAAGCTCCTGGCAGGCGTGGGAAGCGAGTAGAGACGAGCATGATACGGGATCCCGCTTCCCGGCCGGGATCAGCCCCGTGTCAGCCGATCGGGGTGATGATGCCGGCCAGCTCGCCGGGCGTGGAGAGGAATGGCGAGTGGGAGGCGTCGAGCGCGCCGACGGAGGTCGGGTTGTCCGGAAAGGCCGCGTCGGCCTCGGAGACGAACTTCGCCTGCACCCCCGGCGGGATCGCCATGTCCCGCGTGCAGACAAGGTACGTGCGCCGCACCGATCCCCAGCCGTCGTGGGTCAGCGTGGTGGTGCCCAGCATGATGCCGATCGGACCGTCGGGCGTCAGCAGGCCGGTGGCGGCGTCGGCGAGGACCGGGTCCACGTCACCATAGAACGCCTCGTAAAGCCGCTGCCGGTAGGCCGCGTCGTCCGTGGCCAGGTCGAGCCGCAGCGCGCCTGTCTGGGCCGGGTCGCCCTGCAACAACGGCGCTACCCGGCCACCGACGGCCTCCGGAATCTGCGTGTAGGCCGCAGCAGGCGTGCCAGATGCCGGCATGTACGCGGAAAGGTACACCGCGTGCGCAACCAGTTCGGGCGTCCGCTGGGCCACTCGCGTCAGCACGGGGCCGGCCGCGCTGTGGGCGACCACCGTAACCGGCTCGCCACCGCCGATCCGCTTGATCTGAGAAGTCAGCAACTCGGCCGCATCGTCGAGACTCACGTCCGCGACGGGCGAAACCTCTGTGCTGACCGCCTCGGGATTGTACGGCTGTTCGGTGAACCACTGAGGGCGGCGGGCGTACAGCCCGTGCCCCGCCATGTCCACCGCAACGGCCAGACGCCCGGCGGCCACCACATGAGGGACGACTTCGCTCCAGCACCAGGAGCCGTGCCAAAAGCCGTGAACGAACACCAACGTGGAGGTGGCGGACATGAATCCTCCCTAATCCGACGAGTAAGTCCGATCTTCCGGTCATTGGTCGCAGGCGGTCAGTGACCGGGTGATCGGTGCGTTGTTGTGCCAGGTCTCGGCAGCCATCGCCAGGACGCGCTGGGGCGACCCGGACAGCGACGCCCTCGAATGACCGGCCCCCGTGGTCTTCCAGGTCGAGCTGGCCTTGGGGAGCGACGTCGGCATGACTGCCCACACTCTCGTGCTCGGCCCGTCGGCCCTCAGGCGTCGACGAAGGCTCCCAGGGTGTCGATGCCGAGGCGCCAGGTGAGGGTGAGGTGCTGCTTGAGCATCCGCCATCCCTCAGGGGTGCGGACGAGCTCCCAGTCGTAGGCCCCGCCCATATCAAAGTGATCTCCGGGCGCCGTTCCGTCCGGGACGCCGACGAAGAGCATGTAGCCGACGCCCTTGGCACGGTCGCCGTCGATCTCAACATGGGTGTTGTGCACATAGTGCATCATCGCCGCGTACGGCGACTCCGCGTCCTTGACCGCCTTGAGGATCGCCTCGCGCCCCCGCAGCGGTTCCCACGGGCCGAAGGAGAACTCGGCCTCGGGGTGCCAGCAGCCGATCCAGGTGTCCCAGTCCTTCCCGTCGAGCGCGCGCCAGCCCTTGATGAGCAGGCCGCGGATGGCGTCCTTGTCCTCGAGGATCTGGAGTCGCGTATCGAGGTCGCTCGTCGTGTTCATCACTACTCCCGGCGAAGTCGAAGCCGTTCGTTGCGTCGGCATCGGTGAAACTCCTTTCCGGCGGGTTCGGCGGCGGGCCCATGGCCCGTCCCACTCGGCTTCCCTGGGTGTCGCGGCCGTCCCGGGACGCGCATTCATGCTCGCCGCCCTCGCGCCGGCGAGCATCACCCAGATTCCCCGCTCTCCCTGCCACGGCGGCCTACGTCCAGCACACCACTCCCCGGCCCGCGAAAACCGCTCCGAGCAGGCCCTGAACGGGCAGGCACCAGGAAGGCAGGTACCAACAGGGCCACCTTCCCGCGACCGCGTCGCCCGCCGGCTGGATCACACTGGTGTCATGGACCGTAGAAGCGAACTCGCCGACTTTCTGCGCTCCCGGCGCGCCCGCATCTCCCCCGACCAGGCGGGACTACCGGCGGACGGCCGCGCCCGGCGCGTTCCCGGACTCCGCCGCGACGAGGTCGCCCGCCTGGCCGGCATGAGCACCGAGTACTACACCCGCCTCGAACAGGGCCGCGCCGGAACCCCATCCCCGGAGGTCATCGCGGCCCTCACGCGCGCCCTCCACCTCGACCCCGCCGAACACGAACACCTCATCGACCTGCTGGCCCGGCCCACTCCCGCACGCCACGCCCCGGCCGCCCCGCAGCGGGTCCGGCCCGGCCTGTATCTCACGCTCCAGACCCTGGACCACGTCCCCGCCTTCATCCTCGGCCGCCGCACCGACATCCTGGCCACCAACCACCTGGCACGCCAGGTCCTGACCGACTTCGACGCCCTCCCCGCCCCACACCGCAACCTCGCCCGCTACTACCTCCTGGACCCCCACGCCCGCGACCGCGTCGGAAACTGGCCGCAGATCGCCGCCGAAACCGTCGCCATGCTCCGCCTCGAAGCCGGCCGCCACCCCAACGACCGACGCCTCGCCGACCTCATCGGCGAACTCACCCTGCGCTGCCCCGAATTCACCACCTGGTGGAACGACCACCGCGTCCTGCGCCGCACCCACGGCACCAAGACCTACCACCACCCCGACGTCGGAGAACTCCACTTCTCCTACGAATCCCTCCAGCCACCCGGCGACCCCGACCAGATGCTGGCCATCTACAACGTCGAACCCGGCTCCCCCACCGCCGACGCGCTACGGCTGCTGAGCAGCTGGGCCGCCTCCAGCCCTCAGGCACCCGCCCAATCCGCAGACGCGCGGTGACAGTCATGCTGATGGGTGACATCGACATCCATCCATGACCGAGGGCACCTTCCGTGCTTCGCCCGCCTACTTCGGCGACCACGCCCTGCCCGACGGCCATGAGGACCTGTTCGTCCCCCGACCTCGCCCGAACGGGTCCGCGAACGACTGTTCCGCGAGCTCGAAGACGAAGTTCACGTCCTGCGGACCCCCGTCATGCTGGAACAGACCGCCACCCGCATGCCCCAATTGCGTAAACCCGCCGCCCCCGCGACGGAGTTGATCAACAGTTCGCACATTCCCCGGCCCCCGTTCATGCGGCGTTAAGTGATCTCTTCAAGGCTTGCCGGTTGGCACCCCAACTTGCAGCACGAAAGGCATCACCTTGAGGAACAAGAAGGCCGAGGAGTCCGAGCTCTCCGGGCTTTCCCGCCGCCGCCTGGTCAAGTACGCCGGCGTCGGCGCCACGCTCGCCGCCGCCGCCCCCATGATCGGCGGCACCCCCGCCCAGGCCGACGACGACCGCAAGTTCGGCGGCAACGGCGGCAACAACGGCCGGATGTGGCGCGCCGGCGACCACCACATCCACTCCGAATACAGCGGCGAGTTCGACACCAAGACCAACCCGCCGACGTTCCACAAGGGCGCCGACGCCGTCTACCCGATCGTCACCAACGCCATCATGGCCAAGTTCTTCGGCCTGACCTGGGCGATGTGCACCGACCACGGCGGCCCCACGCACTCCAAGGTCAACCTGGAGCAGGCCTACCCCGACCTGCTGCGCTCGCGCGTCCTCGTGCCCGAGGTCCTGCAGTTCTGGGGCATGGAGTTCGACGCCCCCGCGATGGACCACCACACCCTGATGATCCCGCACCACAGCGACGAGGCGCAGCAACTGTTCGAGCTGGAGAGCCGCTTCGCCAAGTTCGACGCCTTCCCCAGCGACCCGGGCCGCGACACCGAGGCCAAGATGGTGGAGTTCCTCAAGGCGGCCCGCGACATGCGGCGCAAGCCGCTGGTGATCGCCCACCACGCGGCGCGGTCGGCGACCGGGCTGGGCGTCTGGGGCCAGGACACCCCGCGCGAGTTCCGTAACAACAACAACACCGCGCCCGACGTCTACGTCGGCTTCGAGGGCGCGCCAGGCCACCAGGCGGGCCCGCTGAACGGCGGTGCGCGCGGCGGCTACGGCAGCCACCCCACCTACGGCGGCTTCGACCAGATGACCGCCCGGGTCGGCGGCCTGTGGGACTCCCTGCTCGGCGAGGGCCGGCACTGGTGGATCACCGCCACCTCCGACTCCCACGTGCACTGGACCCGCGGCGGCTCCGACTTCTGGCCCGGCGAGTACAGCAAGACATACGTGGCGGCGCGCCAGGACTACGACGACATCATGGACGGCCTGCGCAACGGCCGGATCTTCGTCACCACCGGTGACCTGATCACCGCCCTCGACGTCACCGCCAGCAGCCAGGGCCGCACGGCCACCGTGAGCGAGACGCTCGTGGTCAGCGGCCGCAACCGCAACGACGTCGACGTGGAGATCCGCTTCCGGCCGCTGGACGGCGAGAACGCCAACGGCGACCGTCCGGAGGTGCGGCGCGTCGACCTGATCGTCGGCCAGGTCACCGGCGTGAGCGCCAACCTGGACGCCGACACCAACCCCACCACCAAGGTCGTGGCCCGCTTCGGCGAGCGCGACTGGCGCCGCCAGGGCCACGACTACGTCATCAAGTACACCCTGCGCGACGTCGGGGCCGACAGCTACCTGCGGGTGCGCGGCACCAGCACCGACGAGATGGAGCCGCAGGCCGACGGTCTGGAGAGCCCGTGGGAAGACCTGTGGTTCTACTCCAACCCGGTCTTCATCCGCGTCCGCTAGACCCTGTCGCGGTTTCCCGGCCCAGAAGGACATGAGAAGGGGCTGCCGATCGGCGCGTGCCGATCAGCAGCCCACCTCTTCACAGCCGATGGCGGAAGAGGCACCCGTGGGCGCCACCGTGCGGCAGGCCCTCCCCCGGCAGGCGTCGGCCTCGCCGAGGGCGTCACCGCAGCCAGTAGGCGATATCGGTAAAGCACATCCGATAACGCCAATGATCCACTAGAAATCTGCTCATGACGACATATAGTCCGCATCCGTCCGTGCTGAAAAACCTGAGCAGGCGACGGTTCCTGGCGGCGGGCGCCGCCACTGCGCCCGCCCTCGTGCTGGGAACTTCGCGCCCGGCGCTCGCCGCGACGGTCCAGACCGCGGGAGTGGCGCCGGCCGCGCTCGCCGGCTTCGACAACGTGATGAAGACCTACATCGTGGAGCGCGGGATCTCCTGCGCGCAGCTCGCCATCACCAAGAACGGCAAGCTCGTGCTGGCCAGGGCCTACCGCTACAGTGACAACCCCTCCGTGCCGACGTTGACGCCCACCTCGCTGTTCCGCATCGCGAGCCTCAGCAAGCACATCACCGCTGTGGCGATCATGAAGCTGGCGCAGGACGGCAAGCTGAGCCTGGGGACGTCCGTCGCCACGCTGCTCGGGCTGCCGACCACGGCCGACGCCCGGCTGGCGAACACGACGGTGTGGCGGCTCCTGCAGCACACGGGCGGATGGGACCGCGACATCTCGGGCGACTACCTGTACATGGACCACACCATCTCCAGGTCGCTCGACGCCTCCCTGCCGATCACGCGCGACCACATCATCCGGTACGCCTGCGCCCGCCCGCTCGACTTCGCCCCCGGCAGCAGGTACGCCTACAGCAACTACGGCTACATGCTGCTCGGCATGATCATTGAGAAGGCGTCGGGCATGTCCTACGAGTCGTACGTCAAGTCGAAGCTCCTGGCGCCTGTCGGCATCAGCCGTATGCGGCTCGGCCGTACGCTCAAGGCGCAGGCCGCACCTGGCGAGGTCGTCTACGAGTCGGCGGAGACGAGCAAGACCGTCACCGACGCGTCCGGCACGATGGTGCCGGCGCCCTACGGTGGCTTCAGCATGGAGAACCGCGGGCCGAACGGCGGCTGGCTGGCCTCGGCGGTGGACCTGGTGCGCTTCGCGCGCATCCTCGACGCCCCCGGCACGGTGCTGAACGCCACGTCCATCGGCAGGATGGTGGCCAAGCCGGAGATCGGCGTCACGGAGAGCGGCTCGTGGTACGGGGCCGGCCTGTGGGTCCGCCAGGTGACGGGGCACCTCAACACCTGGCACAGCGGAGGGTTGCCGGGGACCTACACCTACACCGCCCGGCTCCAGAACGGCTTCACCTACGCCGCCCTGTTCAACCGGAACCAGGAGAGCGGATCACTGGACTTCGACGTGCTCAGCCCGCGCATGAACACCCAGATCGGCAAGGTGACCACCTGGCCGACGACGGACCTGTTCCCGCGCTACCTCTGATCCATCGCGGGACGCCGCCCGTACCACCACAATCACCCCCGGGGATTCGCAGCGGGCCGGGCGCCGGGCGGAGTGTCCGCGACCGGCCGGCCCGCGTCGGCGGGGAGACCGACGAGCCGGGCGCTCTCGCGCCACAGGCGTTCCACGCGCTCCGGGGCGGTGGTGTGCGGTGCTGTCTCGACGGCCCGGCGCTTGACGAAGAACCCGCCTGTCACGCCCTCGACCTCGTCGGCCGTCGCCAGCCACAGCGGGGTGTCGGCGCCGGTCTCGGTCCCGGCCGCGAACAGACCGCAGAGCGAGCCGAACACCTTCAGCGCGCCGCGATCGTGCCGGTCGAGGCGGCCGCCCCTGATGATTCCCGGATGTGCGCCGTTCACGGTCGTGCCGGTGCCGGCGAGCCTGGACGCCAGCGCGTACACGAACATCGCGTTCATGTTCTTGGTACGCGCGTAGGCGACGAACGGCCGGAAACTGGGCGGCCAGCCGAGCCCGCGCCCGGCCTCCAGATTGAGGTCGTCGAGCTCGACCGGGACGCGGGTGAGCCCGCGCGGAGACCCGCCGACGACGACGAACCGGCGGGGCCTGCCCGTCGGACGTTCCGCGAGGCGGCGCAGCAGCAGGTACGGGGCGAGGTGGTTCGTCACGAGTGTCCGGTGGAACCCGTCGGGAGTGCGGTCGTCCAGCGGAGCGATGACCGCGGCATTGCTCACCACGATCGACGGCACGCGCTCGCCGAGCCGGTCCGCGAGTGCCCGCACCTCGGCGAGGTTCGCGAGGTCGACCGGCTCGGTCTCCAGGTCGGCTCCCGGAACGGCCTCGCGGATGCGCCCTCGCGCCAGGTCCAGCCGGGTGCGGTCGCGGGCGACGAGCACGACCGTCGCGCCGGTACGGGCGAGACCGGCCGCGATCTGCTCCCCTATCCCGCCGCTGGCGCCCGTGACGACGGCGAGTTCGCTCATCTGACCGCTCCTTCGATGGGGTGACGCGTGCCCTGCGTGATGGCCGGCGATCCGGGGTTCGGTGTTGACATGCCTCCACCGTCACGCATGCCGGTCGAAGGTCCCAGGTACCCGCAGTACCACTCAGTTCGCACGCCGAGATGAGAGCCTGGTGTTCATGACGACCGGTGAGCTCGCCCGGGCCCTGCGCTCGTGGCGCGACCGCGTGACCCCGTCCGACGCCGGGCTTCCCGAGGTCGGGCTGCGGCGTACCGCCGGGTTGCGTCGCGAGGAACTGGCCGCCATCGCCGGGATCTCGGTCGACTACCTCGTCCGGCTCGAACAGGGACGGGCACGCAACCCGTCGACGCAGGTGCTCGCGGCGCTCGCCCGTGCGCTGCGCCTCTCGGCCGACGAACGTGACCTGCTCTACCGCGCCGCCGGGGCCCAGCCGCCCGCCGCCGGCGTCGTACCCCGGCACATCGGCCCGGGCACCGCCCGCATTCTCGACCGGCTCGCCGACACCCCGGTCGCGGTCTTCACCGCGAGCTGGGACCTCATCCACGCAAACCCGCTCTGGAACGCCCTGCTCGGCATCGCCGAAGCCGTGTCCGCCCGGTCCGGCAACCTCGTGTGGCGGCACTTCACCGGCGTCCCGAGTCCGGTCGTACACATCGAGGAGGAGCACGACCGGCTGGGACGGGAACTCATCGGCGACCTCCGCCGCGCGATCGCGGCCTACCCGGACGACCGCGGGCTCACGGCGCTCGTGGCCGACCTCCGCGCAACCAGCCCGACGTTCGCGGAGCAATGGGACGACTACGCGGTCATGCCCCGGACGGCCGAGCGCAAGACGATCCACAGCCCGGCGGTCGGCCTGGTCACCCTCGACTGCGACGTGCTGGCGACCCTGGACTCCGATCTCCGGATCATCGTCTACACCGCCCGTCCGAACAGCGAGGACGCGACCAAACTCGACCTGCTCCGCGTCACCGGGCGCCACGAGGCCACCTGAACGCTGAGACCGAGCCGGGTTCACGCCTGGCCGGCGGGTGCCGCCGTTGTCGTCATACCAGTAGATGTCGGTCGACGACAGCCGCACCGGTGAAGTCCACTGGTACTGGATCCACGCCTCCTGCGCGGGGCTGGTGCCGTTCCGCTGCTGGCCCCAGGTTCCCCAGCCGGTCCCGGCGCCCGGATTCGAGTTGCTCGGAGTCGTGGCCTCGTTGACCCGCTGGGGGTTCTCCCACGAGGCGGAGCCACTGGTGGTGATCGTCGCCGACGCGCCGAACTCCGCGGTGGCCTCGCGCTCGGAGAGAGTCACCGCCACGGTCGCCGCGGACCGCCGCTCGCCGTCGTCGGCGAAGAACCGGAACGTGTAGTCGCCGGCGAACGTGCCGGTCACCCGGGTCGAGAGCGCCTCCGGGTCGGCGAAGATGACGCCCGCTCCCTGCGGCGCCGAGACGGTCTCCCAGCCGAACATGGCAAGGGGGGTCTGGTCGGCCGGCCGGCGGCGCTGCGGCCGTCCTGGCGCGGGAGGGGCCAAGTCGAATGTGAGCGTTAACAAGCGGGGGAATCTCGGGCACGTGGGTGTCCCAGGCGCTCCACTGGCACTCCTTCCGATATGTCCTGACATGGCGTCCGAAACTACCTAAAAGGATTTCGAAACGTAGAAGAATCCGGTGGCGCTGTCAATGGCGGAAGTCCCGGTAGATGGGCATGGGTTGCCGTAGAGGGAGGTGAGGAAGGGTTTGCGATGGAGCGCGCCGGCAGGCGCCCATAACCAGCGCGGCCGTCCTGGAGCCGCGGCGAGAGCCGCTGGACCGTTTCTGGGTGACCGCTGAGGCCGCGAGGTGGCGCGTTGCCCGAGGCACTGCTGTCCCGGCAGCCTGACCCTGGCTTCCGGCACATGGCGGGGATGGCCGGTTCCGGTCACGTGCCCGCGCTTTTCCTACGCCTGCGGTTGACGTGGCTTCGCGGACACCGACCCTCCCCGAGGAGGGACATGTTCCCGGGCCCGATCAGGCGCGCCGCCATGGCCGCCGTCTTATCCACGATGCTCGCCGTACCGCTGTCTGTCGGAGAAGATCTCCGGCGAGCAGCTCGACTCGCTCTTCCGGACATGGCTGTTCGAGCCCAGCAAGCCGGCCAACCCGCCCGCGGTGGTGACGGCCAAGGCCCGGACAGGACTTCCGGCCTCCTGCGAAAGCCACAAGAGGTTCCACGAACTGCTCCACGGCCCCGCCTGACGGGCTCCGCCACGCGCGCAGCCCTGTCGCTGCGCGCGTGGCCGACCGGCCGGCAAGCACGCGGATCCGCTCCCCCGTCGCCGTACCGAACGGCTCACCGTGCCGGTTCCGCCGCCGCCGCAGCGCGACGAGCGACGGCCGCGGGCGTGCCCGGGGTCAGCAGGAGCGGACCTCGTCCAGGAAGGACGCTGCGCCGTAACGGAAGAAGTATGTCTTGCCCGCCCCGAGCACCTTGCACGGGCTGTCGAAGTTGTACTGGATGACGATCTTGATGCGGATGGTGTGGCCGCAGTCGTTGCGCACCTTCACCCATTTACTGACGTCGTGTCCCGTCCAGGTCGTCGCGCAGTCCGGGGCACTGTCAAGGGCGGTGCTCGCGTCAGCGACGGCCGACACTCCGGCAGACGCGTAGGCGGAGGCCGACGCGCCATAGGCGGGCAACGCGACCAAGGCGGCAGAGGTGAGCGTCGCCACCGCCATGAGTCGGAACTTTCCTGTCATGTTCATCCATCCCTCTCGACTGATGATCTGTGCGACCGCGCTGATTCGGTGGAGCCGCCGAGTGGCGGCCACCTTCAGCTCGGACGCCTGGATTCGGCCAGGCGCAGCCAGCTCACCTGGGCAGACAGGTGTCCAACAAGGCACGCAACACAATTGGACGCAATTGACCGATCTTGCACAGCGGACGTGCGACGCTGGAGAGCCAGCCGCGCTCAGGAAGGTGGTCCCAGATGAGCGACGCGGTGACCTCGCCTCCGCCGGATCCGGCGGAGGCGAGCGACGCCCGGGAATTCATCGACATGCTCGACCGGCTCAGGATCTGGGCGGGGCGGCCCTCACTGCGCCGCCTGCGCCACCTGGCCGGCCGCTCGCTCACCCCCGAGGGCCACCAGGTGGACGGCCTGCCACCGAGCACCGTGTCCTACATCCTCAACGGACGGGGGCTGCCCGGCCTGCCGCGGCTGGCCTTCGTCGAGGCCTACGTGACCGCGTGCCTCACCGCCTGCGACCTGCCGCCCGAGCAGATCAGGACTGAGATCGCCCGCTGGCAGGACGCCTGGCGGCAGATCGCCAGCCCCGACGACCTTGACCCGGCCACCCCGCAGGCCGAGCAGGCGGCACCCCCGGTGCCGGCTTCGGAGCCGATGCCCGCCCGGCCGGCCCGCGGCCGCGTCGCGCTGGTCGGCCTCGCCGGCCTCGTGGCGGGCGCGCTGATCGCCACGGGTGTGGCCCTGCTCCTGTGGCCCGCCGGCAAGGCGATCCCGTTGGTCCGCGGCGAGGATCCCAACCGGTGCGACTCGCCCAACGTCTGCTTCTATGATCACGGGCAGACCGGCCACTTCCGCGACGTCACCGACGACTATCAATCCCTCAACGACAGCCGCGACACGCTGGCCATGGTCAACCCCCGCAAGGACGATGTGGTGTGGCTGCGCTGGGAGGACGGTCACAGCGAGTGCACCATGCCCTTCACCACCTACCGCCTGGCCCCGAAGGTGGCCGAGATCCGCATCAGCCGTGACTACCGCTGTCCCTCGTACAGAGGCGGGCATCGCGCCGTCGTGGACCCGGCCGCGGTCGTTCCCGCGCCACTGCCGCCCTGCTACGCCACCACCCCACAATCACGACCTTGAAGTCCGGGGTTCGCCGGAGCCGGCACAACCCGCAGCGGACAAGCCCTCGGTTCAGGTCTTGACGCCGGGCGGGACGATGTCCGGGTTGAAGGTCTCCCAGACGAGCATGAGGGGGGTGGTGGCGGCGTGGATGAGGTAGGCCTTGGACGCGGCATCGCGCTGGTGGGCGCTCCATCGGGCGAGGCCGCTGGAGCACTGGCGGCGTCCATGCTCGATGTCGTGGGCGATGAGGGCGAGCCCGAGCGGGCGGGCGGGGTCCGCGGCGATGCGCCGCATGAGGGGAACACCCAGCGAGACGATCACCTTGTTGCGGGAGACCGGCATGCCGTGGTGATTGAGCAGCACCGAGCGGCGGACGGCGACAGTGGCGCCGTCGGCGAGCTGCAGCAGGGTCCGTACGTCGGCGGGCACGCGGTCGGCACGCCGGTCGGCCAGATCCTGGAGGCGGGCGCTGATCGGGCCGCCCGTCAGCGCCTGGAGCAGCAGGGTGGTCGAGCCGTCGCCGGCCAGCAGCATACGGGTGAGCGCACTGGTGAAGGAGCCGACCGCCACCGGCCGCAGACCCTCGGGCCGGTAGGCCGGAAGGGAGGGTCGCGGCCGGTCAGGCCAGGTTTGCTGCCCGGCAGGCGCGCCCTGCGGACCGGTCTCACCGCCGAGGGCGTGGCCGGTGCGGAGCGGCGCTGATCGGGTATGTGTCACGCCGGCTATGGGGCCAGCAGTTGCCCGGGGATGACCGCCGAGGAGCTGATGTAGAAATCCCTGATCGCCGCCGCCCAGTCGCCGGTGGAGACCTGGCCGCTGTCGCCTGCGAGCTTGGAGAAGAGCCGTGACACCTGCGGTGGCGCGAAGCCGATGGCCATCATGCAGGCGATGAAGTCGGCCTGTTCGACCTGCCCGTCGTCGTCGGTGTCGCAAACGGCGGCCAGAGCGCGGGCGTAGGGCAAGCCGTACCGGTCGAAGTGGAAGGCGTCGGGGATGGCCGCCGCGTACTCCTCGAAGGTGACGACGCTGTCGCCGTCATGGTCGATGCACTCGGCCAGGCCCTGCCAGTAGAGGCGGCAGCCCTCCCTCAGGGCGTGAGCCTTGGCCGAGTCCCCGTCCGCCTCGACGGCGTTGAGAACGCGGTCGGCCAGCAGGTCGAAGTCGCCCGCGTGCAACTGGCCGTCGCCGTTGGCGTCCAGAAGCGCGAAGCGGGCCCGAAGGCGGGTCAGGCGGGACGTGGCGTCCATCGACATGTCGTATCTCCTCATGGGACAGGAAGGAATGGCCATCGAGGTGGTCAGGGCAGCACATCGTTCCCTCCACCCATCACTCACTCAAAGTAATGTTATAACTACATGAAGTAAAGCAACAGGTGATCGCCCAACCCTGACGCCGGCCCTGACCACAGCAAGGAAACCCAGGTGACCCGATCGGCTCCAGAGTCACACAACGCCACCTACCTGCTCGGCTCCTCGACCGCGGAGCACCGGCGGCTGCTGGCCCAGGGCGACCTCCTGCGCGACGTCGCGCGCCAACTGCTCAACCGCCTTCCACTCCCCGACCAGGCGCGCGCCATCGACGTAGGCTGCGGCCCCCTGGGCATCCTCGACCTGCTCAGCGACAAGGTCGGGCCGCACGGCACCGTCGTCGGCCTCGACAGCGACGAGCAGATGGTCACCTGGGCCCGGCAATCCATCACGCGCCTGAGGCTGGCCAACGTCACGACCACGCTGGGCACCCTCTCCGGCGACGGCGAGCCGGCCTACGACCTGACGCACTGCCGGCTCCTGCTGATCAACAGCCCCGACCCGGAGGCGATCGTGACCTCGATGGCCGCGGCCACCCGCCCCGGCGGCTGGATCGCCGTACAGGAATACGACTGGGCCACCTGGCACTGCGACCCGCCCCACCCCGCCTGGGGCACGCTCAAAACCCTGCTCGCCTCGGCGTTCGGCGGGGACGTGCACATCGGGGCCCGACTGCCGAGCCTGCTGCGCGACGCCGGGGGCTGCCAGGACGTCCACACCACGGCACACACCTTCTACTGGCGCGCCGTCGACCCTTACCAGAGGCTGCTGCTGCACTTCGCCAGCCTGTTCGGCGAGAGGCTCCACGCCCGCGGCATCGGCCCGCACACCCTGGCCACCCTGACCCGCGAGCTTGGCGACCATCTCGCCCGCCCGACCACCATCGTGCGCGAAAGCCTGCTGGTGCAGGCCTGGGGCCGCAAACCCTGACCGGACCGCGGCACCTCACCACCGGTTGGCACCTCCGCCCTGGACAAGGGGCGGCTGACGGTCTGGGAAATGCCGGGAGCTCAATATGAGTCGTGCACGAGCATTCAGCCCGGATACGGAGCGCCTTACGCCATTCTTGGGAAATCGCCCACCGTCGTGAACCCAACCGGCCCTGAACATTCAATTAACAGGTCGTGCGCCACCAGCCGGAGGTTCGCCACGCGTCCTTGACATCACGTCAGCCTTGCGGTGACCGCCGACGGGGAAGTGCCATGAGAATACCGGGCCGGCCGGCAGAGGTAGTAGACTCCTGCGGTGTGCATCAGCCTGATGCAGGGGCGTGACGTGAGCGACATATCACTTGACGACAAAGGGAAAACGCTTGTCCACCTTTGTAATATTTGACCTTGAGTTCACCTCATGGCCCGGCGCCCTCGAACAGAACTGGTCGGCACCGGGGCAACGTCGCGAAATCGTGCAGATCGGTGCCCTGCGGCTGAGGGAAGACTTTTCCATTGTCGAGGAGTATGAGGCGCTGGTCCGGCCGGTGACCAATCCGATATTGTCGGCTTACTTCACCGAGCTCACCGGCATCGAGCAGGAAGCAGTGGATCAGGACGGGCTCCCCCCGGCCACGGCGCTTGACGAATTCCTGGGCTTCTGCGAGGACCAGACGGTGCTCTCCTACGGCAACGACATGGTCGTGCTCGGAGAGAATGTGGGCTGGGCGCGAGCTCGCGACGAGGAGATCAAGAACAGCTTTCTCGCCGCCAGATTCCTGAACATCCGGCCCTGGCTCAACACCATCGCCCCGGCGACGGCATCGGTCAATGTCGGCCGGCTGTGGCAGGTGCTCGGCCTGCCCAAACCCGCGGCCGGGCGCGAACATTCAGCGCTTTTCGACTGTTACTCGTTCGCCGCGGCCATCAAATGCCTGTGCGGTGCCGGGGCCACCTTGCCGGAGGGTTGTTTCTAGCCTCGCCGTCAGCGTAGGAGGCAGAAGTCCTGCAGGCCGTCCTTCGTCGCGCTCGCAGCGGATGACGGGGGCACCCGGGTTGCGATCCTTTTCCCGGCAGTCGTCGGAGGACAGCACGTTCTCACCGGTGCCGAGGACCCTCCGGCGGCCCGGACTCGGTCGGGTCGGTGCCGTCGCTCAGCCGCTCCGCCCACGCCGATCTTGGAGTTGTACAGGACCCGGAAGGTGAGCCTCTTGCGCCATACGAGCAGCCGGTCGATGAACGGCGCCACCAGGAGCAGCGCGATTCCGAACAGGACCAGGCCCCACGCCCCCGAGGAAATCCACCAACTGCCCGAGCAGCGCCACCGACGCCCCCTTCGCAGACTGGTTCAATTCTCGCCAGGTCGGGAGATGGCGGCCGGTCAGTACCGATCGTTCACAAGGAATTCGTTCCCTGGCACGAAGGCGAGGACTGGGAGCGGCTGCCCGACCGGTTCGGGTTCGACCCGGCCCGGGAGTCGGAGTGGCGCGATCTGCTCGCCGCGCTGCGCCGGGCGGTGGAGGAGGAGCTGACCGAACGGCAACGCCGGATCTTCGTCGCGATCGTCCTCACCGGGGTCCCGCTGGACGCCCTGGCCCTGGAGCTGGGCTCCAACCGGAACGCGATCTACAAGACGATGTTCGACGCCAGGCGTAAGCTCCGGGCCGCCCTCGCCGCGAACGGTTATGTGGACCACGACGAGTCGAGGCGATCATGAGCGGCTGGGCTGAGCTGGACCGCTTCCTGGACACCGACCCACGCGACGTGGGGTGCGAGGAGGCGATGGCCATGCTCCACGTCTACGTCGAGCTGGTGGCACAGGAGGCCGGAGCCGAGCGGCGCCACCCGGGCATCGCCGCCCACCTGCGCGCGTGCGGCCCCTGCTCGGACGACTTCGAGGGCCTCCTGGCCGCGATCAGCGGCCCGGCGGGCTGAAAGCACCCGGCGGCGCTCCCGCCGGCAGTCATGCGGGCCCGGCGCCTCCCTATGACGTGTGTCACACGCCGGTAAGAGTTCGCCGGAACCTGTCGCCAATCGTGCATGACTGAAGATTCCTTCGCGGGCAGGACCGCCCTGGTGACCGGGGCCGGCCGCGGCATCGGCCGAGCGGCCGCCATGGGACTGGCCGGTGGGGGCGCGACCGTCGCGCTGCTCGCGCGTTCACACGACGAGCTCGCCGAGACCGCCGGCCTCATCAGAGACCAGGGCGGGTCGGCACTCGTGGTGCCGGCCGACCTGGGCGACGACGGGCAGCTCTCCCGGGCGATCGGCCGGGTACGCGACGCGTTGGGCGCGGTCGACATCCTGGTCAACAACGCGGGTGTCGTGTGGCCGCTGGGGTCGAGCACCACAGTCGACGTCGTGGAGTGGGCCGCCGCGATGAAGGTCAACGTGGTCGCCCCCGTGACACTCACGTTCGCGTTCCTGCCTGGCATGATCGAGCGGGGCTGGGGGCGCGTCGTCAACGTCTCCACCGGTGCCGTCGCCAACCCGGCGGCCATGATCGGCGGCAATGCGTACGTGACCGCCAAATCCGCGCTCGAAGCCCACACGATCAACCTCGCGCTGGAGCTCGACGGCACCGGGGTCACCGCCAACGTGTACCGCCCGGGGCTGGTCGACACCGCGATGCCGAGCTGGATCCGCGCCCAGGATCCCGCCCGGATCGGCACCGCGCTGCACCAGCGGTTCGTCCGCTCGCACGCCGACGGCAACCTGCTCACGCCGGAACACTCCGCCCGATCGCTGCTCACCCACCTGACCGACGACCAGCGCACCGGGCAGGTCTGGGAAGTCTCCTGACCTCGCCTGACCACGGGCGAGCCGCGGTGTGCGCCGCCGGCCTTTCCCTGGCCGGTCCCCGACGATCGGCCGACCAGCCCCGAAGGAGATCAGAGAAATGAACCTGCTGCATCCCGGTGACAAGTTCCCGGCACTGACGGTGTCGCTGCCTGGCGCGGAGACGCTCCAACTGCCCGACGCGCTCGCCGGCGGCTTCGGAGTCGTGCTCTTCTACCGTGGCTCGTGGTGCCCGTACTGCAACGCCCAGCTCCGCGCTTTCCAGCGGTCGCTGGAAAGGCTCGCGGAGCTGGACGCCAGAGTGGTCGCGGTCTCGGTCGATGACGAGGCCACCACCGAGGCGCTGATCGACAAGCACGGCCTGCGGTTCCCGGTGGGCCACAGCGCGGACGCGGCCGCGTTCGCCCAGGCGACGGGGGCCTTCGTCCACGACGACCCCACCTACCTGGAATCGACCGGCTTCGTCCTCGGCCCGGAGGGCAAGGTGATCGTCAGCGTGTACTCCAGCGGAGCCATCGGCCGCCTCGTCCCCGAGGATGTCGCCGGCCTGATCCGCTACCTGCACGAGCACCAGGGCGCGTAGCCGGGGCGCTTTCGCGCACCCCATCGACCTGCGGGTGGGACCTCTCCATGAAGCCCGCGCGCGAGGTCGATCAGGGGATCGTGGCAGGAGTGGCCATCGCCGGCCCGCCTGAGTGCAGGCGGGCCAGCCAGCGGCCGCTCGCCGCCCAGCAGTCGGCTTCCGCGAACCCGCTGGCCAGCGCCACCCGGCGGATGTCGCTCGCCGAGACGGTCGCCCAGCCGAACCACTCCCCCGCGAGCCGCCCGCGGCGCAGCCGTACCCGGTCCACCCGGCTGCGCGTCCCGGGCTCCGCGACCTCGGCCAGGACCGTGCCACCGGGCCGGATGAGCTGCCCGACCCGGCGCAGCAGGGCCTCGGGGTGGCCGCCGATGCCGATGTTGCCGTCGGCGAGCAACGCCGTCGCCCAGCGGCCGCTCCAGGGGACGTCGTCGAAGACGTCCCGAAGCAGGGCGAAGCCTCCGGCGCGGCGGGTCAGGGCGACGGCGCGCGGGGTGATGTCGATGCCGAGTGAGCGGATCCCGCGGCGGGTCAACTCCGCCGTCAGGCGTCCGGGGCCGGAGCCGATGTCCAGCGTGGGGCTGGTGCAGCGGCGCAGCAACTCCTCGTCACCGTCGATCGGCTCGAACCAGCGCGCGGTCTCCAGCGGGACGCGGCTGCCGTCCACGTACTCGATCTCGGCGGTCTCCCCGGCGAGGGCGTCGGCGTAGAGTTCCCCGATCAACGGCCCAACCCCCTCAAGGTGGCGGCGAAGCAGGAATCGGGCGCCTGGGCGGCCACCGTGTCGGCGTCGGCCGCGTTGTCGACGTCGATCAGCTCGGGCAGGAGATGGACGGTCAGCCCGGCGCGTTCGAGCCGGTCGAGCTGGTGCTTGCCGGTCTCCGGGTGCGACATGGGCACGCCCAGGAGCAGGGCCGGGTCCGGCCGCCGCAGTCCGAGCAGCCAGAAGCCGCCGTCGGCGGCCGGGCCGTAGACCGCGTCGTGCCTCTCCAGCGCCTCGCCGGCCGCGCGCAGCAGGGTGGGCGTCACCTGCGGGGTGTCCATGCCGATCAGGACGACGGGGTCCGGCCGGAGCCGGTGGGCGTCGGAGAAGGCCGCCGCCAGGCGCTCGTCCAGGCCTGCGCCGCGCTGCGGGATCACCACGAACCCCGCGGGCAGCCAGCGGCCCGGCAAGCCGTCCAGGGCCAGCACCCGCTGAGTGGCCGGCGCCGCGGCGGCGGCCCGCAGGCTGTCGCGGAGCGCGGCCTCGGCGAGGGCGGCGGCCTGGGCCGGGCTGTAAGGCGGGGTCAACCGGGTCTTGACCTTCCCCGGCACCGGTTCCTTGGCGACGATCAGGATCTGCGGCATGTGATCGAAATTACGATGACTCAGCGTTATCAGTCCTTACGACTTGCTGACAACAGGTGATCCGCCACCGCGAGCAGGGCGATGACGGCGAGCACGATGACGAGGTTGACGCCGTAGGCCAGCGGGAGGATCGAGGGATTGTCGGCCCGCCGGCCCGGCGCCAGCACGGTCGGGAGGGTGGCCAGGAAGAGTGTTCCCGCCAGGATCAGCGCGGTCCGCACGGGCCGGGGCCACCGGCTGATCACCGTGCCGGCGACCGCCACACCCGGGGCGAGCAGGGCGTCGTGCACGACGAGCACCCCACCGAACCACAGAGCCCACCCGACCAGGACGCCCTCCGCCGCCAGCCCGCCCAGGCCGATGACGACCAGGGCGGCACCCACCGCGTGGCCGGCCCACCTCATGCCACCCTCACCTCCTTGACCCACTTGGTCTGCTGGACGCCGGGCCGGTTCGGCGTGATCAGGCGCACCGGGAAGCCGTGGTCGGCGTCCAGCGGCTGCCCGTTGATCCGCAGGGCCAGCAGGGTGAGCGGGTCGGTCCAGTGGGGTGGGCGGATCTCGCTGGTCCGGTACGCCCCCGTCCGTTCGAGGGACTCGACGGTGACGAACGCGTCCGGGGCGGCGCCGGCGGACAGGAGCAGGTCGCGCAGCCGGATTCCGGTCCACTCGCACTCCACGCTCCAGCCCTCCACGCACGAGATCGGCAGGCGGACGGTGTGCTGCGGCATCCGTACGAGATCGGCGTGGCGGAGGGACAGGGGCGTACGGACGGCGCCGGTGACCAGCAACCGGTAGTCCGGGTCGGCGGCCACGCCTGCCGCGGCCGCCGACCGGTTGACCGGCACCCCCTGGGGTCCGACGCGGGGGTTGCGCGGGGCCAGCACGGCCAGCCGTTCCAGCGGGGTGACCGCCTCGCCCGCGGTGACCAGGACGGTCAGGCCGCAGGCGGCGGCGACGGTGAGCAGGAAGCGCCGGCGGTCCGGGCTCTCCACGCGGGTCAACAGGCTCCGCCTGACCTTGGCCCACTCGTTGACCACGTGGATCAGGAGCGCGCCGTAGACGATGTAGGCCGTCCAGTAGTGCGCCTGGAGGAAGCCGAACGGCCAGGGGTAGACGTAGGCGATGTTCAGCACCCCGGTGACGAGCTGGAACAACGCGCCCGCCACCAGGAGCAGCACGCACAGCCGCTCGACGGCGTGGCCGGCGGAGCGGAACGGGGGCCACTGCCACAGCTTCGGGTACACCGCCCACAACTTGGCCAGCAGCAGCGGGATCGTGGCGATCCCGCCGATGACGTGCAGCCCCTGGGTGACCCGGTAGAGGTTGACCGGTCTGGAGGGCCAGAGCAGCCAGGCGGGCGGATGCTGCAGGAAGTGGCTGAACAAGCCCGTGGCGAAGGCGACGGTGAAGCTCGCGCCGAGCCAGGCGCCCAGCTTGGCGGCCACCTGCTCGGAGCGCAGGGGGCTGGTGAACCTGGCCGCGATGGTGGTGAGGATCATTGGCGTGTTTCCGCTCGATGAGGGCGACGTGTTGCCGCTCGATGAGGGCGGCGTGCGGCCCAGCCGATCAGGACGGCCAGCGCGGCCGCGGCGTAGAAGAGGGTCGCGGGGCTGTCGGTGGCCGCCGGGCCGGTGGCGTAGGCGATCGCGCCGGCCAGGGCCGTGCCCAGCCATTCCCACCGTCCGTCCATGGCGGCCAGTGCGACGACGAGCAGCGCGTACCAGGAGTAGCCGGGGGTGAACAGCAGCAGGAGCGAGCCGCTGACCAGCAGCGCACCCTGCCAGGGCCGCTCCGCGTCGCCGTACCGCAGGACGGCCAGGGCCACCAGGGCCAGCAGCAGGACCGCGGCGTAGGGGGCCCAGGAGTCCGGCATGAGCAACCGCAGGACCGCGTACCGGTTGCCGCCGCCGTCGTACCGCTCCTCCTGCAGGTAGCCCGGCAGGTAGCCGGCCACCGAGGCACCCGAGAGCAGCACGTACGGCAGGTAGGAGAGGGCCGCCACGAGCGCTGCGGGCACCATGATGCCGAGCACGCGCCGCCACGCCACCCCGCCCGCCAGCGCGCCTGATAAGGCGCCGGGCAGCGCCGTGGCGGGCAGCAGCTTGGCCGCCACGGCCGCCCCCAGCAGCGTGCCGCGGCCGCGTACGGTGCCGAAGGCCAGCACCACGAGCAGCACACCGAGCATGTCGACATGCGCGTTGTTCACGGCCTCGACCGGCACGGCCGGGCACCACGCCCAGTACGCCGCCCGCCGCACGCCCGCGACCCGCCACAGCGCCAGCATCGCGAGTACGGCCATCGCCCAGCCGCCGAGCTGCAGTGCCTTGTGCCGGGAGCCGTCCGGCGACAGCCAGTGGACCAGCAGGAAGTACCCCTGCGCGAGCGGAGGGTAGATCGTGGGCACGGTGGGCCGGTTGATCCGGGTGCAGCCACCATAGGGTAGCGGCCACAGGAGCGGGTCCCCGCAGTCGGCGGGGAAAAGCCAGTCGTCGCGCAGTCCGGCGAGCGCCGGGTCGGCGGGCGGATGGTCGTAGGGCGAGATGCCCGCGGCCTGCACGCGGCCGTCCCAGGCGTACCGGAAGGAGTCGGTGCTGCTGCTCGGCGGCGTCGCCAGCCCGATCGTCGCCAGCGCGATCCCGCCGGTGAGGACCAGCGCGCTCAGTCGCCGTTCCGGCACCCGCCGGGCCAGCCACAGAGCCGCGGCGAACAGCGCCCAGGCCAGCAGGTACCAGCCCAGGACGGGCCGCCCCGCCACCATCCTGATCATGACCGCCGCGAGGGCGGCGAGCACCGCCCCGGCGACGAGCGTCTTCCGGTTCACACGGGGCAGACTCGCATCTCCGGCCCGGTTCGCGGCCGCCATGGCGTCCACCGTTCGCCCTCCGTAAGAACCCTTACGATCCGCGAACGTGCCTTCGGCGCGGTCCGGCGGGCGGCTCAGGGCGTCCTGGTGCGGTCGATGGCGTGGCTTTCACCGGGACCCACCGCACAGAGTCCCCGTCCTCTGGTCGTGAGCCCTCCCCGATCCGGTATGGCGAGCTCAGCCGGGTGTCAAAAACGCGTCAACGTCCGATGGACGACAATGGCCGGGTGCTACATCTGCGACTGATCAGCCCGGCGGCGCGCACCGACGAGGTGGTGGCGGTGCTGGAGGAGTGTCCCGGGGTCACCAACATCGTGGTGCTGCCCGGCGCGGCCCGCGAGCCGAAGGGCGACGTCATCCTGTGCGACGCGGCCAGGGAGTCGGCCAACGAGGTGCTGAGCAAGCTCAAGTGGCTGGAGCACGAAGGGTCGATCGCCGTCGAGCAGGTCGATCTGGCGCTGTCGAAGGCGGCGGACGACGCGGTCGAGGAGGCGCCGGGCGAGCCCGACGACGCGGTGGTCTGGGAGGACCTGTCGCAGAAAGTGCAGGGCGACTCCCGCATGACGTGGGCGTTCCTGGCCTTCCTCGCCATCGCCACCCAGATCGCGGGCATCGGCATCCTGCAGAACTCCCCCATTCTGATCGTCGGCGCCATGGTGCTCGGGCCCGAGTTCGGCGCCGTCGCGGCCATCTGTTTCGGGCTGCTGCACCGCCGCTGGCGCCTGATCGCCGGCTCGTTCAGGACGCTGGTCGTCGGGTTCGCGGTGGCCGTCGCGATCACGTACGCCTGCGCGCTCGTCTCCGTCTGGCTGGGCTGGATCGACCTCGGCAACCTCACCAGGAACGAGGAGGTCCAGTTCATCGTCAAACCGGACCGCTGGTCGTTCATCGTGGCACTGCTGGCCGGCGCGGCAGGGGTGCTGTCGATCACGGCGGGCAAGTCGTCGGCCCTGGTCGGCGTCTTCATCTCGGTCACCACGGTCCCGGCGGCCGGCTACGTGGCCGTCGCGCTGGCGCTGTCCGACTGGCCGGAGGTCGCGGGCTCGGTCTCGCAGCTCGCGGTCAACATCCTCGGCATGGTGCTCGCGGGCACCGCGACGCTCCTGGTCCAGCGGAGATTCTGGCCCAACGTGGGACGCCGTTCAGCCGCCTGAACGGCCAGGCCCCGACGCGCGCGGCGCCGCCGCATCTGGAACCACGCGCGGAGACTCCACCTCGACGGCACCCGATAACTCCCCCATTCGAACACCGCATATGGGAAAGGGGTGATGACCCACGACGGACAACGCCACGGAAAAACCGGAACCGGAAAAGGTGAACGCCTATACGGCGGACGGCCCAGAAAAGAGAATCGTGACTGCCCTTGCCGAGGAATTCAGGGCTCTCCGAAGTGTTCAGGCACATCGAAGCCGGAAGGATTGTGCACGCATTCCTGCAAGACAACCCCCGCGACCCGCCTCCACCAAGAAAAAGGCCCACCCGGCATCGGGCCGGGTGGGCCCTCCGCCGTACCGCATGCTGTAGCGTAATATACGAGCGATTTCGGCTCGGATGGCGTTCCTTAGCGAGGGTCGGCTGTTGGCCGCTGGTTTGTTGCTCGGGAGCGCACATGCGCCGATGTGAGCGGTGTGCACGTCGACTTCGTCGAATCCTTCCGGTGCGCCACCTCTCAAGCGTATGACGGACAAGGGAAAATATCCTTGCCACAGATTCCACATCGTTTTAACGTTGCCTCCACGAAGCTACTTTGTGGCCTATGCCAGTGGAGTTTCCTGAGCCGAGTCTGAGATCGTGTCCGTGTCACCTCTTCACCCCTTAGGAGGCGCCATGGCTACCGTTACGACACGGCTTGGGCACTACCGGCGGCACTTGCGACGCTCAACGCTCGCACTTTCCACCGTCGCGATCGCCGCTGGTCTCGCGCTGGGGGGCGGCGCACTCCCTTCGGCATCAGCTTTTGCCGGTGAGCACCGGGGAACCGAGATGGACGGCACCGTGCACACCCAAGCGCTCTCCGGGCCCTACGTCTCTTTCAAGCAGTGCAACCTTGACCGGAATGCGGCCGAGCAGATTTATGACCGCACCACGCCGTGCTTTCACGACCCCCAAGGCTGGTTCTTCCAGTACTTCTGATCGATCCTCGAGGGCCTGGCGCGGCGTCGCCGTCAGGGTGCTGGAGGGCACCGCGGCCGGCGAGCACACCGAACGGTCCCTGATCCTCGACCTGGCCCTCACCTTGGCCGAGGACCGGCGCCGCGACATCGTCCGCAAGACCAAGGACGGCCTGCAGGCGGCCCGTGGTCGATGACGGCAAGCGTCCCGCGATCCTGGCCCGCCGACGGCGCGGAGAGTCCATCCGCACCATCGCCACAGGGGTCAAGGTCTCGGTCGGCGTCGCCACAAGACTCTCGCAGCCGCCAAGGACGCGTAGGCCGCTCCGCGGCCTACGCGGACTGGCGCGAGTAGTCGGGCTTCGGGTCGAGTTCGAAGACGAACGTCAGCAGCGCGTACAGTCCGGCGCCCACGGCCATGGCGATCACGACGCCGACGTTGCTCGCGCCGATGACGCCGGTCTCGGCCTCGCGGGTCAGGAAGAAGCCGGTGACATAGGCGAAGTTCGGGTCCGCGCTGGTCACCAGGCCCAGCCCGATGACGGTGCCGATGCCGAGGCTGGTCAGCGCCGTCCACCGGCCGTTGCGCCCGCCGTGGCCGAAGGGCTTGGCCATGTCGGTGTTCCAGTCGAGGCGGCGCTGGCGGATGAAGTCGATCATCTGGATGCCGCCCATCGTCCCCATCATGACGGCGATGAGGGACAGGAACGACTGGAACGTCGCGAGGAACGAGGTCGAGACGAACAGCAGGTAGAAGGCGCCTGCGGCGATGATGAGGGCGTTGATCGCCGTGGAGGTCGAGCGGCGCAGCGGGACTCCGATGGCCAGGAGCGCGAGGCCCGAGGAGTAGATGCCGGTGATCGCGGCCGAGACGAGCGAGATCACGATGACGATCGAGAACGGGATGAAGAACCACAGCGGGAGCAGGTCGGTCAGCGCGCTGATCGGATCCGCCGCCGCCTCCTCGCCGAGCTTCGAGGCGCTTCCGGCCAGCAGTACGCCGATCACGAGCAGGATCACGGTCGGCACGGAGAGGCCGGAGATCGTCCAGCCGATGACTCCCCTGGCCGGGGTCCTGCGCGGCAGGTAGCGGGCGAAGTCGCCGCCGTAGTTGAGGAAGCCGAGGCCGACGAGGGTCATGGCCATGATGGCCCCGCCGACGACGGCGAGCGGACCGCCGGCCGGGGCGTCGCCGAGGCGTGCCCAGTCGATGTGCGGGATGATCAGGGCGAGGAAGACCACCGTCATCAGGCCGGTCACCCAGGAGATCCAGACCTCCACCTTCATGATCAGCTCATGGCCGAGGACGGAGACCGTCATCGTCACGGCGAGCACGAGCACGAACCAGAGCACGATGGTGAAGGTCGAGCTGCTGCCGTCGGAGCCGGCGAAGACGCCCGGCCACAGCCTGGAGAAGAGGTTGGCGCCGGTCGTGGACGCGAGCGTGATGATCGTGACCTTCCACCCCATGTTCGACAGGTAGGCGAAGAAGGCGGGCACCCGGTTGCCCGTGAATCCGAAGGCGAACCGGGTCTGCGTCAGGGTCGGCAGGCCCGTACGTGGGCCTCCGACGGCGAGGATGCCGACGAACGCCGAGGAGACGAGATAGCCGATCGTGCCGGCGATGATCGCCTGTGACACGCTCAGCCCGAGGCTGAAGACGTAGATGCCGTAGCTGATGCCGAGGATGGAGATGTTCCAGGCGAACCAGATGGCGAACAGGCCGCGCGGGTGGCCGCGCCGTTCGTCGTCGGGCACGGGGTTCACACCGTTGGTCTCGACGAGGGGCTTCTTCTGGGCGAGCGTGTCGTGGGTCACAGGGGGTTTCACTTTCGATCGGATACGCACACGCGCGCGTCGGTGCGGGTGGTGCGGTTCGAGGTCAGGGACGGGTGACGGCGTCGATCATCGAGGCCGGCAGCGATCCGACCGAGGCACCGTGACGAGATGCCGCCAGGTCGGCGGCGTCACGGAGGGGTTCGAGGACGGAGGCCGCGTCCGGGCCGGCGGCGGCGAGGAGGCCGGTGCGGCTGTCCAGGCGGGCCGCGGCCAGGGCCTGGTCGACGCCTTTCCCGCCAGGCGCCTCGACTGTGCTGGCCGCTGTGATCGTCTGGCCGGTGCTCGGGAGCCGGTCGATCCGAAGCCCCAGGTCGACGTTGACCGATCCGATGACGAGCATGCCGAGTCGATCGGGGCCACGGTGCGGGAAATGCATTTCCAGAGACAAACACGGACATCAGCCCGCTGTCAATCCGCGCTACGATACCGGGCAAATGGATCACGGAGCTGCAAAGCGCACCAGCCTCAAAGAGGTCGCGCGGCTGGCCGATGTCTCCGTGCCCACGGCTAGCCGCGTTCTGTCCGGCGTCGATCGCAACGTCGACGCCGCGCTCGCGGAACGCGTACGCGAAGCCGCCGACCTGCTCGGCTACCGGGTGAACGCCGCCGCGCGGGCACTGCGGCGCCAGTCGACGGACACACTCGCGCTTCTCGTGCCCGGCATCGCCAACCCCTACTTCGCCGAGCTCGTCGCGGCGTTCTCGCAGCGGCTGGTGGCGGAGGGGCGCAGCCTCATCACGGTCGACACGAACGACGACATCGAGGTCGAGACGCTCCAGCTCCGCTCGATCGACCGCGTCCTGGTCGACGCCCTGATGGTGGTGCCCGTCTCGCGCGAGCACAGCGGTGAGGCGATCCGCCGGGTCATGCGTACCCGGCGCGTCGTCCAGGTGGACAGGACGGCCGCCGGCGTGGAGGCGATCTCTGTCGGGCTGGACAACGCCGCGGGAGTGGCCGTACTGGTCGACCACCTGCGCTCCATCGGGCGCGACCGGATCGTGTTCGTCGACGCCCGCTCGACGAGCTCGGCCGGGCACGAGCGGCTCAACGGCTTCCTCGACCTGGCCGGACCGTCCGACTGGCTGATCGACATGCCGACCTTCTCCGTGCGCAGCGGCGTCGAGGCGGCCCGGCACCTCCTCCGCGACTCCCGCGCCGCCGACGCGGTCATCTGCGCCGCCGATGTGCTCGCCGTCGGGATGCTCACCACGCTGCAGCACGCGGGGGTAAGAGTGCCGGACGACATCGCCCTCACCAGCTTCGACGGCACGAGCCTGGCCGAGATCGTCGAGCCTGGCCTGACCACGCTCGCGTCGCGTACCGACGCGATCGTGGACGCCTCGCTCGCCGCGGTCGCCGGAGCCGACGAGGACGTCGCGATCGCCCCCTTCCTGGAGGTGCGCGGCTCGACGGTCCGGAATCCGCCGTCGGGCTAGCGCGCCCGGTCAGCCGGCTGGTAGGTCGTGGGGTGCGGCGGCGGGCGCGCAGCAGTGACACCTTGATGATCCGTGATCGGCGCACACCCCCTGAGCGCCCTCCTCGCGCGCCTGGAGCAGTGCCGGGGCGAACGAGGTCGGCACAGGGCCGGAGTGACCGAGCGTCAAGAAACCGAGGACGCTTCGTCAAGGACAGTGTGCGCACGCCGCAGCATGATGAATCCGAGCCGACCCACATCCAGCGGCAGCTTTTGCCACACAGCGCGGTTTCTGCCGATTTGTCAGCCCGAAAGGAGCTGCCATGCCCCGCACGTACCGGCGCACACTCGTACATATCGGCGTGGCCCTTGGCCTCGCGCTCGCCTCGGTCACGTACGCGGCCGCGCCCGCCTCGGCCCACACCCTGGGCCAAGCCGTCGTTTCGGAGCGCGGATGCGGCTGGCCGAACGGCGCCTACACGGAGCTGACCAGGGAGGACCTTTGGGATGACCGGAACAACATGCCCCTGGGCGAGGTCTACGTGTTGTGGAACGGCACCTATCAGGAGAACTGCGTGGTCACCCTGAGAGTCGGCCGGGCGGACGGCATCGCCAGCTACACGGAGGCCGTCCTGGAACGTCAGGGCATGGCGACTGTCAGAGACGAAGGGAACTACGCCCACTACGCGGCGGCCAGCGGCTACGCCGCCGGCACGTGCATCAGGTGGACGGGATCCATCGGGTTGATCTACGGCGGAGGAATCCGCGGCACCACCACCACCGTGTGGAGGTACTGCGACTAGCGCCTGAATGGGTGTTATGTGATCTTTCAGGGTTCATCGGTAGGTCTGGTTGAGTTCGCGTAGATGTGCATCAGAACGGCCAGAGTCTCCACGGGAGTCGCGAAGAAGCATGTGTGCGTCTTCCGGCCCATGTGCCCCCTGGAGGAAATGATGATCACCCGAGCCAGTGCCGCCGCCGGCGTGGCGGCGTCGATCGCCGTCGGTGCCTTGGCGTTGAACATGGTCGCCCCCGCACAGGCGGCCCAGCCGGCGCAGGCGCGCTCCGCCGCCGGTGTGGCGGCCGTCGCCGAGCCGCCGGCCTTCACTGCCACCCTTGCCAGGTCGTACGACACTTTCGACGCGCACCAGGCCGTCGCCGTCGACAAGAAGTACTTCTACGCGGTCGACAACCGTAAGATCACCAAGCACGACAAGGCGACCGGCAAGCCCCTGCTGCAGTTCGTGTCCGACCCCGACGGTCCGATCATCCACATGGACAGCGCCGTCGTGGTCGGCGACAAGCTGTACGCGGCGCACTCCAACTACGACCAGTCGCCGATGGAGAGCTCGATCGAGGTGTTCGACACCAGGACGTTGCGGCACGTCGACACGTACAGCTTCGGCATCTACCGCGGCTCGCTGACCTGGCTGGACCGCCACGACGGCGCATGGTGGGCGGGCTTCGCCAACTACGACGAGGTGCCCGACGGCGAGACCGAGCCGTACGGCGGGACCGACAACACCCAGATCGTCAAGATGAACGACGACTTCCAGGTCGTCGAGTCGTGGAACATCCCGAAGGCGATCCTCGACCGCTTCAAGCCGATGAGCAACTCCGGCGGATCGTGGGGCCCCGACGGCCGGCTCTGGCTCACCGGTCACGACCTCGGTGAGGCCTATGTCATGAAGCCGCCGTCCGCCGGCGCCGAGCTCCAGTGGGTGGCCACCGTCACCCTGCCGAGCGTCGAGGGCCAGGGCATCGCCTGGGACCGTTCGGACCGCACGCCCAGGCTCTGGGCGATCAAGCGGTCCACCTCGCAGGCACTGAGCTTCACCGTTCCGGTGCACTCGATCGACGATCCGGACACCCAGACCTGGCAGGTCTTCGGCCCGGGCCAGTTTCAGCAGTAACGTCCGCGCATCGAGCCCCTTCCCGGTCGTTGCCGGGAAGGGGCCTACCGCACGACCCCACCGCACGACCCCACCGCACGACCCCACCGCACGACCCCACCGCACGACCCCACCGCACGACCCGCCCCACGGCCGGGTCAGCCGTCCCGGGGCGCTGTCCACGCCCGTCCCGTGCGCGGCTTGTCCTCGGGCTCCGTCGCCGCCGGGCCGTCGCCGCCGTCCTCGGGGTAGGCCTCCGGTACCTCGGCCGGGACCGGCACCAGTTCCTTGCGGGCCACGAACGTGCCGAGCAGCGAGAGCAGCATGGCCAGCACCGGCACCGCCAGCAGCGCGCCGACCGCCCCGAAGAGCTGCGCCCCCAGGAGCACGCCCGCGAACGCGACGCCCGGATGCATGTTCACCGCCCGCCCGCTGATGCGCGGCTCCAGCGTCAGGTTCTCCACCTGCTGGTACAGGATCGCCCAGGCCAGCGCCGCCACCCCGATCCAGGGCCGGGGCGAGACCAGGCCCACGACGGTGGGCAGCGCGATCGCGATGTACGTGCCGATCGTCGGCACGAACTGGGCCACGACGCCCGTCCACACGCCCAGCGCCAGCCACGAGGGCATGCCGATCAGCAGGAACACGATGGCCGAGGTGGTGCCGTTGATCGTGGCCAGGATGAGCCGGGCGGAGACGTAGCCGCCGGTCTTGACCAGCGACACGTCCCACACGGTGAGGAAGATCTGCTGGACGCGGCCGGGCAGGAGCTGGGCGAGCCAGCGCCGCAGCCGGGGGCCGTCGGCCGAGAAGTAGAAGGTCAGCAGCAGCAGGGCGAAGGTGTTGAACACCGCCGCGGTGATCGTGCCGAGCAGGCCGAGCACGCCGCCGACCAGGTCCTGGGCGTAGGTGGCGGCCTGCTGGGGGGTCAGGTTGATGGAGCTGAGGATGGTGGAGATCTCGTATCTCGTGCCGAATCTGGCGTTGATCCAGTCGATGGCGCCGGTGACCACCTCGGGCAGCGCCCGTACGAGCAACGCGGCCTGCTCGACGAACAGGTTGCCGAACAGGAAGAGGAAGACCGCCGCGAGCAGGGCGATCCCGATCATCACGAGGATGGCCGCGGCGCCGCGGCGCATGTGCCGGGCCAGCCGGCCCACCGCGGGCTCCATCGCCAGCGACAGGAACCAGGCCATCACCACGAGGACGACCAGCGAACCCGCGTCCGTGAGAACGAAGCGGATGAAGTACACCACTCCGACGACGGCGACGATGACGAACCCGACCCGCCACACGTTGGCGGCCGAGAGCAGCACCTGGACCGGAGGGGCAGCCTCGGGGCGGGGCTCCCGGGGCTCGATCGGCTTGGTCATGGCACTCTCCTGACCGGACCACGCGGCGATATGCCTCCAGCATCTTCCCCCGTCCGGGGCGCGTCGCGCACGCGGCCGACCGTTCGCTTGGCCGCCGCACCGCGGGCCACAGGAACACGCGAATCGCGTCACGGTCCAGTCGGGTCCGAGGTGCTTCCCCGTATCGAGCCTCGCGGGGCGGAACCCGAATCGGCCCGGCTGTAATCGGGGAACTCACCTGTCATATAAGGGTTGTTCTCTCACGCGGGGCGACTTGTACAAAGATCTGAGACACGTTTCCTCGCCCCCCAGAGGACGGCATGCTGGTGCCATCGTGCTCATCGTGATCGGGTTCAACTTCATCGGCGACGGGCTGCGCGACTCCTTCGACGCCCGGCTGCGGCGCCGCTGAGCGGCTCATCCCGCCGGTGCACGTGGGCGCGACATGCCAGAAAGGCCGGCGGCGGGGCCGGCCACGCCGCCTCCGTCCCGTTGGGCTCCCGACGAGCGGGTATCCACTCCCATACAAGCCGGAAGCCGGTCTTATCCGGTTTCGGTCGGGCAGACTCATACCCGTGGACGAGACGCTACGGAAGATCATCAAGGACCTCAACGAGGCCGCGGCCCGGCACGACGCCGCTCAGCAGGACAGGCTGGACCGGTGGCGGGTGCTGGAGCCCGACGCCGGAGAGTTCCTGTGGTTCCTGGCCCAGAGCATCAGCGCGCGGATCATCGTGGAGGTGGGCACCTCCCGTGGCGTGTCCACGCTGTGGCTGGCCGACGCGGCCCGTGCGGTCGGCGGGCACGTCCTCAGCCTCGACACCGACGCCGACGCCCAGGCGCACGCCCGGCGCACGACGACCGACGCGGGCCTGGCCGATCACGTGGAGTTCCGCGTCGCCGACGGCGGCTCCGCGCTCGCGAGCATGCCGGACGGCGCGGTGGACCTGCTCTTCCTCGACGCCGAACGCCCCGAGTACCCGTCCTGGTGGCCGCACCCCTTCCGGGTACTGCGCCAGGGCGGTGTCCTCGTGGCCGACAACGCCCTGTCCCACCCCGAGGAGATCGCCCCGCTGCACGACCTGCTGCGGCAGGAGCCACGGCTGACCGTGACCACGATCAACGTCGGCAAGGGAGAACTGGTCGCGCTGCGACGGTGACCGGCCCGTCGTCAAACCCGTCGCCCTGCGTTGCCCGATCACCGCGCACCGTCGCCGCCCGTGCACAAAGATGGAGGAAGGGTCACCACTGGCTCCGAAGCGGCGACGCCGTCGCCCTGTGACGGAGGTGCGCATGAGTGTGAGTCGGATCGCCGAACGGGCGGTGCAGTGGGTGATGGCGGTCGCGGGCATCGGGATCTCACTGGCCGGCCTGCTGGGGTTACTCGACAACGTGGCCCTGGGCGGCGCCCTGCCGAAGATCACGCTGCTCATCCTCAGCACGGTGGTGGTCTACCTCCTGCTGGAGCTCGGCCGGCTGCGCGTGGTCGACGACATCCACGACGTCGTACGACGGCTCGACACGGACGCGATCGTCCGCGACCGCCTGCGTGACCACTACGGCGGCGTGGCACGCGTGCACCGCGGGTTCCCCGGCCAGGTGTTCGCGGAGCACCTCCGCGCGGCCCGCAGCGAGGTACGCATCCTGCAGACCTGGATCCCCAACCTGCAGAACTTCCAGCAGGAGCTGGAGGACGCCATCGTCCACAGGCGGATCCGGGTCCGCGTGCTGCTGCTGCATCCCACGTCCCCGGTCGCGCTGCTCCGCGACGAGGCGCTGGCCGGGCATCGCGAACCCGCCGCCGAGGTGAACGTCCGCGAGAGCGTGGAGCACTGCCTGGAGACCTTCTCCAAGATCCACGCGAGACTCGGCGAGCACCGCGAGCTCCTCCAGGTCCACGTCTACAACTCGCTGCCGTCGGTCGCCGTCTACCAGGCGGACGAGCGCTACTTCGTCAGCTTCTTCCTGCACGGCAAGCTCGCCATCGACTCCAGCCAGATCGAGGTGGCGGGCAGTGACACCGGCATGGGCCGCGACGTACGCCACGAGCTGGACAAGATCTGGGACATCAGCCACCCCATCGATCCCGGCGACTGGCGCAGATCGGTCAATAATCTCTGTTTCTAGGCACGAAAGGACTGCCCCGTGGACGATTCCGGCTCCCTCAGAGAGCTCGACGGCTTCGAAGACGGCCTGATCGAGGACTTCAAGCGGCATCCCGTGCTCGTCCACGTGCCGCTGCTCTCCGACGACGACTTCGCCACGCTGCTGCTGCAGCGGCGCTTCCTGTCGCTGGCCTTCACCCCGGCCTACGACCTGGCGATCGACCTGCTGACCGACGAGAGCGGCCTGCGCATCGCCCGTACGATCCTGCGCGAGGAATATCCGGGCAGCCACGGCCGTACGCGCTCGCACCGCGAGGACATGAAGGAAGACCTGCTCCAGCTCGGCGTCACCCGGCAGGCGCTGGTCGAGGCCCGGCCGACCGCGGCGACGACGGCCGCCGTCACGGGCACCCTGGAGCTCATCGCCGACGCCGGGCGGGCCGAGCACGCGGATCTGCGGCTGCTGACGATCCTGCGCTTCTGGGGCGAGATCCTCGTCTCGCTGGAGTACGAGCGGTTCTGGCCCCGGATGGAGGGGCGGCTGACGCACGACGGCAAGAACCAGTCGTACTTCTACTACCCCCACCTCGTGCACGACGCGAAGGCGCATCCGCTCGCGACGACCTCCCGGCTGTCGGCCAGCCATTCCGACCGGCTCGGCGTGCGGCTGAGCGAGTTGCTGGCACGTGACGGGGACGCCGACGGGTTCCGGCAGGTCGAGCGGCGGGCGTACCAGTTGCGGGTGGACTTCTACAACCAGTTCCTGCCGATGGCCCGGCAACCGGAAGAGGCGGCCCCGTCCCTGACGCCCTGATCAGCCGGCCTCCCAGTGAAAATCGAGGCCGCCCGCGGAAAATGAGAAGCGTGATGTCTCGCAACCTGATGATTTGAGCATGGAAGCAACCGCCCAGAACAAGGGTTTCGGGAGGACCGCCGGATGGTGACCGTAATCGCCGTCCAACGGACGCGGAACCCGGGCGGTCCGGCTAGCTGATCGGGACGGTGAGGCGGCGCCTGGTGGGGGGCGGCGGCTCCCTGCGCTCTCCGAGGAGGGTCAGGAGCTGGTCCATGGCCATCTCGCCGAGCTTCTCGCCGTCCACGTCGATCGAGGGGACGTCGCCCAGGGCGAGGCTCTCGACGACCATGCGCTCCGAGCTGACCACGACCTCGCGGATCCCGCGGCGCAGCAGCACGAACATGAGGCCGAGGCCGATCGCGGTCGCGTAGGGGACCACGGCGGTGGCGCCGGCGGCCACCACGGCCTCCGCCGCCTCCACTCCGGCGGCGAACGTCGAGGGGTACGGGCCGAGCATGGTCAGCCTCGCGCCGCTCGACTCGGCCGCGGCGCGGATGGCCGCCTGCCGCTGGCGATCCTGCCAGGAGCCCGCCGGGCCGCCGATGTAGACGACGTGCTCGTGCCCCTTCCCGGCGAACCAGCTCACGAGCGCGCCGAAGGCGGTGGCCGTGTCGGCGACCGCCGAGGTCATGCCCTCGATCTCGCGGTCGATGAGCACGGTCGGCTTGAACGACGCGGCGGCTCGCACGATCTCGTCCGAACCCCGGGGCGCGGTGAGCAGGAAGCCGTCCACCTGGTGCGCGAGCTGCCCGACCGCCGCGAGCTGGGCCGCGTGCTCCAGGCCGTGCACCGCGATGGTCAGTTGCATCCCCGAGTCGGCCGCACGCGCCTGGGCGCCGCCGATGATCGGGGTGAAGAAGGTGTTGTCCAGGGTGGGCACCACGACGGCGACCACTCCCGTCCTCCCCCGGGCGAGCTGCGTGGCCGCCCGGTTGGGGACGAATCCGAGCTGCTCGGCGGCCGCGCGGACACGGGCCACCGTTTCCGGGGCGGCCAGGTCCGGCCGGCCCAGCGCGCGGGAGGCCGTCGCCTTGGAAACCCCGGCCAGCGCGGCGACGTCCGCGAGTGTCGGCACCGATCCTCCTTGAGCGGTCACACGGAACTTAAAGGGCGGTTTGTGCGCGAGGCCGCTCATAATCTATGGTCAGGCTCGTGCAACCGGTTCCACAACCGGTTCCAAGCCAAGCGTACGCCACGGAGAAAGGACGCCGACATCTCCCGCAAATCGGCCCTTCTACTGGTGCCTGGTCTCGTCCTTCTCCTCGCAGGCTTCCTCATCCCCTCCGCCGCGATGCTCTTCGCGCCGCCGGACGTATCGACCAGCGAGATCTTCGCGCGCCTGGGCGAGATGCTCAAGGACCCCTACGACCTGGAGGTGATCGGGCGCACGGTCGGGCCTGCCCTGGCCGTCACGGTCATCTGCGTCGTCCTCGGCTTTCCCATCGCCTACTGGCTCGCCCGCTCGACGTCACGCTGGAGTGGGGTCTTCCTGGCGGTGGCGATCTTCCCGTTGATGCTGAGCAACGTGGTACGGACGTTCGGCTGGCTGGTGATCCTCGGCTCCAAGGGGGCGCTCGGCCAGTCGCTCGTCCGGCTCGGCATCGTGGAGGTGGCGCCGCAACTGCTCTACACCAAGCTCGCGATCGTCCTCGGCCTCACCCAGCTCTTCCTGCCGATGGCGATCATCTCCTGCTACTCGGCCGTCGCCCAGGTCGATCCCGGCCTGGACGACGCCTCGCGCGGGCTCGGCGCGAGCAGGATCCGTACGATGTGGAACGTCGTCATCCCGCTGACCATGCCGGGCATCGTGGTGGCCGCCACCCTGGTCTTCGCGGGATCCGTCACCGCCTACACCACGCCCTACCTGCTCGGCGGGTCCAGCCAGCGGATGCTCTCCACGCAGCTCTTCACCTACGCGAGCACCACGATCGACTGGGCCTCCGCCTCGGCGACCGCGCTCATCATGACGGTCCTGGTCTTCCTGGTCTCCGGGCTGTCCTCGCTGATCGGGCGGAAGGGGGCCACCTCATGAAGCGGCCGATCACGGCGGCGCTCGCGGTCATCGGCTACGTCATCATGATCGTGCCGATCATCTTCGTGGTCGCCACCGCCTTCACGGCGGGCAGCGTCCTGAGGTTCCCGCCCGAGGGGATCTCGCTGCGCTGGTTCGGCGAGGCACTCGGCTACGAGCCGTTCGTCGAGGCCGCGATCTCCAGCCTGGAGCTCGCCGTGCTCGCCACCGCGCTCGCGCTGCTGATCGGTGTGCCGGTCACGCTCGCCGTCCACCGCGGCAAGCTCCCCGGCAAGGGCCTGGTCGAGGGGCTGTTCCTGTCGCCGCTCATCGTCCCCGAGCTGGTCGTCGGCCTCGCGCTGTTCCAGCAGTTGATGGTCGGTCTGGACCTGGACAACTTCAGCACCCTGCTGGTCGGGCACACGGCGCTGTTACTTCCGTACGCGGTGCGCGTGACCGGCGCCTCGCTCGCGCTGGCCGACCCCGCGCTGGAGGAGGCCGCCCGGGGGCTCGGCGCCTCGCCGCTGCGCGCGTTCCTCAACGTGACGTTGCCCATCCTGCGTCCGGGGATCTTCTCCGCCGGTTTGCTCAGCGTGGTCACGTCCTTCAACAACGTGCCGCTGTCGCTGCTGCTGCAGGGACGCGACTTCCGGACGCTGCCGGTGACGATGCTCGACTACGTGCAGCAGTCTTATGACCCGATGGTCGCCGCCGCCTCCACCCTCGTCCTGGCCGCCACCGTGGTCATCGCGATGATCGCCGAGCGCACGGTCGGATTCGCCAAGATCTTCGGAGGGATCAACCAATGACCGCCGCCGCCGAGTTGATCGGAGTCACCCAGAGGTTCGGCGCCTTCACCGCCGTCGACGGGATCGACCTCGCCGTGCCGTCGGGGAAGCTGACGACGTTGCTGGGCCCGAGCGGCTGCGGCAAGACCACCACGCTCAGGATGATCGCGGGCTACCAGACGCCGACGTCGGGGACGATCCGCATCGACGGCGTCGACAGCACGCGCACGCCGCCGGAGAAGCGGGATCTGGGAATGGTCTTCCAGTCGTACGCGCTGTTCCCGCACATGACGGTGGCCGACAACGTCGGTTACGGGCTCAAGCTGCGCAAGGTGCCGCCCGCGGAAAGGCGGTCGCGGGTGATGGAGACGCTGGAGCTCGTCGGGCTCGCGCACCTGGCCGACCGCAAGCCGAAGAAGCTCTCCGGCGGGCAGCAGCAGCGGGTGGCCCTGGCCAGGGCGATCGCGATCAGGCCCAAGCTCCTGCTGCTCGACGAGCCGCTGTCCAACCTCGATGCCCGCCTGCGTGTCCAGATGCGGGCCGAGATCCGGCGCATCCAGACCGAGACCAGGCTGACCGTCATCCTCGTCACCCATGACCAGGACGAGGCGCTGGAGATGTCCGACGAGATGGTCATCATGAACGAGGGCAGGATCGTGCAGCAGGGCACTCCCCAGCAGATCTTCCCCCATCCGGCCGACCGCTTCGTCGCGGAGTTCCTCGGCTACGAGAACTGCCTCACCGCCGCCGACGGCACCCCGCTGACCATCCGGCCCGAGCATCTGCGCGTCGCCGAGGAGGGTCACGGCCTGGACGCCAAGGTGGTCGACGTGGCCTTCCGCGGCGTCGACCTGCTGGTCTCGCTCGACGTGGTCGATCCGTCGGGCGCGACCGTCAGGCTGCTCGCCGACGTGCGCGGCGGCACCACCCTGACCCCCGGATCGAGCGTCACGGTGATCACGCCGGACGACCATCTGGTCCCCCTCCCCCGCTGAAGCCCGTGAAGCCCGTGAAGCCCGCCGAAGCTCGCTGAAGTCGCCGCAAGCCCCTGAAAGAAGGAACCCATGCCCACGCGCCGTGCCGTACTGGCCGCTGCCCTGACAGTACTCGCCGCAGCCGGATGTTCCGGCTCGGGCTCCGGGGAGCAGCAGGCCGACCAGCAGACCGTCGTCGTCAGCACCTTTCCCTTCGGGGTGAAGGAGTTCGAGCAGGCGGTCGTCACCCCGTTCACCAAGAAGACGGGGATCAAGGTCGAGCTGGACACCGGCTCCAACGCCGATCGCCTGTCGAAGCTGAAGCTCGCCAAGGGCGAGCCGGAGGCGGACGTGGTGCTGATCTCCGACTACTTCGCCGCGCTCGGGCAGAAGGAAGGTCTCTTCCAGAAGGTCGACGTGCCCAACATGAAGCAGCTCGCGCCGTTCGCGACCGAGGGTGCCTATGACGGGCCGGCGTACACGCACCAGCTCAACGGGGTCATCTACAACACCACCAAGCTCAGCCAGGAGCAGGCCGCCGACTGGGGGCTGTTCGCGAACGCGGCGAACAAGGGGAAGGTCGCGCTCCCCGACATTTCGGTGACCGCCGGACAACTCATGATCTCGGGGGTGGGTGAGGCGTACGGCAAGGGCCCGTACGACATCGACACCTCCCTGAAGACCCTGGCCGGCTGGGCGCCGAACGTCCTGCAGTTCTACACCTCCACGACCGAGGTCACGAACCTGCTGACCCAGGGCGAGATCGTCGCCGCCGACGCGCTGAGCGGCTTCGCCACCCAGCTGGTCACCTCGGGCGAGCCGATCGCCTGGACGGCTCCCGCCGAGGGCCGCTACATGGCCACCAACCGGGCGATGATCCCCAAGGGCGCGCGCAACCCGCAGGGCGCGGCGAAGTTCATCGACTACATGCTGTCGGCCGAGGCGCAGAGCGCCACCGCGAAGATCGTCGGTGACCTGCCCACGAACCCGAAGGCCGAGATCCCGGCCGACATCGCCAAGGTGACGGGCGAGGCGGCGAAGGACCCCGTGGCCGCCGGGTTCAAGACGCTCGACCCCGCCCAGCTCGTCGGCACCCGCGACACGTGGGTCGACCGCTTCACCCGCGAGGTGGCCGGCAAGTGAACCTCGCCCTGATGCCCAAGGTCGACCTGCACTGCCACCTCATCGGCACCGTACGGGCCGCGACCTTCGCCGAGCTGGCCAGGCGGGAGCGGCTCGACCTGCCCGACACGCCCGAGCGGATCTACGAGAGCGTGAACTCGCTCCCGCCGGACCCGGCGCTCTACCTGAACACCCGGATCCCGGTTCCGCAGGGCAGGAGCGCGGACGAGCCCGAGGTCTCCTACTCGCTGTTCCAGGTGTCCTCGTGGGTTCTCCAGGTCCTGCGCGACGCCGACGATCTCACCAGGATCACCTACGAGGCGTTCGAGGCCGCCCACCGGACCAGCGCGACCAGGCATCTCGAGGTCTCCTTCGACACGCTGACCGACCATCAGGAGAAGCTCGGCTACGCCACGGTCGTCGAGGCGTACGCCGAGGGCGTCAGGATGGCCGAACGCGACTTCGGCATGTCGGGCAGGCTCATCGCGGCCATCGACCGGAGCGGGTCGGGCGAGGACGCGCTCTCGTGGGTACGCACGGTGGTGGACAACCCGCACGACTACGTGGCCGGGATCGGGCTGGACAACCTGGAGACCGCCGGGCCGCCCGAGCGGTTCGAGGCCGCCTTCCGGCTGGCGGGTGAGGCCGGGCTCCGCCGTACGGCGCACTCCTCGGAGCACGCGCCCGTCGCCGGCAACACGATCACCTGCCTGGACGTGCTCGGGTGCGACCGGATCGACCACGGCTACTTCGTGCTCCAGGACGACGAGGTCGTCGCCCGGGTCCGGGACGAGCAGATCCCGTTCACCGTCATCTCGACCACCTCGCGGCGATCGTGGCGGCCGTGGCGGCGGGCGTCGATCGCGGCGATGCTGGAGGCCGGGCTCAACGTCATCCCCGCTTCCGACGACCCGGGGATGTTCCCGACGTCGCTGGCGGACGAGTATCGGATCCTCTCCGAGCAGCTCGCCGTACCGGATGAGCGGCTGCGGGCGATGGCGCTGGCCGGGGTGGACGCGTGCTGGCTGCCGGAACCTGAGAAGGCCGCGCTCCGCGCGCGCTTCGAGACGGAGCTTGCGAACCTGGGGTGACCCGAGCGCTCAGCCCCGGCGGCCGATCACGCGACCGCCTCGCCGCTCGGTACGGGTCGCCGGGCGGGCCGGCGGGAGCGGCGGCGGGTCGGCAGCAGCGGCCGGGCCACCAGCCCCGTACCCAGCAGGACGAGGAGGGCGACGGTGACCCACTCCCTGGAGCCGTCCTCGCCGTAGACGTGATCGGGGCGCCCGGTGTCGAAGGCGCGCAGCGTGCGCCCGGCCGTGAGCGAGTCCTGCTCGGAGTCGTACAGGGTGATCCCCTTGCGGAGGTCCTTGCCGTCGTCGGACCGGAAGTCGCCTGTCCAGGTGCATACCAGCTTGCCGGGGTGATGCTCGTAGCAGTGCGCGTTGACGGCGGTGAACGTGCCGTGCGGGCCGTCACCCCGGGCCGCCGCCAGTGCCGGGCCCGCCTGCTGGGCCCCGAACACCAGGAGCACCAGGCCCCCAATCATGGTTACTGCGTCGAAAACTGATATCCGGCGCACTGATGTCCCCCTCCCCGTCGCCGTAAGAGCCCGGCGGAAGGCGACAGCTTCCGCGTGCGGCACCCCTCCGCCCCACCCCGATGCGGACTTTCCCGACATTTCCCTCGCCAGGGTATCCCCCACGGCGGCCCAAGCCCGCAGAGAGGTTCCCGTTCTCGCCTGACCGGCGAGCCGGGGGGTCGCCACCGCCCTGGCCGCGGCGCGGGCCGCCGCCCGCCGCGGCCGGTGGCGGCCCCGCTCCAGGTCGCCGCGGGGAAGGCGCTGAGGGCGAGCACACGTGTGCTCGCCCTCAGTCAGGCCGCCCAGGGGGCGGGCCGTGTACCGGTGTCACCTTCCGCCGCGTACGACCTGGATGGTCTTCGAGGTCGTGATCGGTGCGAGGGAGCTGTCGTCGGTGTAGGCGCGCATCGACTTGTTCGTCACCGTGATGGTCACCGTGCCGCGGTTCAGCGCGGTGACCGTCCGGGTCCGCGGGTCGAGGATCGCGGCCTTGCCCTTGCGGCGCGCCTCGTCCGCGGCCGCCTTGCCGCTGCCGATCGCCAGGTTGGCCGAGCCGCTCCAGCCGACCGACATCGGGTAGCGCAGCGGCACCACCCGCGTGCCCGCCGGCACGCCCTGCGGCTGCACGATGCTGCCCGAGAGCCGGGCCGTCTCGCGTACCCCGATCGAGTCCGGGGCCTCGAGGGTGATGGACTGCGCGAAGGCGCGTACCTCGGCCTCGATCCACTGCTGGTCCGCCCCGCGCCGCGGGTCGACCGACCAGTCCACCCAGCCGGTGAAGCCGCCGCGGTCCGGCGTGCCGTACGGGTCCTTGCCCGAGGACGGCAGCACCAGGTACGGGACGCCCTCGACGCGGTGCACGTCGGCGATCTGGGCGTGGGATCCGACCATCGCGGCGCCCTTGCCGGAGGCGTCACGGAAGTCCGTGAGCAGGTTCTCGACGAGAGCGACCTCATCACGGTCGCCGAGCTGGCTGGACTTGGTCTCGGCGGGGTCGTCCACCGGGTGGTGGGCGAACACCATCACGTTGTGCACCGACTTGTCGTTCTTGGCCTCGGCCAGCGCCTGCCGCAGCATCGGGACGCCTGCCGCGAACCAGGCGACGACGCTCAGCAACACGACGGCATGGTCCAGGATGATCAAGGCGGCTGTCGTCATGACACCGTCTGGCCGGTTTCGACGGGCTCCTGAGGCTTCTGCCGCGATCGCCGCAGAACCTCCTCGGCCGCTCCCATGATGAGCAGCCCGTTGATCGCGTGCAGGCCGAAAATGAAATGCCCGACGGTCGAGCCCTCACCGAACGCCTTGGAGACCTCCCGGATCAGCGACTGGACGAGCACCAACCGACGACCAGGCCCGACAGCCCGATGAGCCGTCCCGGCATCCGGGCGACGGCGGCGAAGATCGTGATCAGGACCGCGAGGCCCAGGATCGAGAATCCGAGCGTGCGATGCGGCTGGAAGGCCGCCTCGATGGGTGCGGAGTCGAACGCGCCGCTGGCGGCCAGGTAGAACTGTACGAGGACAGCGAGCATCAGCAGGGCCGCCAGGCCAGTGAAGACTCTTTTCATGCCGCTCATCGTCACGCCGGCCGGCCCTGCTCCGCTTCCGGCGACGGACGGCACCGGCTACGTAATCACGCGTACGAGGACCACGACCGGCCACGTCGGCGATCGTAACCGGTCGCGCCCGGAGCGTCATCCCCGGCTGGGGACCTGTCACAGCTCGGTGCCTTCCAGGTAGACGGCCGCGATGTCGTCGTGCCGCTTCGCGCGCGGCCAACGCTCCCCCACGGGGTCCCGCGTCTCGGCCTCCCGTACCTGGTCGAAGAGCCGCCCGGGCGCGGCCGACCCGAGGATGTCGAGCAGCTCGGTCCACGAGCCGAGCCCGAACTCCACGAACCGCGTCGCCCCGTCGGAGAGCAGCGCGACCCGCCGCGTCCGCGCCGCCGGCAACATGCCGGTCAGCGCCTCGTGGGCGGCCTCGGGGACGGCGCCGGCACAGGGATAGCCGCCCGGCTTGTTTCTCATGCGCCGCTGGTGCTCGACGAACCGGACGCGCGCGGCCTGGTGCTCGGGCGTCCCCGTCGGTAAGGCCGCCATGGCCTTCCACAGATCGGTGCCCACCTGGTCGATGCGCCTGTCCGTGATGACGACCAGCTCGCCGCTGACGTCGGCGACGAAGGTGGAGTCGCCGAGCACCAGGTATTCGAGCGTGCCGGCCGTGTGCCGGATCATGATCACCGTGCTGGACGGCGTACCGGGATGGTCGAGGTCGCAGGTGTGGGCGCCGTGCTCGCCGGCGACCGTGGCGATGGCCCGGAGCAGGGCGGTGTTCAACGGGACCATCGGGTCGCGCATGTGCGTCATGGCCGCACCGGCCAGCAGGGTGACGTACCAGGGTGTGCCGTGGTGGCAGCCGGTCGGCAGCTCGGCCGGGCCCCCGGCGCCGTCGAGCAGGACGGCCCGCGTGACGGTGCCGCCGGCGGCGGCCACGTGGTCCTCGTTGGGTTTGTCGTCGCGGCCGGGCCGGGTGGCGAGGTACAAGCGCGCTCCTTCGGTGGGGGCGAGCAGGGCGCCCTGTCGGACGGGACAGCGTCGCCTCAGTTCTCCTGTCCGCCGGGGGGCGCGTCAAGTGGCACCTCTGGAACGGCGGGACTCAGCCTTCCACGCCCGTGGCCGCGTGCGGAGCGCCGACCGGCTTGGACTCCGGTGAGCCGCGCTGGCGCAGGTAGATCGACAGCACCACCATCGACAGCACGGCCAGCAGCTCCGACTGCCAGTTCTGCAGGCTGCGGCTCCAGAACTCGGGCGAGGTGACGTACGACCACCACGAGACCGGATCGCGGAGATCTCCGAGCCGCTCGGAGTTGTAGGCGGCCTGCCCCGCGACCGACTGGGCCAGCCACGACAGCAGGAAGATCAAACCCATCACCAGCCCCAGCGAGTTGCTGAACAGCCACAGCCGTGCCCCACGAGCCTTGGCCCAGGCCGGCGAGCGGTCACCGGCATACCGCCCGATCCGCTGCTGCTCCTCGGACTCGGCGCCCGCCTCATCGGGTTTCTTCGACTCAGGCGAGCCCCGCTGGACGAACCAGACGGTGAGCATGATGAACAGGAAGAACTGCAGATACTCCGACTGCCAGTTCTCCGCCACGTCCACCGCGAACGACGAGGACGCCACGTACTGGAGGAACGAAACCGGCTCCGCCCCCTGGGCCACCTGCTGGTCGTTGAACTGCAGCATCCCCGCCACGGCCTGCCCGCCCACCGCCAGCAGGAACATGATCAGGAACGCCAGCGCGAGCGAGTTCTCCTTGATCCACTTCACAATCCCGACCACGATCGGCCTTCTCATGAATACCTGCTACCCACCCTTGACCGGCACATACTGATCAGTACGGCCCTCACCCCCGGGGAAGGGCGTCGATTATGGCATCGCTTCCGGGAGTGCCCGAGTCCGTCCTGCACGGCCCCGCCGCCAAGCCCCTGGAACCGATCAACCCGGACAACCCATGAACGCAAGCCGCCGCACCCGGGACGTACTGCCAGGATTGCCGGCTATGTGAGGCGCGCCACACTGTAGTACGGTCGTGCTGGATCGCCAGGGCCGGTCACGGGAGGCGATGATCGACGACAGCTCGCCCATCCGCATCATGGTGGTCGACGACCACGCGATCGTCCGGCGTGGCCTGCTGGCCTACGTCGACACGGTGCCCGCGCTGACGGTGGTGGGCGAGGCGGCCGACGGTGAGCAGGCGCTGACCAGGCTGCGGCAGTGGGAGACCCTCGGCGAGCCGCTGCCCGACGTGGTGCTCATGGACCTGCGGATGCCGCGCCTGGACGGGGTGGCCGCGACCGATGCCATCGCGCGCACGTTCCCGCGGGTCAAGGTGGTGGTGCTGTCGAGCTTCTGCGAAGTGGAGCGCGTGCACGCCGCCCTGTCCGCCGGGGCGGCGGGCTACCTGCTCAAGGACGCCGAGCCCGAGGAGGTCCTGCTCGCGGTCAGGGCCGCCGTGGCGGGTGAGGTGCACCTGGGCTCGGCGGTGGCCCGCCAGCTCGTACGGCGCATGGTCGCGCCACACGTCGGGCTGTCGTCGCTCACCACACGGGAACGGCAGGTCCTGACCCTGGTCGCGCTGGGGCTGTCCAACCAGGAGATCGCCGACCGCCTGGTGATCAGCGAACGGACGGCGCGGACGCACGTGAGCAACATGCTGAACAAGCTCCAACTGTCCTCGCGCACGCAGGCCGCGCTCCTGGCCATCCGGGAGGGACTCGTCCCGAGCCCGGCGTACGATCCCGCGGACACCACGTAGCGCCACGGGTCGCAGCCGTACGAGGCGGCGGGTGCGGTGAGCTGACCGGCCCCGGGCCGGTCAGCTCACCGGGTCAGGGCCACCAGCCCCCGACGACCTCGACCCCCTCGCTCTCCAGGGCCTGGTGCCACGCCGGGTCGCGCAGCAGCCGCGTCTCCCACGTTCGCACGATGCCGTCCGGTCCCGTGACCGCGTCCTCGCGCGACGGATGCAGGAACAGCTCGCTCGTGCCCTCGGGGAGGGCCGCGAGCCGACGGAGGTAGTCGTCCCGCAGCCGCTCGTAGGAGCCGAGCTCGTGCGCGCCGCGCCGGTTGGTGGCGATCGTCCGCGGGATGGCCACGCCCAGGGCGTCGGCGAGGGCGACCGCGCGCTCGTGCGCCGCCGCGAGCGGCGGCGGGAGCGGCCCGCCGAAGTACGGCTCCGGGTCGCGGGGCAGCCGGAAGGCCAGGCCGTGGCGGGCACACCACTCGAGCGTCTCGGCGAGCCACGACCTGCCGTGCAGGCCGTAGAGGGTGCCGGCGTGGGAGTCGGCCGCCACGGGGACGGGTCCCCGGTCACGCATCCAGGACAGTTGCGCCTCCGCCTCCCGCATGACGTCCTGGGACTCGCCGCGGGCTCCGAGCGCCATGGGATCGTCGCTGAGCGTCCCGTCCGGATCGACGAGGCTGGCCGCGCCGTCGAGCGGCCGCCAGCGCGGCAGCCCGCGCTCGCTCGTGAGCGTCACGTGCAGGCGCGGTACGACGCCGAGCTTCCACACCTCGTTCGCGGCCTGCTCGGCGATCGGCGAGACGCAGATGAGCGTCGTCGCGCTGACGTGGCCCTCGGCCAGCAGGGCGGCGATGACCTCCGTCGTCCCGGGCTCCCGGCCGAGGTCGTCGGCCGTGATCACGACGCGGCGGGTCATCGGGGACGCTCCACGGCCGACTCGTCCCCGGGCCCCGGGGACGGCGTCTCGACCGGGCCGGCCGCCTCGGGCGGCGTCTCGACCGGGACCGTGATGAACCGCGCCGCGACCGCGCCGATCGCCGTCAGCACGAACGGGTAGGCGCTCAGATACACCCGGAACGCCAGCCCGGGATCGGCGCCGGGATCGTCCCCCGAGTTGTAGCCGAAGAACACCCCCAGCGAGGTGAGCGCGAGCCCGGTCACGATCCCGTTGAGCCGGCCGAAGAACCCGAACGCCGACAGGAACAGCCCTTCGCGGTGCTGCCCGTTGCGCGCCGCGTCGGCGTCCAGCACCCGCGCGACGATGAGGTCGTTCGTCGCGAGCATTCCCGACCACCCCACCCCGACGAACACCGACGCGGCGATCGCGGTGCCGAGATCGGTGGCGAGGAACAGTGCCGCGAAGCTGACCGCGAGGAGCGCGAAGGCCAGCCGCCAGGTCCACAGGGCGCCACGGCGCGCGACGACACGCGTCCACACCACGAGACCGGCCGCCGAGACGACGATCGCGATGCCCTGAAGGTAGAGCGCGTTCGCGACCGCGAGGCCGAGCGAGTAGCGGACGTACAACTGGAAGCCCGAGAGCACGAGCGCCATGGCGATCCCGTAGCAGGCGCCGGTGAGCCCGACCGTCCAGAACAACGGGTTGCGCACGATCGACCACACGCTGGGCAGCAGCAGCGACCGCTCACGCGTGGAGTAGCGGGGTCGCTCACGCGCGCTGAGCGCCATGAACGCGATCACGACGAGCGCGATCACGCCGTAGATGATCGCCGTGATCTGGAAGCCCTGGGTGGAGTCCTCGGTGCCGAACACGCTCGTCGTGAGCACCGGGGTGACGGCGAGCGAGACCACCAGCGCCACGAGCTGGAAGCCCTGGCGCAGGCTGTTGGCCACGGCGCGGTCGCGCTCCCGAGGGTAGAGCTCGGGGAGCAGCGCGCCGTAGTTCGCGTTGAGCATCGAGTCGAAAGCCTCGCAGAGGATCGCGAACACCGCGAACCAGAGCACGAGGCCCATGCCCTCCAGCGAGGTCGGCGTGGAGAAGAACGCGATCATGCAGGCCGCCAGCATCGGGGCGCCGACGAGCAGCCACGGCCGGCGCCGGCCGAACCGGGTGCGGGTGCGGTCGGAGAGGTGGCCGAGCAGCGGGTTGTCGAGGGCGTCGATGACCGCGTAGATCACCATCACCGCGCCGTAGGCGCGCACGTCGAGGCCGAGAATGTCGACATAGAAGAGGATCATCGATCCCTTGATCATGTTGATCGGGATGGATGTGCCTAACATCCCGGCGGCGTAGCGCCACGCGGGAGTCCGCTCCAGGACGGGGGCCACGGCGGGCTGGGACACGCGATCACCTTCCTTGCTGATGCGTCGCTGTGCGCGGCGTCACCTTCGCACTCGCAGGCGAACAGCGGGTGAAGCGGGTCGTGCCGCACCGGACGTCGGCTGCCGTCCGGTCCCAGTGTGGCGCCCGTCGGCCACCTACCGCTCGTTCCGGCCGTCCGCCAGCCCGCATACGCCGGGGGGCGCGCCGGCCATCGGCACCACTACCACGACCTCGACCCTCCTCGGGCTGCCGCGCACCGACGCGCGGTCACGCGGCGAGTTCCTCACCTTGACCGGCGCCTCCGGCTGACCACCGGCAGGCGCAGCGTGCAGGCGAAAACCTCCAGGCGGGCGGCGGGCCTGAAAAAAATCTTGAGCAGAATGATCAAAAGTCTGGACCAAGGGATTGACGGACGGGACGATCCGATCGTCAACCGAAGATCGCGACACGTCCCCTCAAGCCCTGGACAACGGCCGCTCACCACACGGATCGTTCGGCAGGCCGCCCCAGGAGTCCCAGTCGGCACCCCCTTGGAGAGGTCCATGGATCTACCCGAAGAGTTAGATCTCCCCGAATCCCGATGGAACAGCCTGCAACCGCCCTCCGCCCAGGAGCCGGCTCGCCCGGACAGTTCCTGGAACCGCCTCGAAGGTCAGAAACCCGAATCCCGCTGGCCGCGCAGGCTGGCCCCGGTCCTGTCGGTCCTCCTGATGGTGGAGCTGACCTACGCCATGCCGGCCTACGCGGCGCCGCGCGAGGCACCGTCGGTGCAGCGGGAGAAGCCGGTCACGGGCGGCAAGGTCGCCGTGAAGCCGCCGCTGGAGAACCCGATCACGAAGCAGGCGTGGAAGGCGCCACCGGCCGTCACCTGGCCCAAGCCGCAGAAGGTCGAGCTGGGCGGTTCGGTCAAGACGCTGGCGGCCGGGTTCCCGGTGCGGCTGGCTCCCCAGCAGGGTCTCAAGGCGGCGGCGGTCGAGCCGGTGAGCGTGGAGCTGCTGAAGACCGACCGGCTCGGCCTGGCGATGCGGGTGTCGCCCGGGCAGGGGGCCACGGTGGCGGCCAAGTCCGCTGCCAAGACCCGCCTGGAGGTCGACTACTCCGGCTTCCGGCACGCGTACGGCGGTGACTACGGTTCCCGGTTGCGCATGGTCAAGCTGGAGGAATGCGCGCTCACCGGCGCCGCGGACTGTCCCGCGCCGGAGCCGATCAAGAGCGAGAACAACGCCAAGGACGGCACGGTGACCGCCGAGGTCCAGACCGGCGCCGTGTATGCGCTGACCGCGGCCGCGTCCGGCCCGTCCGGCGACCATGCGGCCACCTCTCTGGCCCCCTCGGCGAACTGGAGCGTGGGCACCCAGTCCGGCGACTTCAACTGGGGCTACGAGATGCGTACGCCGCCCGCGCTGGGCGGGGACGCGCCGGAGCTGTCGCTGGGTTACTCTTCGCAGAGCGTGGACGGCCGGTCCGCTTCCACCAACAACCAGCCCTCCTGGGTGGGTGAGGGGTTCGAGCTGAACCCGGGTGGTTACATCGAGCGGCGCTACAAGTCCTGCTCGATCGACGGCAAGAAGACCGGGGACCTGTGCTGGGACCAGGACAACGCCACGATGTCGCTGGGCGACTCGGCGATCGAGCTGGTCTGGAACGCCACCACCAAGCAGTGGCGGCCCAAGCGCGATGACGGCACCCGGATCGAGGCGCGCACCGGCGCCGCGAACGGTGACAACAACGGCGAGTACTGGGTCGTCACTACCGACGACGGGACGCAGTACACGTTCGGGTTGAACCGGTTGCCGGGATGGACGTCGGGCAAGACGGAGACCAAGTCGGTGCAGACGGTGCCGGTGTTCGGCAACAACAGCGGCGAGCCGTGTTACTCCAGCACGCCGGCCAATGCCTGGTGCCAGCAGGCGTATCGGTGGAACCTGGACTATGCGGTGGACACCCACGGCAACGCCACGACGTACTGGTACGAGCAGGAGACGAACTTCTACGGCCGTAACTCCAAGCCGGAGCTGGGCACCCAGTACATTCGGGGTGCCTATCTGCGCCGGATCGACTACGGCTACCTGAAGGACGAGCTGTTCACCAAGAAGCCGGCCGCTCAGGTGGCGTTCGATGTGGCCGAGCGCTGCCTGCCCAGCGGGACGGTCACCTGTGCGCCGGAGCAGTTGAAGAAGGACACCGCCAATCATTGGCCGGATGTCCCGTTCGATCAGATCTGTGATTCCGGGGTGAAGTGCACCGACCGGCTGACGCCGACGTTCTTCTCCCGGAAGCGCCTGTTCAAGGTCACCACGCAGGTGCTCAACGCCTCCGGCCAGTACTACCCGGTGGACTCGTGGGCGCTGAAGCAGGAGTTCCCGGCCTCGGGTGACGGGATGAGCCCGGCGTTGTGGCTGGCCTCGATCCAGCAGACCGGCCTCGTCGGCGGGACCTTGTCGCTTCCGCCCGTCACGTTCACCGGCCTCCAGTTGCCGAACCGGGTCGACACGAACGAAGGCCGCGCGCCGCTGGTCAAGTGGCGGGTGCAGGCGATCGGCAATGAGAACGGCGGCGAGCTGCGGATCAACTACTCGCCTGCCGACTGCAAGCCGGGTGACGTGCCCGCGGCCGACAAGAACAGCAGGAACTGCTTCCCGCAGCGCTGGGCGCCGCCGGATGAGGCCGAGGTCACCGACTGGTTCCACAAGTACCTGGTCAAGCAGACGGTCGAGGTGGACCGGGTGGCCGGCTCGCCGAACGTCGTCACCGACTTCGAGTATCTCGACGGCGCCGGCTGGCGCTTCGCGGACAACATCCTGGTCAAGCCCGAGCACCGCACGTGGTCGGACTTCCGTGGGTTCGGCAGGGTTCGCGTTCGTCAGGGTGACGGGCAGGACGGCAAGCGCACGCTGACCGAGTTCCGGTATTTCCGTGGTCTGGACGGGGACAAGCAGGCCGACGGTTCCAAGCGCAGCGCGCAGGTGGTGGACACCGAGGGAGGCAAGCTGGACGACCTCGACCAGTACGCCGGCTTCGAGCGCGAGGAGATCCTCCACGACGGCGACGGCGGATCCATCCTGAACGCCACGCTCGAGGAGCCGTGGTCGTTCAAGACCGCCGAGTCCACGCAGGGCGGTGTCACCAAGGCCGCGTACATCGTGCAGCCCAAGTCCATGGTCACCCGCACCGCCCTGGCGGGCGGCAAGTGGCGGCGGACCGGCGAGGCCCGGACGTACGACACCAAGGGCCTGCTCATGCAGGTCGAGGAGCAGGGCGACCTGGCCAGCGGCGACGACGACCAGTGCACCCGCTACACCTACGCCCTCAACGACACCTCCTGGATGCTCGACTACCCCAGCCGGGTCCAGAAGGTCGCGGCACCCTGCACCACCGCCGTGTCCAAGCTGGCCGCCGACGAGGTGATCTCCGACGAGAAGGTCCGGTACGACGGCCAGGCGCACGGTCAGGCCCCGACCAAGGGCGACGTGACCGCGGTCGAGGAGCTCGTCTCGGCGGACGGCACGACGATCACGGGCAGCACGCGTACCTATGACGTCTATGGCCGGCAGACCAGCGAGACGGACCCGGTGCAGACCAAGTCCGTCACCGCCTACCTCCCGGCCACGGGCGCTCCCGCGCGGGAGACGACCGAGACCAACGAGCTGGGCCAAGTCGAGCGCACGCTGCTCGAACCGGCCTGGGGCGAGCCGGTCGCCGAGATCGACGCGAACGAGCGCCGGGTCGACATGGAGTACGACCCGCTCGGCCGCCTGGTCAAGGTCTGGCAGCCCGACCGCAGCAAGGCGGCGAACCAGTCGCCGAGCACCGAGTACGTCTACACCATGCGCACCGACGGCCCCAGCTACGTCACCACGAAGACGCTGGGCGCCGACGGGAACTACACCGTCAGCCACGAGCTGTACGACGGCCTGATGCGCGAGCGGCAGACCCAGGAGCCCGCGCCCCGCGACGACCAGGCCACCGATCCGGCGCTGCGTGACGGCCGGACGATCACCGACACCTTCTACAACTCCCAGGGAGAGCAGTACAAGGAGAACACCGGCTACTTCGCCACCGGCACCCCCTCCACCGACCTGCTGGCGGTGGCCGACGCCGACGTGCCCAACCAGATCGTGTCGCTCTTCGACGGTGTCGGCGAGGTCAACGCCGAGGTCCTCAAGGCGAAGGGCGTGGAGAAGCACCGGGTGACCGCCAAGCAGGAGGGTGACCGGATCCACATCACGCCGCCCGCGGGAGGCACCGCGACCACCCGCATCGGCGACGCCGACGACCGCCTGATCGAGCTGCGCCAGTACAAGGGCGCCAGCCCTACCGGCGAGTACGAGGCCACGAAGTACACCTACGACGCCGCCGGGCGGCTGTCCACGGTGACCGACCCCGCGGGCAACGTGTGGCGCCACCACTACGACCTGCGTGGCCGGGAGATCGAGACCGAGGACCCGGACAAGGGCGTCACGAAGACCACGTACAACGACGCCGACGAGGTCGTCACCACCACCGACGCCCGCGGCAAGACCCTGTGGTACGGCTATGACAAGCTGGGCCGCAAAACGGAGATGCGCGAGGGCTCCGCGACCGGTCCGCTGCTGGCCGAGTGGAAGCACGACGCGCTGGCCAAGGGCCACATGAACGCCAGCATCCGGTATGTGGGCGGGCAGGCGTACAAGGCCGAGATCAACAAGATCGACGAGGACTACCGCACGCTGCGCCAGACCATCACCATCCCCGAGCGAGAGGCCAAGCTGGCCGGCTCCTACCAGCTCAACACCCGCTACACGCTCGACGACCAGGTCCAGTCCGTCACCTTCCCGGCCGTCGGCGGCCTGGCGGAGGAGTCGGTCGTCTACAGCTACGACGTGCTCAGCCAGCCGACCCAGGTGACCGGCCTGTCGGCGTACGTGAGCGCGACCCGTTACTCCAAGATGGGCGAGACCCTCCAGTACGAGCTGGGCGAGGGGAACAAGAAGACCTGGCTCACCTACACCCACGACGAGGCCACCCGCAGGCTGACCGGCATGCGGCTGGACCGGGCCGGTGCCGCCCGCAGCGACCTGGACCTCAACTACGGCTACGACGCGATCGGCAACATCACCAAGATCAGTGACAAGGCCGTCCAGGACACCCAGTGCTTCACCTATGACCACCTGCGCCGCCTGTCCTCGGCGTGGACGGCCACCGACGACTGCGCCTCCGGCTCACCGCAGTCCGACAAGATCGGCGGCGTGGCCCCGTACGCGGTCAGCTACGGCTACGATTCCACCGGCAACCGGATCAAGGAGACCAAGCACGCCTGGGGCGGCGCCTCCGAGCAGGTGCGCACCTCCACCTACCCGGCGCCGGGCGGCAAGCAGCCGCACGCGCTGCAGACCGTCGGCGCGGACCTGTTCCAGTACGACGAGGCCGGCAACACCACCCGCCGCAAGGTCGGCACCTCCGACCAGACCCTGGTCTGGGACGCCGAGGGCAACCTGGAGTCGGTGACCGAAGCCGGCAAGACCACGTCGTACCTCTACGACGCCGACGGCGACCGGCTGCTCCGCAAGACCCCGACCGACGCCACCCTCTACATCGACGACATGGAGCTGCGTTTCGACTTCGCCGAGGACAAGGTCGAGCAGACCCGCTACTACACCATCGGTGGCGAGCCCATCGCGGTGCGCACACCGGACAACCAGCTCTACTTCCTGGCCAACGACCACCAGGGCACCGCGCAGGCCGCGGTGAACGCCGGCACCGGAGACTTGGCCATCCGCAGGCAGACCCCGTTCGGCGAGGACCGGGGCTCGCCGCCACCGTGGTGGCCGGGGCAACGCGGATTCGTCGGCGGTACGGAGGACCCGACCGGGCTCGTCCACCTCGGCGCCCGTGAGTACGACGCCAAGAACGGCCGGTTCATCTCGGTCGATCCGATCATCGACGAGGAGGACCCGCAGCAGCTCAACGCCTATGCCTATGCCAACAACAGCCCCGTCAGCATGAGCGACCCCGATGGGCAGTTCGCCTGGTTCGTCGTCGCCATCGCGGCCAGGGTCGCACTGCGCATAGCGGCCAGGCGGGCGGCGCAGGCCGCTGCCCGGCGGGCGGCGATCGCGGCGGCCCGGCGACGGGCCCTCCAGGAGGCCAGGCGCAGAGCCGCCGAGGCGGCCAGAAGGCGCGCCGCGGAAGCAGCCCGGCGCAGGGCGGCCGAGGCGGCCAGAAGGCGCGCCGCGGAAGCAGCCCGGCGGAGAGCGGCCGAGGCAGCCAGAAGGCGCGCCGCGGAAGCAGCCCGGCGCAGGGCGGCGGAGGCCAGGCAGAGAGCCGCCGCCGCGGCGGCCAGGCGGCGGGCGGCGGAGGCCGCGCGCCGGGCCGCGGCGAACAGGCGGCGGGCCCAGGCCGCGGCCAGGGCGGTGACCAGGCGCGCGAACAGGGCCCGGCCCGTGGCCCGGCAGCGGCCCGCCACCCGGCCGACCAGTCACCGGGCGGCCCAGCGGCAATCGCCGCCCAGGGCACGGCGTACACCGGCGACCTCGCAAGGCTCCAGCTACCGGCAGGGCGCCATCCAGCGGTCCGCGATCCGGCACCCTCGGATTAACAAGGGGTTCGAGACCGGACTGCAGTACCAGGACAAGTTCTCGGACACCCTCGGCAGGGCGTTCCCGCTCATACCGAAGTACGGCGACGCGATGGGCGATATCGGACGCCCGGGCGCGTTCGTCATCGGTTTCATCCGGGGCTTCTTCAAGAAGCCGTTTGAGTGACGCGGCCCGAGGTTGTTCCAGGCCACGACGGCCGCACCATCGAGAGGAGATAGCACCTTCCGCTGAGGGCCTGTAGCGGCCGGCGGCGGCGAACGGGAGGGGGTCGCGTCGCGGCCCCCTCCCTCATCTCATCGGCGTGCTCCGCGGCCGCGGCGCCAGCGCAGGATCAGCGTCGCGGCGCACGCGAGGGAGATCGCCAGTGCGGCCGCCGACAGCCCCACCGCCCACGCGACCCCCGCACCCTTCCCACTCATGGACTCAGCGCCCGAGGCCAGCGCCGCCTGGGCGTCACCCGTGGACGAGGAAGCCGCCGCGTTCCCCTGGGCGCCATCGCTTCCCTGGGTGTCGCTGCCCTTGGGCAGCAGCTTGAGCACCGGCGCGGGCCGCTCCGGCTCCTCGGCGCCGGGGACCGGATCCTGGATCCAGCGCACCACCTCGCCGTCGCTGTAGTGCTGGAGGGTCTTGAACACGAGCCGGTCGGTCTCGGGCAGCGGCCCGACGCTCACCGAGAACTCGTCGTACTCACCTGGTCTGATGGCTTCCTCCGGGTCCGCCGCGGTCCAGGTGATCTTGCTGACGACCTCGCCGACCGACGCGCCGTGCGCCTCGACCGGCGTGGCCGGCCTGGTCTTCGTGATCTCGTACGTGAACCGGGGGTTCGGCTTGACCGACACCGAGGCCAGCGCGGAGTCGGCGGGAAACTGGAGCTCGATCCCGGTCGTGTCCGCGTCGTCGCGCTCGTTGGGCACGCGGAACGTCAAGGCGGCGTAACCGCCCTGCGTGGCCGTGCCCGGGCTCACCACCACGTGCGCGAACGCCACCCCCGGCAGGACGCCCACCAGGCAGGCCGCCACCGCGACGGTCACCAGACCGCCCACGAGGCGACGCGGCGCCCGCGCCCCCGCGCCGGCTCCGCCTCTCGCAGAAAGGACTCTCAACGTTCCTCGAACCTTCTTCTCTGCCGGGGCGCTAGCCGAGGCGGGCCAGCGTCGTGCTCATCAACGTCTCGATCTTCTCGTCGGTGTCGGCGCGCTGGCCCACCTTCTTGATCTGCGCGTAGCCGACGTAGACGATGGCGTTCGCCTTGTGCACCACGACGGTGACCAGATCGTCGTAGGTCTCCGGGTTCACCTCCGGCGGCGAGGTGTGCACGAGGTGCTGGGCGAACCCCTTCCATCCGTTCAGCTCGATCGGCCGGCTGCCGACCTTGTACTCTCCCACGACGGACGGCGGTCCGCCGAACACGCTGAACGCCTCCGGGCACTTGGCCGACTCGGTCGTGACGGCGCTCATCGTGTTGCCGGCGAGCGCGTCGCTCTGGAAGACCACCGCGCCCTGCGTGACGACCGGGAGCGACGACGGCCCCACGCGCTGCGGGCCGACGATGAACCTGCCGGTCGGGTTCCCGCCCACCGGCTCGACCGCCGGCTGCACGACGACCTTGACGTCCTCGGAGCGCTGGACGTACGGGCAGGTCGGGATGCTGTTCGGCGGCGTGTAGATGACGTGGGACCCGTGGTCGGAATCCTCGGTCTCGACCGCGCCCTCGCCCAGGTCGGCGGGGCGTACGAGGCCGGCCCGGACGGAGTCCACGGTGTAGGGCGGCTTGGCCTGCGGTTGCGGGGCCGTGCCGGAACAGCCCGCCAGGACGCCGAGCGCCAACGCGCCGGCGGCGGCCAGCCATCGGGACGCCCCGCGGTCAGCAGCTCGCATGTGTGTCATCAGCCTTTCAGCGTGCCGTGAACGGGACACGAATGGGTGCCTCATCGAAATCGGTGACGCGAATGTCCAGCCGCAGCACCCACTCCCCCGGGTACGGGATGGACATCGAGTTCGCCACGTAGTGGCCGGGTTCGGCACCGGTCACCTTGACGGGCAGCGCCGGCACCGTACCGTCTCGTGACTCGAGCGCGCCGGAGATCTCGGGAACGGCGACCAGCAAGCCGTTCCCCCCGTTGAGGTAGATGTCGGCCACGTTGCGGCCCGGCCTGGCCGGCTCGATCCTCACCTCGACCGAGGCGCCCCGCAGGCCGGGGGCCGCGCCCTGCGCGGCCGCCGCGGCGGCGGGGAAGGGCACCGTGCTGTCCACCGGCGGTGCGTAGCTGGTGCGGGCCGGGGCGGTGTTGACCAGGACGGCGGTGATCGACACGACGGCGATCCCGAGCACGGCCTCGCCCGCGACCGAGCGGCGCAGCCGGCGCAACGCGGCGGACGGGACGGCGTCGAAGCCGCTGGGCTCGCGGGTGCGCCGCCGGACGAACCGCCGTGCCCCGGCGGCCAGGGCCAGTACGGCGAGGACGGCGGCGAGCTTGCCGAGCAGCAGCCGCCCGAAGTCGGTCCCGCCGAGGGCACCCCACGTTCCGACCTGCCGCCAGGCCAGGTAGATACCGGTCACCGCGATGACCACGAAGCAGATCTGCGCGAGCAGGGAGAACCTCGGCAGCGCGGGCTCCAGGGAGACGGCGCGGGCGGGATCCCGCCGCCCCGCCGGGATGAGCACGCAGGCCACGAGCGTGATCAGGCCGCCCAGCCACAGCGCCATGGCGAGCAGGTGCAGGCTGGTCGCCGGCACCGCCAGCCAGGTCTGTTCGCCGGTCTGCGCGTGGTCCGCCAGTGTCCAGGTCAGCGCCAGCGCGACACCCCCGGCCACCGCGCCCGCGACCAGAACACCCCGGCGACCGCCACCGACCGCCCCGCCCCTGGCGGAGGACCCGGAGGAGGGGCCGGTGGGCGGCGCGGTGGGCGGCGCGGTGGGCGGCGCGGTGGGCGGCGCGGTGGGCGGCGCGGTGCGGTGGGCGGTGGTCCAGAAGGCCACGCCGAGGGCCAGTACGATCGCCAGCCGTGCCACCAGCGCCTGGCCCAGGCGGGTGGTCAGGGTCGCGCCGAGCAGGTCCGGGTCGAAGACCCCGGCGAGCGGCGTGCCCTCGGCGTACGGTCCCTGAACGAGCAGCACCAGGACGGTGCCGGCGGTCAGCGCGGCCAGGCCGGACCACACGATGCGCCGCCCGCGGCGGTCGCCCCGGCCCGCGGGCCAGAGCACGACGACGAACAGCGCCCCGCCGAGCGCGAGGGCCACGCCGAGAAAGGCCAGGGCACGGCCGATCGCGTCCACGACGGGGACGGCGGGGTCGGTGTCCTGATCCACGGTGACGGCCAGCGAGCTCGGCCGGCCGACGCTGAAGCTGAACGCACCCGACACCACATGCGAGTCCGCGGACGTGACCCGCCACGCGACGACGTACGTTCCCTCGGCCAGCCCTGCGGGCAGGCTCGCCCGCGCCGTGTTGGCCTTGCCCTCCGCGTAGCCCGGAGCGCCGATCGCCAGGCTCTTCCCGGTCACGTCGAGCAGTTGGATCGCCCGCCGGCCGAGGCTCACCGACTCGTTGAAGTGGAGCCTGACCTCGGCCGGGGCCCGGCCCAGCACCTGGGTGTCGACCGGCGAGCTCTCGATCAGGTAGGCGTGCGCGTAGGCCGGGCGCGTGACCGCGGCGGTGACGAGGTCCGCGACCAGGCCACCGGCCACGAGGAGCACGATGACCGCCAGCCGCGCCACCGGCCGGGCCCGGCGGCGAACCGCGAGGCGCGTACCGCTCATCGACCGGCCCGGGACATACGTACCGCTCATCGTCCGGCCCGGCCCGGGAGACACTTACCGCTCATCACCCGGCCCCGCCCGCGCGCGGTTCGCCGGGCATGGTCCGGTAGCCCATCCAGTGCACCGCCTGCTTCGCTTTCCGGTAGACCGCCAGTTCCAGCCGAAGGCCTGCCCGAGCGCGGCGTGGTTCCGCGCTCGGGCAGGCCTCCCGCTCAGTCGGTCACTACTTGTCGCACGAGTTCCAGCAGATCTTCTTGTCCGGCTTGCCGGCCAGCCTGCCGTCGAAGCGGAGCACGTCCACGCCCCGGTTGTAGTCGGCGACGTAGACCAGCCCGTTGTGCCAGTAGGAGGCCGACGCCGAGCCGGCCGTCACGCCCTCGCCCGCGGGCACCCGGAAGTAGCCGACCTGGGTCGGGTTCTCGGGGTCCGACACGTCGAGGAAGCGGGTGCCCTGCCCGTACCAGGCCTGTGCCACGATGTTGCCGTTCACCGTGAACCAGTGGGCGGAGCAGCTACCGGTGGTGGCCGACCCCTCCTTGCCCCACGGCGACCAGTGGCTGATCAGCTTCAGCCGGAACGGCTTCTCCGGCGTCGAGCGCCAGGCGTCGCCGTCGTAGCTGCCCTCCAGTGAGGCGATCTTGAACTCGCCCGCCTGGGAGCAGGTCGTGATGTTCTCGTTGGTGATGTAGAGCAGCTCGCCCTTGTCGTAGCGGCCGAGCTTCTCGGTGTTGTGGTAGGCGTTGTGGTCGAAGAAGTCGAAGAACTCGGTGCCTGCCGGGTTCGTGGGGACGACGGTGCCTCCCGCGTACGGCACCGGGTCGAAGGCCGTCGCCACCCGCCGGCGCTTCTGCACCGGGTCGTAGTGCTTGCCCTCGGTCCAGTAGCCGCGTACGCCGCCCTCGCCGGAGGCCCACGCGACACCGTTCTTGTCGACGTCGACGCTGTGCACGTAGTCGGTGACCCCGTCGAACCGGCTGAGGTCGAGCGCCCCGTCCCACGTGCGCGGGTGCCGGTAGTCGCGGATGTCGGTCACCCGCACCGGTACGCCCTTCCACGCCGGGTCCTGGCCCGGCGTACCCGTGTTGGCCGGGCCGACCGTCCACAGGTATTTGCAGTCGTTGATGCAGGTGGAGGTGTGGCCGGCCGGGATCGGCTGGAAGACGGCCGTCTCGGGCTTCCACGGGTCCTTGACGTCGATGATGTAGACGCCCGACTGCCCGGTCGAGACGGTGCCGCCGAAGCCGCGCGGGTCGCGGCTGAGGAAGACCAGCTTGCGCTTCCCGTCGACGGTCATGTTCTCGCCTTCCCAGAACCTGTCCTGGGTGTCACCCGGCTGGCGCAGCTGGGCGGCGGTGATCGTCGAGACCAGGGCGGGATGCTTGGGGTCCTTCAGCGACCAGACGGCGAGACCGCCGGTGCCGTTGGCGAACATGAAGTCGTAGCCGTACTTCTCGTAATGGATGAAGTTCAGTCCCGAATACCCGCTCACCCCCTTGACGTTGTCGAGGAACGTGACGTTCCCGGCGACAGCGTTCGTCGGGATGTTGTGGACGTCGTCGAGGACAGGGCCACCGTGGGCGGAATTGTAGGACGGGGACGATTCGGACGGATCATCGGCTAACGCCGGGCTTACTCCAGACACTTGGAGCGCCGCCACGGCCGCCAGCGCGACCGCACCCGCCACCAGGGACTTCACTTTCACCGAACACTCCCTAGAGGCCGCGTGGTGTGATCGGACACACCGCGCGGCCGAAGATCACAGGTGGCATGATTCTAGGATCAGCACGAACCCGCTGTCACGGGTTAAAAACGGACAACCTTCGCGATCACCCCGGAAGATCGCGTGCCGCCTTCCGCAGCAGCAGGTCCGCCCCGATGACGGGTTCGCCGTGGCCGACGCAGGCCACCCGGGCGCCGGCCTCCGCGAGCCGCCGGAACGACCGGAGCATGTCCTGGCGGTCCATATTGAACACCCCCGGCATGACCTGACCGGTGACCTGCGCGACGGCGGCACCGGTGAACAGGACACCCGCCCGCGGCAGGTGGAGGGCGATGCTGCCGTCGGTGTGTCCGGGAGCGGCGATCACGCGGGCTCCGCCGCCGAAGCCGATCACGTCGCCGTCCGACCTCCTCACCGATCGGCTCACCACCCTGTGCGAGGCGCTGTCCGGTCACGGAGGCGACCCCGAGCGCGTGTGCGACCGCGCGATGCGCGCCATGACGGCGCGCGGGTCGAAGGACGACATCGCCCTGCCGGCCATGCACGCCGACCCGCCCTCCGGCCGCGTCCGCTGAGATCGGGGGCAGCCGGGTTTCACCAAGGAAACGGGACGCCACGCAATTTCCCGGCAATTGTTCGGCCCGGTTGAATCGTTCATCCGCGCGTAAATTATTCGCCCAGTAATTCCTGACAGCCCGCCATCGGGCCGGCGCGCGGGTTTATTGCCGCGACATAACGGACAGCCATCACTCATGTCTTGGGAGGAACGACGCAAAAGGCCATCGCGGCCATGATGTTCGACCGGGCCGCGAGTATGTGGCGGCGGCAGGGTTACGCCGCCGCGGAGGACGGGGTGGTGGGCATCGACGACGCCTACCGGCACTGCGAGCAGATCATGCGCAGTCAGGCCCGCAACTTCTCGTACGGCCTGCGGCTACTGCCCGCCCCCAAGCGGCGCGCGCTCAGCGCCGTCTACGCGCTGGCCCGCAGGATCGACGACATCGCCGACGGCGACGGGCCCGCCGAGCAGCGGCTGGACCGCCTGGCCGCGGTCCCCGAACTGCTCGGAGGGGTCACCCCCGCGCGCTCCGACCTCGTACTGGTGGCACTGCTAGAGGCCGCCGGACGTTACCCGATCCCGCTCCCGGCGTTCGCCGATCTCGTGGACGGTTGCGCCGCCGACGTGCGCGGGACGACGTACGCGACGTTCGAGGACCTCGTCGCCTACTGCCGATGCGTGGCCGGCTCGATCGGGCGGCTCTCGCTGGGGGTGTTCGGCACCGACGACGTCGAGAAGGCCACACCGCTCGCGGACGCGCTCGGCGTGGCCCTGCAGATCACCAACATCCTGCGCGACCTGCGGGAGGACCGCCTGGCCAGGCGGGTCTACCTGCCCGCCCAGGACCTCGAACGGTTCGGCTGCAGCCTGGACGCCGACGCGGACGGCCGGTTCAGCGATCCGCCGGAGCGCCTGGCCCGGCTCGTCCGGTTCGAGGCGGAGCGGGCGCGCGACTGGTTCGCGACCGGGATGCGCCTGCTGCCCATGCTGGACGCGCGCAGCGCCGCCTGCACGGCGACCATGGCCGGCATCTACCGGTGCCTGCTCGACCGCATCGCCGCCGATCCCGGCCGGGCGCTGGCCGCCCGGATGTCGCTGACGACGAGGGAGAAGTCCATGGTCGCGGTGCGTGCCCTCGTCCAGGCGAGGCGCGGGAGAGGCGGGTAGGGCATGCTCAGGGCGACCCGGTGCCGGCGCTGGAGCTCCGCCCTCGGGGAAAGAGGTCGTGGACGACGCCGAGCGTGGTTCCGTTGATCTTTGCCGCCCTGCTGGCGGTGCTGGCCGCCCTGTGTAACGCCGCCGCGTCGGTTCTGCAGCGGCGGGCGGCGCGATCGGTGCCGCAGGAGTTCGGGCTGCGGCTCGGCCTGATCTGGGCGCTCATCGGGAACCCGCTGTGGCGGTGGGGCATCGCGGCGCTCATCGCGGGCTTCGCCTTCCAGGCGGCCGCGCTGTCCAGGGGAGGCGTCTCCCTGGTCCAGCCGGCGATGGTGATCGAGCTCCCGTTCACCATGATCATCCTGTCCCGGGTGTTCGGCACGGTCCTGGACAGGCGGTCGTGGCTGGCGATCGGGGTGTTGTCGGCCGGCCTGGCGATGTTCCTCACCGGGGCGGTTCCGGGCGCGGGGCAGTGGACGCCGGACGCGCTCGAATGGATCATCACCATCATCGTGACCGTGGCGACGGTCGCCGCGCTGGTGGCGGTGGCGGTCCTGTCCAGGGGCCCCATCCGTCCCGCCGCGCTGGGCGTGGCCGGGGGCATCGGCTTCGCCTTCACAGCCACGCTCATCAAGAACTGCACGACGATCCTGGAGCAGGACCCGGGCGCCCTGCTGGTGTCCTGGCCGCTGTACGGGATGGTGGCCGCAGGTCTGTGCAGCGTGTACCTGCTGCAGAACGCCCTGCACAGCGGCACCCTCGTCGTCGCCCAGCCGGCGCTGACCATCAGCGACCCCATGGCGAGCATCCTGTACGGCGCGCTGTTGTACGGGGAGCCGATCCGGACCGGCCCGTGGCTCGTGCTTGAAGTGGCCGGGGCCGGGCTCCTGGTCTACGGCGTCATCGCGCTGGCCCGATCGCCGGTCATCCAGGCCCAAATCGCGACCGGCGAGCCGCCGAAATGAGACCCGCCTGGGCCGGCATCGAGGAGAACAGCGCGCGGGCCCGGTCCGCCTGCCGCTTCCGCGATAGCGGGTCCTCCAGCAGGTCCAGCGCCGCCAGCAGGGCGGGGGCGGTGCCGGTGTGGACGCTCACCCCGGCCCGGGCCATCCCCCGCGCGCCGGCCCGGCCGTGGCCGGGGATGGGCCGGTGGACGATGACCGGCAGCCCAGCGGCGAAGGCCTCCTCGCAGGTCAGGCCGGAGCCGTTGTCGACCAGGGCGTAGGCGGCCGCCATCAGCTCCGGCACGTCATCGCGCCACCCGAGCCCGGGGCCCAGCCCCTCGGCCTGCAGGCGGCGCCGCAGCCCGGCGTTGTTCCCGCACAGGACGAGCGGCGTGTACCGCCCCGACCCCGCCAGCGCCCGCGCGGTGGCGACAACGTCCCCGACCCCCCACGAGCCACTCGACACCAGTACGAACCGCTCCCCGAAACCCACGTCCCCGGGACCCACCGCTCGCCCGGGGCCGATCACCCCCGGGGGACCGATCGCTCCCTGACGGCCGGTCGCCACGCGCGTGAACTCCGGGCGCACGACCGGGGCGCAGTGCAGCGCCGGGCGGCCGGTGCGGGCGGCGATCTCCCCGATGACGTCGGGATTCGGGCACAGGTAGAGGTCGTTGCCACGATGCAGCCACAACCGGTGCACCGCGAAGTCCGTGACCAGCACCGTGCTCGGGCAGGGCAGCCCGCCGCGCTCCCGCAGCAGGCCCGTGAGCTGAGCCGCCAGGTGGAAGGTCGAGACGACCTCGTCGGGCGCCCGGGCGGCGAGGAGCCGGCGCAGCCGGGGGACGGCGAGCGCCGTGAGCGGCGACGTGCCGCCGGCCCGTTTGCCGACGAAGAAGACCTGGTAGATGACCTCGTAGAGCCAGGGAGCGTGCAGGATCATCCAGCGGTACCCGCGGCGCAGCGCCGATCCCAGGCGGAGCGGGAACATCTGGAGGACATCGATGATCTCCGAATCGGCACCCTCGGCGGCGAGCCGGGCGGCCAGCTCGGCGGCCACCCCGTCATGGCCGCTGCCCATCGACGCGCTGAGGATGAGCACCCGCCGCCCCTCATGCCCCGCCCGGCGGGCCCCCACCCGCCCGGACATCTCACTCCCCACGTCCGGCCCCCTCACCCTCCGCGACGGACAGGCCGGGCAGGGGACGATGAGCCGCCGTCTCCGGGCCGGGTCCGGCGCACGTGGAGTGACGGGTCTCCGTGACCGGCCTGGCGGGCCGAGAGGGACGGGACGGGTCGGGCTGCCGCTCGGGATCGCGTGCCTGGCGTTGCTGCACGTGGGCCCCGCCGCCACCTGGCTGCCGTCGGTCCGGCGCCTGGTGCCCGGCCTCGCCGGGGCCGGCGACCCCTCCCACGTGGCGCTCACGTTCGACGACGGGCCCCATCCCGACTCGACCCCGCGTTTCCTGGACGAGCTGGGGCGGCTCGGCTGCCGGGCGACCTTCTTCGTCCTCGGCGAGCTGCTCGAACGCCACCAGTGGCTGGGCCGCCGCATCGTGGCCGAGGGGCACGAGCTGGCCGTACACGGGTGGCGGCACGGCAACGCCCTGTTCGCCCCGCCGGGCCGGGTGACGGCCGAGATCGGCCGGGCCGCCGACCTCGTGACAGCGGTGGGCGGGGCTCCGCCGGTGTGGTACCGCCCGCCCTACGGGGTGCTCAGCCTCGAAGCACTGGTGGCCGCCCGCCTGCGGGGTCTGCGCCCGGTGTTGTGGACCGTCTGGGGCCGCGACTGGGAGGCGGCGGCCACGCCCGCCTCGGTGCTGGCCACCGTGGCGGCCGGGCTGCGCGGCGGGGCGACCGTCCTGCTCCATGACTCCGACCACACCTCCGTCCCTGGTTGCTGGCGCTCGGCGCTCGGCGCCCTCCCCGCGCTCGTGGACCGCTGCAGGCTCATGGGCCTGAGCGTGGGCCCGCTGCGCGACCACGGCGTCTGAGCGCGGGCCTGCCGCGCGGCCACGGCCGCTGAGCGCGGGCCTGCCGAGAGACCCGTCCGGGCGGCTGCTCGCAATCGCGCGCGAACGCGTTTCCATATCGGCCAGTCCCCCTTTTCACAGCTATTCAAACGCCGCCTTAACGGGCTCCGGAAAAGTAAACCAAGCGCCAATCGCCGGGCAACGGAATATAGAACCAATGCCGCCATGTTTGCACCGCCCGGCGGCGGATAACTTCTTGTCGTGCGGTCGATGAGGAGCCATTCACGCCAGTTGGCGGAAAAGGCGCGCCGGGAGAACTTCCCGGTGGCCTCGCGCCTGCTGCCGCGCCGGCACCGCGAGCACCTCATGGCCGTTTACGGCTTCGCGCGCACAATCGACGACCTGGGCGACGACGCGCACCCGGACGACCGCCTGCGGCTGCTGGACGAGGCCGAGGCCGACCTGGCCCGCCTCTACGGGGGCCACCCGCCACGGCTCAGGGCGATCCAGGCGCTGGCCCGCACCGTCCGTGAGTGCTCGATTCCCGCCGACCCGTTCCACCGCCTCATCGAGGCCAACCGGCGCGACCAGACCGTCGCCCGCTACGAGACGTTCGAGGACCTCCTCGGCTACTGCGAGCTGTCGGCCAACCCGGTCGGCCATCTCGTCCTGTACGTGTTCGGCGAGGTCAGCGACCCCCGGCTGGCCCTGTCCGACCAGGTGTGCTCGGCGTTGCAGGTCATCGAGCACTGCCAGGACGTCGGTGAGGACTACCGGCGTGGCCGCGTCTACCTGCCGGCCCGGGATCTGCGCCGGGCGGGATGCCCGACCGGCCATCTCGCGGCGGCGGCCACGTCACCGCAGTTGCGCGAGGTGGTGGCCGCGCAGGCCGCGCGGGCCGGGACGATGCTGGCCGAGGGTGAGACGATCGTCGCCTCACTTTCCGGCTTCGCACGCGCGGCGGTCTCGGGCTACGTCGCGGGCGGCCACGCGACCCTGGCCGCGCTCGAAGGCGCCGGATACGACGTCCTGGGCCGGGCCGTCCGGCCCCGCCGCGCACGCCTGGTCAGGGCGTGGGCGCGGCTGCTCATGACCGCGAGGTCGCCCGACATGCGACGGCTGTCGTCCGCGTGAGCAGCGTGCGCAGCGTGCGAAGCCGGCCCTCCCGCCGCCCGGCCCGTCGTCCAGCCCGTCGTCCGGCCCGCCGCTCGGCCCCTCGTCAGGCCCGCCGCCCGGCCTGCCGTCGGGCAACCCGCGCCCGCGGGCAGGCGCCGATGGCACCTTCCCTGGGAGACCTGTGATGACGACCGCGCCGGTGGCCGTGATCGGCGGCGGCCTGGCCGGCATCACCGCCGCCCTGGCGCTCGCGGAGGCCGGCTGCCCCGTGACCCTCTACGAGGCCCGTCCCCGGCTGGGCGGCGCCACCTACTCCTTCCGGCGCGGCGGGCTGACGATCGACAACGGCCAGCACGTCTTCCTGCGCTGTTGCACGGCGTACCGGGGACTGCTGGAACGGCTCGGCGGCACCGGGCGGGTCGGCCTGCAGAGCCGGTTCGACGTGCGCGTGCTCGGCACCGCGGGCCGGTCGGGACGGCTGCGCCGGGCCGGGCTGCCCGGCCCGCTCCACTTCCTGCCCGCCCTAGCGGGATACCGGCTGCTCAGGCCGGGCGACCGGTTCCAGGCGCTGCGCGGCTCGCTCGCGCTGAGCAGGCTCGATCCGGCCGATCCGGCGCTCGACGCGATGACGTTCGGCGGTTGGCTCGCGGCGCACGGCCAGCGGGCTCCGGTCCGGCAGGCGCTCTGGGACCTGCTCGCGGTCGCGGCCCTGAACACCGGCGTCGACGAGGCCGCGCTCGGCCCGGCGGTGAAGGTGTTCAAGACCGCCCTGCTCGGCCGGCCGGACGCCGCCGACCTGGGGATCCCGCTGGTTCCGCTGGGCGAGCTGCACGACACCGCGGCCAGGGCGGCCATCGCGGGGCGCGGCGGCGCGGTGCGCCTGGCGGCGAAGGTCACGGCCATCGAGCCGGGCCCGGCCGTCGTCGTGGACGGCGTACGCACCAGGGCGTCGGCGGTGGTCGTGGCGACGCGCCACGAGCAGGCCGCGAAGCTGGTCCCGCCGGAGGCGGCGCCCGGCCGGGACACATGGAGTGCCCTGGACGCCAGCCCCATCATCAACGTCCACGCGGTCTACGACCGGCCGGTGATGCGGATGCCGTTCGTCGCGGTCACCGGCTCGCCCGTGCAGTGGGTGTTCGACAAGACCCGGGTCGCCGGGCTGGGCCAGGGGCAGTATCTGGCGGTTTCGGTGTCGGTCGCGGACACGTGGATCGACCGGCCGACCGCCGACATCCGCGAGGTCTTCGTCCCGGCGCTGCGCTCGGTGTTCCCGGCCGCGCGCCAGGCCAGGCTGACCGACTTCTTCGTCACCAGGGAACGGCGCGCGACATTCCGCCAGGCCCCGGGCAGCGGGGCGCTCCGCCCGCAGGGCACCACCCGATGGCCCGGCCTCTATCTCGCCGGCGCCTGGACCGACACCGGCTGGCCCGACACGATGGAGGGCGCCGTACGCAGCGGACTCCACGCGGCCCACCTGGTCAGACACCACATGCGACATCAGGAGAGCGTGTCATGACCCTGACCCTGCCACCGGCGGAGGCCGCCCGCGAGCTCGTCGAGCCGGTGCTGCGCGAGGCCGTCGACCGCCTCGACCCGCACAGCGCGCGCGTCGCCCGCTACCACCTCGGCTGGACCGACGCCGACGGCCGGCCCTGCGCCACCGGCGGCAAGGCGCTGCGGCCCACGCTCGCGGTGCTGTCGGCCCGGGCCGCGGGCGCGGACGCCGAGCGGTGCCTGCCGGCCGCCGCCGCGGTGGAGCTCGTGCACGCGTTCTCCCTCCTGCACGACGACGTCATGGACGACGACCCGGTGCGCCGGCACCGGCCGGCCGCCTGGACGGTCTTCGGCCGCTCCCATGCGATCCTCAGCGGCAACGCGCTGCTCGTGCTGGCCGGGGAGCTCCTGCTGGAGCAGGGGACCGCCGGCTACGTGGCGGCGGCCCGCGCGCTCAACCAGGCCACGCACTCGCTCATCGCGGGCCAGGCCCTCGATCTGGCGTTCCAGGACCGCGACGACGTGACGCGGGAGGAGTGCCTGCTGATGTCGCGGCACAAGACCGCCTCGCTGCTCGCGTGCGCCTGCTCGATCGGCGTCCTGGCGGCGGACGGTCCCGGCCCGCTGGCCGGGGCGCTGGACGCGTTCGGCGTCGAGGCGGGCCTGGCCTTCCAACTGGCCGACGACCTGCTCGGCATCTGGGGCAGGACCGAGGTGACGGGCAAGCCGGTGCTGTCGGACCTGCGGACCCGCAAGAAGAGCCTGCCCGTGGTGGCCGCGCTCACCGGCCGTACGGAGGCCGGCGGCCGCCTCGCCGAGCTGCTGGCCAGGCCCGGGGAGCTGACGGAGGACGACCTGCACGACGCCGCCCGCCTGGTCGAGCAGGCAGGCGGCCGGGCGTGGGCCGAGCAGGAGGCCGAACGGCGCCTCGACGCCGCGGCCCGGTACCTGGCCGAGGCGGACATGCCCGCGGGCGTACGCGCCGAGTTCCTGGAGATCGCCCGATTCATCACTGCCAGGGATCATTGACATGACCACCCTTGAGACGCCCCGGAGCCTGCTCGCCGGCGCCGAGCACGCCCTCCGCGCCGCCTGCGATCACCTGATCGGCCTGCGGTCCCCGGAGGGCTGGTGGAAGGGTGAGCTGCAGACCAACGTGACCATGGACGCGGAGGACCTGCTGCTGCGGCAGTTCCTCGGCATCCGCACGGAGCAGGAAACGGCCGAGGCCGCCCGGTGGATCCGCTCCGAGCAGCGGGCCGACGGCACGTGGGCCAACTTCCACGAAGGCCCCGCGGACCTGTCCACCACGGTCGAGGCGTACACCGCGCTGCGGCTCGCCGGCGACCCGCCCGGCGCCGAGCACATGCTGGCCGCGTCCGCGCAGGTCAGGGACATGGGCGGGATCGAGGCCAGCCGGGTGTTCACCCGGATCTGGCTGGCCCTGTTCGGCGAGTGGTCGTGGCGGGAGCTGCCCGTCGTGCCTCCGGAGCTGATGTTCCTGCCGCCGTGGTTCCCGCTCAACATCTACGACTGGGGCTGCTGGGCCAGGCAGACGATCGTGCCCTTGACCGTCGTGACCGCGTACCGGCCGTGTCGCGGGCTCCCGTTCCGACTACCCGAGCTGCGGACCGGCCGGAGGCCCCGGCGGGCCGCGCGCGGGGGCTGGGAGACGGCGTTCGGCCTGCTGGACAAGGTGCTGCACCGGTATGAGCGGCACCCGTCGGCGGCCCTGCGGCGGGCCGCGCTGCGACGCGCCGTGGACTGGGTCGTCGCGCGCCAGGAGGCCGACGGGTCCTGGGGCGGCATCCAGCCACCGTGGGTGTACTCCATCATCGCGCTCCACCTGTCCGGCTTCGACCTGGATCATCCGGTGATGCGCCGGGCGATCGGCGGGCTCGACCGGTTCACCATCCGCGACGAGCGGGGGCGCCGGCTGGAGGCGTGCCAGTCTCCCGTCTGGGACACGGCGCTGGCGGTCAACGCACTGCTCGACGCGGGCACCCCCGCCGACCATCCGGCCGTCACCGGGGCCGCCGACTGGCTGCTGCGCGAGGAGGTCACGACGGCGGGAGACTGGGCCGTGCGCCGGCCCGGCCTGGCGCCCGGCGGCTGGGCGTTCGAGTTCGACAACGACGGCTACCCCGACACCGACGACACCGCTGAGGTGGTGCTCGCGCTGCGCCGGCTGGACCGCCCCGGCGTGCGCTCGGCGGTCGATCGCGGGGTCCGCTGGATGGCCGGCATGGCGAGCTCCGACGGCGGCTTCGCGGCGTTCGACGCCGACAACGACCGCACGCTCTGCACCAGGCTGCCCTTCTGCGACTTCGGCGCGGCGATCGACCCGCCCTCCGCCGACGTCACCGCGCACGTCGTCGAGGCCCTGGCCGAGGAGCGGCCGCACTCCGCCGTCCTGCGCAGGGGGGTGATCTGGCTGCTCAAGGCGCAGGAGAAGGACGGATCGTGGTTCGGCCGCTGGGGCGCGAACCACGTCTACGGCACCGGCGCCGCCGTGCCCGCCCTGGTCGCCGCGGGTGTCCGCCCGGGGCATTCCTCGGTACGCCGCGCCGTCGCCTGGCTGGAACGCCACCAGAACGACGACGGCGGCTGGGGCGAGGACCTGCGCTCCTACCGCGAGCCGGCCTGGATCGGCCACGGCGCCTCGACCGCCTCGCAGACCGCCTGGGCACTGCTGGCCCTGCTCGCCGCCGGCGAGCGCTCGCCGGCGGTGGAAAGGGGGGTGCGCTGGCTGGTCGAGCGGCAGCGGCCGGACGGCACCTGGGACGAGCCATATTTCACCGGTACGGGCTTCCCCGGCGACTTCTACCTCAACTACCACCTCTACCGGCTCGTCTTCCCGATCAGCGCCCTCGGCCGTTACCTGCGCCGCGACCCGGCCGGTCAGGAGTCATCGTGACGGAGCTGCTGATCTGCGCCGCGCTCGGGATCGAGGCCCGCGCGATCAGGCGCGGCCTGCCCGCCGGCGCCAGGGTGGTCGTCACCGGGGTCGGCCCGCGGCGGGCGGCCCGGGTGGCCGCCGGCCTGGGCGGCGCGGAGGCGGTGGCCGTGGCCGGGTTCGGCGGCGCCGTCGACCGGAGCCTGCGGCCGGGCGACGTCCTGGTGGCGAGCGAGGTCCGGTACGCCGGGCGCGTCCATCCGTGCCCATCCGCTCCCCTCCTGGCGGGGGAGCTGGCCAGGGCCGGCCTGCCCGCCCGGGTCGGGCCGCTGGTCACCGCCGATCACCTGGTCGGCGGCGCGGAGCGGCACCGCCTCGCCGCGGCCGGCGCGTACGCCGTGGACATGGAGACCGGCCCGCTGGCCCGCGCCGCCGGTGGGCGCCCGCTGGCCGCCGTGCGGGTCATCGTGGACACCCCGGCGGCGCCGCTGCTGAGTCCCGGGACGCTCGCCCGGGGCGCCGCCGCCCGCCGCACGCTCGCCGCCGTCGGCCCCGCCCTGGCCCGCTGGGCGGCGGCCACCGGCCCGCGGACCGTCCTGCTGGCCGAGCCGCGCTCGTTCTGCGCGGGGGTGGAGCGCGCCATCGAGATCGTCGAGGTCGCGCTGGAGCGGTACGGCCCGCCCGTCTACGTCCGCAAGCAGATCGTGCACAACCTGCACGTGGTGGCGGACCTGAGCCGGCGGGGCGCGGTGTTCGTGGACGAACTCGACGAGGTGCCGGCTGGGGCGGTGACCATCTTCTCCGCGCACGGAGTGTCGCCCGAGGTGCGCGACGAGGCCGACGTCCGAGGGCTGCGGGTGATCGACGCGACCTGCCCGCTGGTCTCCAAGGTGCACGCGGAGGCCCGCCGGTACACCACCGAGGGACGGCTGGTCGTCCTCATCGGGCACGCGGGCCACGAGGAGGCCGAGGGCACGCTCGGCGAGGCCGGCGGGGCCGGCGTGCTGGTGCAGACGGTGGACGACGTGGCGGACCTGCCGGACGACCGGCCGGTGTCGTACCTCATGCAGACGACCCTCGCGGAGGACGAGGCGGCGGAGATCGCCGCCGCGATCCGGCGCCGCTTCCCCGACGCCCGGGGGCCGAAGCGGAACGACATCTGCTACGCGACGACCAACCGCCAGGGGGCCGTCCGCACGATAGCCGAGAAGTCCGACGTCGTCCTCATCGTGGGGTCGGCCAACTCCTCCAACTCCCTGCGCCTGGTGGAGGTCGCCGGCCACCACGCCCCGGCGCATCTGGTGGACGACCAGGGCGGAATCGCCCTCGACTGGCTTGCCGGCGCCCGTACGGTCGGGCTCAGCGCCGGCGCCTCCGCCCCGCCCGCGCTCGTCGAGGACATCGTGGCGGCCCTGCGCGGGCTCGGCGCGGTGACCGTCGAGGAGCGGGTGATCGCCCGAGAGACCGTGCAGTTCTCGCTACCCAAGGAAGCCCTGTCATGACGATCCCGATCCGGCAGAGCCTGCGCGTCGGCGGTTACATCCTCGGCCAGCGGCTCCGGGGGCGGACCAAGTTCCCGCTGCTGGTGGAGCTGGAGCCGCTGTTCGCGTGCAACCTGAAATGCGCGGGCTGCGGCAAGATCCAGCATCCCGCCGACGTGCTCAAGCGGCGTATGCCGGTGGAGCAGGCCGTCGCGGCCATCGAGGAGTGCGGCGCGCCGATGGTGTCCATCGCCGGCGGCGAGCCGCTCATGCACCCGCAGATCGGCGAGATGGTCCGCCGCCTCGTCGGCATGAAGAAGTACGTGTTCCTGTGCACGAACGCGCTGCTGATCCCCAGGAAGATCGACGAGTTCGAGCCCTCCCGCTACTTCACCTGGACCGTGCACATCGACGGCGTGCGCGAGCGCCACGACGCCTCGGTCTGCAAGGAGGGCGTCTTCGACGAGGCGGTCGCAGCGGTGCGCGAGTGTCAGCGGCGCGGCTTCCGGGTGACCACCAACACGACGTTCTTCTCCTCGGACAGCCCGCAGACCGTCATCGAGGTGCTCAACTACCTCAACGACGAGCTCGCGGTGGACCAGATGATGATCTCGCCCGCGTACGCGTACGAGAAGGCGCCCGTCCAGGACCAGTTCATGGGCGTGCGGGAGATCCGCGCGCTGTTCCGCGAGGCGTTCGCCGGCGGGAGGCGGCGGCGCTGGCGGTTCAACCACTCGCCGCTGTTCCTGGACTTCCTGGAGGGCCGGATCGAGCTCCCGTGTACCGCCTGGGCCATCCCGTCGTACTCGCTGTTCGGCTGGCAGCGGCCGTGCTACCTGATGGCGGACGGATACGCGCAGACCTACCGCGAGCTGATCGAGGACACCGACTGGTCGGCCTACGGCCGGGGCCGCGACCCCCGCTGCGACAACTGCATGGCGCACTGCGGGTATGAGCCGACCGCCGTCCTGGCCACGGTCGGGTCGCTGAAGGAGTCCCTGCGTGCCATCAGGAACGGCTGAACGGCTCAATCCCCCCGCATGCTCCCGAAACGCCGCGCGAGCACCCGGAACGCGCCCGGGGCCGCCCCGCGCAGCCGGGCCGGCACCCGTAGCCAGCCCGGCACGAACGACTCCGGCCGGCCGTCCCTGATCGCCGCCACGATCGCCCGCGCCACCCGCTCCGGCGCGATCGGCGCCGGCCAGGCCCGCGTGTACGGGGCGCCGCGCCGCGCGAAGAAGGGGGTGTCCACCACCCCGGGCAGCAGCACGGACACGCCGACCCCCGGCACGTGGTGCAGCTCGTGGCGCAGACCCTCGGCGAAGGTCAGCAGCCCCGCCTTGGTGGCGGAGTAGACGGCCTCCTGCGCCACGCCCACCGCCCCGGCGATGGAGGCCACGAACACCAGGTGCCCGCGGCCCGCCGCCACCATCCCCGGCAGCAGCAGCCGGGTGAGCGCGATCGGCGCGGCCAGGTTGACCGCCAGCAACCGCTCGACATCGCCGGCCGGCATCCGGACGAACGGGCCCGCCCACCCCACGCCGGCGTTGTTCACCAGCACATCGACGTGCCCGCTCCGCGAGACCAGCTCCTCGGCCTGGGTGGTGATGTCGCCCACCAGCACCTGCCCGCCGGTGGCCGCCGCGACGGCCGCCAGCCGCTCACGATCGCGCCCGGCCAGCGTCAGCCGCGCCCCGGTGCCCGCGAGCGCCCGCGCGGTGGCCGCCCCAATGCCCGAGGAGGCGCCGGTGACGAGCACGTGGGCGCCGGCGAGCCTCACGGCCGCCGGTCCATCGGCACGTGTGCGGGCATCGGTCACCTGCTCCCCGTCTCGCCCTACGGTCATGTGCTTTCCACTCCCCCGCCAACGCAACCGGCCGGACGGCCCAAACGATGTTCTGGTAATCGGCGTGGTGCCGGCAATCGGCGCGCCGGACGCGCTCGCCGAATCGTGTCAGGCGCCTTCGAGCAGGCGACCGAGCTCGGCATGGGGGTCTTCAACGCCGCGCCCTTCGGCGGCGGGCTGCTGGCGGGCCGGGGCACCCGCTACGCCTACCGGACGAGCCCGCCGGAGCTGCTGAGGCGGGCGCGGGCAGGACGTGGGCAGGACGTGGGCGCTGCGCCCGGTCGGCCCCCCGCCCGCGTCACCTGGCAGGTGTCCTCAGGCGCCGGGTCTGCTCGTGGATCAGCTCGTTGGCGCGGGCCGTGAAATCCCGCACGACCGCCAGCTCGGCGTCGCTGTAGCCGGCCGCCAGCTCGGCGTAGGCGCGGCCCACCTCGTCCAGGATCTCCTGCAGGTCCTCGTAGGGACCCTCGCGCACCAGCTCGACCAGGACCCGGCGGCGGTCCGCGACGTCGCGGCGGCGGGTCGTGTAGCCGGCCTTCTCCAGCCGGTCCAGCGCCGCGGTGATCGCGCCACCGCGGGTCAGCCCGACCCGCTCGGCCAGGCCGTGCGGCGTCATCGGCCCCTCCTTGTCGAGGACGGCCAGACAGTTGAAGTCCGTCACGTTGATCCCCGCCCGGGCCGCCACCACCACGTGGAACAGCGCCGAGCGCATGGCCGTCACGCGCCCCTGGTCGATCACCGCCGCGACCAGCTCCGACCGCGCCTTGGACATGACCGCGCCGCCAATCTCTCTAAATCAGAGATACTCTAAAAGCGAGAAGCTCTTTTTCCGTCTCCGCAAGGGTAGGCCATGCCCGCATCCCCTCGCCGCTGGACAGCCCTCGGCATCGTCCTGACCGCCGCCTTCATGGACAACGTGGACGCGACCATCCTCAGCGTCGCCCTCCCCCGCCTCCAGCGGGACCTCGGCACGAGCCCCGCCACCGCCCAGTGGAGCCTGGCCGGCTATTCGCTGGCGTTCGCGCTGCTGCTGATCACCGGCGGCCGCCTCGGCGACATCCACGGCCGGCGGCGCGTCTTCCTCGCCGGGGTCGCGGGGTTCACGCTGGCCTCGGTGGTGTGCGGGACCGCGATGACGCCCGGCGTTCTCGTCGCCGGCCGCCTCGCCCAGGGCGCGCTGGCGGCTCTGATGGTCGCGCAGGTCATGTCGGTGATCGTGGCGATGTTCGGGGAGGCGGAGCGGCCGAAGGCGTTCGCCCTGCTGGGGGCCGTGCTGAGCGCGGGCTCCGTGAGCGGCCCGCTGCTCGGCGGGCTGCTCACCGAGTTCGACCTGCTGGGGCTGGGATGGCGGGCGATCTTCCTGATCAACGTGCCGGTGGGGGTCGTCACGTTGTGGCTGGCCGCCCGGGTCATGCCCGAGACGCGGTCGGCGCGGCCGCTCCGGCTGGACCTGGCCGGGGTGGCGCTGGTTAGCCTGGCCACCTCAGGGGTGATGTATCCGCTCGTGCAGGGCCGGGAGGCGGGATGGCCCGCGTGGACCTTCGCGGTCCTGGCGGGAGCCGTGCTGGTCGTGCCGTGCCTCGCCGTCCAGCAGCGCAGGCGCGACCGCCTGGACGGGGCCGCCCTGGTCCCGCCGGCGCTGTTCGCGCGCCGGTCGTTCACCGCGGGCGTGGTCATCGTGTTGCTGGTGTTCGCGGGGGTGGCCGCGTTCTTCCTCGTGCTGACCTACCACCTGCAGTCGGGGCTCGGCTGGGAGCCCATACGCGTGGCGCTGGTGACGCTCGCCTGGCCGGTGGGGATCACCGCGACCACCCGGTTCGCGCTGCGCCACCTGGGACGGGCACTCGTCGGCGTCGGGATGGGGGTCATGGCGGCGGGCACGATCCTGATGCTCGCCTGCGTGAGCACGTGGGGTGCGGACGTCCCGTGGCCACCGGTCGTGGCCGCCGAGCTGGTCCTCGGGCTGGGCATGGGGTTGTGCGTGCCCATCCTGGCCACCGTGGCCCTCGGCGAGGTGCCCGCGGACGACGCGGGCGCCGGGTCCGGGGTGGTCAACACGGCGATCCAGCTCGGCACCGCGCTGGGGGTCGCGGGGGTCGGCGCGGTCTTCTTCTCGCTCGCCGCCGCGGCCGGGTTCGTGCCGGCCACGGCGGGCACGCTGTGGTGCGTCGCCGCCGTCTTCGGCCTCGCCGCCCTGCTGAGCCCGCTGCTCCCCCGCACCCGCACCCGCACCCGCACCCGCGCCCGGGAGCCGGAAGCCGGCGCCCGGCCGTGACGGCACACCAGGCCGTCGTGCAGGCGGCCAAGTCAGTGGCCGCGGCCCTGGAGACGGCCCGCCCAGCACGCTGAGCCGGCCCTTTCGTGCTCGCCGCCGACCATGCGTTGCGGGGCCGTACAGCTTGATCCTCGCGCCGAATGACCAGCGGGAGTGCTGGACGGCAAAGTTCCCAGTTGCGATCTTCTGGCCGGGACTCTCACGATGGGTGAGCGGTGGAAGTCCGAGCGGCCACGGAGCAGAGGGGAAGAGATGCCTCGGGGGGAGCGTCCGCTGGACGCGGGGGACAGCATGCTGCTGCGGTTCGCCGCCGATCTCCGCTTGCTGCGTAAGAAGGCCGGAAATCCGACATACCGCCAGCTCGCTCGTAGCGCGCACGCGGTGCTTCCCCGGCTGTCCGGGGAAGTGGAGTCGCTGCGCTTCATCCACAACGGGCGGATCCTGGTCGGCGCCCTCTATGACGGCACCGTACGGCTGTGGGACACCTCCGACCGGCGGGCGCCCGAGCCGCTGGTCACCCTGACGGCCAGCGCGAAACCCCTGTTCACGGTGGCTTTAACCACCGACGAGCAAACCATGGCCACCGCAGGGGAGGACGGCACGGTGCGGCTGTGGGACGTCACCGACGCCTACCACCCCCAGGCGCTGCCGGTGCTCACCGGCCACAAGGGGCAGGTCAAATCGGTGGCCTTCAGTCCCGCCGGCGACCTGCTGGTCTCCGGCGGCATCGACGGCGCCGTCCGCCTGTGGCGGATCACCGAGCCGAGCCGCCCCACGCCGCTGGCGGAGATCGACGCGCACGTCGAGGGGATCAGGTCGGTCGCCTTCCACCCCTCGGGCGGCCTGGTGGCCAGCGCCAGCCCGAGCGACAGTGTCGTACGGCTGTGGGATGTGCGCGACCCCCGCCATCCCCGCTCCGCCGGTGCCCTGCCCCCGCAGGGCAGCGGCACGCTGGCGCTGGCGTTCGCTCCGGACGGCCGGACGCTGGCGACCACCCAGGAGAAGGCGGTGGCCCTGTGGGACGTCACCGACCCCGGCCGGCCCACTCCCCTGGCGCGGGCCGAGGGACATACCGACCACGTGCAGGGAGTGGCCTTCGCTCCCGACGGCCGTACTCTCGCGACCGCCGGGCTGGACAGCACGCTCCGGCTCTGGGACCTCTCCGGCCGGCGCAAGGTGGCGGCTCTGTCCGTCTCGCACGGCCACACCGACGCCATCTCCTCGGTGGCCTTCGCCCCACGGGGGCCGCTGCTGGCCACGGCCGGCCTCGACCGGACCGTCCGGCTGTGGGACTTCTCCGACCGGCGGGCCCCCGTGGCGCTGGCCGCGCTGACCGGGCACACCGACCGCGTCTACTCGGCCGCGTTCAGCCGCTCGGGCGGGCATCTCGTCACCTCCGGCGAGGATCGCACCGTACGGCTGTGGCAGGTGGATCCCGAGCAGGTCGCCGGTCGGGTCTGTGACCTGTCCTTCCCAAGGATCCCCGCTCCGGAGTGGAGCCGGCATTTCGCCGACCTCGCCTACCGGCCGCCCTGCTAGGTCACCTGTACGGCGGTGCCCGGCTGCTCCCGCCGGGCACCGCCGCGGGGGTGTCAGCCGCGGATCAGCAGTTCGTCACCCACATGTGGGAGGAGATCTGGTCGTTGGCGTTCGTACCGTCGTTGAAGAGCTCCCAGCCCAACCCGAGATTCCCCCAGTCCTCGCCTGGGGCGAGGCACATCTCGGGTCCCTCCAGGCCGGAGTCCTTGAAGAACTTCACGTTGCCGTAACTGCCCGGGAAGCCGTTGTTCCACATCGACGTGGCGACGTCGTTGAAGGAGTGATCCTTGGTCAGGCAGGTGCCCGGGCTCCCGTAGGGGTCGGCCCATGCGTACCGCCAGTGCCTGTGATCGCCGCTCCAGTAGCACCACAGGCCCGTGAAGTCGAGGTCTCCCCAGACATAGACGTTGCCGTCCTCCATCTGCGCGCCCTTGGCGGCCGCCTTGCCGGGGGCGACGGGCGTGCGCGGTGCCCCACCCGCGGCGGGCGTCGGCGTGCTCGACGGGTCGGGCGAGGCCGTGCTCGACGGGTCGGGCGCGGGTGTCGGTGTCGCGAAGGCTCCCCCGGTGCGGCGGCCACGATCAGGCCCGTGATGGCCAGGCCGGCCAGTAACCCGACGGTTCTCTTCATGAATTGACCTTTCCCTGGTGGTTGTTGTCGGTAAGGGTCTCGGCCGCGCCACGCGCGGGTGATGGCCCGGCGTCCCGTCCGGCGGCGGTGATGGTGAGTGCACGAGGGAGTGCGGCGCGCTGCAGGCGTCGCTCGGACCGCACTTCGCGCCGGTAGCGCAGGGCGAGCTCACGCGCGTACTGCTCGTCGAGATCGCGTGCCACAGCCGCCAGACCTCGCCGTACAGTTGCCGCTGTGCCTGCGAGGTGCAGCTGACCGCGCTTCTCCGGACGCGTCCCCCGGTGGGGAGCCGGACCTCCAGTTGGTCGGGCCGGCGTTTCACGGTCCCGGGGCGGGGGCCCTCGCCGTTGAGGGCGACGAAGGCGGCCTTCCGGCGCTGGGCAGGCAGTCCCTCGAAATAGAGCCGGTTCGGATCCTCATCCCTGAGCCGGCTGACGTGTTCCCTGATGTCGCTGCCGTAGCCGTGCCGGCGGGCCCAGCCAAGGTCGTCGACCACGTACGGGAAGTCGCGATCCTCGGGGATCGGGTCGTGCGGTGCGACCCAGTACTTGAACCCGTGCCGCGCCATGCAGTCGCGCAGCAGCGACTGTTCGGCGTCCCAGAGCACGCGAGCCTCGCCGGCGGTCACCGGCGGTGGCAGATCGGCGGACTCTGCCGGGGTGCCCGCAGGCGTCCCTCCTCCCACCGAGCAGGCCCCCGTCATCAAGAGACAGGCGACGGCGACAACCGGCGGGACGGTCGAACGCCACGCCGCACCGGCGATGCGCCTGACACGCAACATCTCTCTCCTTGCCTCGGGGAGAAGCCGACGGAATCGCCGGCCGGAGTCGATGGTGTGTCTACCGCGAAGGCGTTGTACGGCGCCGACGGCGCCGCGGCGAACAATCAATGCCGTACAAAGATCGGCGCGCCCACGGACCTGTGACCTCGGGTGATTGCCAGGTGGAGCCTGAACCGGTGCGGAGCTTCAAGGCCCTGGACCACCTGCGTTCTGGCCGTTCCCTGACCTGCGGCTGCGATGGGGCCTTCGGTGAAGGAGTGTGGCAAGCGGCTGGCGTGAAAGGATGGCGGGATGATCGAGCTGGACGTCCCGGTGGGCGGAGGTCGCACGCTGCACGTCTACGACACCGCCCCGGAGGGGAACGGGCTGCTGCCCGTCATGTGGCATCACGGGACACCGAACCTGGGGGCGCCTCCCGAGCCGCTCTTCGCCGCGGCCGGCAGGCTGGGCCTGCGCTGGGTGTCGTTCGATCGGCCGGGCTACGGGGGCTCCGGCGCCGCGCCCGGGCGCACCGTCTCGTCGGTCGCCGGTGACGCGGCGACCGTCGCGGACGCGCTCGGCATCGGCCGGTTCGCCGTCGCGGGATACTCCGGCGGCGGGTCCTATGCTCTGGGGTGCGCCGCGGCGCTGGGTGATCGCGTCCAGGCGGTGCTGAGCCTGGCCGGCATCGCCCCGTACGGCGCGGACGGACTGGACTGGTTCGCCGGAATGGTCCCGTCCGGGGTGGCCGCGCTGGGGACGGCGGCGGCGAGCCGCGAGGCGAGGGCGGCGCTGGAGGCGTCGGGCTTCACCTACGACTCCCAGTTCACGGCGGCCGATCTGGCCCTGTTCGAGGGGCCGTGGGGATGGCTCGGGAAGGTCGCGGAGCCGGCTCTCGCCGCCGGCCCGTACGGCCAGATCGACGACGACGTCTCCTACACCCTGCCATGGGGCTGCGATCCAGGCGCCATCGGCGCCCCGGTCCTCCTCCTGCACGGCACCGCCGACAGGATCATCCCCGCCACCCACGGGTCGTGGCTGGCGGCCCGTTGCCCGACCGCCGAACTGCGGCTCCGCGAGGGCGACAGCCACTTCACCATCGTCGGCCACGCCGAAGAGGGCCTGGAGTGGCTTCGCCGGCAGCTCTGACGTCTCAGGCCGAACGGCCGTTCAGGTCACGCGCCGCCGGGACCCGCGGCGGCGTGGAAGAGGGCGCCCCCGGGCGGGGGCGCCCCCGGGCGGTGTTCGCTAGTCGAGAGCTCTGGCCAGGTCGTTGAGCGCGCCGGCGAAGGCGCGCTGGGCCGGGTCAGAGGTCTTGAGCAGCCTGGCGGCGGTACGCAGCTCGATCGCGGCGACCTTCTCGAGCCGCCGGTCGGCCATGCGCTCGGCCGAGTCGATGAGCTTGTCCACCGCGATGGCGGTGCCCCTCTTCATCGTGCCGGCCCGCTCCGTCTGCACCTGGTACGACCGGACCACGTCGAAGCTGGGCCGGTGGATCACCTGCGGCTGGTGCTGGGCGTTGAACAGGTCGGACTTGACCTTCGCCGCGGCGGAGATCTCCGCCTTGGCCAGGCTCTCGGTCGGGGTCAGCTCGAAGACGTCGAGACCGCGGGCGATCTCGGAGCCGTAGATGCGGCCGTTGTAGAAGTACGTGGACCAGAGCCCGCCGGTGACGAGCTGGGCGGCGTTGATCGGGCCGCGGTCGAAGAAGGCGATCTCCTTCGGGTTGGCCGAATCGGTGAAGTCGAACACCGAGACGCCGCCCTGGTACCAGGCCTGGACCATGATGTCCCGCCCCGGCACCGGGATCAGCGACCCGTTGTGCGCGACGCAGTTTTCCGCGGTCGTCTGCACCGCCGGCATCTTGTAGTAGCTGCGGAACTCCATCTTGCCGTCGACGATGTCGAAGATGGCGTCCGCGCCCCACGACGGCTCGTCGGTGTCCCGGCAGCGCGCGCCGGTGCCACCGCCCCACTCGTCGGTGAAGACGACCTTCGTCCCGTCGTTGCTCAGCGTCGCCGAGTGCCAGTAGGCGAAGTTGGGGTCGGTGACCTCGTCCAGCCGGACCGGGTTGGCCGGGTCGGTGGTGTCGAGCAGGATGCCGTTGCCGGCGCAGGCCCCGGCGACCAGGTTCTTCGCCGGGAACGCGGTGAGGTCGTGGCAGTGGTTGGTCACCGGCTGCGGCGACCAGTTGCCGCCGGACGGGTGCGTCGGCGCGGGCGGGGTGTTCTGCAGACCGTTGATCGCGCCGGTCGCGGGGTCGGTGAACACCCGGGGCTGGCTGATGACCGTCGCGCTCTGCGGGGCGGCCAGCGGGACCTTGATGATGTCGATCCGCCACAGGGAGGTGTTCGGATCGGTCGCCGGCGCGTTCGCGCAGCCGGCCAGTTCGCTGCCGCTCCGCACTCCGGCGGTGCCGGAGACGTAGATGTAGACGTTGTCCTTGTCCTTCTTGCTGGTCACCACGCTGTGCGTGTGCGAGCCACGGCAGGTCTGCACCGCGGCCACCTGGACCGGCTGGGCGATGTTGCTCACGTCGAAGATCCGGACGCCGCGGAAGCGCTCCGGGTTCACCGTGCCGGGAGCGCCCTGGGTGCCACAGTCCAGCCGGCCCCGGGTCTCCTCGACCGACATGAACAGCAGATTGCCGTACACGGACATGTCGCCCTGGCCACCCGGGCAGACCACGGAGGTCTTCAGGGCCGGCTGGGACGGCTGGGAAATGTCGTAGATGTTGAAGCCGTTGAAGTTTCCGACGAACGCGTATTCACCGTTGAACGCGAGGTCGGAGTTGGCGAATGCGAGGTTGCCCGGGTTGTCGGGCTGGAAGAAACCCTCCGGCCTGTCCTGGTGGCCGACGAGCTTGAGCCCGCTGGCGGCCTGCTGGGCATCGAGCCATCCGGCGCCCAGGCCGACCCGCGGATCGGCTTCGGGCGAAGCCGGATCGGCCGACGCGGCCGTGGTGGGCAGCATCGCCGCTAGGATCGCCCCCGCGGCGATCAAGGCTAAGCCGCGTAACCCGGTACGACGTCGTACCGTACTGATCTGCTGCATGGGTCGCACCCCTCCTTTTCTGGTGTTCCTGGCGTGACCCAACGCGCCATGCCGCACCCCGGAGAAGTCCGCGTGTCCACCCGGACCGTCGGTGTGCGGCACGGCGGTTATGCGGACACTAAAGTAATTTGGTGAACTGTGCTATATCCCGTCTGCCCTTCCGGATACGACCGATATCTAGCATTTTCGAAGCGAGCGTCCGTCATGATGTCGTTACGCCTCCTCATCCCTTCACTCCTGCTCGCGGCCGCCGCGCTCACCGGGTGCTCCGCCGACCGGTCCTCGGTGACCGTCGTGCAGCCCGGACGGCCTGGTGAGACCGCGCAGGTGGTGCCGCTGGACCAGGTCGAGCCGCCGGACACCGCGTACACGGACGCGGACGTACGGTTCATGCAGGGGATGATCCGTCACCACGCGCAGGCGCTGGAGATGACCGGGCTGGTCGCCGGACGCAACGCGAGCGCGGGCCTGCCGCGTTTCGCCAAGCGCGTCGAGGTCTCCCAGCGGGACGAGATGGACCTGATGGTGCGCTGGCTGCGTGACCGGATGAAGCAGGTGCCCAGCGTGGACTCCGGCCACGGCCACGGCGGCGGCGCGCTGATGCCCGGCATGCTCACCGAGGCGCAGCTCGCCGAGCTGCGCGGGACCAAGGGCGCGCAGTTCGACCGGCTCTTCTACCAGTACATGATCCAGCACCACACCGGGGCGCTGCGGATGGTGGAGCAGCTCTACGCCGAGAAGGGCGGCATAGAGCCGGAGATCGACCAGTTCGCCAACCACGTCGACTCCGACCAGCGCATCGAGATCACCCGCATGCGGCAGCTCCTCGCCGCCCTCTGACGCGGCCGCGCGCGTCAACCGGGCACCCTGGCCACGGCCGCGAGGATGCCCGGGCGGTCGAAGTCGGTGTCCGGGGGCAGCGGGACGCCCTGTTTCCAGTCGGCGACCGGGACCAGGCCGGGTGACAGCAGTTCCAGCCCATCGAAATATTTGGAGATATCGGCATACCCGCGGTGGGCGATCCCGCCGGCGGTGGTGGCGGAGTAGACCCGCTGCCCCTCCCACGCGTCCCGCTGCGTCGTGTTGCCCGCCGCCACGTGGGACAGCACCAGGTGGTCGCCCGGGCGCAACCGCTTCTTGACGCGGGCGACGATCCCCGCGGCCTCGTCGTCGTCCGGGATGAAGTGGAGGATGGCGACGAGCAGGACCGCGATCGGCCGGGTGAAGTCCAGGTGCAGTGTGATGTCCAGGTCGTCGAAGATGGCGTCGGTGTCCCTGACGTCGCCTTCGACGGTGATGACGTCGGAGTCCCTGGCCAGCAGGGCGCGGGCGTGGTTGAGCACCACCGGGTCGTTGTCCACGTAGGCGACGCGGACGCCGGTGGCGTGCCGCTTGGCCACCTGGTGGACGTTGTCCCGGGTGGGCAGCCCGGCTCCGATGTCGAGGAACTGGCGCACCCCCGACGCGGCGAGGCCGTGCACGGCCCGGCCGAGGAAGGCCCGGTTCGCGCGGGCGAGCTCGCGGGCGTCGTTGCCCATCTGCCGGCCCAGCGCGATCATCCGCTCGGCCGCCGCGCGGTCCGAGGCGAAGTTGTCGCGGCCACCCAGGTAGTAGTCGTACATGCGGGCGACGTTCGGGGTGTCCGGGTTGATCCCGGAGAGGACGCTGCCACTCATGTGACCGCCTCTGGTCGGTGGTGCTTCCTGAAGTTGTGGATCTTCCTGACCGCTGATTGTAGGGCGGGGTCTTTTGTGGCGGAAGGTGCTGTTTGGTCAGCCGAATTACCCTCGCCGCGCCCTGCCCACGCTGCCCGCCGCCCGCGCGTCCCGCCGACCACGGCCACCCGGGCGCCGCCGAACGGCTCCGGCTCCTGCGTGCCGTACCGTTCGGCAAGCTGCTGCCCGCGCCCATCGGCCGCGAGCACCGTCGCGAGAGACGGACGACCTGACGGGCCCGGCCCCCTCGGGCCGCGGCCCCGTCACCCGTCACCGGCGAAGGGGCCCGGAAGCACGCCCCCGTCGCGCCGCCACCATGGATCATCAGCGGCGGAGATCCGGTGCGCCTCGACGCTCAGCAGGCCCTCGGCCTGGAGCTGTCGCATGGCCTCGCGCACCGGCACCCGGGAGACGCCGAAGTGCTCGGCGACCGCGACCTGGTTGAGCACCTCGCCGTCCGCCAGCGCGCCCTCGTAGATCGAGGTACGCGACGTCGCAGCCGCCGAGGGCTCAGAACTCGATGAATCCGTACAGCGCCAGGTGGTTCGACTTCGTGCCGCTCACCGTGTGGTCGATGGGCGACGGCCGGACGGCGCCCTTGACGAACAGGTAGTCGATCTTCCTGGAGCCCATGGTCGGCTTCGCTCCGTAGCCGGTCATGCCGAAGCCGCCGAGCGTGGTGGGGGCGATGTTCGTCCGGTTCGCGTCGATGCCGACCACGCGGATCGTGGAGGCGTTCATCAGGCTCGTGGCGTCCGCGCCGAGATGGATGCCGGAGCTCGCGATGCCGGTGTCGCCCGCGCCCGCGCAGGCGTTCTGGCCGTTCTGCTCGGGGAGGTGCATGGTGGCGGCGAACACCGTCGTCCCCGTCTGCCTGATCGTGAACCTCGCCGCGATGGCGCTCGTACGCTTCCACTTGTAGGCGTTGGTGGTGCCGTCGTCGTTGTCCGGCGGCTTGTAGAGGGTGCACCCGGCCCCGCCCCGGTACGAGGTCCCGGGCTTCAGCCAGCCCGCGCTCCAGTATTTCGAGATGTCGCCCGCGGCCAGGCTCAGCGTCCTGGTGTTGTAGATGATCGCATTGGTCTGCCGCTTCTTCAGATCGCCCAGGGACTGCTGGCTGCACTTGTGCGTGCTGCCCCACACCTCGGGGTCGTCCCAGGCCACGATCGCCCCGTAGGTGCCCGCCGGATATCCGAATTTGGCTCCGAGCTGGTCGGCGTAGGCCGTGGCCTGTCCGGTGCCGCGTATCTGCTGCACGATCAGGAGGTCGGGAGCCTGCACGCCGGAGGTGCCCGTTCTGCCGTCGTCGTCGACCAGCATCGACGTGAGGTGGTCCGGGCCCTGGATCCGGGTGCAGGTGCCGTCGGCGTTGTTGGTCACCAGGTTCTCGATGTTGTTGTTGTAGACCCGTAAGACGCGATCCGCCGCGGGCGCCTCGTGGGCGTGCGCGGGCGTGGTCGCCGTGGCCAGTGCGGCCGCCGCCGCGAGCACCACCGCGACGGCAGATCGATGATCGAATGGCATTGCCGCAGAGTAGCCGTGATCCCGGGGCCGATGAACGGCAAGCGGGCAAGAACAGCCGACAATCCCGGAGAGTCAACCCGTTCAAGGGTAGGGCGGCCATAACGATCAGTTGGCCGCAAAGTAGTCTTTCGTAGACTACTCACGGCTCCGGAGGACTGCCGGTGACAGTGAACGACGCGCACGCCTTAAGGGGCCGGCCCGCGGTGAAGCCCGCTCCGAACGCCATCTGCGCCGGCGGGCCGTGCGACGGCATGCTCACCCGTATCCACCAGGACATCGGCATCGTACGGGTGCCCGTCGAGACGGCCGGCGACCCGCGCGACATCGCCTACCGGATCACCTCCGGGCGCCTCCACCACCCTTCGAGCGACGTCCCGTTCATCGTGCTCACCTGGACCGGCGCGACCGTGACGGACTGACCCGAATCGCGATCTCGGGGCTGGACGGGACGGGCGCGCCCGGGGCATCCTGTGGCGTGTTGTTGCGCCAGTTGGAGTATCTTGTCGCCCTGGCCCGTGAGCGCCATTTCGCCCGTGCCGCGGCCGCCTGCCATGTCTCCCAGCCGTCGCTGTCGGCGGCCATCCGCAAGCTCGAACGCGAGCTGGACGTGTCCCTCGTCCGGCGCGGGCAGCGCTTCGCCGGGCTGACCCCGGAGGGCGAGCGGGTGCTGCTGTGGGCGCATCGCATCCTCGCCGACACCGACGCCCTGCGCCAGGACCTGTCCAGGATGCGCGAGGGGTTGTCGGGCAGGCTGCGGATGGGGGCGATCCCGACCGCGCTGACCGCCGCCTCGATGCTGACGACGCCGTTCTGCGAGCGGTACCCGCACGTACGGGTGCGGCTCACCTCGCTGTCGTCGCGGGAGATCGCGCGGCGGCTCAACGAGTACGAGATCGACATGGCGATGACGTACCTCGACGACGACGAGGAGGACTTCGGCGGGATGCGCACCATCCCGCTGTACGACGAGCGCTACCTGCTGCTCACCCCCTCCGACGGCGAGCTGGCCGAGCGGCGGGTGGCCCGCTGGACGGAGGTCGCCGCGCTGCCGCTGTGCCTGCTCGCCCCCGAGATGCGCAACCGCCGCATCCTGGACGCCATCTTCCGGCAGGCCGGGGCGGTGGCCGTTCCCGCGATCGAGACCGACACCGTCTCCGCCCTGTTCGCGCACGTGGCGACGCACCGCTGGTCCAGCGTCATCGCGCACGCGTGGCTGTACATGTTCGGCGTCCCGGAGGGCATGCGGGTCGTCCGGCTGGAGCGACCCGCCCACGAGCCACGCGTCGGCCTCGTCCTGGCCGGTACGGGCCCGGGATCGGTGATGGCCAAGGCCGTACTGGACATCGCCCGCGAACTGGATCTGAGCGCGGAGTTCGACCGGCTCGCCCGCGAGCAGCTCACATAGGCGCCCGCCTCGATGAAGCGCGGCTCGTACCTGATCAACACCGCCGGCGCCCTCCGGGGTGGGCGTCCGGCGCCACCCAGTATCCGATCTCGGCCGTGCCCGGGATGCCCAGCCCCAGGCCCACGCGGCCCAGCCGCTCTCCCGTTGAGGCATCCTCCGCGAGGAACTCCAGGCGCCGTCCACTTTGTCCGCCGGCGATGGCCAGCTCCCTCGACGAAGAACGCCGCGTTCTCCATGCGATAGGGCGAGGGCAGGTTCACGAAGTGCTGCAGCGCCGGGTCCTGGGACACCTCGTAGACCCACGGGATGTCCGCCGGGGTGAAGGGCCGCAAGGCCAGCCAGCCCGCATCGATCACGTCCGGTTTCATGACCTGATCTTGGCCACCCGGCCCGCGAGCGCGCAATCGAGTTTCGGCCGCGCGGGTGCCCACAACTCATTCGGCGGCGCGGGTCAGGAGAGTTGGCCGCGTACCCAGCCGGGGGCGGGGTTGACGTGCGCCTGTCCCGCCACCACGACGGTCGGCACGGTCTCGTTGCCGTCGTTGACCGCGCGTACGTCTGCCGCGCCGTCCGGGTCGCGCCAGATGTTGACCCAGTGCAGCCGTCCGGCGTGGGAGCCCAGCCGGATCCGCAGGCGTATGCAGAACTTGCAGCCCGGCCGCCAGTAGACGATCGGCCGGCCGTCCACCGCGCTGCGGCGGCGCGCCTCCGCCGCGGTGACCGACCTCGGGAAGATCAGCGGCGAGTGGAGCCCCGCGAGCAGCACGAACGCCGCCAGCATCGCCACGCCTGAGCCGGGAAGCGCGATCGCCATGATCGCTCCGGCGGCCACGAACACCAACGGCAAGATCCAACTGCGCATCATGATGACGCCAGGGTATCGCTGCCGGGCATAAGGCAGCGGTGGCCGGTTCGACGAAACGAGGGATCATGGCGATCTTTGCGGAGGACCTCGGTGACGCCGGGGTTCGAGGACGCTCGGGGCGTGATCGTGTCCACGGGGGCGGACACGATCACTCGGTCACAGGCCGAACACGGCGCGGGCGGTGCCCGCGCGCAGCATGTCGCGATCGTCCGGTGGGAGGCTCGCCTCGGTGACGCGCAGCAGCTCGTACGAGCGGTCGAAGTGAGGGCTGCCCCCGGCGTACATGACGCGGTGCGCGCCGAACTCCCCCACCACCGACTCGATGAAATCCTGGCGGTACACCCCGGTGGTGGTCAGCACGGTGTTGGCCGCGCGTTCCAGGGCGAGCCGGGCGTCGGTCTGGCCGAGCCCGCTGATGTTGAACTGGCCCCCGTTGGTGAGGACGAAGGTCGTCTCCGGGTGACGGCAGGCCACGTCGGCGATCTGCAAGGGTTCGGACACCCAGGGATGACCGGCGGCCACGACGACGGGACAGCCGGACTCTGCGGCCACCCTGAGCACCGGGCCGACCCGCGGGTCGTTGATTTGGAAGACCTCCTCCCACGGGTGCAGGAACAGCCCGGACAGGCGCAGGGTCTCCAGGCAGCGGCGCAACTCGGCGGCCGCGTCCGGCCGGTTCGGATCGACGCGCGCCAGCCCGCGGACGGATTCCGGGTGCTCGGCGGCGCAGGCGGCGACGCCGTCGTTGCCCGCTTCCAGCCGGTAGTCCAGGGGGCGGCCGGTCACCGCCACCGTGAGGTCTATTCCGGCCGCCCCGGGGCCGGACAGCAGCTCGTTCTCGGTCTGGGCCGGCCCGAACAGGTTGGGGCCGGCGAAGGCCAGCGCGTCCACGGTGCCGATCATGCGCGCACCGCCGCGAGCAGCCGGCGCATGTTCGCTCCCAGCACGGCGCGTTGTGCCTCGGTGTCGAGGCCGGCGGCGATCACCTTGCGAATCTCCAACCTGGGCGGACATCCCGGCCCGTCGCTTCCATAGATCACCCGGTCGGCGCCGATCCGCTGGACCGCCTCGCGGATGGCCGCCGGGTACGGCATAGCCGAGGTCTCCAGCACCACGTTCGGCAGCCGTTCAGCCACCTCGATCGCCTCCCGTACGTGGAAGAACCCGCCCATGTGCCCGAGGATGACGGTCGCCTCGGGCACGCGGCGGGCCGCCTCGGCGATCGCCAGCGGAGTGGTCATCGGCTCGTCACCGCAGTGGAACAGGACCGGCGCGTTGCGCTCGGCGGCCAGCTCCAGCACCCGCAGCGTGGACGGGCCGGCCGGGTGGTCCAGGGTCCCGACCGGGTGCAGCTTGACGCCCTTCATGCCGAGCTCGCCCAGCGCCCGGTCGATGATCCGCGGCATCTCCTCCTGATACCAGGGATGTACGCGGACGAACCCGATGAGCCGATCCGGATACCGGCCGACGACCTGGGCGAGATAGTCGAGGGCCTGCGGGTTGTAACCGGGATATTCGGTGTAGGTCATGACGACCGCCTGCCGGATGCCCGCCTCGTCGAGCAGCGCGACCAGCTTGCCGGGCGGGTCGATCCAGCCCAGCGCCGGCACCTCGTCGACGTGGGTATGGCCGTCGAGGATGTCGTCGACATCAGGGAGAATGCTCAAGATCCGTACCTCTCCACAATGCGCTCGTTGAGTCGGATGCTGACGGGACTGTCCAGCGGGCGGGCCGCCACGGCCGCCACCGTGGACCCGCGGGCCACGATCCGCGTCGTCACGACGTAGCCGACCAGCACGATCACCAGTGACGTCAGGTTGGGGACGCTCGCCATCGGCAGCAGGTTGTAGAGGCCGAATCCGGCGATCGTCCAGGCGATGGCCACCCAGTTGAAGCCATGCCAGTACCAGTACGGCCCGGTGCGGTCGAAGAGCGCGCCGACGTCGAGCCGCATCTTCTTGAGAATGACGTAGTCGGCGATCAGCACGCCGGCGATCGGCGCGAAGATGCTGCCCATCGTGGTCATGAGCCCGGAGTACTCGTTGATGACCTCGGGCACCAGGGAGAGCGCCACCCCGAGCACCGACACCGCGAGCGTCGCCCAGAACCGGCCCAGCCGTACGAAGATGTTGCTCACCGACAGCCCGCCGGTGTAGAGGTTCAGCACGTTGATGGTCCAGTTGTCCAGCACCACCAGCACCAGGATCAGCAGCAGCGCCGGCGGAGAGGAGATCCGGGCGAGCACGTCCCAGGCGTTGCCGTTGGCCGCGTGCGTGGCGGCGACCGCGTACGCGCCGAGCATGCTGGCGATCGCGGTGCCGGCCACCGCCGCGAGCATGGTGCCGAACTGCATGTCGAACCGCCCCCGGGAGTAGCGGCAGAAGTCGGCGGCGTCGGTCACCATCGAATACCAGGCGGAGGCGACCGTGTTGATCCACAACGCCAGCAGCGGCCACTGCCAGCCGATGTCGCCGGCCCAGCCGAAGACGTCCAGGCCCGCGTACGAGCCCGCGGGCTGCGTGATCAGCAGGTACATCAGGTAGGCGGTGATGACGATCTTCAACGGGAACGCGAACCGGGACAGGAGCTTCAGCGGCCCGTAACCCACGGTCGCCACCAGCACCTGGAAGACGGCGAACACGACGCTCACCGCCTGCACCGGCAGCCGTACTCCCCACAACTGCTCCACCACCGAGATGATCGCCAGCGCTCCCGCGATCGTCTGGAAGGCGAACCAGAACACCGACGAGATCGTCCGCACCACCGAGGGGAGCCACCGGGATCCCCGCAGGCCGTAGGCCATGCGGGTGGCCACCTGGCCGGGGATGCCATAGTCCACGCCGACCGTCGCCATGATCACATAAACGCCGAAGGCGATGACGATGCCGAGGATCGAGGCCACCATCGCTCCCCAGAAGGGCAACCCGGCCGCCACCGCGGTGCCCGCCGTCAACACCGTGCCCGGATTGACCAGGAAGTTCAGCACGATGACAAAGAGGTCGTACCAGGCGACGGTTTTCTTGTCCTCGGGGATCGGCTCGATCCCGAACTGCTCCACGCCTGCCGGTTGCCGGTGTCGCCGGGCGAGTTGCTGCTCCAGGGTTGCGTCTTCGGTCATCCGGGGTGCCTCCAGATTCGGTGAACGGTGGTCGGACGGCGGGCAGGTCAGAACGACGGTGGTGTCACGGCGCCGATGATCTCCGCGTCCTCGCCACTGCGGTTGTGCCACCAGTGCGGGAGCGAGCCGCGTCGGTGATGGCCCGGCTCAGCGGGTGGGCAGCACCTGGATCGTGTCACCCACCGGCCGCTCGCCCGTCGCGTCCGACGGGCGGTTGACCAGGGCGCCGTTCACCGCCATGGCGGAGGAGCCGCCCCCGTCGAGGTTGAGCGCGTCGACCGCGCCCAGAGAGCGCATGAAGGCCGCGCCCTCGGCGAGCGTGAAGCCCTCGCTGCCGCCGCTGAGCCGGCCGTCCACGGTCACCAGTAGCAGCCGGCCGCGCCGGTCGATGCCGGCCATGGTGCGGGGCTGGCGGCTGTTCGCCCAGGCGAAGCCGAACGACAGGTCCTGCGGGTCGAGGACGCCCTCCGTGGCGGCGTCGATGCGGGTACGCCCGTCCTCCACCAGCGTCGGGCCGGCGCTGACGATGCTGTCGCGGGCGTGCAGCGTCACCTTGCGGCCGTGCTCGTCGCGGATGTCCTCCGTGACGGAGAGCTTCCGGCCGGGCTTCGCGTGCTCGGTGAGCCAGCCGGCCGCGCCGCCGATGCCCTGCAGCACGGTCTGGCCGGGCGCGACGGTGCCGGTCCTGTCGCCGACCGACACGACCCGGTCCTTGGCGTCCAGCACCACCTGCACGCCGTCGCCGGTCGGCAGGGCGGTGGCGTAGTCGTCGGTGAACTTCACCAGCTCGTCGGCCGTGGTGCAGGTGGTGTCGTGGCGCGGGTCGGCGGTGGGGACCGCGCCCGGCCGGCCGCAGTTGCGCAGGCGTCCTGGCGTGCGGTTGATGCCCTCGACGGCGTGTTCGGCGCGGCCGGCGCGGGCCGTCACGGTGGTGCTGAGGTCGGCGATCCGGGTACGCCGGCCGCCGTCCCCGAGGATCAGCGCCGCCCGCGATCCCACCGCCATCGAGGTGAGCTCCCCGTCGTAGGCACCGATGCCCGCCATGATGCCGGGTACGCCGTCGGCGGCGGAGGTGACGAAGAAGCCGCCGTTGACGCCCACCAGCGAGCCCAGCCTGGCCGCCACCGCGGAGGTCGTCTCCCGGTCGGCCACGTTGTCGCCGTGCGTGGCCTCGACCGCGCCGCGGAACCGGCGCGGGTCGATGACCGCGACGCTGATGTTCTCCACGTCGGCCGCCTGGTCGACGTCATAGCCGGTCCACTCCACGACGTTGCGGAGTCCCGCGGCCGTGACCTGCGAGGCCACGCTCCGCGCCGCGTCCTGGGTCGGGAAGGACCCGACCCGGACGCGTACGCCCATGAGGCCGTGCGGCGTGTCGGCGTAGTCCGGCCAGGGGACACCGGCCACCACCGGGTCGAGACCGGCGGCGCGCAGGCGGTCGGCGGTCTGCGACGCCCACGCCTCCGTGCCCACGGCGGCCCACGCCTGGGCGCCGGTGTAGCGCGCCTTCACCTCGGCCTGCACGGTGATCGTCCAACTGGGCGTGGCGGCGGGGTTCTTGAGGGTCCCGGTGCGCACCTCCACCCCCGGCGCGACCGTCCGCGTCGTCCACTGCGGCGCGGTGCCGCCGGCGGACGCGGACGGGGACGGGGACGGCGCGGCGGGGGTGTCCGCGGCGGCCACCCCGGGGATCGACAGAGGCGCCACGACGGCCAGCGCCGCCACGCCGAGCAGGAGCCGCGCGCGACAGCGGCGATCGCTGCGATGACTGTTGTCCATGACACATCCTTAGACTCGATAAACGCCCGGGTGAAGTGACCGGTTCAGGGCGATATGACCGAGTCGGCAGTCCAGCGTGTTCAGGCGAACGCCGGGGCGGAACCAGGCGTGTGGCGGTGAACGGGAGAATGAATGATCGGTAGCGGCCGGTGACCGTCCGATGTGATCGCTCGCATGTGGCGATGACGCGCACGGAGGCCGCACCGGTCCAGCCGGTGGGCACTCCGGGAGCTCGGGGGTGGTCGATCTGGGCGACGCCGGCGTCCGGCGGGCCGGGCCGCCGTCATTCCACCCCGAAGCCGCCTTCGAGCCGGTGGCGGGAGCCGGGGTGGAGCAGGCGGGCCGTGCTCACCAGGACGTCCTTCGACCAGGTGCGGCGGCGGACGAGCAGGCACGGCTCGTGGCGGCCGACGCGCAGCAGGCGCCGCTCGGCGGCGTCGGCGACGACCGCCTCGACGATGTGCTCGCCGCGGGTGAGCGGGGCCACCTCGTTGAGGTAGGCGTGCGGGGTCTCGCGGGTGAAGTCGCGCTCCAGATAGCTGGGCGCGGCGGCGGGGTTGACCAGGCGGTCTTCGAGCTGGATCGGCAGGTCGTCCTCGAAGTGGACGATGAGCGAGCGGAACACGGTCGGCCCGGCCGCCGCCCGCAGGTCCGCGTCGGCCGCCTCGGCGGGCTCCTCGCGTACGTGAACGACCTCGGTGCGGTGGCGGTGCCCGCGCCGCCGCACGTCGTCGGCGATGTTGCGCACCTCCAGCAGGGCGGAGGCGGCCTTGGGCACGGCGACGAACGTGCCCACGCCGGCCCGCCGCACGATCAGGCCCTCGTGGGTCAGCTCGCGCAGCGCCCGGTTGATCGTCATGCGGGACAGGCCGAGCGCGCCGACGAGCTGGAGCTCGGACGGGAGCTGCTGACCGTGTGCCCAGCGGCCCGAGCGGACGCCGGCGGCGATGACGTTCTTGACCCGCTCGTAGGCCGGAACGGAGGCCGGCCCGGCCTCCTGGAACCTGGCAGCGAGCTCGACCACAGTGATGGGCGCCACGGCCTTCCGATCCTCGGGGACGGGGGACGGGCGGATGTCCCGGCCCGGTGGCCCGAATTTTATCCGGACCCAGGGCTGGCCCGCTGTATATACAGGACTGTACATTCCTCCCATCCCCTTTTCCCCACAGCGCGACGAGGCGCGAGAGGCGGACCGTCATGAAACAGCAAGCACCCCCGGGTCCGGCTCCCGCCGTGGAACGCCGGACGATCGACGTGATTCCCGACGCCGAGCGGCACGGCTCCCCGCGCAGCCAGTTCACACTCTGGTTCGGCGCGAACATGCAGATCACGGCGATCGTGGACGGCGCGCTGGCCGTCGTCTTCGGCGCCGACGCCCTCTGGGCCATCGTGGCCCTGCTGATCGGAAACGTGCTGGGCGGCATCGTGATGGCGCTGCACTCCGCCCAGGGGCCGCGACTCGGCCTGCCGCAGATGATCTCCAGCCGGGCGCAGTTCGGCGTGCTCGGTGCGGTCCTGCCGCTCGTGCTGGTCGTGCTCATGTATCTCGGGTTCGCCGCCACCGGCAGCGTGCTGGCCGGGCAGGCGCTCGCCCGGATCCTGCACGTCCCGGCGACCGCCGGCATCCTGATCTTCGGCGCGCTGACCGTGGTCGTGGCGGTGACCGGCTACCGGCTCATCCACACCGTGGGCCGGATCGCGACCGTCATGGGCCTGCTCGGCCTGGGCTACCTGCTGATCGCCCTGTTCACCAAATACGACGTGGGCTCGGTCGTGGGGGTCAAGGGGTTCGACGCGCCGACGTTCCTGCTGGCCGTGGGGCTGGGCGCGGGCTGGCAGCTCACCTTCGGCCCGTACGTGGCCGACTACTCGCGCTACCTGCCGCGCGAGACGAGCGAGCGGAGCACCTTCTGGTCCACGTTGGCGGGCAGCGTGATCGGGTCGCAGTGGGCGATGACGCTGGGCGCGCTGATCGCCGCGGTCTCCGGTGACGCGTTCGTCGGCGACCAGGTCGGCTTCGTCGGCGAGCTGGCCGGGCCGGCCGCGGTCGCGCTGCTGATCTATCTCGTGATCGTGGTCGGCAAGCTGACCGTCAACACGCTCAACGCCTACGGCGGGTTCATGTGCGTGCTGACGACGGTGACCGCCTTCAGCGGCCGCTCGCGGATCTCGCAGGCGGCCCGCGCGTGGTACATCGTGGGCTTCACCGCCGTGTCGGTCGTGGTCGCGGTCGCGGCCAGCACCGACTTCCTGGCCAACTTCAAGAACTTCGTGCTGCTGCTGCTCATGGTGTTCACGCCGTGGAGCGCGATCAACCTGACCGACTACTACCTGGTCTCCAAGGAGCGGGTGGACATCCCCGCCCTGTACGACCCGGCGGGCCGCTACCGCCGGTGGAATGTGACCGCGCTGGTCAGCTATGCCTTCGGCGTGCTGATCCAGATCCCGTTCCTGGCACAGGCGCTCTACACCGGGCCGATCACCGAGCTGCTCGGCGGCGCCGACATCTCCTGGATCGTCGGCCTGGCCGCCACCGCGGCGCTCTACTACCCGTGGGCCAGGCGGACCGCGAACCCGCCCGCCGCGATGGTCTATCCGTCGGAGGCGACGCCGCCCATGCGGCGGCTGAGCTCCTGAGCCGTCCGGATGACCCGGTCGGCGATGACCCGGCGCTGCCCGCCGTCCACCTCCTCGGTGGGGAACGTCACCGCCACGCCGGCCACCGGATGCCCCCGGTGGTCGGGGACGGCGGCGGCGATCGAGGAGAAGCCCGGGGTGACCTCGCCCTCCTCGGTGGCGTGCCCGCGCCGGCGGACCTCGGACAGCAGGCCGCGCAGCTCCGGCAGCGACCGGGGGCCCGCCTCGCCGCGCCGCACGAACGCCGACGCGTCCGGGAACAACGCCCTGACCTGGCCGGGCGGCAGGCCCGCCAGGACTGCCCGGCCGCTGGCGGTCAGGTGCGCGGGCAGGCGCACGCCGACCTCGGTGACCAGCGGGGGGCGGCCGGGCGCGCGTTCCTCAACGACGTAGAGCACCTCGCGGCCGTGCGGCACCGCCAGGTGGGCGCTGTGCCCGGTGCGGTCGACGAGCCGGGCCAGCGGCGCGCGCGCCAGCCGCTGCAGGGGTGCCTGCCGTACGTAGCCGGAGCCGAGCTCGAACGCGCTCACCCCCAGCCCATAACGCCGCTCCTCCGCGAGGTGCACCACGAAGCCGTTGCGGATCAGCGTGTCCAGCAGGTGGTACGTGGTCGACCGCGGCAACCCCACGTCACGCGCGATGGCCGCGGCCGAGGCGGGCCCGGCCCGCGCCGCCAGATAACGCAGGATCGCCAGCACCTGGTCGGCGGCGGGCACGATCGACATGCTGGAAGCGTACCCAAGTGTCTGATATCCCAGACAAAAGATGATCCAGACGGCTGGTACGACCCCCTGGCCTGGGGATTTTCTAGAAACAGACGCAGGACCGAAGGGAAGACATCATGGAAGGCGCACGCCCCGTCAGGGCTCCGCGCGGCACCGAGCCGACCGCTCTGGGCTGGCCGCAGGAGGCCGCGCTGCGGATGCTGCAGAACAACCTCGACCCCGAGGTCGCCGAGCACCCCGACGACCTGGTCGTCTACGGCGGCACCGGCCGCGCCGCCCGCGACTGGCGCTCGTTCGACGCGATGGTCCGCACGCTGAGCACGCTGAAGGCCGACGAGACGATGCTCGTCCAGTCGGGCCGGCCGGTCGGCGTGATGACCACCCACGAGTGGGCCCCGCGCGTGCTCATCGCCAACTCCAACCTGGTCGGCGACTGGGCCACCTGGGAGGAGTTCCGCCGGCTTGAGGCGGCCGGGCTCACGATGTACGGCCAGATGACCGCCGGTTCGTGGATCTACATCGGCACGCAGGGCATCCTGCAGGGCACGTACGAGACGTTCGCCGCGGTCGCGGCCAGGAAGTTCGGCGGCTCGCTGGCCGGAACGATCACGCTCACGGCGGGGCTCGGCGGGATGGGCGGAGCCCAGCCCCTGGCCGTCACCATGAACGGCGGCGTGGCGATCTGCGTCGAGTGCGACCCGTCCCGCATCCAGCGCCGGCTCGACCACGGCTATCTCGACGTGCGCGCCGACGACCTGGAGCACGCGCTGCGGCTGGCCATCGAGGCCCGCGACGCCCGCCGCCCGCTGTCCATCGGCCTGCTCGGCAACGCCGCCGACGTGCTGCCGCGGATGCTCGCCGAGGGCGCCCCGATCGACGTCGTGACCGACCAGACCAGCGCCCACGACCCCCTGGCCTACCTGCCGCTCGGCGTCGCCTTCGAGGACATGGCGGCCGAGCGGGACAAGGACCCGGCCGCCTTCACCCGGCGGGCCCGCGAGTCGATGGCCCGGCACGTGGAGGCCATGGTGGGCTTCCTGGACGCCGGGGCGGAGGTGTTCGACTACGGCAACTCGATCCGCGGCGAGGCGAAGCTGGCCGGATACGCGCGGGCCTTCGACTTCCCCGGGTTCGTGCCCGCCTACATCAGGCCGCTGTTCTGCGAGGGCAGGGGCCCGTTCCGGTGGGCCGCGCTGAGCGGTGACCCGGCCGACATCGCCGCGACCGACCGCGCGATCCTCGACCTGTTCCCCGGCAACGAGCCGCTGGCCCGCTGGATCCGCCTGGCCGGGGAGAAGGTGCGCTTCCAGGGGCTGCCGGCGCGCATCTGCTGGCTCGGCTACGGCGAGCGCGACCGGGCCGGCGAGCGGTTCAACGACATGGTGGCCGCGGGCGAGCTCAGGGCCCCGATCGTGATCGGCCGCGACCACCTGGACTGCGGCTCGGTGGCCTCGCCCTACCGGGAGACCGAGGGCATGCGCGACGGCTCCGACGCGATCGCCGACTGGCCGCTGCTCAACGCGATGGTGAACGTGGCCTCGGGCGCGTCGTGGGTGTCGATCCACCACGGCGGCGGGGTCGGCATCGGCCGCTCCCTCCACGCCGGGCAGGTGACCGTGGCCGACGGGTCGGCGCTGGCCGGGGAGAAGATCCGCCGCGTGCTGACCAACGACCCCGGCATGGGCGTCATCCGGCACGTGGACGCCGGATACGAGCGCGCCGAGGAGGTCGCCCACGACACCGGCGTACGCGTCCCCATGCGGGAGTCCTGATGCCGGGCTCGTTCGGGGAGATGTGGGCGGAGCTGCTGCCGGTGGGGCGGCACTCCGGGTCCGGCGGATACCGGCGCTACGCCTGGACCGGGGCGGACGCCGAATGCCGCGACTGGTTCCGCGAGCAGGCGGCGGCCCGCGGCCTGGCCTACGAGGTGGACCGCAACGGCAACCAGTGGGCCTGGCTCGGCGACCCGGCGGCCGGGGACGCGGTGGTGACCGGCTCGCACCTGGACTCGGTGCCCGACGGCGGCGCGTTCGACGGGCCGCTCGGCGTGGTGTCGGCGTTCGCCGCGCTCGACGGGCTGCGGGCGCGCGGCGCGCGGCCCACCCGGCCGGTCGCCGTGGTGAACTTCGGCGACGAGGAGGGCGCCCGGTTCGGGGTGGCCTGCGTGGGTTCGCGGCTGGCCACCGGGCGGCTCACCCCCGAGCAGGCGGCCGGGCTGCGGGACGCCGACGGGGTGTCACTGCCGCAGGCGATGGAGCGGGCCGGACACGACCCGGAGGCGATCGGGCCGGACGACGAGCGGCTGGCCCGCGTCGGCGTCTTCGTCGAGCTCCACGTCGAGCAGGGCCGCCACCTCGGCGACACCGCGTCCCCGGTGGGCGTGGCCTCGGCGATCTGGCCGCACGGGCGCTGGCGCTTCGACTTCCGGGGCGAGGCCAACCACGCCGGCACCACCCGGATGGAGCACCGGCACGACCCGATGCCCGCCTACGCCGCGACTGTGCTGGCCGCACGGGAGCACGCCGCGGCGGCGGGGGCGCTGGCCACCTTCGGGAAGCTGAGCGTGGCGCCGAACGGCGTCAACGCCGTCCCGAGCCTGGTGCGGGCCTGGCTGGACGCCCGGGCCGCCGACGAGCCCACACTCGGCCGGGTCGTCGGCGCGATCGAGCGCTCCGCCCGGGAGCACGCCGCCCGGGAGGGAGGCGAGGTGGAGCTGGTCCGCGAGTCGTTCACGCCGGTCGTGGACTTCGCGCCGGCGCTGCGGGACGAGCTGGTCGGGCTGCTGGCCGCGCGGCCTTACGAGGTGCCGGTGCTGCCCACGGGAGCCGGGCACGACGCGGGCATCCTGGCCGCGAAGGTGCCCGCCGCGATGCTGTTCGTCCGCAATCCCACGGGCGTCTCCCACTCCCCCGCCGAGCACGCCCGCGAGGACGACTGCCTGGCCGGGGTGGAGGCGCTCACCGACGTGCTGGCGGGGCTGGCGTGCCGGTGACGTACTGGGCCGAGCACGCCTGGACCGGCGGCGCGGTCGCCTCCGGGGTCGTGATCGAGACGGCCGGGGAGCGGATCGCGGCCGTGCGGACGGGGGTCGCCGCGCCCCCGCCCGGGGCGGAGCGGCTGCCGGGGCTGACCGTGCCGGGGCTGGCCAACGCCCACTCGCACGCCTTCCACCGGGCGCTGCGCGGCTTCGTCCAGCGTGGCTCCGGCACGTTCTGGACCTGGCGCGAGACCATGTACGGCGTGTCCGCCCGCCTTGACCCCGGCTCCTACCTGGAGCTGGCGCGGGCGGTCTACGCGGAGATGGCGCTGGCCGGGATCACCTGCGTGGGCGAGTTCCACTACCTGCACCACGCGCCGGGCGGCCGCCCGTACGCGGAGCCTAACTCCATGGGCGAGGCGCTGATCGAGGCGGCGGCGCGGGCCGGGATCCGGATCACCCTGCTGGACACGTGCTACCTGGCGGCAGGCTTCGGCACGCCGCCCGAGCAGCACCAGCTCCGCTTCAGCGACGGCGACGCGGCGGCCTGGGCCGCCCGGGCGGCGGAGCTGAAGGAGCGGCCGCACGCCCGGATCGGCGCGGCCGTGCACTCGGTCCGCGCGGTGCCGGCCGACCAGATCGCGCCGGTCGCCGAGTGGGCCGCCGAGCGGCAGGCGCCGCTGCACGTCCACCTGTCCGAGCAGCCCGCCGAGAACGAGGCGTGCCTGGCCGCCCACGGCCGCACGCCGACCGGGCTGCTGGCCGAGCGGGGCGCGCTCGGCCCCCGCACGTCGGCGGTCCACGCCACCCACCTCACCGGCGCCGACCTCGGGCTGCTCGGCGGCTCGGGCACCACCGTGTGCCTGTGCCCCACCACCGAACGGGACCTGGCCGACGGCATCGGCCCCGCGGCCGACCTGGCCCGCGCCGGGTCGCCGCTGACCCTCGGCAGCGACAGCCACGCCGTCATCGACCTGTTCGAGGAGGCGCGGGCCATGGAGCTGGACGAGCGGCTGCGGACGCGGCGGCGCGGCCACTGGAGCGCCGCCGCGCTGCTGCGCGCGGCCACCCTGGACGGGCACGCGTCGCTGGGCTGGCCCGAGGCGGGCCGGATCGAGGCGGGCGCGCTCGCGGACCTCGCCACGGTCGCGCTCGACTCGGTGCGCACGGCCGGCCCGCCGCCGTCGCTCGGCGCGGAGACCGCGGTGTTCGCCGCGACCGCCGCCGACGTGCGCCACGTCGTGGTCGGCGGGCGTACGGTCGTGCGCGACGGCGTCCACCTGACGGCCGGCGACGTGCCGGGGGCGCTGGCCCGCGCCGTTGACCGCCTCGTCACCACCTGACGAAAGGAAGATCGCCTCTCATGTCCGTCGCCATCACCGGCATCGGCAGCCTGCTGACCAACGATCCCGAGCTGGGCACGATCACGGACGCCGCCGTCGTGTTCGACGGCGACCGGGTCGCCTGGGCCGGACCCGCCTCCCGGGTCCCGGAAGCCGACGAGCGGGTGGACGCGGGCGGCCGGGCCGCGCTTCCCGGCTTCGTCGACTCGCACTCCCACCTGGTGTTCGCCGGTGACCGCACCGCCGAGTTCAACGCCCGGATGTCGGGGCGGCCGTACACGGCGGGCGGCATCCGCACCACCGTGGCCGCCACCCGCGCCGCCACCGACGCCGACCTGTCCGCCAACGTCGCCCGCTACGTGCGGGAGGCCCTGCGGCAGGGGACGACCACGATCGAGTGCAAGTCCGGCTACGGGCTGACGGTCGAGGACGAGGCGCGGTCGCTGCGGATCGCCGGCGAGCACACCGACGAGGTCACCTACCTGGGCGCGCACGTGGTGCCGGCGGAGTACGCCGAGGACCCGGACGCCTACGTGGCGCTCGTGACCGGCCCCATGCTGGAGGCGTGCGCGCCGCACGCCCGCTGGGTGGACGTCTTCTGCGAGCGTGGCGCCTTCGACGGCGACCAGGCCCGTGCCGTGCTGGCCGCCGGGGTGCAGGCCGGGCTGGTCCCGCGCGTGCACGCCAACCAGCTCGGTCCCGGCCCCGGCGTGCGGCTCGCCGTGGAGCTGGGCGCGGCCTCCGCCGACCACTGCACCCATCTCGACGACGCCGACGTGGACGCGCTCGCGAGCGGCTCGACGGTGGCGACGCTGCTGCCGGGCGCGGAGTTCTCCACCCGGGCCCGGTATCCGGACGCGCGCCGTCTGCTCGACGCCGGGGTGACGGTGGCGCTGTCCACCGACTGCAACCCGGGGTCTAGCTTCACCAGCTCGATGCCGTTCTGCGTGGCGATCGCCGTACGAGAGATGGGGATGACCCCGGACGAGGCGGCCACCGCGGCCACGCTGGGCGGGGCCAGGGCGCTGCGGCGCGAGGACGTGGGCCGCCTCTCCCCCGGCTGCCGCGCCGACCTGGTCCTGCTCGACGCGCCGAGCCACGTCCACCTCGCCTACCGCCCGGGGGTGCCGCTGGTGTCGGCCGTCTGGCGCGGAGGGGTCCGCCAGCCCCTCTGAGCCGGGCTCCCCGGCCCGCTGAGCCGAGCCCTCAGCGCCCCGGGCCGGGGCTCGGGGCGCCGGTTACAGCGCCTGGACCAAGGCCACGATCACGGCGGTCAGCGCGACCGGCCCCATCACGGCCACCGTCACCACGGTCGCGCGGTTGCCGGGCAGCAGCCGGGCGAGGCCCCGCGCGGCGGTCCGCCGCGCCGGGCCCGCCCCGGGCAGGACGAACAGTCCCAGCGTGAAGGCGCCCGCGGCCAGCGACTCCGCGTGGCCGGCGCTCAGGACGGCGGCCATGTGCAGCAGGCCCGCGGCGACGGTGCCGAACGCGAGCGCCAGGACCATGTGGCCGACCGTCATGAGCGCGGTCACGAGCAGTTCCCGCCGGTCCTCGGCGAAGTAGTATTCGACTGCGCGCAGCACCAGCCAGATCGCCGCCGCCAGCAGGCCCACGCCGACCGGCATGACGACGGTCATCGCGATCAGCGTCACGAGCATGAGCACCCCGACGAAGTCGCTGCCCCGCAGGAACCGCCGCAGGTCGAAGGGCTCCCTGGGAGGCGGCGGGGCCGGGCGGCGCTCCTCCGGCCGGTCGGCCTGCCGGGTCGGCGCCACGGCGGGCGAATGGTCCTCCTCCTGCCGCCGCGCCGAGTAGTCGACCGGCGGGAGCAGGTCGGAGACGATGTCCATGGTCAGCGTACGCTCGGCGAGCCGCGTGCCCCCGCCCCGGCGGGGCGCCGGATCGAGCGCCCCGGCCAGCCGCAGCAGCTCCCCGGCGCTCGGCCGGGCCGCCGGATCGACCTGCAGCGCCCGGCCCAGCCAGTCGCGCAGCCACGCCGGCGCCTTGTCGAGCCGCGCCCGCCCTTCCATGGTGTTGAAGCAGACCGCCTCGAACGACCCCGTCCCGAACGGAGGCTGCCCGGTGGCGGCGAAGAACACCGTCGAGGCCAGCGCGTGCACGTCGGCCGCCTGGGTGATCTCGGCGGCGCGGATGATCTCCGGCGCCAGGAAGCCCGGCGTGCCGACGATCATCCCGGTCTGCGTCAGCCGGGAGGCGTTGACCAGATGCGCGATGCCGAAGTCGATGACCAGCGGCTCGCCGTCGACCATCATGACGTTGGACGGCTTGAGGTCCCGGTGGATCACGCCGGCCGCGTGGATGCCGACCAACGCCTGACACAGCCCGCGGGCGAGCTTGATGACCTCGCCGGCCGGCATGGGGCCGTTGGCCAGCACGGTGTCCTCTAGCGTGCGGCCCGCGGCGAACCGGGTCACCACGTACGGCCGGTCGCCCGTCAGCTCGGCGTCGATCACCTCGGCCACGTACGGGCTGCGCACCCGCCGCATGGTCTCCACCTCACGGGACAGCCGGTCGCGCGCCTTGAGATCGGCGGCGACGTACGGGTGCAGCACCTTGATCGCGACTTCCCGGCCCCCTCCGTCGAGCCCCAGGTGGACGACCCCCATGCCGCCCTCGCCGATCTTCCCGATCACCCGGTACGGGCCGAGATGCTCCTGCGTCTGAGCGCTCATTCCCGACGTCATCCTCCGTGGTTCCTCCTGGGCCGCCGTGCTCGCCCGCGAGGCGGGCCCGGCTATTTTCCCGCACTGCGTCCTTGACTGCACATTAGGCAACGAACGGAGCGAGCGCGCGGGCATCGGGCTTCAGGAGTGCGGCGGATCACCCGAGCAGCGAGTGCCGCCGGCCGTAGGAGAAGTAGATGAACGCTCCGACCGCGAACCAGGCGGCGAAGCGCAGCCACGTCAGCGGATCCAGGAAGGTGATCAGCCAGAGCGAGAAGAGCGCCCCGACGGCCGGCACCACCGGCATCCCCGGCGTGCGGAACGAGCGGCCCCGTGCGTCCGCTCTGCCCTCCCGCGGTGAGGGCAGTCCTCACGGGGGCGCGGGGTCACCCGCGCGAGGTGCGGATGGTCAGATCTCCGTAGGCGAGGTCCCCGGTGAGCCGGACGTGCGGCCGGCCGGTGCGCGCGGCCTCGCACTTCACGCTGCCCCACTTGGTACGCACCCCGTCGACGTCCGCGCTCGCCCCGGCGGGCAGGATGATCGTGGCGGAGCCGTACGGGAGCCGGAGCTCGATGTCGACCTCGGAATGGGGGAAGTGGGCCCGCGAGAGGTCGAGCCGCACCTTGCCGTATTTCGAGTCGATCCGCAGCAGGCGCGGGACCCGCCACTCGCCCTCGCGCACGATGCTGCCGCCCTTGGACCTCAGGCGGACCGTGTCGTCCGCCAGGTCACCCGCAGGGCCGCCCGGACCGTCCGGCAGGTCGGAGGTGACCGCGCGCAGGCCGTCGTGGGAGCGCTCGGTGAGCGCCCGTTCGAGCCGCAGTTCAAGCTCGCCGGCCGTGAGGCGGCCCTCGGCGAAGGCCACCTGCAGCCGCTGGACGGTCCGGTCGCGGTCCGCGTCGGAGGCGCGCACCAGGGGTGCCACGGCCGCCGTCTCCTCGTGCGGGATCACTGGCTGACCGCCCTCTTGTAGAGCCGCCTGGCCAGCGGCACGAACACGGCGAGGAGCACGAGCGACCACAGCAGCGCCGCCGGCACCGCGTGCCGCAGCGGCCAGGCGTCGGGCACGGGCATGGCCGCACTGGTGTTGCCGAACAGCTCGCGGGCGGCCTGGATGAGCGTGGAGACCGGGCTCCACTCGGCGATCGGCTTCAGCGGCCCGGGCAGGCGCGAGCTGTCGACGAACGCGTTGGACAGGAAGACCAGCGGGAGCGACACGAGGGTGGCCACGTTGTTGAACACCTCGGGCGTGCGCAGGGCCAGCGCCACCGTCGCCGTCACCCAGGAGAAGGCGTACGCGAACAGCAACAGCAACAGGAAGCCCAGCAACGCTTCGAGCGGCGAGGAGTGGACTCGCCACCCGACCACCAGCCCCACCAGGATCATCGTGACGATGCTGGTCACGTTGGTGATCAGGTCGCTGACGGTCTGGCCGGTCAGCACCGCCGACGGTGACATCGGCAGGGTGCGGAACCGGTCGAAGATGCCCTTCTGCAGGTCCTGGGTGAGGGTGTAGCCGGTGATCTGCGCGCTCGTGGTGATCGTCATGACGAAGATGCCGGGGAGCATGTATTCCGCGTAGGACATGCCGGGCAGCTCGATCATGCTGCCGAAGACGTAGGTGAACAGCAGCACGAACACGATCGGCAGCAGGACGACGCCGCCCAGCATGTCGGGCGCTCGCCTGATCTTCAACGCGTTGCGCTTGGTGATGGTCATGCCGTCGGCGATCGCCATCTGGAGGGTGTTCATCGGACGGTCTCCTTGATCTTGTCGTCGGTCTCGTGCCCCGTGAGGGTCAGGAACACGTCGTCCAGGGTCGGGCGGCGCAGGCCGGCATCGCGTACGGTGATCCGCTCGGCGGCCAGGTGGCCGAGCGCGCTGGTGAGCGCGGCCGCGCCGCCGGAGACCGGGACCGTCACCCGCAGGGCGGCGAGGTCGGCCTGGATGTCCCCGACGGCCAGCGGCGCGAGCGTCCGCCGGGCGGTCTCCAGGTCGGCGGCGCTCGTCATCGACAGCTCGATCCGGTCTCCGCCCACCTGGTCCTTGAGCTGGTCGGCGGTGCCGAGTGCGATCACGTGGCCGTGGTCGACCACCGCGATGCGGTCGGCGAGCCGGTCGGCCTCCTCCATGTACTGGGTGGTGAGCAGCACCGTCGTGCCGTCCGCGACGCGCTCGGCGATGATCTCCCACAGGCTCGCCCGGGCCCGCGGGTCGAGGCCGGTGGTGGGCTCGTCGAGGAACAGCACCGGCGGGGCGGCGACCAGTGCGCCGGCCAGGTCCAGCCGGCGGCGCATGCCGCCCGAGTAGCCCTGCACCGGGCGGTCGCCCGCCTCGGTCAGGTCGAAACGCTCCAGCAGCTCGCGGGCGCGCTGCTTGGCGCGCCTGACGCCCAGATGGTAGAGGCGGCCGACCATCTCCAGGTTCTCGGCCCCGGTGAGGTGCTCGTCGACGGCGGCGTACTGGCCGGAGGCGCCGATGTGGGCGCGCAACCGGCGCGCGTCCTCGACGACGTCGAACCCTGCCACCATGGCGTGCCCGGCGTCCGGTTTCAGGAGTGTGGTCAGGATGCGCACGGTGGTCGTCTTGCCGGCGCCGTTCGGGCCGAGCAGCCCGAACACCGTGCCTTCCGGGACGGTCAGGTCCATCCCGTCGAGGGCGACGACGTCGCCGTACTTCTTGGTCAGGCCCTCGGCCACGATCGCGGCTGGCATGGGAATCTCCTTCTCGGTTTGTCAGGAACGGTGGATGACGATGTCGCCGTACGTGGTGTGCGCCCGCACCTCGACGATCCGGTCGGCCTCGCCGGGGCCGTCGCTGGAGTCCAGGGAGACGTCCACGGTGCCGTATTTCGAGCTCACGTCCAGCCACGCGGCGGTGCCCTCCTGGATCCCGAGCTCCAGCCCGCCGCCGGTGGTCTCCATGACGACCGAGCCGGACGCCACCTCGCCGATCTGGATGCTGCCGTAGGCGGTCTTGGCGACGACGCCGGCCAGGGCGCGGTCGACGGTGCTGTCGCCGTGGGCGGAGCTCAGCCGCAGCTCGCCGGTCACCTCGCCGAGGCGGACGTCGCCGTGCGAGGTCCTGATCGCCGCCGTGCCGTCGATCTCCTCGACGCGGATGGCGCCGTGGGCCGAGGTGACCTCGGCGTGCCCGGACGCATGGCCGACCGAGACGTCGCCGTACGTGCTCTTCAGCCGCAGCCGCCCGGCCCGCTCGACCTCGATGTCGCCGTAGGAGGTGACGAACGACACCTCACCGAGCGCGCCCCGGCAGCGCAGGCTCGCCGCGGCCTTGGCATCGACGCGGGAGCCCGCCGGCAGGTCGATCGTCACGTCGACCGAGCCCGGGCCGAGCACCAGCGAACGCGCCCAGCGCGTGGGCGACTCCACCAGCTTGTCGAGCGACAGCCCCCAGCCGAGGGCCGAGCCGCCCCCGTGCTCCCGGTCCGTCCGCACGGTGAGCCTGCCGTTGGCGTAGTCGACCCGCGTGCGCTGGGCGGCCTGCACGTCGGCCTCGTTGAACTGGTCGTCCGGGCGGACCTCGACGACGGTGTCGGTGCGGTCGCTCGCGTTGATCCGGATGGTGGCGGTCGCCATGTCGATGACGGCGACGATGGGTTGTGGGGTGTCGAAGGCCGGCATGGTGATCTCCTCGTCATGAGTCGGCGTGGCCATCAGCGCGCCCATCCGCTGTAGCTGCTCCCGGTCTGCCGGGTCCCGCCGCGGCCCGGGCGGCGGCGGGGCTCGGGTTCGAGTGCGGCGGAGATGACGCGGACCAGCCAGGAGTTGGTCGACAGCCCCTCCGCGGCGGCCGCCTCCTCGATGCGTGGCTTGAGGGACTCCGGGACCCGGAGCGAGATCCGGGACGTCCCGCCCTCGTCGTCCGGCGGTGGCGGCGGGGCGGCCGGCCGGTCGGGCCGCGCGGCCTCGCCCTCCTCCTCCAGCGATCGGGTGCCGGGCGGCCGGGTCACGACGAAGTCGGGGTCGCGTCCGCGCAGGCGCACCTCGACCGAGCCCGGGGTGAGGTCCTGGGTGATTTCGTCGGCGGCGGCCGCCAGGGCCTCCAGCAGGGCGAGCCGGGCGGCCGACTCGAGTGTCGCGGCGAGCCGCTCGGCCAGCGCGCGGGCTTCCTCGCCGCCCGCGCCGGCGGCGAGAGCGAGCTCCCGGCGGAGGTGGTCGACATACGGCGCAAGGTCCATGACGCCACTATGACATCATCATGGCGCCATAGCAATCGCACAGCGGGCCGGAGATGATGTCACCCCGGCGTCACGCTAGGGCCTGCCCCACCTTTTCCTGGCCGGTGTCCCTGATCGTGGCCGTGGGGCCGTGATCGGCAAGCTGTAGCCGTGAAACGGATTGTGATTCCTGTGACCATCGCCGGCCTGTTGGTCGCCGCCGTTCCGTACGGCGCCCAGGCGGCGGAGAAGATCGACCGGATGCCGTGCGCGCAGGGGCAGGGGGTCCCGTGTCGTGCGGCCTGGACCCGGCCGACCTCGGGTCCTCCCTGATGAAGGGGTGGCCCGGCAAGGGCGGTGACATCACGGCGAACGTCGCCTGGGCGCGCCGGGTCGCGCAGGCGTGCGCCCGCGACGGCGGGGACGTGCTGCGCGGCATGAGCACGCGGACCGAGGCCAGGGACATCGACAGCCTGCGCGCCGCGCTGGGTGAGCCGAAGCTGTCCTACTGGGGTGTCTCCTACGGCACCTACGTGGGCGCGGTCTACGCGACCATGTTCCCGCGGCGTACGGACCGGGTGGTGCTCGACAGCAACGACGACCCCGACCACCGCAGGTATTCGGACGTCACGCCGCCAAGGCTGCGGCAGCGGCTCCCTGATGGCGTGGGAAGTCGACAGGCCTCCGCGGGCGGTCGGCCGCCCTGTCGTGGCGGGTCAGCCGGTGCGTAGTTCGGCCAGGACGCTCTCCAGGGTGACGCGGCCGGTGAGCAGTTCGGGGGTGGGGGCCACGTAGAGGAGGAGTGAGGTGACGCCGTCACGGAGGAAGGGGAGGATCCGGTCGCGGCATTCGGCCGGCGAGCCGTGCCGATCGCGGCAAAGGCGGAGCCGCAACCGCCAAAAAGCATTACCCGGCTTTTCCGGGCCCGGCCGAGAGAAAAGCATCAGCGCAATGTAATGGGCCGGTCGCGGGCCCGGACGTCCAATTAACGAAATCTGTCAAGTGATCTGGACGGGCCTAGTCGGGGCGCATATTTTCGGAGGGCCGGTACCTCGGCACCCTCGCAAAAGGCAGGAGCGTCATGAACCATCAGCCTTCGCAGGACCAGGGACTCACTCGACGTCAGGCACTCGCGGGAGCGGCGGCCGTCGGCGGCACACCACTCATCATCGGAGCCGCGGCGGCTCCGGCATCGGCATCGGCGGCGACCGGAAACGGCGGCCACGCACCCGCCACCGAATTACGCCGCATGCTGCGCGAGATAAGCGCCCAGAACATCAAGCGAACGGTTTTGAAGCTTGTCTCGTTCGGCACCCGGAACACCCTTTCCGCGCAGGACGACCCCACCCGTGGCATCGGCGCGGCCAGGGACTGGCTGTTCGAGGAGTTCACGAAGGCGGCGGCGCCCTCGGGCGGCCGGATGACCGTGGAGTTGCAGTCCTTCATCCAGCCGGCCCAACCTCCCCGCTACCCGCAGCCGATCCCGGTCACCAACGTCGTGGCGACGTTGCACGGGTCCCAGGCCGAGTCGGCCGGCCGTACGTACGTGGTGAGCGGGCACTACGACTCGATGCCCACCGGGGTCGCCGACTTCGCCACCGACGCGCCGGGAGCCAACGACGACGCCTCCGGGGTGGCCGCCGTACTGGAGATGGCCAGGGTGATGGCGACCAGGAAGTTCGACGCCACCATCGTCTTCATGGCGGTCGCCGGCGAGGAGCAGGGCCTGTGGGGCTCCACCTACTTCGCCGAGCAGGCCAAGCAGCAGAACCGCAACATCGCCGGCATGTTCACCAACGACATCATCGGCAGCTCCGTGGGGCAGAACGGCATCCGTGACCCGTACACGGTGCGGATCTTCGCCGAGGGGCTGGCCGAGACGCCGGCGGCGGCCGAGGCCGACTGGCGGCGGTTCGGCGGCGGCGAGACCGAGTCGCTCGCGCGCCAGCTCGCCAGGTACGTCAAGGAGGTCGCCGAGAACGACTCGACCCGCATGAAAGTGAAGATGATCTACCGTCGTGACCGGTTCGGGCGGGGCGGCGACCACATCCCGTTCCTGGAGCAGGGCTACGCGGCGGCGCGGTTCACCGAGATCAACGAGGACTGGCGCCATCAGCACCAGAACGTCCGGGTGGAGAACGGCGTGCAGATCGGTGACCTGCCCGAGTTCTGCGACTTCGACTACATCGCCCGGGTGGCCCGGGTGAACGCCATCTCGCTCGCCTCGCTGGCACTCGCCCCGGCCGCGCCCAGCGGCGCGAGGATGGACACGAGCGGCTTCGACACCGACACCACGCTGACCTGGGTCGCCAACACCGAGCCCGACCTGGCCGGCTACGAGGTCATGATGCGGGCGACGACCGAACCGGAATGGACGAAGACCATCGAGGTCGGCAACGTCACCACGGTCAGCCTGAAGAACATCTTCAAGGACAACTACTTCTTCGGCGTACGAGCGGTCGACAAGGCGGGCAACCGCAGCCCGGTCAGCTTCCCCGGCCGGTAGCGAACCGGACGTTCCCGGGCCGCGCCTGGCGGACCGGACTCACCCCTGCGGCGGGCGCTGCCCCGGCGACCGCCCGCCGCGGCCCGGGACCGGAGAAGCGCGCACCCGCGAGCCGGGCGGCGGCGAGGTCACTTCTGCTCCTGCATGGTGACGGTCACGGTGCTCTCCTTGCCGTCCCGCTGGTAGGTGACCTCCACCTGCTGGCCCACCTTGAAGCCGCGGACCTGGCCGACGACCGTGTCCCCGCCCTCGACCGGCGTGTGACCGATCTTGGTGATCACGTCACCCGGCTTCAGCCCCGCCTTCTCCGCCGGGCTGCCCGCCGCCACCTCGCGGACGAGCGCCCCCGCCACCGAGCCGGTGGCGTCGGCGACGGTGACCCCCAGGTAGACGTGGCTCACCTTGCCCTTGCTGATGAGCTGGTCGGCGACCTGCTTGGCGGTGTTGACCGGGATCGCGAAACCGAGGTTCACCCCGTCGGGGGCGACGGCGCTGTTGATGCCCACCAGCTCACCGCTGGCGTTGACCAGGGCGCCGCCGGAGTTGCCGGGGTTGATCGCCGCGTCGGTCTGGATCATGCCGCCCAGCGTGGTGGTCTCGCCCTCCCGCTGCTGGCCGCCCCAGCCCGGGGGCAGTTGCGGCTGCTGCGGGGCGTCCCCGGAGGTCACGGTACGGTCCAGCGCGCTGATGATGCCCGACGTCACCGTACCGTCCAGGCCCAGCGGACTGCCGATGGCCAGCACCTCGTCACCGACCTTGAGCTGGTCGCTGTCGCCCAGCGTCGCCTTGGCCAGCCCCGACACCCCCTCGGCCTTGATCACCGCGAGGTCGGTGAGCGGGTCGGTGCCGACCACGCTCGCCTGGGCGGTCCTGCCGTCGCTGAACTTCACCGTGAGCCGGCCGTTCTGCCCGGCGACGACGTGGTTGTTGGTGAGGATCAGCCCGTCCGCCGACAGCACCACGCCGGAACCCCCGGCGGTCTGCCCGTCGATCATCACCACCGACGGCTGCACGATCTCGGCCACCTGCGCGACCGTGTAGCGCTCGGAGGCCGACTGGAAGACCGGGCCGGGGCCGGCGGGGGCGCCGGCCGCCGGCACCACCCGGCCGGCGTCGGCGAGATAGGCCCCCATGGCGCCGCCCCCGAGCGCCGATACCCCGAGCGCGACGACGGCGCCCAGCGCGAGCCCGACCACCGCCGTACGCGTGAGGACGAACCCCGGCTGCCGCTGCGGAGCGGGCGGCGGGACCACCGGCGGCCCCTGCCGGTGGAAGCCCCCGGCAGCGGGCGGCCTGCTCCCGAACTGGCTCCAACCACCAGTTTCGGGCTCACGAGGTGCGTTCGCGTCCATTGTCATCTCCTTGGGTCAATGCGCTCATCGAACACCAAGGCGTGTTTGCTCCCTGTTAGCACACTGCTGACAACCTCGGTCAGCTCTGGCCGGCCCCGTCGAGCAGCGCGGCCAGGCGGGTGCGGCCAGGAAGCAGCCTGTACGTTGCCACCGGGGCCTGGCACGGCCGGCCTCGGGGAGTCCCGGCGACGCTCGTGCGGAGGGAGGCGTTCGGGGCGCCGTCATCCGGGTTCGAGCCGTTCGGTGTCCGGCGGCACCGGGGTGAGCAGGATCTCGCGCAGCAGGGTGCGCGCGGCCGGGGTGAGCGGGCGGGTGGCGTCCCAGTGCACCGCCACCCGCCGGCCGCCGGGCGCGTCGAGGCGACGCACCCGCACGCCGCGGGTGTCGGCCGTCGCCACGGCCAACCGGTTGGTCACGCCGATCCCGAGGTTGGCGCGTACCAGGGAGATCAGCGTCTGTGGCTGGTTGGTGGCCTGTACGGCCTTGGGCTCGAAGCCCTGCGCCCGGAACGCCTGGTAGGTCTCGAACCCGAGCTCCTCCGCCGAGCCGAGCCGGCCGATCGTGATGAGCGGGAACGCCGCCACGGCGGCCACCGGCAACGGGTCGGGTAATTCCGCCAGCGGGTGGCCCGGAGGGTGCACGACCGCGAGCGTCTCGTGCCACAGCGGCCGCCAGCGTACCGAGGGCCCGGCGGGCGGCGCCATCGGGCGCAGGTAGACGTCGATCTCACCGGCGGTCAGGGCCGCGTCCAGCTCCAGCGTCGCCCGCTCGACGAGCACGACCTTGATGGCGGGCCGGGTGCGTGCCAGGTGTTCGAGCAGCCCCGGCACGAACGCCGCGCCGGCGCTCGGATAGCTGCCCAGCGTGACCAGGCCGCGAGCGGAGCCGCGCCGCGCGGCCATCGCCTCCTCCGCGCTGCCGAGCTGGCTCAGGATGGCGCGGGCGTGCTCGGCGAGCACCGCGCCCGCCTCGGTCAGCTCCACCGGCCGCTTGCTACGGTCGAACAGCGAGACGCCCGCCTCGCGCTCCAGCGCGGCCACGTGCGTGCTCACCCTGGGCTGTGAGCGGTGCACGGCCTCGGCGGCCGCGCTGAAACCTCCGGTGTCGATGACGCCGAGGAACGAGACGAACCATTCGAGACGGAGTTCCGGTCGCAACATGAACCATGCTCTAACCCAGCCCGGCGAAGCCAACAAGGCCCGGCCGCGGATGCGAATGAGCCGGGATCCGTTTTCCGAATATTCGTATACATAACGTGCGCTTAACACGAAACCTGGTCACTCATAGGCTCGCTTTCATCCCGGCCGTCGCGGAACAAGCCCACCTCTCCCTGCGGAAACAAGCCCCCCACCTCCCCTTGCCGTCCGCTTCCGTGTGCCCGTGGACGGTGGAACACCCCGAGGAGCGTGCATGACCGCATCCCCCGCCCTGAACACGACACCCGCGGGACGGGTCAGATGGACGATGATCTGGCTCGCCTTCGGCTCCATCACGATCAACTACCTCGACCGCGCCAACCTCGGGGTGGCGCTGCCGTACATGACCGAGGACCTCGACCTGTCCAACACCGCCACCGGGCTGCTGCTCGGGGCCTTCTTCTGGACGTACGCCGCCTTCCTGCCGGGGGCGGGGTGGCTCGTGGACCGGTTCGGGCCGCGCAGGATGATGGCCTTCGCCCTGGGCGCCTGGTCGATCGCCACCATGCTGGTCGGCGCGGCCACCGGGTTCGTGGTGCTGCTGCTGGTCCGGCTGCTGCTCGGGGCCGTCGAGTCGCCCGCGTACCCGTCGAGCTCGCAGGTGGTCGCGCGCTGGTTCCCCACCCGCGAGCGGGGCATGGCCGCCTCGATCTTCGACAGCGGCGGCCGGGCCGGCACGGCGTTCGCGCTGCCGATCACCACCGCCGTGGTCGCGGTGCTCGGCTGGCGTGGCTCGTTCGTCGCGGCCGGCGTGGTCGGGCTGATCTACTGCGCGATCTGGCTGAGGTTCTACCGCGACCCCGACGAGCACGCGAAGGTCACGCCCGGCGAGCGCGACTACATCCGCGCGGGCGGCGGCATGGAGGCCGGCGAGCAGATGACGCCGATGCCGTGGGCCCGGTTGTTCCGTTACCGCACGGTGTGGGGCATGGTGCTGGGCTTCTTCTGCCTGTCGTTCGTGCTGTACTTCTTCATCACCTGGTTCCCGTCCTACCTGGTGGACGCCCGCGGCTTCGACCTGCTCACGCTGGGCTTCTTCGGGATGATCCCGGCGCTGCTGGCGATCCCCGCGCAGTGGCTCGGCGGCTGGGTGCAGGCGCGGCTGATCAGCCAGGGCCGCAGCGTCACCTACGCCCGCAAGTTCCCGCTGGTGCTCGGGCTGGTCCTGTCCTCGGTGATCGTGCTCGCCGGAATCGTCGAGGAGGCCTGGCTGGCGCTGGCGCTGCTCGCCCTGTCGCAGAGCGCGCTCTGCTTCGCCGCCTCCAGCCTGTGGGCCCTGCCCGTGGACGTCGCCCCCACCACGGCGAACGTCGGGTCACTGGCCGGCATCCAGGGTTTCGCGTCCAACCTGGCCGGGTTCGTCAGCCCGCTCGTCGTGGGCGTCCTGCTGGACGCCTTCGGCGGCTCGTACTTCGTCCCGCTGGCCGTCGCGGGCGGCGTGTCGCTGCTGGGCGCGCTGGTGTACGGCCTGGTCATCCGCAGGATCGTCCCGCTCGGCAGCGACACCCTCACCACGACCTGAGACACCACCGCCCTGCGGTGCCCGACCATCCCCCCGCGCGATCATCCCCCTCCCCCGACGACGAGGAGACACTCCGCATGCCCCCATATTCCGAGGACGTCCTGGAAGCCTTCCGTTCCATCGCCACCGCGTCCGTCGCCGACGCCGTCGAGCAGCACGGCACCCGCGGCTACCTCGCCGGCGCGCTCGGCCAGGTCGCGCCGGGCGCCGGCACGCTGGTGGGGCCCGCGGTGACCGTCCGGGAGGTGCCGACGTCGGAGTCGGAGCCGCCGACGCACGCGCTCACCGCCATCGACGAGTCCCCCGCCGGCAGCGTCGTGTGCATCGACGCGGGCGGCGCCGACGTGGCCGTGTGGGGCGGGCTCATGACGGCGGGCGGGATCGCCCGCGGGATCGCGGGCTGCGTGCTCGACGGCGGCGTGCGCGACGTCACCGAGATCCGCCGGGACTTCCCCGGTTTCGCCGTGTACGCCCGGTGCAGCGTGCCCGCCACCACCCTGGGCCGCTACCGCACGGTCTCGCTCAACCAGCCCATCGTGCTGGGCGAGGTGACCGTGCACCCGGGCGACCTGATCGTGGCCGACCGCGACGGCGTGGTCTGCGTCCCCCAGGCGCTGGCCGGGGACGTGCTGCGGACCGCGCAGGAGATCGAGGAGCGGGAGAGGGAGCAGACGCGGCTCATCCTCGCCTCGGGTTCGCTGCGTGACGGTCTCGCCAAGTACAACCGGATCTGAGCCGATGCCGCACCCGCAGATCCTGGCCCTCGGGGAAGCGCTGCTGGAGTTCAACGCGGCGGCCGAGGGCTCGCTGGCCGACGCCGCCGCCTTCCACCTCGGCTTCGGCGGCGACACCTCCAACATGGTGATCGCCGCCCGCCGGTCCGGCGCGAGCGCCGGATACCTGACCCGGGTCGGCGACGACGCCTTCGGCCGGGCCCTGCTGCGGCTGTGGGAGAGCGAGGGCGTCGACGTACGGCACGTCACCGGCGAGCCGGGCGGAAGCACCGGCATCTACTTCGTCACCCGGCACGGCGAGGGCCGGCATGCCTTCACCTACCGCCGCGCCGGGTCGCCCGCCAGCCGCCTGTCACCCGGAGACGTGCCCGAGGAGGCCGTGGCCGGCGCCCGGCTGCTGCACCTCAGCGGCATCACCCAGGCGATCAGCGCCTCGGCCTGCGACGCCGCGTTCCACGCCATCGACGTGGCCAGGCGGTCGGGCACCCTGGTCTCCTACGACCCCAACTACCGGCCCGCCCTGTGGCCGCCGGAGCGGGCCCGCGCGGTGGTGCTGCGCACCGCCGAGCTGGCCGACGTGGTCCTGCCCAACCTGGAGGAGGGCCGCCTGCTCACCGGCCTGGACGAGCCTCGGGAGGTGCTGGCCGCGTTCGCGCGGCGGGGCCCGTCGATCGTCGTGCTGAAGATGGGCGCCGACGGCGTGCTGCTCGGGACCGGCGGCCAGGTCACGCACGTGCCCGCGCACCCGGTGACGGCGGTGGACGCCACCGGCGCCGGTGACACCTTCGACGGCGCCTTCGCCGCCCGCCTCCTGGACGGGGACTCTCCGCTCCAGGCCGCCGGGTACGCCGTGGTCGCCGCCGCCCTGACCACCACCGGGCCGGGCGCGGTGGGTCCCATCCCGCATCTCCACACCGTCCTGGCAGAAGGGTCACCGACGTGGCGTGGGGGCGGACGGCGCGGGGACTGAATCGAATGGGGCTCATCCTCGTCCCGCATGATCGATGGCGGAGAGCAGCGGAGAGGATCACATTGGCATCCTCCCCCGCTTGAAGACGGGGGATTCCAACAGCAACTACCCCACGAGGAGGAGGTCGCGTTGAGGTTCGCGGTGCACTGGCCCGGCAATCCGTGGCCCTTCCCGCGCGGACACGGCATGCCCTGCCGCGTGTTTGATGTTGCGGGCCGCGTTCACGTCGGCGTTGGCATTCGCCATGGCCTGGGCGAAGTCCTTGAGCGACTGCTGCTGCACGATGATCGACCCCGCGCGCAACCACTCGAACTCCGCTCTGGCTTCCGTCAGCTGGCGGCACTGCTCGGCGAACCCGGGCGCGCTCCTGCGTCCCGGCCTCCAATGCGCGTGCTGCGCAACGGCCAGATTCCACACGAAGCGGGCATGTGCGCAATGCTTCAGCAGCGCTGCCTCCTGGGCAGGTGTGGGCTGGAGCCGGTAGCGGGACACGCCGATCAAACTACTGACCGTCACCGACAAAACCGGGAGGCCTGCATGCCCCACCGTTCCGCTTTTCCTGCCCGCCCCGTAGGACGGGGCCTCCACGCTGTAGGTGCCCGGTGAACGAAGCACATTCGGCGGGTGCGGGCGGCACCGAGGACGGTCGCACCGTGGTCGTGATCGGCGGCACCAGCGGCATCGGTGCGGCAGTGGCCGAACGCTTCGCCGCGGCGGGGGCCGAGGTGATCGCCGCCGGACTCGGCGCCGACCCGGCCGCGCGCCCCTCCCCCGGGGACCCCCTGCGGGGCGACGTGCGGCGGGTCGAGCTGGACCTGACCGAGGCCGGGGCGCTGGAGAGGTTCCTGAGCGGGTTGTCCAAGCTCGACGTGCTGGTCAACGCCGCCGGGGTGATCGCCAGGGACGAGGAGTACGATCCCGCGGTGTTCGCCCGGGTGGTCGAGGTCAACCTGACCGGCACGATGCGGGCCTGCGTCGCGGCCCACGACCTGCTGCGCCGCTCCCGGGGCTGCGTGGTGAACGTCGCGTCGATGCTCAGCTTCTTCGGCGGCCCCAAGTCGCCCGCGTACACGGCGAGCAAGGGCGGGGTCATGCAGTTGACCAAGGCGCTGGCGGTGGCGTGGGCGGCGGAGAGCATCCGGGTCAACGCGGTGGCGCCGGGCTGGATCCGTACCGCGCTGACGGCCGCCCTGCACGAGGACGGCGCGGCGGCCAGGCGGATCGTCGATCGCACGCCGATGGGCCGCTGGGGCGAGCCCGCGGACGTGGCGGGGGCGGTGGCGTTCCTGTGCGGGCCCGACGCCCGGTTCATCACGGGCGTGGTGCTTCCGGTGGACGGCGGCTACCTGGCCGCGTGACGACCCCATGAGAGCAGACAGACAAGGAGCAGCCATGACCGGACCGCAAGCCCCCGTGATCCCGATCTCCTCCGTGGTGCCACCGGAGATCGCCGTCGCGGCCCTCCCCGAGGACGAGCGCGTGTGGGTGCCGCAGGCGCCCAATGTGTGGTTCCGGCCGCTGATGTTCAACACGGTGATCGGGCAGTGGTGCAACCTGCTCAAGGTCACCGCCGCGGGCATCGTCTCCAGGCACCGCCACCCCGGCGCGGTCTTCGGGTACGTGATCAAGGGCAAATGGCACTACTACGAGCACGAGTGGGTCGCCGAGGCCGGCCACTTCGTCTACGAGCCGCCGGGCGAGATCCACACTCTGGCCGTGCCGGACGACTGCCCCGAGATGATCACGTTCTTCAACATCTCCGGCGCGATGGCGTACGTGGACGAGGACGGCGCGCAGATCGGTTACGAGGACACCTTCACCAAGATCGACATGTGCCGCGCCCACTACGAGAAGGTCGGCCTCGGCGCCGGCTACGTCGACCAATTCATCCGCTGAAGATCGGCTAAATCCGGGTATGCCCCGTTCGTAAGCGTCGCGGAGATCCCGGAGCCGCGGCAAGAGAGCGGGGCTGATGGACATCCGAAACGTGCACCATTATCGGGTCGACTGGATCGTCAGCTTCGTGGCCGTCGCCCATCACGGCGGCTTCTCGGCCGCCGCCAAGGCCCTCTACCGCTCCCAGCCGCGGGTCAGCAGCCATGTCGCCGAGCTGGAACGCCTGCTCGGCACCCGGCTGCTGGACCGTTCGCTGCAACCGGCGACGCTCACGCCGGAGGGCCGCGCGCTGCTGCCGCACGCCGAGGAGATCCTGCGCCGGCTCAGCGTGCTCACCGAGCTGACCGGCGGCGTGGTCCGCGGCGAGGTGCGGCTGGGCGCCTATCCCAGCGCCGCCGCCTACCTCTATCCGCTGGCCGTGCGGGCGCTGCACGCGACGCACCCGCACGTCCGGCTCGTCCTGCGCGAGGGGCCGAGCGTGGCGCTCGGTGACGACCTCGTCGAGGGCGCCTTCGACCTGGCGATCCGGCCGCTGCAGCCGCTCGTCGGCTCCGACGAGGTGGCCAGCCAGGTGCTGTGGCACGAGCCGCTGGTCGCCGTCTTCCGCGGCAACCACCCGCTGGCGCGCGCCGGCAGCGTACGCCTGGCCCAGATCGCCTCCCTGCCGGTGGTGACCATCGGCGAGAGCGGCGAGGGACACGGCCGCCAGTACGAGGCCAACCTCGCCTTCGCCATGGCCGGCCTCAACCCGGTCATCGCCGCCCAGACCAACCAACCGCAGACCCTCATCTCCCTGGTACGCCACGGCATGGGCACCGGTGTCACCAACGGCCTGGCCATGACCACGGCCAACACCGAGGGGGTCGCCCTGGTGCCGATCGCCGAGTCCCACTGCGAGCGGGTGGTGGCGGTGTGGTGGCGGGCCGGTGCCGTGGTGTCCCCGGCGGTGGAGGCCGTCCGCCGCGCCCTCACGAGCCTGCCCGCACCCCAGTGGCCCTGGGACGGGCAACCGCCCCGGCGGCTCTGAGCCGGGGCGGTTGCCCGTCAGCAGGTGCTCGTCAGTGCTGGTCGGGGCTGTCGCCCTGGCCGGAGCCCGGCTTCCAGACCTGCGCGGACAGACCGTTGAGGTCCCAGACCACCTCGCCGCCGCGGATGGTCAGCTCGCAGAGCAGCTTCTGCTTGCCGTCGATCCTGAACCCGAAGCTGTCGACGAACCCGAACCTGCCCTTCTCCAGGGAGAACACCGCGATGTCGGCCGGCGCGCCCACCGACAGGTGCCCCAGCTCCTCGTGCCCGAGCACCTGGGCGGGCCGCCAGGTGGAGGCCGCCATCACGTCCTTGAGCGGCATGCCGAGGGTGAGGAGCTTCGACATGACGTTCGCCATGTCCTTCATGCCGGCGTTCATGCTGTCGATGTGCAGGTCGGTCGAGATGGTGTCGGGCAGGAAGCCCTCCTTCATCCCCGGTACGGCGACCTCCCAGGCGAAGCTGCCGCCGCCGTGGCCGACGTCGAACACCACACCCCGCTTGCGGCCGGCCCACATGCCCGGGTTGAGCTTGCCGTCCTCGCCCAGCTCACCGCGCAGGCCCGAGTAGGCGTGGGTGTAGATGTCACCGGGCCGCAGCTTCTCGGTCAGCAGCTCGGCGAGCGGCCGCTCGGGCCGGTTGGACCCGAAGTCGACCATCACCGGGATGCCGGCCTTCTCCCCGGCCTCGACCGACCGCTCCACCGGGTCCCATTCCGGGCCCTCGTAGTGAGCGGTCTTGATGCCGACGACGACGTCGGGGTTCTGCTGCGCGACCTCGGCCGCCGGGCCCGCCCGCATGTCGTTCAGGTCCTGCTCGACGTCGCCGCCGCCCATGCCCTTGCCGACGATGTTGAGGAAGGCCAGCACCCGGGTCTTCGAGCGGTCGATGATGTTCTTCTTGAACTCGGCGAAGTTCGACGCGCCGGAGGAGCCGGTGTCGACGGCGGTGGTGACGCCCGAGCGGAAGGTGAACCCGTCCGGCGCGACGCCCAGGAAGCCGTTGGCATAGGCGTCCTCCGGCCCGGTGAACAGGTGCGTGTGCATGTCGATGAGGCCCGGGGTGACGTACCTGCCGGCGGCGTCGACCGTCCGCTCGGCCTCCCGGGCGTCGATGTGCCTGTCGACCTTGGCGATCTTGCCGTCCTTGACGGCGACGTCCCGGACCGCGTCGATGCCGTTCTTCACGTCGATGACATGGCCGCGGCTGATCAGGAGGTCGTACTGCGGCTCCCTGCCCTGCGCGGTCGACGCGGAGGCGGCCGGGACGGTGCCCGCCGCGACCGAGGAGGCGCCGAGGACCAGGGAGACCAGCGCGGGGATGACGGCCCGGCCGGCCCGCGATCGAAGATTCATACCCGACCTTTCAGATGACGGCGATGCAGTCGATCTCGACGAGGGAGTCACCGGGGATGCCCGCCGCCGCGGCGATCGTGGTCCGCACCCCCGGCTCGGGGCCGAACCGGCCCTGGAACACCGCGTTCATGCCGTCGTAGTCGTCCAGGCTGTTCAGATAGACGTTCACTTTGAGGACCTTCGCCATGGACGAGCCGACGGCTTCGAGGTTGCGCTCCAGCTCGTTCAGCACGTGGTCGGTGTGGGCGCTGATATCGCCCTCGAAATGCGCGCCGATGCCGGACAGGAAGACCAGGTTCCCGTAGGTGACGACCGGGCTGAACAGGGGGTTCTCCGGCGGCTCGCCACCCGGGTAGTGGACCTCCTTCCGCGGCTTGCGGCCCTTGGGGTCACGGTCGTCCGCCGCGGCCGGAGCGGCGGCGATGACCGGGACCGCGGCGGCCACGGCGACGGCGGGGGCGGCCTTGCGGATGAAGTCCCGGCGGTTCTCTCTCAACACTTCCTCCTTGGTCCACGCCGGAGCGGCGTGGGGTCGGTTCGATCGGGAACGGCGGTGCTGCGGCCCGGGTCAGCCGCCGCGGGTCGCCGTCCAGGTCGCTTTGAGGTACTCGCCCATGTCGAGCTCGCCACTGATCGCGTCGCCCTTGACGGTGCCGGTGAAGGTGAAGTCGAGGGAGTCGCCGTGCTCCTCGCCGTACCTGCTGCGGACGCGTACCGTGGCGCCGCTGACGGTGCCCGTCAGGTCCCGGGTGACGAAGTCGCCGGTGTGCGTGCCGGTGACGGTGCTGCCGTCCTGGGAGAGTCGCAGGCGGTGCGCGTCGGAGCCGCCGGCCAGAAACTTGATCTTCAGGGCCCAGTCGCCGCTGACGTCAACCGTGGGCGGCTTGTCCTGCTCCGGGGAGTTCGGCGGGTTCTTCAGGAGCTTGACGAGCTCGCGGGCGATGACCTTCTCGTCGCCGGGCGTCAGCATGTACGGCGTGATCGACACGCCGGTCTTGCCGTCGCCGCTCGCCGGGTTCAGGGCGATGCGCGGCTCGCCCTCGTACAGGGTGTCCGTGGCGGTCTGGCCGGACACCTTGAGCTGGTCCTCGTCCCACAGCACGATCAGCGACGGCGTCCGGTTGGACAGGCCCTCGGGCTGCTCGATCGAGGTGGTCACGGTGGGCACGCCGGACACCTGGCGGGCGATGTCATTGAGCCAGTCGGTCCACCGCTCGTACTCGGCGTCGTGGTCGCGCCGGACCCACATCTCCACCGCCATGAGCATGCCCATGGCCTCTTCCTTGCCGACCTTGAAGCCGCGCGCGAAGCCGTGGTGCGGGGCGCTCTGCACCCACGCCGCCCTGACCAGGTCCTCGCGGCCGAGCAGCAGGCCCGCCGACTGGGGGCCGCGGATGGCCTTGCCCCCGCTGTAGGCCACCAGGTCCGCGCCGTAACCGAGATGCACGTTGGGGATGGTGAGGATCTCCGCGGCGGCGTCCACCAGGACCGGCACGCCCTTGGGTTTGGCGACCTCGGCGATGACCCTGGTGGGGATCTCGCTCTCGTCCACCTTCGGCCCGGCCATGATGTAGACCAGCGCGGTCTGCGGGCCCAGCGCCGCCTCCAGCTCGGCGCGGGTCGCCACCTCGACCACCTTCAGCCCGACCGCGCTGACCACCGCCTCATAGACGTTGCGCGAGTGCTTGGGGATGATCACTTCCGTCTTCTGGAAGCCGGTCAGGTCGGGGATGCGCGTGTGCAGGTCGGGGTTGCCGCCGGCGACACAGGCCGCCGTGGCGTGCGTGAGCGCGGCGGAGCAGCCGGAGCTGACCATGCCGAACTCCGCGCGGGTCAGCTCGCCGAGCCGCTTGCCCACGGCGGCTGCCAGCTCGTCCAGGTGCACGTACTGCCGGGCCGCCGCGTCGACGGCGGCACGGGCCTCGGGCAGCATGAGAGAGCCGCTGAGGATGGTGAACGTGCCGCGCGCGTTGATCAGCGGCCGCACGCCGATCGCCCGGTAGATGTCCTTCGCCTTGTCCAGGGCGCCGAGCGGCGCGGTCCCGGCTCCGGCGGCGGCCACGGCCGCCTCCGCCGGCCCCGCGAGCAGTGGGCCCAGCGCGAGCGCGCCGGCCGTGCCGGCGCCAAGTCGGAGGATGTTACGTCGAGAGACAGCGTCAACGGCCACGTGACCCCCAGCCAGTCCATGTCTTATCGGCCTGACCAAACGGTAGGTAGCAGTGTGATCCGTGTTAAGCGCGTCTTTTCGATGACACTATTCGACATGAGAATAGTGGCGGCATACGGGCACCCACGGCGCCGCTGAAACGTCTCGCCGGCCGCCCGTTCTCCGTCCAGGTGACCGGCCTGCGGCGGCTCCCCGGCGGCCTCGGCCTGCTGACCTACCGGATCACCAACGACGGCGCGGGCGAGCCCTGGTTCAACGAGCTGCACGCGGCACAGGACTGGATGTCGTTCAAGTACCGCGCGGCCGTCAACGTCTCGCTGACCGACATGGCGGCCAGGCGCCGCTACCTGCCGGGCCGCCTGCGAGTGCCCGTCCGGTAGCCATGGTGATCATCCAAAGATCCGGACACCCGGTACTTCAGGGAACTACTCGTGATCGATTTCCATCTCGACCGCCGGGCCGGCCTGGCTCGGAGGACGTACGGGCGCCCGTCGGCACGACCCTCCGCGAGGCGTACGGGACGCAGGAGAGGTCCGCGGGCGGCCAGGTGACGCACAGGCGCTGACAGCGCGGAGACGCGCGGCGTACCGTTGATCCGTCTCGGGCCACCCAGAAGCGTCGGATACCGGACACAGCATACCAATGCGCCTAATTCAGGCAAGGTTCACACATGTGATGATCGCCCGGAGGGCGGACGGCACTCGGGGGACACAACCGCTCCCTAACCTGCGGGGGTTGTCACCTCAGGAGGACCAATGATCTCCCGCGCACGCCTCGGCGCCATGCTCGCCGCCGCCTTCGCCACGGTCGTCACGACCGCCGTCGCGCCACCCGCCGTCTCCGCGCAGACGGCCCCGGCCGCGACCCCGGCGAGTGCCACCGCTTCAGCCGGCAACGTCCGGATGAACCAGATCCAGTTCATGGGAGCCCACAACGCCTACCACCGTGAGCTGCAGGGCGCCGAACTGGCCCAGGGGGTCAAGATGGACCCCACCTACCCGTCGTGGGGCGCCTACTCGCACGCGTCCATCGCCGACCTGCTCGGCCGCCAGAACGTACGGGCCGTGGAGCTGGACCTGCTCCCCGACCCCGAGGGCGGCCTCTACCGCAACCCGCTGGTCCGCAAGCTGGCCGGCCTCGGCCCGATCGAGGACCCGGCCATGGCCGCGCCCGGCATGAAGGTCATGCACGTCGCCGACCTGGACGTCAACGCCACCTGCCGGACCTTGGTGGCCTGCCTCCAGCAGGTGAGGAAGTGGTCGCAGGCCAACCCCGGGCACGTGCCGGTCATCATGCAACTGGAGCTCAAGCAGACCGAGGACCGCCTGGAGCAGGCGGGCGGCGCGGTCAGCCCGGCGTGGGACCGGAAACTGCTGGACGACATCGACAAGGAGATCCGCTCGGTGTTCAGCGAGTCGCAGCTGATCACCGCCGACGACCTGCGCCGTCCGGGCCTGACGCTGGAGCAGTCGATCCTGAAGCACGGCTGGCCGACCCTCGACTGGGCGCGCGGCAAGGTGATGTTCTTCTTCGACAACGGCGGCCCCGGCGAGATCCGTGACATGTACCTCGACGGGCACCCCAGCCTCCAGGGCCGCGCGGTCTTCACACGCGGCAACCCCGGCGACGCGGACGCGGCGATCACGATGGTGAACGACCCGCGCGGCGACAACGAAGCGACCATCCGGGACCTGGTCAAGCGTGGCTACATCGTCCGTACGCGCTCGGACGAGCCGCTGCGGTCGGTCATCGACGAGGACTTCGCCCGGGTCAAGACCGCCCTGGCCAGCGGCGCGCAGATGGTGACGACGGACTTCCCGAGCGTCGGCATGGCCTCCCGGTACGACAGCGACTTCGTGGCCGAACTCCCCGGCGGACGGGCGGTGCGCTGCAACCCGGTGAGCGCACCGCGCGACTGCCGCGACGACCGGCTGGAGCCCGCTTCTTCCCGATGAACGCTCCCTGAAGAGGCGGCCGTCCGATGAGGGCGGCCGCTTTTTCACGTGCCAGGGCGCATCAGCGCCGACCTGGATACTTTCGGTGTTCCAACGAAACTTTCATGCGTCTTCCCTCCGACCTTGGCTACCAGGACAGGCCAATTACCTGGATGGACGGTTTGACAGGCTCACCACGGCCGGTTGGGAATCGTTGACAACTTGGCCAGGCGATCCGATACTTTCGCCATCGGACCGATAGTTTCTTGGTCATGACGCCACCGCGGTGATCGTCACCCTGGCCACCGGCAGCCCCGCCCGGGCTGTAATCACGCCGGCCGCCCACGTCAGCCCGCAGAGGAGGGAACACGCACATGAACGGCGAGCTCGCCCACCCACAGCGCCTCAGACGCGGCAACGCCAGGCTGCTCATCGGCCGGGCCTGCACCCTGGCCGTCACGCTGGTCGTGGCCGTCGCGATGCTGCCCGGCGTCGCCAGCGCGGCCCCGATCACCACCAACCAGACCGGCAACAACAACGGCTACTTCTATTCGTTCTGGACCGACAGCCAGGGAACCGTCTCCATGGAGCTGGGCTCCGGCGGAAATTACAGCACCTCATGGCGCAACACCGGGAACTTCGTCGCCGGAAAGGGCTGGAGCACCGGTGGACGCCGGAGCGTGAGCTATTCGGGGAGCTTCAATCCGTCCGGCAATGCGTACCTGACGCTCTATGGGTGGACCAGAAACCCGCTCGTGGAGTATTACATCGTCGACAACTGGGGCACCTATCGGCCCACGGGAACGTACAAGGGCACGGTGACCAGCGACGGCGGCACGTACGACATCTACCAGACGACGCGCTACAACGCCCCTTCCATCGAAGGCACGAGGACCTTCAATCAGTACTGGAGCGTCCGGCAGTCGAAGAAAACGGGCGGCACCATAACGTCCGGCAACCACTTTGACGCGTGGGCTCGTTACGGCATGAATCTGGGCAGCCACGATTACATGATTCTCGCCACCGAGGGCTATCAAAGCAGCGGCAGTTCCAACATCACGGTCGGCGGCGGCGGCGGTGGTGGCGGCGGGGGCGGCGGGGGCGGCGGCAGCGGCTGCACCGCGTCCCTGTCCGCGGGTGAGCAGTGGAGCGACCGCTACAACCTCAACGTCGCGGTCAGCGGCTCGACCAACTGGACCGTGACGATGAACGTGCCCTCCCCGTCGCGGATCATGTCCACCTGGAACATCAGCGCCAGCTACCCCAGCGCCCAGGTCCTGACCGCAAGGCCCAACGGCAACGGCAACAACTGGGGAGTGACGATCCAGCGCAACGGCAACTCGACCTGGCCCACGGTCTCCTGCAGCGCCGGCTGACCTCCGAGTCCCCGAACACCACGCCTGTGGCGCGGCGGCCCACACCGCCGCGCCACAGCCCTGCCACCCCATCCGCCCGGCCCGGCTTTCCCGGCCCGGCTTTCCCGGCCCAGCGTCGGCGTACGAGCCGGTGCCGGGCCGTGGGATCCGGCCGGTCAGGGCGCCTTGATGGTCTCGGTTCCGTCGTCCCAGCGCCACTGGACGTGGTGACCGCGCAGGTGCACCCCGCCGATCCACCGGTCGATGCCGTTGAGCGTCACGTGGTCGGCCGCACCGGCGAGCACCTGTGCTCCGGTGCCGGTCAGCCGCAGGCCGGTGCCGCGGCCGACCGGGCGGCCGTCAGGCTCGGCCCGCAGCAGCGGGACGGGGGCGCGTGCCATCCGGTCCATCATCGCGAAGGCCCAGGTGTCCCCCAGGAAAGGGCGCGTCTCCCGCGCCGCCGCCCGGACGAACGCCGCCTCGGCCGACGTCGCGCCGTCGGCGACGGCGGCCAGGAGCCGCCGCTCGGTCAGCGACAACCCGTCGCGGGTCGCCGGGTACTCCCGGCTGAGCCGGTCGAACGCCTCACCCAGGAACCGCAGCTCACCCGAGCGGTCACCGGCGACGGCACGCAGGCCGTCCGGGGTCGGCGCCCGGAAGGCGGCCCAGGCATGGGTGGCGAGCCGGAGCGCGGCGGGGGTCAGGCGGGCGCAGGCGTTCGTGGCGGGCAGCTCACGCAGTTGCTCGGCCGTGAGCTGGCCGAGGCCGCCGAAGCGGGCGATGCCGGGATGCTCGCCGATGCAGATCAGGGTGATGCGCTCCGCCGGCACGCCCAGGTCGGCCAGGCGGGCGAGGATCTGGATGATCTGGAGCTGGTCGTACAGGTCCGCCTCGAACCACAGCACGTACTCGCCGTCGCGGTTGGCCTCCAGCGTGCTGTCCCGTTCGGCGAACATGGCGGCGCCCTCCGCTCGGTCGTCCGCGTCCGCCCCGGCCAGGAAGTCGGCCCTGATCCGGCGGAGCTCCTCGGGCCCGACCGCGGGCACCGGCCCCTCGTGCAGGACGTCGCGCCAGTAGAGAACGCGGTCCGCGAGCCCGGTCCCGGGCAGGTCCGTGGCATCACCGTTGCTCACGTGCAGGGCCGCCGCCATCCCGTCGCCGGCGGGGGTGCCGGCTTTAGGGGCCGGCTGCTCGCCGAGGAGGTGGCTGCGGGCGGTCGCGTACGACTCGCCGGTCTTGGCCATCCGGGCGCGCACACGCCGCTTGAAGTCGGCTCGCTTGGTCATCATCGTCTCCCGCGGCCCGCCGGCGGATCCCCCAGCGACCGGTACGGCGGGCGCACGATCGGCAACGAAGCCCGGCCGGGAGGTGGACCTCCCTTTGCCTCCTGAGGTGACCCGGCTGGGGCGGATCGCCGGAGGTTGGGCGCGGACGGACGCCGTCGCACCAGCGTACCCGGCAGGCGGCCGACCCCTCGCCGCGGAGCCGGTGGGCCGGGGCGACTTCGAGCTGGCCACCGAGCTCGTCGTCCGTGAAAGCAGCGCCCCTCCCCCCGCCCCCGCGTCTTTCGTAAAATCGTTCCGGCCCCGATCCGGGCGCCGCAAAAAGCGCTGGGAAATTGTCGGTGGCCGGTGGTAGAAAGCAGGTTCGAAGTTCGCCTGACGTCTGGCTCGGAGGGCCGGTCCTGTGACCACCAGCAATGCTGAATTCACCGTTTCCGGTCCGCTCTTCAACCGGCGCGGCCCGGTGCGCTGGCTCTGGTCCCACCTTCGCCGCCACCCCACGCACCTGACCGGGTTCCTCGGCGGGTCGCTGGTCATGGTGGCGCTCAACGGCATGGTTCCCCAGCTCACCGGTGACGCCTTCGACGCCGTGCTGGGCGTGCGGGGTGAGCCGCTGGACGCGCTCGGCCTGATCTCGTGGGCGTTGCTCGCCATCGTGACGGCCAGGGGGCTGTTCGACCTCGTCGCGCGGCTGTCGAGCGAGGTGCTGGCCAAGCGGCTGGAGCGGGACGCCCGCGACGAGCTATACGTGAGCCTGCTGGGCAAGAGCCAGACCTTCCACAGCCGTCAGCGGGTCGGGGACCTGATGGCCCGGGCCGCCAACGACATCAGGCAACTGTCCGTCATGGTCACGCCGGGCGCCGACCTGATCGTGGACTCGGGTTTCCAGGGGGTCGTGGCGCTGGTCTTCATCGCGATGGTCGATCCGCGGCTGCTGCTGGTGCCGGGGGTGTTCACGGTGGTGTTCGCGATCGCGCTCTGGCACTACATGAGGCAGCTCAACCCGGTGTCGACGCGGATGCGGGAGCAGTTCGGCGATCTCAACGCGGGGCTCAACCAGGCGGTGCGCGGCATCGAGGTGATCAAGGTGACCGCGCAGGAGGCGCAGGAGCGGGGCAGGTTCCGGGCCGACGCCCGCCGCTACCGCGACTCGTTCGTACGCAACGGGCTGGTCCAGGCCCGTTACCTGCCCACCCTGCTGTTCGCGTTCGCGATGGCGGGGGCGTTGTGGCACGCCCTGGCCCTCCAGGCCGCCGGGGAGATCACCGTCGGGCAACTGGTGGCGTTCATGGGGCTCATGGGCATGCTCGCCTTCCCGACACAGATCTCGATCTTCACGTTCTCCCTGGTCCAGATCGGCATCGTGTCCTCCCGCCGCATCCTGAGCATCATCACCTCCGAAAGCGAGATCGAGCAGCGGCCGGACGGGCACGCCGCGCCGATCAGCGGGGAGATCGTCTTCGAGGACGTGACGTTCGGCTACGCGGACGACGGGGAGCCGGCGCTGCGCGGGGTGACGTTCACCGTGCGGCCGGGTGAGACGGTGGCGATCGTCGGGGAGACCGGGTCGGGCAAGAGCACACTGACCAAGCTGGTCCCGCGGATCTACGACGTCACCGCCGGCCGGATCCTCGTCGACGGGGTGGACGTACGCGACTGGGACCTGGACTCGCTGCGCTCCCAGATCTCCACCATCGAGCAGGACATCGTGCTGTTCTCCCGGTCCGTGGCCGAGAACATCGCCTTCGGCCTCGGCCAGCGGGCCGACCAGGAGGCGGTGGTCAGGGCCGCGGAGGACGCCCAGGCCGCCGAGTTCGTCAGCGAGCTGGAAGAGGGCTACGACACCGTCATCGGGGAGCGCGGCGTCACGCTCTCGGGCGGGCAGCGGCAGCGGCTGGCCATCGCGCGGGCGTTGCTGACCGATCCGGCGATCCTCGTGCTCGACGACTCGACCAGCGCGATCGACTCCGCGACCGAGGACCGGATCCAGCAGGCGATCGGGCGCATCCTCGACGGGCGCACCACGCTGCTGATCACCCATCGGCTCTCCCAGATCCGGTGGGCGGACAAGGTGCTGCTGCTCCGCCGGGGCGAGGTGGTCGACTTCGGCACGCATGACGAGCTGATCGCGCGCAGCCGCCTCTACCGGCGGGTCTTCGCCCACTACGACGAGGTCGACATGGGAGACGGACGCACCATCATGGCCGGCGAGCAGGGAGGGACGCGCTGATGGGCTTCATCATGGACGGCCTGGACGCGGAGGACTACGACCGCACTTATGGCGATCGTGACCTGCTACGCCGGATCCTGTCCTACTTCCGGCCGAAGCTGGGCACGATGTTCCTGGTGGCGGGCATGATCGTGCTGAGCTCCGCGACTCAGGCGGCCCTTCCGCTGCTGATCAGCCTGGGTGTGGACACGATCACGGACGGCACCATCGCCGCGGTGGTCTGGCAGCTCGTGATCGCGATCCTGGTCGCCGGCGTGCTCTCCTGGACCTTCAACTTCGTCCGCCAGTGGAACAGCGCCCGGGTGACCGGCGACGTCGTGCTCCAACTGCGCGAGGACGCGTTCGACGCGGTGCTGGCCCGGGACCTGTCGTTCTACGACGAGACGCCGTCCGGCAGGATCGTCAGCCGGGTGACGTCCGACACCGACGACTTCGCCACCGTGTCCACGCTGACCATGGACCTGATCAGCCAGGTGCTGATGGTGGGCTTCGTGACGGTCCTGCTGTTCCTGCGCAGCGCGGAGCTGGCCCTGCTGACACTGCTGGTGGTGCCGATCGTGGTGGGCATCGCGCTGCTCTTCCGGCGGGTGGCCAGGGTCAGCACCCGCCGGGCGCAGCGCTCCCTGAGCCGGGTCAACGCCAACCTGCAGGAGACCATGGGCGGGATCGCGGTCGCGAAGAACTTCCGCCAGGAGCAGCAGGTCTACGACGAGTTCCGGCCCATCAACCGGCAGAGCTACCAGGTGACGCTCCGGCAGGGGTTCGTCTTCTCCAGCATCTTCCCCGTGCTGTTCCTGGTGTCGGGGCTCGCCACGGTCGGGCTGGTGCAACTGGGCGGCACGTCCGTGGTCGGGGGCGGCCTGTCGGCCGGCGACTGGTACCTGTTCCTGCAGGGAGTGGCGCTCTTCTGGTTCCCGCTGACGTCCATCGCCGCCTTCTGGTCGCAGTTCCAGCAGGGCCTGTCCGCCTCCGAGCGGGTGTTCGCGCTGATCGACGCGCCGCCCCGGGTGGTGCAGACCGACGCTCGGCCGGCGGGCGAGCTCGCGGGCAGCATCGAGTTCGAGGGCGTCACATTCGGCTACGACCCGGCCCATCCGGTGCTGCGCGACTTCGACCTGCGCATCGAGGCAGGTGAGACCGTGGCGCTGGTGGGCCACACCGGCGCCGGGAAGTCGACGCTCGGCAAGCTGATCACGCGCTTCTACGAGTTCCAGGACGGGCGGCTGCTGATCGACGGGCAGGACATCCGGTCCCTGGACCTGAGCGGCTACCGCCGGCAGATCGGCGCGGTGCCGCAGGTCCCGTTCCTGTTCAGCGGCACCGTCGCGGACAACGTCCGCTACCCGAGGCCGGAGGCCACCCCCGAGGAGGTGCGCGCGGCCGCGGCGGCGGTGGGCGGCGGCGACTGGATCGACGCCCTGCCGAACGGCCTGCAGACGGACGTGGGCGAGCACGGCCGGGCGCTGTCCATGGGTCAGCGCCAGCTCGTCGCGCTGGCCCGGCTGCTGATCCAGGATCCGGCGATCGTGGTCCTGGACGAGGCCACGGCGAGCGTGGACCCGCTGACCGAGGCGCAGATCCAGGAAGGACTCGACGTGGTGCTCGCGGGGCGGACCTCGATCGTCATCGCCCACCGGCTGTCCACGATCGAGCACGTCGACCGGATCATCGTGCTGGACCACGGGCGGATCGTGGAGGAAGGCGACCACGCGGCCCTGCTGGCCTCCGGGGGACGCTACTGCGAGGTCTACAACACCTACTTCCGCCACCAGTCCCCCAACTACCGAGCCGGCACGGGGTTCGTCTCGGTGACCGGGGAGTAGCCGCGGTTCCTGGCCGTCCTCGGGATGGAGGCGGAGTCGGGACACGGGCATCCGCGTTTCCGCTCCAACAGCGCCCGAGCCGGGGCGGCGCGGCGGGGTCAGTCGTGACTGGTCGGAGCCAGCGTGGCCAGATAGCCACGGAAAACCACGGTCATCTCCCCGCTCCGGAAGACCTCCGCAAGCGTACGGCGGCACCAGTCGCGTGCCTGCTCGGCGCTGTCGTCCCCACGCGCGATGGCGCTGTCCACCCTGACCTCGCCCAGCACGTAGCGGAGGTAGTCGTCGAACGTCATCGGCACCGGGATCTCGACGTCGGTGCAATCGAGCAGGCGCAGCCCCGTCCCGGCAAGACACAACTCCGGTACGACCAGTGGCCGCCATCCAGATGACGATGGAAACCGCTGCTGGAACGCCTCGAACCAGGTCGCCAGCGCGTCGCCTGTCAGCGAGTGCCGTTGCGAGAAGTCGTACAGGAGGAAGACTCCGTCCGGGGTCAGAACGCGGGCCACCTCGGCAAGGGCCGACGCGAGATCGGTATAGTTCAGCGATCCGGCGGCGGCGACCAAGTCGAACGACGCCCCGGGAAACGGCAGGCCCTCCGCCGTGCCGACGACGAATCGTGCGGATGGCGCGACGGATCGCCGATGCACGAGCATCGCCGGGACCGGCTCCAGGCCGATCACCTGCTCGGTCAGTGGTGCGAGCGCGGCAGTGGACACGCCGGCACCGCATCCGACGTCCAGCGCCCGCCCGACCGGACGCTTCAGGCGTACTGACTTGAGGATCTGCTGATGCACCGGAGGGCGGTCGAAGGCATAGCTTGCCGCCAGCCGTTCGCTGTCATAGACGCTCGTCATGGCTCCAACCCGCACGTGGACATCAGAGTGACGCTCGATCCGCCGCCAATACCAAGTACGACGGAGCCAGGCGTGACACCTGTGTGATCATTCTCGCCTAGCGTTGGCGCGCGTGGTGACACGGTGGAAAGTTGCCTTCCTCATGCTGACCAGGGATCTGTCGTGCCTGGTTACCCTGATTTCGGGCGGGCTCCGCGCGGGTGCCTCTTCCGATGAGAAGGTGGAGTCTTGCCCGCCTTTCGACGGGGTTGTCGCATAGGTTCTGAGGAGTGGCTTGTGCGGGTGGCGTCGAGTGCTCGGGTGGCAGGTCACACCGCCGTCGGTGGTGCCGAGGAGCGAGGAGGGATCGGCTCGGATGGGCTTGGAAGTCGAGAGTCGACCGTCCGATTCGCCGTACATCGAGCGGGTGTGGCGGAGCCGCAGCGACGGCGTCGACCAGATGATGGCGGTCGCGGCGGCGCGTTGGGACCTGGTCTTCTGGGAGCACCGCGGTCAGGTCAGCGTGGCCGTCGTGGGGCCGGAGACGAAGGCCGGCCATGCCCCGGTCCCCGAGGAGTCCATGTTCTTCGGGATCAGTTTCTCGATCGGCACCTCGATGCCGCATCTACCGGTCAACCGGCTCGTCGACGACGTCGCGGAGATACCCGACGCGACGCGCAGGTCGTTCTGGCTGAAGGGGTCTTCCTGGCGGCTTCCCGACTACGACAACGCCGAGGCGTTCGTGCGGCGGATGGTGCGTGAGGACGTCCTGGCCCTTGACCCGGTCGTCGCCGCGGTGCTGCGCGGTGCGACGCCGGACGTTTCGGAACGCACTCTCCAGCGGCGCTTCGTGGCGGCCACCGGGCTCACCCGCGGCGCCATCCGGCAGATCGACCGGGCCCGCCAGGCGGCCGTCCTGATCCAGGGGGGTACGCCGGTCCACGAGGTGATCCACCTGCTCGGCTACTTCGACCAGCCGCATCTGGCCCGGTCGCTGACCCGTTACGTCGGGCGGACCGCCACGCAGTTGCTCGGTCATCGGGATCCGCAGAAGCCGCTGTCACTCCTGTACAAGGCCTGAGCTCCCGTTCCCGAAGCGCACGCCCCCACCAGCGCAGACCCTAGGACGGACGGTGGAGCGGCGGCATGCACATGCGTACTCATTGTCCGATTGGTAGAGGTATGTTGACCGCCCGGCCGGACACGACGGCGCCCACGCCGAGGATCGTGCCTCATGCGTGGGCGCCGGCGATCAGGCTCTCAGGGGGAGCCTCGTGTCAGCAGCTCTTCCGCCAGACGACCTTCGCTCCGGCGGGGAGCCAAGTCTTGTGGTGGCCCTTGGCGTGCGCCTTCACGGCGCCGCACCACCGCGTGTCGCTGCCCTTGGCCACAGCGATGTGCTGCGTCGACCCGCAGGTGTTGTGGTAGTAGACGGTGGCAGACCAGCCGTTCTGCCAGGAGATGTTGAAGCAGTGAATGTGGGCGCGGTGCACCGTGGCCGCGCTCGCGGGCACGGTGGTCAGGCCGACGGCCGCCGTCGCGACCGCCACCAGGATCGCGGCTCGGGTACGCAGTCTCATGAAATCCTTCGTCTTGCGAGTGTCACGCCGGAAACCCAGCGCTATGGACAAGTACCAGACTTTGACATCCACTCCGCCCTAAAGGACGGAGATTCCGGTCTGCCGCGCGTGCGGCTCCCGGCGGGTTACTGCTTCTTCGCGCGGTGCCGGAACAGGTCCCGGTCTTACCCGCGCTCCACAGTCGTTTCGTCTCTCCGCCAGCCCGGCGGCGAGAATGTTGACCGCTGCGTTGATGTCCCGGTCGTGGGTGATACCACATCCGCACGTCCACGACCGGACGTTCAACGGCATCGACTCGGCGATGGCGCCGCACGACGAGCACAGCTTCGAGCTGGGGAACCAGCGGTCGATCTTCCCGAAGTGCCTGCCATACCGAGCGGCCTTGTACTCCAGCATGCTCACGAACTGCGACCAGCCCGCGTCGTGCACGGACTTGGCCAGCTTGGTACGCGCCAGGCCGGACACGGCAAGGTCTTCCACGTACACCGCTTGGTTGTCGCGGATGATCCGTGTGGAGAGCTTGTGTGCCCAGTCTCGGCGTGTGCCGGTGACCTTGGCGTAGGCCTTGGCGACCACCTGCTTGGCCTTCTTGCGGTTGGCGGAGCCTTTCTCCTTGCGGCTCAGCGCTTTCTGCGCCTTGCGGAGCTTCTTGGCCGCCCGGCGCAGGATGCGCGGGTTGTCGATCTTCGTCCCGTTCGACAGGGTCGCGAAGTGCGTCAACCCCAGGTCGATCCCGACCACGGAGTCCGTCTCGGGCAACGGCTCGTCCGAGGTCTCGACCACGAACGACGCGAAATACCTGCCCGCCGAATCCTTGATCACCGTCACCGACGATGGATCGGACGGCAGCGACCGCGACCAGCGGACCGGCACGTCCCCGATCTTCGGCAACCGCAGGCGGCCCGACTCGGTGACCTTGAATCGGGCGTTCTTCGTGAACCGGACCGCCTGCCGCGAGTCCTTCCGCGACCGGAACCGGGGCGTGGCGGCCTTCCGGCCTTTCCGGCTCTTCCGTTTCCCCGACAGGGAGGAGAAGAAGTCGCGGCAGGCGGTGTTCAGATCGGCGAGCGCCTGCTGCAGCACCACGGCCGAGACCTCGCCCAGCCAGGAGCGTTCCGGCGATGCCTTGGCCTGCGTGATGACCCGCTTGGACAGGTCCCCATCCGAGATGTACGGCAAGCCCCGCATCCGGGCTTCCTGCCTCATGCGCAGCCCATCGTTGAACACCACGCGGGCGGACCCGAACGCCCGCGCCAGCGCGGCCCGCTGGCCGGCGTCGGGATACACCCGGTAGTTGTAACGAAGCTGCACCCACTGATCATATCATTGGTTTATGGCCGGGCATGAAGGCATCAGAACCGGCAGGCACTGCGTTTCCGCCCTGCACGCGCATTTGGTCTTCGTGACCAGGTTCCGGCACAAGGTGTTCACCGACACCCGCCTGAACCGGATGGAGGAGATCATGCGGGACGTGTGCGCCGACTTCGAGACCGAGCCGCGCGAGTTCAACGGCGAGAACAATTCACGTCCACCTGCCGGTGAACTCCCCCCAAGATCGCCCTGTCCACACTCGTCAACTCGTTGAAGGGCGTGTCCTCACGCAGGATGCGTCAGGAGTTCCCCGAGCCGGCCCGCCACCACTACTACCGGGCGAACAAGCTGTGGCCGGGCTCCTACTTCGCCGGGCCGGTGGGCGGCGCACCGCTCAGCGTCCTGCGCCAGTACATCGAACAGCAAAACCGTCCCGGTCAGGGCACGCTCAGGCTCCAGGGGCCTTCCCGCGTGGGCCTTCACCCCCGGCCTGAAGGCCGGAGCACTGGCCCACATTCTGGTAGCGATCTACGCATGTGATCACAAACGGCCGTGTCACCGGACGGTCGAGCAGCATGCAGGCGGCCGCCGCAGTCGGCCCGTGCAGGCGGCGAGTGCACGCGCGGTGCTCGTGCTGCCGCATGCGCGCCGTCCAGACAATGAAGGCTCGGCGGAGTGGGTCGCGACCGTCGAACCCGGGCTCGGCGGGATGGGGTCCTGTCGTCGAACCCGGGTCGGAGGGTGGGAGTGCTGACGCTGAATCCGGGTCGGAGGGTGGGGTGCGGCCGTCAGGTGCGGGGCGGTGGGGTGGGGCGTGCGGCTGGTTTGGCTGGTGGTGGGATGTCGGCTCCCGCGCTGCCGCCGCAGGGGCCGTAGGTGCTCCAGTCGGGGTCGATGTCGCGGCAGGCGCCGGCCGCCTTCTGCGCCTTCACCATGTCGGCCACGTCGGCGAGCAGCTTCTTGGCGTCGTAGACGACGCCGTTGCGGATCGCCCACTGCACGCCGCCGATGCGCTTGACGTCGCCGGTCGAGTCCAGCCGGGTGGTGCCGGTGCCGTAGAGGGTCTTGAGGTCCTGCAGCGGGTTGTACGGGACCACGGCGAGGTCGGCGTACATACCGGGTTTGACCGTGCCGTACTCGGGCTGGTCGCCGCGCGGGTCCGCTAGGGTCTGGGCGACATTTCCAGACATGGCCTCGATGGCCTCCAGCGCGCTGAGCCCCGCCTCCCTGAGCATCTCCAACTCGGTGATGTTGGCGAAGCCGTACAGGTTGTAGATGAAACCCGGGTCGGTGCCGCCGACGATGCGCCCGCCCAGTTCCTTGTAGTCGTGGATGAGCTGGAAGTACTGCTGGTAGAACCGCTTCCAGCTCGCCTCGTCCTCGCTGGTCCAGTCGTAGTAGAACGAGCCGTGCGCCTGCGGGCTCGGCTCCCAGAAATCCCAGATGGAGGGCAGCGCGAAGCGCGGGTGCCAGTCGAGCCCGCGCACCCTGGCCAGGTCACGCCCGGCCAGGTAGACGCCGAAGGTGGGGCCGAAGTTGACCTTGTTCTCCAGCTGCTCCTCCAGGTAGGCCCGCCACTGCGGCGACCCCGGCGGGAACGTGTAGTCGATCACCGTGGCGACCGCCCGCCAGCGGGAGGCCTCGTTGCCGTAGTCGTAGCCCGGCGGCTTGGGATGCTCGCGGCCCTCCTTGAGCAGCGACTCGAAGTGGCCGTAGAAGTGGGTGACCGTGCCCAGGCCGAGCCTGCCGGACTCGACCGCGTTGAGCTCTTTGTAGATCGGCGGCGAGTGGTGCATGATCGTGCCGAGTCCCCGCTTCCTGGCCTCGGCGATCATGACCTCGATCTCCGCGCGGCCGTACACGCGGTCGCCGAAGAACTTGATGCCGTCCACCCCGTTCGCGGCCGCCCAGGTCGTCCAGGCGGCGGCCTTCTCCGGGGAGTCGACCTGTCCGCCGTCCCAGCCGCTGCCCGGGGTCTGGTAGTTCACGATGCGCGGCGCGACGATCTCGTTGCGCTCGCTGGCCTCCCGGTCGCGTACGGCGTCGGCGTGCGCGGCCACGGTCACCCCGCGGACCGTGGTGACCCCGTGGGCCAGCCACAGCTTGTACGCGTAGGTGCGGGGGGTGTTGCCGGTGCCGGTATGGGTGTGCTCGTCCACCAGGCCCGGCATGACCCACATGCCGGTGGCGTCGATCTCGTGGTCTGCGTCGTGCGGCTTGCGCCGCTTGGGAGCGTTCGGGTCGATGGGGATGAGTTCGTCGATGCGGTTGCGTTTGATGACGATGTCGACGGGACCGACGATCTCGCCCCGGGCGCCGACGATCACATTGACACCGCGGATCACGAGCTTCCTGAAGGGACCGTTGCCCTCGTTCTTGCCGCGGGCGGGGGTGGGGTCGGCGGCGGTCAGGACATCGGCGTCGGCGGGAGAGGGGGTGAGGGCGATCAGGCCGGCGGTAAGGCCGGCGGTCTGCAGGAGGGTGCGCCTGTCGAGGGACACGCCTAACTCCTCATATATGCGGACGTTTACCCCGAAATAATCTTCCGTTGCGGCCGGGCCGACAAGATCGAAGCCGTCATCCCCCGCCCCGCCTCCCGGCCGGGCCGACAAGATCGGAGCCGTCATCCCCCTGCTCCGCCCCCGGCGGGGCGCCCGAAGGTTCGACCGCATGGCATGGGTGATTCGTACGATATTTACTCGTTTGTGCTGATACCTCCCTAAGGTCAGCGCCGATCAGAACCGGCACAGGGAGGCATACCAGATGGAATTGAGCCGCAGGCACTTCGTGACGGTCGCGGGCGGCGCGGCGGTCGCGGCCGGCGGGGTGGCGGCAACGCCTGCCCTGGCCGACGCGAAGACGCCCCAGGGCCAGTGGCTGGCCGGTGACACGCACGTGCACAACGACCACTCCGCGGACGGCAGCCTGCCCCGCCAGCAGTCGAAGCAGACCCTGCCGGGGAACCTGCCGGTCGCCGACCAGATCGGCGAGGCGGAGCGCACCGGGCTGGACTTCCTGCCGCTCACCGACCACCGCACCTACGACCAGCACTGGGATCCGCAGTGGCAGTCCTCCAAGCTGCTGCTCGTGCCCGGCGAGGAGGCGAACGGATCACCGCACGCCATCGTGCTCGGCGCGGTGGACACGGTGGTGGACGGGGCGAACCCGCCCGGCTCGCCCGCGTTCCGGCACGTGCAGCAGTCGATCTGGGACGCCCACGCCCAGGACGCCATCTGGTCCACGGCCCACCCCGACGACGGCGAATACACCCCCGAGGACGGGCCGAACGACAACGCCAGCGTCCAGGGCATGAACACCGTCGAGGTGTGGAACGTCGCCTCCGACCCGGACGCCCAGATCGACTACGCGGAGAACCGGTGGAACGCCGGGTTCCGGTTCGGTGCGGTCGCCGCGAGCGACTGCCACTTCAGGGAGCTGTGGGGCACCGCCGGCCCCGGCCAGCCCACGACGTGGGTGTTCGCGGCCGAGCGCTCGGTGCGCGGCATCCTGGACGGGCTGCGGGCCGGCCGCACGTCGGTCTCCTACCGCCGGACCGGCCCCTTCGCGACAGTCGAGGCCGACCTCGACGGTGACGGCAGGTACGAGGCGCTCGGCGGTGACGAGGTCGTCCTGCGGCACGCCCGGCTGCCGAAGAAGGCCTCCCTGCGGGTCCGCGTCCGGCAGGCGGCCGGTGCCCGAGTGCTCGTGTACGCCTCGCCGGGCCGCTCGGCCGGGCCGGTGGCCACGTACACGGCGGGCTCGGACGACGAGACCTACCACCTGCCCGTCTCCCTGAAGGGCGCGCACACCTGGTACCGCGTGGAGGTCCGGGCGCCGGGCGACCTGTCCGGCCGCGACGCCGACCCGAACCTGCCCGACCAGTTGCGCGGCGCGACCTCCCCCGTCTTCATCTCCGTAGGGTCGCCCGCCGAGCCCGCCCCCGAGATCGCCCTGCCGCCGGGGCAGCACGGCGGCGACCGGGCGAGCCTGGCGATCGGCGGCACCGGCCGGTTCACCGGCTTCGCCGACGTGGCCGTCAACGGAAACGGGGACGGGAACGGGGACAGGAACGGGGACGGAGGCAGCAGCAGCGGCGGTGACGGTGACAAGGGCGAGGGCGGGCGCGAGAACACCGTGCACGTGGTCGCCGAGGTCCACGACGGCTCACGTACCTCCGTGGTGTACCGGCGGCTGGACCGGCCCCACGTCGTGACCCTCTCCGGGGACTCGCCCACCGCGCGCTTCCCCCAGGTAGCGGCCTCCGGGGATGACGTCTGGGTCGTCTGGCAGGACGAACTCGGCCGGGAGCAGCCGCACCGGCCGGTGATCCTGCTGCGCCACAGCCGCGACGGCGGCCGTTCGTTCGAGCCCGCCGTACGCCTGTCGAGCGGATCGGGCCGGGCCGTCCACCCCGGCATCGCCCTGCTGGAGCCCCGGCGCCCCGTGGTGGTGTGGGCGGACAACGCGCGCGGGCCCTTCGACGTGTACGCGCAGGTCGTCGGCGTGGACAGGGCCCCGGTCAACCTCTCCTCGGCGGGCAAGGACGTCTCCGTCGGCACGCCGCAGGACGCGCGCTCGCCGCGCTTCCCCGCGTCGCTGTTCCCGTCGGTCGCGGCCGGGGAGGCCGGGCAGGCCATCGTCACCTGGCAGGACAACCGTTTCGACCCGGACCCGCTGTGGACCGGGCACACCCCCGCGCCGGGCGAGCAGCCCGGCGGCACCGACCCGGACAACTGGCAGATCCTGGCCTCGGTCCGGGGCGGCGGGGAGGAGGCGGCCTGGACCGAGCCGGTGCAGGTGAGCGCGGCCACCGACGCGGCCGACCGGCACCCGAGCGTCGCGGCCGACGGCGAGGGCGGGTTCGTGGCCATCTGGGAGACCAGGCCGCTGCGCAGCTCCGGCGCCAACCTCGCGCTACGTGCCGCCCGCTCGGCCGACGGCGGCCGCACCTGGTCCCCGCCGGAGCAGGTCGCCCTCTCCCCCGACGCGATGAGCCAGCGCCCGCGCCTCAGTCAGGACCCCGACAAGACGGTACGCGCCGTCTGGTACGACTCCCGCTCGGCCGACTGGCGGTGGAAGGTCTTCACCTCCCGGCGCGAGAGCACCGGCTGGACCGCCGCCGAACAGCTCACCACACCAGGCAACAACACCTGGCCCGCCACCGACCGGGGCGTGGTCGTCTTCACCACCGACCGCTCGGCCACCCGTACCCAGCGCGACGTGACCCAGGAGGTGCACCTCCTCCGGACCCGCTGACAAGCGGGGCACGTACACGCGGAGGTGGCGCCCCACAGGGCGTCACCTCCGCGTGCCGCAAAGTGGCCCAATTGCGAGGATAAATCCCAACAAGATGGAGCTGTCCTTAAAGTGTTCACCGTCCCTTTGACACCTGCTGGCGTTATTGGTCAGAGGTGACGGTGATCATTGCGGTGTCCGTCGCACCCCCACGAGGAGGCTCCGTGCACACTCCGCAACGCCCTGGACCGTCCTGGCCGGCCAGGCTCACCGTCGTCCTCACCGCCGTCATCTCCCTCATCAGCCTGGTCGGCATCGCCCCGGCCACCGCCTCGGTCTACAGCTCCTGCACCATCTCGAGCTGCGCCGACGCCCGCGCCGCCAGAACGATTTGGTCGTCCAAGGGCTTCCCCACCTCCGCCGGCTGGTACTCCTGGCCGGACGGCCTGTACAACTACACCGGCGGACGCTTCTACAACCGCGAGGGCCAGCTCCCCAGCGGTGCCACCTACTATGAGTACGACGTCTATTCCCGGGCCCGCGGTGCCGCGCGTGACGCGTACCGGATCGTCGTCAACCGCAGCAGCGGCGTGACGTGGTTCTCGCCCAACCACTACACCGACTTCTACCGCCTCTAGGACCCCGATGACCTCCGCCGCACGTCCGCTGCCGCACTGGCTGACGGTGTCCACCGGCCCGGCGCCCGCGGTGCTGGACGGGCGGGCCTGCCGGACCCGCGCCGCCTTCTTCGAGGAGGTGGCGCGGGCCCTGCGCCTCCCCGGCCACTTCGGCCGCAACTGGGACGCGCTCACCGACTCCCTGCGCGACACCGGCCCGGTCGCCCTGGTGGTGGCGCACGCCGAGGACCTGCTCGGCGAGGAACCTCCCGAGCAACTCGCCACGTTGCTGGACGTCCTCGCCGTCGCCGCCGGGGCCGGACTCACCGTGACCCTGTGCACCGACCCCGCCCACGAGGCGCACCTCAGGGAACGGGCCGCCGCTAATTTGCCGTGATGACCGGGTCATTGCCCTGGACAAGTCGCCCCTGACGTGATCTGACGGAAGCAGAGCGCCGACGATCACGAACAGGAGCAACAGGACATGTATGTCACCCCGCGACTGCACACCGCCGGCACCGCCATGCTGGACCGAGCCCGTGGCCTGCGCCCGCTGATCGAGCGCGAGGCGGCCGCGGCCGAGGCACAGGGCAGGCTCACCACCCCCGTCGTGGAGGCCCTGCACGAAGCAGGACTTTTCAGCATCTGGGTGCCGGCGCCGCTCGGGGGCGCCGAGCTGTCCCCCAGGGAGCTGCTCGACGTCTTCGAGGAGCTCTCCTACGCCGACCCCTCGACAGGCTGGGTCACCATGGCCACCACACTGGAGAACGGCACGGCCGGCGCCTACCTGGGCGACGACGCCATCGAGCGGATCTTCAAGGGCCCGCGCATGCCCCTCTTCGCGGGCCAGGGCACCCGGCCGGGCACCGCCGTACGTGAGAACGGCGGCTTCCGCCTCAGCGGGCAGTGGAGCTTCGCCTCGGCCATGCTGCACGCCCAGTACGCGCACAGCCTGGCCGCCATCGAGGGCACCGACGAGGTCCGGATCTTCATCACCCCGATGGAGGACGTCGAGATGATCGGCAACTGGGACGTCCTCGGCCTGCGCGCGACCGGCAGCATCGACTACGCGATCAACGGCGTCTTCGTACCGGAGTCGCAGACGCACGTCTTCACCGAGGACGAGCCGCTGCGCGGCGGCGCCATCTTCCGGCTCGGTGTGCTCGACCAGGCGCTGATCTGCCACTCCGGCTGGGCGCTCGGCGTCGGCCGGCGGCTGCTCGACGAGCTGATCCGCTACGTCGGGGCGCGGGCCGGGCGGCCGGGCCAGATCGCCGGCAGCGACGCCTTCCACGCCGACTTCGCCCGTGCCGAGGCGAAGTTCCGCGCGGCCAAGGCCCTGGTGCACCAGACGTGGGCCGACACGGAACACACGCTGGACTCCGGCCGCCACCTCGACGTACGCGAGGAGACGATGGTGCGGCTCGCGCTCAACCACATCACCTGGACGGTCGCCGAGGTGGCCCAGTTCGTCTACGCCTCGGGCGGCACCTCGGCGCTGCGTGACGGGCTGTTCCAGCGGCTGTTCCGGGACGTCCAGGCCGGCACCGCGCACATCACCTCGGGCCCGCTGCTGCTGAAGGAATGCGGCCGCGAGCTGGCCGGCCTGGCTCAGGGCCAGTCCTGGGTGGTCCTCACCCTGGAGTCGTAGGCTCCGCCGAGGGACGACACCGCAGCCCGGCTGAGGGACAACACAGCAGCCCGGCTGAGGGACGACACCGCAGCCAAACCCGCACAGCGCGTACGACCTCGGGACCGGTGACTGTTCGGGCAGACCCTGGGACCCTCATGACCCACCGTTCCGCGTTTCCTCCCACGTCCCGAAGGACGGGGGCCTCCACGCCGCGGGTAGTCAGTGAGCGGCGCCAGCCTCACGGGCGAGGCGGGGTTCGCCTGCCGCCGGCACGCCGGCCGGGAGGGCAGGCCGGTCCTCGACGGTCTAGTCGGTGCCCGACTCCATCGCGGCGAGGTCGAGCAACTGCTCGTCGTCCTCCGGGACCTCGCCCCGGGAGGCGATGGCCTCGGCCCCGCCCTCGGGCATGTCGCCGATCAGCCCGGTCGGGGCCGCCTGCGGGATCAGCGCCGGGTGCGGGCTGCCGACCAGGCCGAGCCCGGCGTACTGCTCCAGCTTGGCGCGCGAGTCGGCGATGTCGAGGTTGCGCATGGTGAGCTGGCCGATGCGGTCGACCGGCCCGAAGGCCGAGTCCTCGGTCCGCTCCATGGAGAGCTTGTCCGGGTGGTAGCTGAAGGCCGGCCCCGAGGTGTCCAGGATCGAGTAGTCCTCACCGCGCCGCAGCCGCAGCGTCACCTCACCGGTGACGGCCGTGCCGACCCAGCGCTGCAGCGACTCGCGCAGCATCAGCGACTGCGGGTCCAGCCAGCGGCCCTCGTAGAGCAGCCTGCCCAGGCGCCGCCCCTCGCTGTGGTAGGCGGCCACGGTGTCCTCGTTGTGGATCGCGTTGATCAGCCGCTCGTACGCCGCGAACAGCAGCGCCATCCCCGGCGCCTCGTAGATGCCCCGGCTCTTGGCCTCGATGACCCGGTTCTCGATCTGGTCGGACATGCCCAGGCCGTGCCGGCCGCCGATGGCGTTGGCCTCCAGCACCAGGTCGACGGCGGAGGGGAACTCCTTGCCGTTGATGGTCACCGGCCGTCCCTGCTCGAAGCCGATCGTCACGTCCTCGGCGGGAATCTCGACGGACGGGTCCCAGAACCGCACGCCCATGATCGGCTCGACGACCTCGATGCCCGCGTCGAGATGCTCCAGCGCCTTGGCCTCGTGGGTGGCGCCCCAGATGTTCGCGTCGGTGGAGTAGGCCTTCTCCGTGCTGTCCCGGTAGGGCAGGCCGTGGGCGACCAGCCACTCGGACATCTCCTTGCGGCCGCCGAGCTCGCTGACGAAGTCGGCGTCCAGCCACGGCTTGTAGATCCGCAGGGCGGGGTTGGCGAGCAGCCCGTAACGGTAGAACCGCTCGATGTCGTTGCCCTTGAAGGTGGAGCCGTCGCCCCAGATCTGCACGTCGTCCTCGAGCATCGCGCGCACCAGCAGGGTGCCGGTGACGGCCCGCCCGAGCGGAGTGGTGTTGAAGTAGGCCCGGCCGCCGGACCGGATGTGGAACGCGCCGCAGGCCAGGGCCGCGAGGCCCTCTTCCACTAGGGCGGCCCGGCAGTCGACCAGCCGGGCGACCTCCGCGCCGTACGTCGTGGCGCGACCGGGCACTGAGGCGATGTCGGGCTCGTCGTACTGGCCGATGTCGGCGGTGTAGGTGCACGGCACGGCACCCCTCTCGCGCATCCACGCGACCGCGACCGAGGTGTCTAGGCCACCGGAGAAGGCGATCCCGACACGTTCGCCGACAGGAAGAGAGCTGAGTACTTTGGACACGAACAGAAGTATATACACAGGAGTGCATGACCATGCAATGCAGCCACGCTTCACTCGCGCCTCGCGTGGCACCGCCGCCCCACGCGGCGGCGGGACGGCGGAACGGCGGGTCAGTCGTGTGGGAGGCGGGCCCGGGTGGCGGCCGAGATGACCGCGACCTTCTGGGCGCGGGTCATCAGGCCGGCCCGGACCCAGTCGTCGGCGGTGCGGCCGACCGTGGCGATGAACCGGCCCTGGTTCCCGAAGGGGGCCTCAGCCCAGAGCGCGTCCAGGAACGTCACCGAGTCGGCGCGCGCGGTGTTCGGCACGCCGGAGTCGACGCCGCCGAAGACGATGCTCGGCTCGACCCGGTGGAAGTAGGCGTGGTAGCGGTCCGTGTTGTTGACGTAGAGGGGGACCAGCGGGAGGCCGTTGACCGTGAAGTTCATCGGCGCGGTCTGGGTGACGGCCCGGGTGAGGTCGCCGGACAGGGTGAAGTCCTTGTAGAGGGAGAACTCGCGGAAGGTGGTCTCGGTGCTCTTGGCGACCATCGGGACGGGGCCGTAGGCGATGCTCTGGGTGGTCGGGATGTCCAGGGCCTTCTCGATGCGCAGGGTGAAGGGCATCGAGATCTTGATCGTGTCGCCGCTCCTCCAGTGCCGGTCGAGCGTGACGTACTCGCCGGGCTTGGCGTGGAGCCGCTGCTCGGCCCCGTTGACCCGGACCGTGAAACCCTTCTCCACCCAGTACGGCACCCGCAGCTTCACCACGAGCCGGCCGTTGCCCGTGAGCGTCAGGGTCGTCACCCCGGCGGGGTCGGCCGGGTAGTCCGTGGCCTGCCTGATCACGAAGCCCTTCTCCGGCCAGTTGAGCTCCGAAGCCAGGTAGAGGTTGACGTACAGGGCCGAGTCGTCCGCCGACCGGAAGTAGATCGAGTCCTGGAACTTGGTGTGGCTCTCCAGCCCCGTGCCGCCGCAGCAGGTGCCGAGGTTGCCGTAGCTCCGCGAGGCGCCCGGCCGCATCGGGATGAAGTAGGTCAGCAGCGGGTTCGTGGTGCTGTCGGCGTGCTGGCGGGAGGCGAGGATCTGGCCGTAGAGGGCCCGCTCGTAGTACTGCATGTACTTCGGGTTAGCGGTGTGGAAGAACAGGGCCCGGCTCAGCTTGAGCATGTTGTAGTCGCAGCACGTCTCGGCGTTGTTGGTGCCCAGCGTGCCCACGATGACGCCGCGCTCGCCGAAGAGCTCGCCGTTGTCGGTCGGACCGGCCAGGCCGCCGTCGGTGAAGATCCGGTAGGGCACCACCATGTCCCAGAAGTTCACGGCGGCGTCGTAGTAGTGGCGTTCCTTGTCACGCTCGAAGATGGACAGGTAGCCGAGGAACTGCGGGATGTGCTGGTTGGCGTGCCGCCTGTTGAGCTGGTCCTGGTTGGCGGCGGTGGCCGTGAGGAGCGCGGTGTTGTCGAAGCACTTGGCCGTGGCGAGATACTCCTCCTTGCCGCTGAGGGCGTGGAGCTCGGCCATGACGGCGTTCATGCCGTTGTACTCACCGGCGATGTAGATGCTCCACATGCGGTCGAGTTGCGCCCGGGGCAGGTGACCCAGCCTGCTGTGGACCCAGTCGCCCATCTTCAGCACGATGTCGAGAGCCTGCTCGTTGCCGGCGTGTTCGTAGGCGTCGAGCAGCCCTCTCATGATCATGTGGCAGGTGTAGTAGGGCGCCCAGATGGTGGGATAGGTCGTGTACTGCTCCAGCAGGATGAACTGCGTCTCGGGGTAGGCGGCCAGGAAGCCGGGATGGCTCGGCCCGCCGGGTTGCCCCACCCGGGCGGCCAGCGCGTCCTGGCACTGGCCCAGCGCGGTGACCATGTAGTCGACCTTGTCCTTGTGGAAGGCGTCGCCGGAGCCCGCGTACGCCAGGGCGAGGGCGCTGAGGAAGTGCCCGCTGTAGTGACCGCGCAGGTTGCCGGTGGCGTCGTCCCAGCCGCCGGGCGGCTGGGCGCCCAGCGTGTCCAGCCCGGCGTTGGCCCGGAAGTTGGCCAGCATACGGTCGGCCGGGTAGGCGCGCAGGAAGCTCAGGATCCGGTCCCGGTTGGCGCTGAACAGGCTCTCGCCCAGCGTGACCTGGCTGTTGGCGAACGGCTTCACGATCCAGCCACCGGGCACCGGGGGTTCGTGGTGCGGCAGCGGGGGCGCCGCCGCGGCCTGGGCCGTTCCGGCACCGGCGGTGGTGGCGACGGCCAGCGCGGACGGGGTGGCGGCGGCTAAGACCGCCAGGCGGAGCGCCTCGCGCCTGGGCATCATGTCTGTCATGTCACTGTCCTGTTCGTTGCTCGGGATGCGATGCGTTCCGCGCTGGGGGGCGGGATGGTAGCGCTAACATTTCGGTCGTCGAGCAACCGGCGTGGTGCGTTCCGCGCCGGTCCACCGCAGGTGAGATGGCAGGGCGTCGGCTGTTCCGAGCCCATATTTCGCGAGTGTTAACGATCTCTTCGCACTCGTCAAGGGCCGGGAGAGGGCTCGGCAGGCCGTTCGGCAGGGGCCCGGCGGCGGCGCGGCAGGACGGCGGTAGGGGCGCGGGAAGGAAACGGTAAGGGTCTCCCGGCACGCTTTGGTCATCGGGCAGGCGGCGCGGGGCCGCCGGCACAGACCGGAGGGAACGACCATGCGCAAGCTCATCGAGTCGACGTTCGTGTCGCTGGACGGCATCATCGACGACACCCGCCCGTCCACGGCGTCCCGGGCGGAGCCGCAGCACTGGGGCCACCCGTACTGGGACGAGGACCACGGCGCCTACTCCGGGAACATGATCGCCTCGGCGGACGCCCTGCTGCTCGGGCGGGTGACGTACGAGGGCTTCGCGGAGGCGTGGTCGGGGCGCGAGGGCGAGGAGGCCGACGCCATGAACAAGATGCCGAAATACGTGGCCTCGCGGACCCTGACCGAGACCACCTGGAACGCCACCCTCCTGAAGGGCGACGTGGCCGAGGAGGTCGCCAGGATCAAGGAGCGGCCGGGGGGCACCATCGTGAAGTGGGGCACCGGCGAGCTGGACCGCACCCTGGTGGAGCACGGCCTGGTCGACGAGTTCCACTTCTGGTATTTCCCGGTCATCGTCGGGGCCGGGAAGCACCTGTTCGAGGGCGCCGGGTTCGACACCACCCACCTGAAGCTGGCCGAGGTGAACCAGTTCGGCTCCGGGGTCGTCGTCCACGTCTACGTGCCCAAGTAAATCACCCGTCCACCAGGTGCCGGGCCTGCTCCGGCGTGAGCTCGCCGCCTCGGGCGTACAGGCCGTCGAAGCCGGGCTCGGCCGCCCGGACCGTGGCCGTGACCCGGTCCAGCTCCTCCCGCTCGGCGGCGGGCAGCGACTGCCCGGCCGCGCGCAGGGCGGCCTCGGCCGCGCCGAGCAGCCGCGCGGCCAGGCCGGGCCGCCCGTCCGGCGCCACCGCGGCGGCCATGCCCGCCAGCGCCGAGGCCATGCCCTGCGTCGAGCCCTGGTCCCGGTGGCCGTCGAAGGCCTCCCGGAGCCAGGGCAGCGCCGCCGCCGGATCGTCGCGCTGCAGGGCCAGCAGCCCCAGCTCGCTCGCCACCATCGGCAGGTACGGTGGCCGGCCGCCGTCGCCCTGCTGCCGCCGGGCGATGTCCAGCAGCCACCGCAACTGCTCCTCGGCCAGGTCGAGTTTGCCTGCCCGGCGGGCGGCGAAGGCCAGGCCGATGGCGGCGAACACCGTCCCGGCCCGATCCCCCCGCTCGGCGGCCAGCGCCCTGGCCTGCTCGGCGTATTCCAGGGCCGGCAGGTGCTCACCGGCCTGCACCGAGAGCCACGCCAGCCAGCCCAGCCGACCGGCCACGTCCGTCCACAGCCCGAGTTCCTCGGCCGTCCGCAGGTCGGCCCTGCTCAGCCGGGCCGCCTCCGCCTGGTCGCCGGTGAGGTCCGCCAGGCCGATCAGCCAGTCCGTGGCCTGTAGCACCCCCCAGTCGTCGCCCAGCTCGCCGAACAGCTCGGCGGCCCGCCGGGCGTCGAGCTCCAGCGCGGCCGGGTCGTTGCGCATGTGGGCGAGCATGGCGCGGCTGCTCAGCGCCGCCGCCTCGCCCCACCGGTCCCCGGCCGCCCGGAACGTCTCCAGGGCCCGCTCCAGCAGCTTCCCGGTGGCCGCCGCGTCGCCGAAGTCGATGGTCGCCGCGGCCAGGAACCATTCGGCCCGGGCCCGCCCGACCGGGTCGGCCACCTTCTCGTACTCCGCCAGCACCTCCGCCACCCGCTCGGGGCCGGCCTGTCCCTGCCGGATCGCCAGGCCCGCGTACCAGGCCCCGGCTGCGGCACGGACGGCGGCGGGCGCCTCGCCCGTCACCTCCAGCGCCCCGGCCAGCGCCCGGCGCGCCTCGGCGAGCCGGCCGCGCAGGTACCAGTACCAGACCAGGGCCACGGCCAGCCGCAACGCCCGCTCGGCCGCGCCCTCGCGGCGGAACGTGTCCAGTGCCGCCCGCAGGTTCGCCGCCTCGGCGTCCAGCCGGCCCAGCCACTCCCGCTGGTCCCGGCCACGCAGCCGCGGCTCGGCGCGTTCGGCCAGGGCCAGGTAGTGCTCGGCGTGCCGGCGCCGCAGCACCGCCTCCTCGCCGCTCTCCTGCAGCCGGTCCAGGCAGTACGCGGACACCGACTCCAGCAGCCGGAACCGGGGACCGTCACCGCGTACGACGAGGGAGCGGTCCACCAGCCCGGCCAGCAGGTCGAGCACCTCGCCGGCGGCCACCCCGTCCCCGGCGCACACCTCCTCGGCGGCGGCCAGCGTGCACCCGCCCGCGTGCACGGCCAGCCGGCTCAGCACGGCCCGCTCGGGTCCGGTCAGCAGCCGCCAGCTCCAGTCGATCACCGCGGCCAGGGTGCGCTGCCGGGCCGGCGCGTCGCGCGGCCCGCTGCCCAGCAGCCCGAACCGGTCGGTGGGCACCCTCAGCCGGGCCGCCAGCTCGGGCACACCCAGCACGGGCACCCGGGTGGCGGCCAGCTCCAGCGCCAGCGGGATGCCGTCCAGCCGCCGGCACACCTCCGCGACGCCTGCCACGGCCGCGGGCTCCGCCGTCATCCCGGCGCGGTCCAGGAACAACCGCACGGCGGCGGAGCGGGCCAGCCGGTCCGGGTCGTCGGTGTCGGGGATGTCCAGCGGCGGCAGCTCCCAGCGGGCCTCGCCGCGCAGCCGCAGCGGCTCCCGGCTGGTGGCCAGCACCCGCAGCTCGGGCACGGCCGGCAGCAGCGCCCCGACCAGCCCGGCCACCGGCTCGATCACGTGCTCGCAGTTGTCCAGCACCAGCAGTGTCCGCCGCTCCCGCAGGGCCGCCGCCAGCCGCTCCCCCGGCGGCTCGGCGGCGCCCGGCGCGTCCGGGATGGACAGCACCGACAGCACCGGCTCGGCCGGGTCGCCCTGCCCGTCCCAGCTCGTCAGATCGACCAGCCAGACGCCCTGCGGGTATGTGCCGGTCTGGGACCGCGCGACCGCGAGCGCCACGCTGGTCTTGCCCACTCCGCCCGGGCCCGTGATCGTGACGAGCCGGCCGGTGCCCAGCAGCTCGCGTACCCGCTGGACGGCGTGGTCGCGGCCGATCAGCTCGGCCACCGGAGCCGGCAGGTTGGTGGTGGGCTTGACCGGCCGCGGGGCCGCCGGGGCGTCCTCGGCCGGGTCGCCGGCCAGCACGGCCCGCTGCAGCGCGACCAGCTCGGGACCGGGGTCCAGGCCCAGCTCGTCGGCGAGCAGGTGCCGCAGCTCCTGGAAGCTCTCCAGGGCCTCGCCCGCGCGGCCGGCCCGGTGCAGGGCGCGGATGTGGGCCGCCCTCAGCCGCTCCCGGTAGGGGTGCCGGGCCACCTCCTGCGACAGCTCGCCGATCAGCTCGCGGTGCTCGCCCAGCTCCAACCGGGCCTCGGCGTACGCCTCGACGGCGGCCAGCCGCTGCTCCTCCCACCGGGCCACGGCGGCACGGGCGAACTCCTCGTCGGCGAAGTCGGCCAGCGCCGGTCCCCGCCACAGGCCCAGCGCCTCGGCCAGCAGCCCGGCCCGGGTGCGCGGGTCGCCGGCGGCCTGCGCCTGCCCGGTCAGGGTCGCGAACCTGGCCGCGTCCACCGCGTCCGGCGCGGCGCGCAGCGCGTATCCGGGGGCCTGGGAGGCGACCAGCTCCCGGCCGTCCGGCTCGGCGCCGGCCAGCGCCCGGCGCAGTTGCGAGACCCGTACGTGGAGGGCGGCCACCGGATCGGCCGGACCCCCCTCGCCCCACAGGTCCTCGACCAGCCGGTCCACCGACACCGGACGCCCCTCGTGGACCAGCAGATCGGCCAGCAGGGCCCGCACCATGCGGCCGGGAATCCTGACCGGCTCGCCATGGTCGGTCCACACGGCCAGCGGCCCCAGTACCCCTAATCGCATCACCCAAGGCTACGGCCCCGGGGCGCCCACCGGCGATCGTTCCCGGCCGGGGTCGAGGACGCTGACCGGATCGATTACAGTGTGACATTGTACTACTGCCGTACATGCCGGCACCTGCGGAGACGAGCTCGCCGCGCGTGGCGAACCCGCCCGCCCGACCGCATGACCTCCGGACGGTACGTTCTCACCCGCCACGCCGTCCCTCTCCCTACCTTTTAGGACTTCCCTTGCTCGACCTGTCCGTCCTCGTGCTCACCGACCGCGATCCCGCCGCCTTCGTCGCCGACGTGCGGCACGCCGAGGACACCGGCGTACGCACGGTGTGGACCTATGACCACCTGACCTGGGGCGGGCTCAAGGACCACCCGTGGCACGCCGCGGTGCCGATGCTGGCGGCCGCCGCCGTGGCCACCTCCCGGGTGCGCCTCGGCACGCAGGTGGCCACGCCCAACTACCGCCATCCCGTGGCGTTCGCCAAGGAGATCATGACGCTCGACCACCTGAGCGGCGGCCGCTTGGAGATCGGCGTGGGGGCCGGGGCAGAGGGCCCGGACGCGGCCGTGCTCGGCGACCCGCCGCGCTCGCCGCGCGAGCGCGCCGAGCGTTTCGAGGAGTGGCTCGGCCTGCTGGACCACCTGCTCACGCACGAGATCAGCACGGTGCGCGGGCAGCTCTACAGCGCCGTCGAGGCGCGCCAGACGCCCGGCTGCCTCCAGCGCCCGCGCGTCCCGCTGACCGTGGCCGCGACCGGCCCGCGGGCGCTGCGCCTGGCCGCGCGGCACGGCCAGGCGTGGATCAGCTACGGCCCCTACCGGCGGGAGGAGGACCCCGAAGCCTGGTACGCGGGCCTCGACCAGCAGGGCCGGGCGCTCACCGAGGCGCTCGGAGCGGCGGGCCGGGCACCGGCCGCACTGCGCCGGATCGCGCAGGTGCCGCTGGACATGACCTGGCCGTTCGACAGCGCTGACCGCTATGCCGACTTCGCCGGCCGCCTGCGTGACCTGGGCTTCGACGAGGTCAGCCTGCACTGGTCGCGCGCGGACGACCGCAGGGGGATGCCGTCCGGCGCGCTCGGCTTCGTCGCGGCCACCCACCTCCTCTCGTAACGCGCGAAGCGGTGCACGCGATGGGGGTGCACGCGAAGCGGGGCGCGGAAAGCGGGGGCGCGGAAGGAGCGCGGAAGGAGCGCGGGCGAACGGTGCGCAAAACGGTGATCGTGGCACAAGTCGCACCCTTGATCAACTACACTCCCACGCCTGTGCGCCGCCCTCGCCCACGACACCACAGGAGCCTCCCATCGACAGCTGGACCCGTCGGATCACGCCGTTCGAAAGCGAGCGGCTGTTCTTCCTGCTGAACGTCTCCGAGCTGCGCGACTGGCGCCATCCCGTCGCCTCGTCCCTGGATGTGCTCGAACCCGCCCTGGCCGGTGCCGCGCTTCCCGGCCCGCTCCTCGACGCCGTGCTCGACGCCGTGCTCGACGCCGGCCGTCCCGAGGCGCTGGGCGTGCTGGCCAGGAGCGAGGCGCTCATCGCCGCCAGGCCGGGGCTCCGCGACGTGCTCGCGGCGACCGGCTACGCGGAGGTGGCGCGGGTGGCGATCCCGTGGCACCGGAGCGGTCAGAAAGCCTGGCCGCTGCGGGCCCGCCGGAGCGTCCTTGCGGCCGCCCGCGGCTCCGGCTGGCAGGGGAGCCAGGGCGTGCTCACCGGGCTGCTGAAGGCCTCCGAGCCCGAGCGGTTGCGCGCCGCCGTCGTGTGCCCGCTGCCGGAGGCCGCGCGCACCGCGCTGAAGCGGGCCGGCCGCGCGCTCACCCGGGCCGAGCAGCTACGCGCCCTGCTCACCGTCCACGACCACGAGGGCGCGGCCGCGGCCCTGGCCTTGCTGGGCGAGGTCCCCGGGCTGCGCCCGGAGGTCATCGAGACCGTACGGGAGGCCGACGCCGGTGCCCTGCGCAAGGCGGTCGAGCTCGCCGAGGGCACCGACGGGCTGATCGAGGAGCTCTACGACGACAGGTTGCCGCAGCGCGAGGAGCACCTGGCGCTGCGCGACCTCGTGGACTGGGACGCCATCGCCGCCGCGGACGCGGACCGGCCCTTCGACGAGACCGCCACCGCGCTGCTGGCCGCCCGCCCGGACTGCCCCGACGAGCTCCGTGCGGCCTGGTACCAGGTGCGCGGCGTGGCGGTGGCGACCCACTCGGCGCGCCTGGACCCGGGGCTGCTCGCCTTGACGCCGGGCGGGCCGCGGGCCGCCAGGGCGGTGGGCCTGCTGGTCCGCCGCGGGCTGGACAGCGGGTTCACCGCCGCTCAGGTGCTGGAGTCGGCCCGGCCCGCCGCCGCGGTGCTGGAGGCCGTCCGGCAGCCGCCCGGAGGCGGCGGCGCCTGGAACGACCTCGCCTCCCGGCTGGCCGACCTGGTACGCGACCGGCTGGGAGCGGACGTCGAGGCCTGGCGGGCGGTGCGCGCTCTGCTCTCCCGGTTCGGCGGGACCGTCCCCGAACTGCTCGACGAGGCCGCCGCCCGAGCCGCGGCGGGGCCGAAGCCCAAGAGCGGCGGCTGGCCGGGCGCGGCCGCCATGCCCGCCGGGGAGCGTTCCGCGTCGGTCACCGGCGCCCGGGCGGCCTTCCTCACCCTGCTGGACGCCGCACCCGCCGCCACGCACGCCGCGCTGCTGGCGCAGCTCGACGACCGGACCGTCTGCGACCTGTTCGGCCACGGGCGCTGGCGGCCGGAGTGGATCGACCTCGTGATGGCCACGCGGGACACCCGCCACGTGCGGGTGCTGGCCAACCGCGGCTCCCTCGGCGCCGAGGCCATCGAGCTGCTGATGCGGCTGGACGACCCCGTCGTCAACGGCCGGCTGTTCCGGAGAACCGGCGCCACCGGCCCGCAACGCGAACGCCTGCTGTCGGGACGTCCCGTGCGGGAGGACGCCACCGAGCCGTTGCCGCTGCCCGCGGAACTGGTGAAAGAGCTGATGGGGCGCACCTCGGGCTGGCGTGCCCGCGACGCGGTGAACTGCGCCGACCCTGAGCTGCAACGGCACATCCTGAGTCACGTCCGGGTCCGTGGGATCGTCCCGCAGTCGCGGATGCTGCTGAACCTGTGGGAGCGCCACGGCGTGGCGAAGGTGATCGACCTGCTGGACAACGAGCCGCCGGCGGTCTCCCACACCCGCAGGGTCATCCGCCGGGAGGTTCGCGGCACCATGCGGAGGCTGCTGGCGGGCAAGGACCGCGACGCCGCCCTCGCCGAGCTCCGGGCGCAGGTCGTCGCGGGTGAGACGGCGGAGTGGCAGATCACGGAGCTGCGCGGGCAGCACTTCTCGGGGGCGGAGCTGTTCCGGGAGGCCCATCCCTGGCACTGGGAGGAGCTGCTGGCCGAGCATGCCCGTGACCCGCTGCCTCCGCTGGTGCTGGCGGGGTTGAGCCGGATCCCCGAGTGCCCGGAGGAGCTGCGGGCGGAGTCCGCGGAACTCGGCGACTACGACACGCCCGGGGAGGTCCTGCTGTGGCTGGAGGAGGGCAGAACGCCGCAGGAGATCCTGCGTGCCCGGGCAGTCTCCCACGACCTCGGCACCTGGGTGCGCCAGGCCATCAAGTACGGGGGGCTGACCTGGGACGACGTTCTGGAGTACGGGCATCCGGCGCGACAGGTCCTGACCGTCTGGGGCGGTGAGCGCCTGCGGTCCCCGCTGACGCGGCTGGTGCGCGACAATCTCGACCCCAGCCCGGAGGCCTGGGTGCTCGCCCTGCGCATGCTGCCCGGCTTCACCGGGTCGGTGGCCGAGCTGGCACGCACCGCCGCCGCCGCCACCGGCGTCGCCCCCCGCCCGCACACCGAGACGAAGTAGCGAGCAGATGCCCCGTTTGTACTTCTGGAACGACATCCAGGCGCTGGTCGAGACCCCCACGATCGAGGACTGGACCCGGCCGCTGGCCGGGGCGGCCGACGCCCTCGAGGACGTGCTCAGGCACAGCCCACGCGTCCCGGACGGCCTGCTGAGGGACGCGCTGGCGCTGCGCGATCCCCGGTTCCTCGCCGCCGTGCTGGGGAACAAGCGGCTCGTCGACGACCCCCGCACGCTGGACCGGATCCTCGAGCTGGTGCTGGCCGGCGACATCGAGCCGTTCGCCGAGCTCCTGCTGCGGGAATCAGCCATCCTGGGCCACGCCGGCGTGCGCGAACGGCTGACCGAGACCGGACATCCCAAGGTCCTCAAGGAGGCCTGTGGTGCGCCGTGGTCATGGAAGCTGCGTCGCAAGGCGGTCGCCGCCGGCGGCGGGCATGTGGATCGGCTGCTCAATGCCGCCCAGCAGGCCCTCGAAGCCAAGAAACCCGAGCTGATGCTGGTCGCCGAGCAGCTGAACGCCCTGCTCGCCTTCCACGACCACACGAAGGGCCTGGAGCGGCTCGCCCGGGTCGACGCCGAGCGACTGCGGCCGGAGGTCGCCGACGTGCTGCGGGCCGTCCTCGAAGCCGGCGACGGCGAGATCCTGCGCGCGGCGGCCGAACGCGCCGAGGGCACCGAGGGCCTGCTCACCGAGCTGTACGACGAGAAGACGCCCGGCGATCACCGCAGGTCCCTGGAGTGGCGCGAGCCGCTGGACTGGACGGCGCTGACCGTTGCCGCCCGGGAGAAGCCGTTCGGCAAGAAGGCCGCCGCGGCCGTGACCGCCCACCCCGGCTGCCCCCGCGACCTGCGTGATCTGCTCTACGTCAAGCATGCCGTGGTGGTCGCCGAGCACACCGCGCACCCCGACGCGGACCTGGTCAAGGTCGCCTGTCCCCGGCGCAGCCGGCCCAAGGCGGTGCGGACCCTGGTCCGGCGCGGACTGGGCCAGGGGATCGGCGCCGCCGCCCTGGCCACCGAGGCCGCCCCGGCCGTCGCGGTCCTGGAGATGATGCGCGCGTCCCCCGAGGAGGAGGGGCCCGCGCGCCGGGAGTGGGAGCAGTTCGCCGGGCGGCTGGCGGTCCTGGTCGAGCAGCACCTGGGAGCCGATGCCGGCGCCTGGCGATCGGCCCGCGCCCTGCTGCCCGACTTCCCCGGCACCATCCCGGAGCTGCTCAGCGAGGCCGCGGCCGGCCCCGCCACCGGACCGTGGCCCGAGGCGGCCGACTACCCCGAGTCCTCGGCCCCCTCCTCGCTCACCGGGGCCCGAGCCGCGTTCGTGACGCTGCTGGACGCGGCCGGCGAGGGCGTCCACGGCGCCCTGACACCCCATCTCGACGTGCGGACCTTGCACGATCTCTACCGTTTCTGCGCCTGGCGGCCGGCCTGGACCGAGCAGGCACTGGCGAGCGCCCCCGGCGGCGCGGTCTCCCCGGTGTGGATCCTGGCCGGCCGGCCCGGCCTGGCGGCGCAGGACATCGAGCGGCTGATGAGCGTCGCGGATCCCGAGGTGCTCACCAGGCTGTTCTGGCACGAGGGCGGCACCGACGACCAGCGCGTCCGGATCCTGTCCACCGAGTCGGAGCGGCTGCGCGAGATGGCGCCGCCGGCCGGGCTCTCCGCCGACTGGCGGCTGGCCGACCTTTACGCCTGCACCGATCTCGAGCTCTTCCGGCGGATCCTCAACAGCGTGTACGTCCTGGGGCGCCTCCCGCAGTTGCGGATGTTCCTGCATGTCTGGCGGACGTGGGGAGCCGAGGAGGTCGCCGCGATGCTCGATACCACTCCGGTCACCTACTCCCCCTACGACGGGACGCGCAGGGAGATCAGAGAGCTGCTGGGCCGCGCGGACCAGCAGGAGGTGCTGGCGAAGCTCGAGGCGGAGACAGCCGGGATCTCGACCGCCGAGGCCCAGATCGCGATGTGGCGCAACCGCAGGGACCGGGCCGCGATGATGAAGGAGACCTACGCCTGGCACTGGCCGGAGCTGCTGGCCGAGCACCACCGTGAGCCGTTCCACCATGACGTCATCGGTCTGCTGCGCCGCGTGCCCGACTGCCCGGAGGAGCTCCGCCGCGAGGCCGACACCGTGCTGCTGAGCTGGGAGTGCAAGGTGCACGGGCGACTGATGGCGGGTGTCCCGGCCGAGAAGGTCCTGGCCGAGTTCGAGGTCGACGCCAATTTCCAGTGGCTGGCCACGGCCGTGGCCAAGGGCCACCTCACCTGGGAGCAGGCGCTGGAGCACGGCCACCCCGCCGACATGGTGCTCAGGCGGATCGCCCAGTCCGGCCGGAGCAACGGCGGGTACGACGCCCTGACGGCGCTCGTGCGCGACACCCTCAAGGACAATCCGGACGCCTGGCTGCTGGCCGTGAGCATGCTGCCCGGGTTCACCGGATCGGTGGCCGAGCTGCTGCGCACCGCCGGGGTGGCGATGGGCTGACATCGGCAAGGGATTGTCGGTGCCGATCACTACGATGCCACTGCCAACGTAAGGCTCAAAGGGGGAGAAGTGGGCACCGCGCTCGGACAATGGCAAGCCGACCGGCGACGCGTCATCGACCTCACCGACCGGCGCGCCCTGGCCGACCACGACCCGGCCGACCCCGACGTCGTCGAGCAGGCCCACCGGCTCAAGGAGACCGCGCTGCTGGACTTCGGCATCAAGGACAGCGCCGTGGCCTCGTGGCTCTACTCCAAGTGCCACCACCAGATCCCGACGACCGCCGTCCCCACGGCGGCGGTCCTCGCCTCGGGTGACGGCACCTGCCTGCTGCTCTACAACCCCGGCTTCTTCGTCTCCCTGGGCCTGCACGGCGTCAAGTTCGTGCTCTACCACGAGGCGCGGCACCTCATCCAGCGCCACCTCTACGTGGACGAGGCGCTGCGCGCCGATCCGGTGTTCACCCTGGCCACCGAGGTCTCCATCAACCACGTGGTGCTCACCCGGCTGGGCCTCGGCGGGCTGCCCCGGCCGGTCCGGTCGACCCCGGGGGACGACGAGAGGATCGGCGTGGACCCGCGGGAGGTGCACCGGCGCTACACCGCGGACCTGCGGGGCCAGGGCCTGACCCCGCTGTCCTACGAGGAGTTCGTCGCGACCGACCTGTCGGTCTACGGAGAGCTCAAGCGGATGGCCGAGCCTCCGGTGGTGCTGCCGCTGTGCATCCACATGGAGGGCGGCGACGCGGGCGGCGGCGACCCGGCAGCTCTCCCGATGGACCCGGAGACCGTGGCGCGGGTCTCCAAGGAGGTGCTGGCCGAGGTCATGCGCCAGGCGCTCGGCGGCAACGAACAGGCCCGGGCCGAGCTGCTCGACCTGGCTGGTCGCACCGACGGCGGCGGCGACCGCCTGGAGCGCATGTGGGGCGATCTGGGCCTGGCGGCGTTGCGCGGTGAGACCCCGCGCACCCGCAGGGTCGAGTGGTGGAAGAGGTGGCTGGCCGACACGCTCGCCTCCAAGCTGCGCGAGGGCGAGCGCCTGGTCTACCCCAAGAAGCTGGGGGCGGTGATGCTGGCGCTGGGACACGACCCGATGCTGTCGCGGCGCGGCCCCGAGCGCACCAAGGTGGTGCTGGTGGCCATCGACACCTCGGGGTCCATGTCCCAGGACGTGGTGGACTGGCTGACCACGCTCGTCGGCCAGACCGAGGGCGTGCAGACCCACTGGCTGAGCTTCGACGGCGAGGTCATGCCGTTCGTCCCGGGTGAGCGGGTGCGGGGCGGCGGCGGCACCAACTTCCAGAACGTCGTCGACTACGCCGAGGGCCGCCTGAAGATCAACGGAGAGGCGTTCGACGAGCGTGCCGACGCGGTGATCATGGTGACCGACGGCTACGCCCCGCATGTCACCCCGGCCGACCCCGACCGGTGGATCTGGCTGATCACCGAAGGCGGCGACACCTGGCCGGACGCCCACCGGCCGCCGATGGCCTGCCACCGGGTCACCACCGGCGACCGCTGACCCCCGCCGCCACCATTGCCCTGCCCGACGTACGAGACAGAGGGAAACCGCGCGTGACCATCACCGAGCCGAGCACCGCCCCCGCGATCCCCGGTCGGCGGACCAACGCCACCTATCCCGAGCCGCCGCAGGAGGGCACCCGCGCGCGGCTGGAGCGGTTCATCGACGCCATGCTGGCCATGGGGCAGACCGGGCAGGTCTTCGGGGAGCACGGCATCGGCAAGACCTCGACGTTCCTGTCCTACATCCCCAGGGCCCACCCGGGCACCGAGGTCGTGCTGGTCCCGGCCGCCAACCTGACCCCCGACGACCTGCTGGTCAACGCGCCCGTGCGTGACGAGCGCAGCGGCGAGCTCGCGCTCCGCCAGCTGATCATGCGCCAGTTGCGGCCCGGGCGGCCGTTCGTGCTGCTGATCGACGACTCGCTGCAGGCCGGTGACACGATCCAGGCGCAGTTGATGCAGGTCGCCTGCAACTGGACGCTGGGCGAGCACGACCTGCGCGAGCTGGGATGCGTCGGGGTGTTCCTCACCGACAACGAGTCGGCGGAGGAGACGAGCGCGCGCCGCAGCGACCTGGCCGTCCTCGACCGCATGGTGACCATCCGCATCACCGCCAACGACACCGGCTGGCGGCGACACCTGGCCGCCCGCCACGCCGGCTGGGACCTCACCGAGGTGTTCCGGATCTGGGCCGGGCTCAGCCCTCACCTGCGTCACCTGATGTCCCCGCGCACCCTTGAGCACGTCCTCGACTGCGCCCGCGAGGGTTTCCCGCTGCGCTGGGGGCTGCCGCTGCTCAACGGCGCCCGCGTCGCGCTGGCCGAGCCCGACAAGGACGGGTCACCGGGCAAGGACCGCACCGACGAGATCCTCAACCGGATCGCGAAGGCGGTCGGCGCGGCCAACCCCCGCAGCGTCGCCGACCCGGTGCGGCGCATCCTGCGGGCGGCCGTGCGCAACCGGTGGGCGGTGCTGCTGCAGGGACCTCCCGGCTGCGGCAAGACGGAGATCACCAAGCAGGTCGTCACCGAGGAGCTCGGGCGACCTCCGGTCTACTTCTCGCTGCCGGTCACCAATGTGGAGGACCTGTGCGTGCCGATCCCCGCCCCGGACGGCTCGCTGGACGTACTGCTGACCCGGGCACTGGCCGACCCCGGCCCCAAGGTGCTGGTGTGGGACGAGTACAACCGGCCCAAGGACAAGTCGACCTTCGCCAAGCTGATGGAGGTCACCCAGGAGTGGTCGCTCGCCGGGCGGCCGATCCGTAACCTGCGGGCCCAGATCGCGCTGCAGAACCCGCCCTACCATCTGGGCCGCAAGCTGCTGGTCAGCTCCAACAACGTGGCCCAGGCGAGCCGGTTCACGGTGAGCTACGAGGTGCGCCCCGCCGACATCCCGGCCAACCAGTGGCTCATCGACACCTACGGCGAGGTCGCCGAGGTGGTGCTGGACTGGTGGAAGAACGACATCGACGACGAGGGCCGCGAGTGGGTCACCAAGCGCACCCTGGAGCGGCTGATCAAGCTGCACCAGGTCGGCGAGCCGCTGGAGACCGGCCTGATCTATCTGGGCGAGGGTGAATACGCGCCGATCCCGCTGGCCGGGCTGCAGGAGCGGCTGTCGGGGCGCAAGTCGATCGGCATCCGCGAGCTCGCCGCCGAGGTGGACGCCTGGGAGACGCGGCTGGCGGCCGCGGTGTCGAGCTCGCACGAGGGGACCGCCGACTCCGACACGGTGCACCAGATCTTCGCCAACGCGGAGGTGTCGCAGCTCCGCGAGCACATCGAGGTCGTGGCCCGGCTGCTGCGCCACCTGCCCCCGAAGCTGCGCGCGACCTACCTGGTCGGCCAGCCCGAGGACAAGCAGCGTTTCTGGGTGGACGCCTTCGCCGAGATGGCGCGGCACAGGTGACCGGCCCGCGGAGCCCTCTTCGACGACCAGGTTGACCGGGATGTTGCCGCGGGTCGCGTTCGAGTACGGGCACACCTGGTGGGCGGCCGCCACGAGCTCGCGCCCCTGGTCGCCCCGCGGTTCCTCGGGCAGCTCCACGCGGATCGCCCCGACGCGACGTTCAGCGCCTTCGAAGGCTGAGGGCAGGCAGGCGCTTGGGGCGACTGTGAGCCCAGGCGGCTCGGCCTGCCGGACGGAGGGCGGCTTTTATTCCGGGCGGTAATGTGTTGTTGCCTTGACGGATTGTTGAACGATTTTATAAAGTCGGGCCGTCTTCGGGCTTTATGGCAAGAAGCGCCCGCTTTGTTCCACGAATCCGCACCCGGGTCCGCATACCACCGCCGTCCACGGCGTCGCGAGCACCACGCGCCGCCGAAGAAGCCGCCCTCCGTCCCGACACCCCATTGAACCCGGACGCCCACCGCGGAACGGTCCGGCGTTGTGGAGTTCACCTCGGCTGCAGACCTCCCTTCGAGGGAGCGGAAGCCCATGAGGAGGAAGCCCTCACCATGAAGTACCTACGACCTGAGTCCGCCGCGACCAGCGTGCTGACCATGGCGGTCGTGACCGCGTTCGCCCTCGTCACGGCCGGACCGGCCGCGGCGCGGGACGACCGCGGTTCCGGCTGCCTCGATCCCGGCGTGCCACTCTCCGTGGAGGAGAACCGGCTGGGATCCACCCTCCCCGACAACGCCGACCCGGCCACGCCGCAGTCGCGGCCGTTCGCGCGGCAGATGATCGAGGGCGGTGGCTTCCAGGGCTTCGCCCCGGCCCTGACCCGCGACCTCTGCCGGACGCGCGGTCTCAAGGCCGCCACGGCGCTGGTCCGCCAGAAGGGCGAGGCGCTCTGGAAGGACGCCGTACGACGGGCGCAACGCCGGGACCGCGTCCAGGGCGACCTGCCGTACAGCGACGACCGGCCGCTCTACTGGACCCGCCTGGAGTCGACCGCCGCGCTGCGCCAGTGGACCCCCGGATTCGACCTGTCCGACACGGACCGGACCGAGCTGATCACCACGTTCGACCGGGCCTCCCGCGGCATGTTCGACATCGACCTGCCGAGCGGCAAGGGGGTCAAGCGCGTCATCGTCAGCGGCTTCGACCCCTACACGCTCGACGGCGGCACGACCGGCACCGCTCCAGGGACGGTGGGCAACAACATCCGGCACGGCAACCCCTCCGGCGCGACCGCGCTCGCCCTCGACGGCACCACGTACCGGACGAAGAGCGGCAAGCTCGCGCGGATCGAGGCCTACACGCTTCCCGTCAGCTATCCCGAATTCCAGCGCGGCTACCTGGAGGACACCGTCGGGCCCTTCATGCGTCCCGGGCCCAGGCGGGTGGACGCGTCGATCACCGTGAGCCAGGCGGGCGGCGCGGTGTTCAACCTGGAGCAGTGGAACGGGCGCTACCACGGCGTTTCCCTCGGTAACGACAACTTCCGCCCGTGTGCGGCGGTCAACGGCGTGCCGCAGCTCGCGGTGGACAACCACGGGTGCAACGCCACCGTGGTGGAGCGCTGGGGCGGACCGGAGGAGTTCAGCCTGACCGACCCGCCCCAGTGGACCAGCGCCACGCTGCCGATCGCCGAGATGATCCGGGCCGACACGGGGGCCTCGATCCCCCGGCCGCCCGGTGACACGTGGCCGGACCCCGCGGTCGCCTTCGGCGTCGTCTGGCACACCAACTACACCGAGTTCCCGGACTGCGCCTCGACGGCTCGCGTGACGCGGAACAACCCGCCGCCCACCGAGTATCCGCCGCCGACGGCTCCCGTCCCGCCGAGTGCCGGATCGTGTGCCTACAGCGGTGGCGGCGGCAACTACCTGTCGAACGAGAGCGCCTACCGCAACACGCTCCTGCGCGACCGGATGGGCCTGGACATCCCCGCCGGTCACATCCACACGCCCGACATGCAGCACTTCGAGACGGACTTCGACCCGAGCGACGCCACGTTCGACGCCTGGCGGCTGGCCATCGTCGGGCAGGGCCGCAACCTCATCCACGTCGTCGCCGACACCGCCTGACCGCCTCGGCCGGGCCAGGGTACGGCGGATGCCCGCAGCGATTCACCGTACCCTGGCCCGATGCTTCAGGCCATGAGCCGGACGATCGTGATGTCGGGCGGCGCGCCGACCCGCACCGGCGGTCCCCAGAAGCCGGCCCCCTTCGTCACGTAGAGCTGCGTGTCGCCGAAGCATCCGTATCCGGCGAGCGTCGGCTGCGCTCCGGGGGTGGGTGGCGGGCCGCCTCAGTAGCTGGGCGGGGTGGCGGCGATCAGGAAGTCGGCCGGTTCGGTGCCGGGGTTCAGGTAGCGGTGCGGGAGCGAGGAGTCGAAGTAGCAACTGTCACCCGCCTCCAGGGTGTGCTCGACCCCGGAGACCTCCACCACGAGCCGTCCGCGCAGCACGAGCACGCACTCCTCCGACGGATGCGACCAGGGCTCGGCGGCCGACCATCCGCCGGGCACGAGGTGCCCCTGCAGCATCTCCAGCCGCCCGTTCCCGGGTGACACGCGGGTGTAGACGACACCGCCGACCGGGGACTTGACCTGCATCCGCGCCTCCCGCCGGACCACGGCCACGGCGGCCGCGTCGGGCTCCCGGAACAGGCTGAACAGCGGCAGGTCCAGGGCTTTCGCGATCTTCCTGAGCGTCTCCAGGCTGGGATCGGCCAGGTCGCGCTCGACCTGGCTGATCAGCCCGCTGGACACTCCCGCCGCCGCGGCGAGCCGGGCGAGGGTCAGCCCGCGCTCGGTACGGAGCTCCCGGATCCTGGCGCCAATCACCCGGCGATCCTACCCCGCCATCAATCCCATTAAAGGCGTATTGACCTGGTTAAAACCCGCCCGATAGTGTGCCCGAAATGTCGTACATGTTGAACCCCACCCAGTTCCGCGCCGAATTCCCGCCCTTGGTCGACTCCGTGCATCTGGCGAGCTGCAGCCAGGGTGCCCTGTCGTCGCGGCTGGCGTACGCGCTGCAGGAGGTCGGTTACTCGCTGCGGGACAAGGGCGCCCCCTGGGAGCTGTGGATGGGGCAGGTCGGCCGGGCCAGGGAGCGGTTCGCCCGGCTCATCGGCGCCGAGCCGGACGAGGTGGCCGTGCTGTCGTGCGCGTCGGAGGCCGCCTTCCAGGCCGCCGCGTCGCTCGACTGGTCGGGCCGCCCCGGCATCGTGACCAACGATCTGGAGTTCCCGTCGATCGCGCACGTGTGGCTGGCCCAGGGCCAGCGCGGCGCCAAGGTCCGGGTGGCCGCCGACACCGGCGAGAACGTCGCCGCCGAGGCGTATGAGGCGGTCATCGACGAGACCGTCAACCTGGTGTCCGTGCCGCTGCACACCTACCGCAACGGCGCCCGCCTCCCGGTCGAGGACGTCGTACGGCTGGCGCACGCCCAGGGCGCGCGGGTGTTCGTGGACGCCTACCAGGCCGCCGGCGTCACCCCGATCGACGTCAAGCGCCTGGACTGCGACTACCTGGTCTCCGGATCACTCAAATACCTGCTCGGCCTGCCCGGCATCGCGTTCCTGTACGTCCGCGACGGCCTGGAGCAGCAGCGCGACCCCGAGCTGACCGGCTGGTTCGGCCGTACGCAGCCGTTCGCGTTCGATCCCCGGCTGCTCGACTTCCCCGGTGACGCCCGGCGCTTCGAGACCGGCACGCCGCCCATCCCGTCCGCGTACGCGGCCAACGCCGGCTTCGACCTCATCGAGCGGATCGACCTGCACGCCGTACAGCAGCATGTGTCCGCCCTGGTCGAGGAGCTGGCGGAGCGGCTGACGGAGGCCGGCGAGCGGGTGGCGAGCCCGGCCGGGGCGCGCGGCCCGCAGGTGGCCATCGCCGACGACGCCCCCGACGCGCTGGCCGCCCGGCTGGCCGAGCGCCGCATCTGGACCGCGCCGCGGGGGGACCTGCTGCGGCTGTCCTTCCACTACTACAACGACCGCTCCGACGTGGACGCGGCCGTCGAAGCCATCAGCGCCTGCCGCAGGAGCTGATCACCCCTCGAAAGGGTTCCACGTGGACAACGAATCCGGCCTGCAGCGCAGACTGACAGGGCGCCAGCTCACCATGATCGGGCTGGGCGGCGCGATCGGCACCGGACTCTTCCTCGGCTCCAGCCTCGCGATCTCCCAGGCCGGTCCGGCGACCATCCTCGCCTACCTCATCTGCGCGGGCGTGGCGCTGGTGATCGGCTGGTCGCTGGCCGAGATGGTCGTGGTCCACCCGGAAGCGGGCGCCTTCGGGGTCATCGCGCACCGGTACCTGGGTCCGTGGGCCGGGTTCGTGGTCCGGTGGACGTACTGGACGATCCAGGTCATCGCGATCGGCGGCGAGGTCATCGCGGCCGGGATCTACGTGCAGTTCTGGTGGCCGTCGCTGCCGCTGTGGGTGCCCGTCACCGTCTTCTCGGTCGTCGTGCTGGCCGTGAACGCCGCCGCGGTCAAGCTGTTCGGCGAGGTCGAGTACTGGTTCGCGATGGTCAAGGTGGTGGCCATCATCGTGTTCATCCTGCTCGGCGTGGTGCTCATCACCGTCGGCCTGCCCGGTGCCGAGGCCACCGGGGTCTCGAACCTCACGGCGCACGACGGCTTCCTGCCCAACGGGATGAGCGGGCTGTTCCTGGCCATGGTGTTCGTGCTGTTCAGCTACATCGGCACCGAGGCCGTCTCGATGACCGCCGCCGAGTCGGAGAACCCCGAGCGCGACATCCCGCGTGCCGCCCGCCGCATGGTCACCCGGCTGTCGCTCTTCTACGTGCTCGCCATCGCGATCGTGCTCATCGTGGTGCCGTGGACCGTCACCGCCCAGGGTGGCACGGTCACCGAGAGCCCGTTCGTCACCGTGTTCTCGGCCGCCGGCATCCCGGCCGCGGCCACCATCATGAACTTCGTCGTGCTGACCGCCGCGTTGTCCAGCGCCAACACGAACCTCTACCTGACCACCAGGATGATGCACTCCCTCGCCGCCAACGGGTACGCGCCCGCCTGGACCGGGCGGCTCAGCTCGTCCGGGGTGCCGCGCAACGCGCTCACCCTGTCGGCGCTCGGCCTGGCGCTGGCCGCGATCATCTCGGCGGCCAGCGAGAGCGGGGCGTACCTGGCGCTGTTCGGGGTGTCGGTGTTCGGCGCCCTGGTGGTGTGGCTGCTGATCATGGTGACGCACCACGCCTTCCGGCGCACCCGCGCCGCGCAGGGCCTGCCGCCGTCCCCGGTCCGGCTCTGGGGCGCGCCCGTCACCTCGGTCGTGGTGATGCTCTTCCTCGCCGCGGTGCTGATCTCGACACTGTTCATCGAGGACCTGCGGCCGGCCTGGTGGGCGGGCATCCCGTTCTTCGTGATCCTCAGCGTGGCGTACGCCGTCACGTCGCGCCGCGCGAAGACCCCGGCCTAGCTCCGGAGACGGCGGTGGCCGTGCTTCGGGGTGAAGCACGGCCACCGATGTGAGCGTTGTCAGCCGGCGGTGACGGTGGCGGGTTGGGTGGGCAAGGGAGCCTGCGTCCAACCACCGTCATCGACGGTGCCGAGCCCGGCCACATCGGCGCCGTTACCGTCGTGCGCGTCGCCGTCGAGGTAGCGGGAGACGGAGCGGCGGAGCGCGCGGAATTTCGTCATGAACCCTTTCCCTTCTCGTTTGACCCGGCCACTGCCGGTCGCCACGAAGCTGCCAGCCGCTCCTTAGCTCCGCTGCAATTCGCCTCCAGCCGAAGGGCCGGGAAAAGGGTCGGCAGTTCCGTTAACAGGTGCGGGGAATCGGTCCCTGAAGTGCGGCCGGGAGCGGGAAAGTGCGGGTTGGAGCGGCTTTGCAGAATCCCGGCGGACAACCGGCTCGGCGACGCCGCGCGTGCCCACGAGTCCCCGACGGGCAGCGGCGGCCTCCGGCTGTCGATGCACCGCTACCTCGACCACAACCCGGCGACGGCGGACCCTCGGGTCCGCCCAACCCCGCCACTCCGGCTGAAACCCGGAAAGGCGAAGGGCCCCGGGAGTGCCCCGGAGCCCTTCGTGCGAAGCGGTATTTATGCATATTCCTCAACTCTGGTATACCGCGCCGGCAAACCCTAGGGTTTTGGGAGGGGGTCGGCAGAGCCTTTGGGGGAAACCGATGGAGTTACGGCTCCTGGGTCCGGTTGAGGTGTGGAGCGGCGGGCGGCAGGTCCGCCTCGGGGGCAGCAAGCCACGGGCCCTGCTCGCCGCCTTGTTGCTGGACGCGGGTCGGGTGGTCACCGCCGAGCGGCTGATGGAGGCGATCTGGCAGGAGGATCCGCCGCCGACCGCGCGCGGGGTGCTGCAGACGTACGTCGCCTCGCTGCGCCGCGCGTTCACCGGCGCGGGCCTGCCGGGGATCATCGTCTCGCACCGGATGGGCTACACCGCCGAGGTCCCGCCGGACTGCCTGGACAAGGACGTCTTCGAGCGGCTCGTGGACCGCGGCCGGCGGGCGGCCCGGGACGGCGACCACCAGGAGGCGGCGGACCGCTTCCTGACGGCCCTGGAGCTGTGGCGGGGCCCGGCCCTGGGCGGCATCGGCGACACCTTCCTGCGCGCGGAGGCGGCCCGGCTGGAGGAGCTGCGGCTGGCGGTGATGGAGGAGCGGATCACGGCCGACCTGGCGGCGGGCCGGGACGAGGGCCTGATCGACGAGCTCACCGGGCTGGTCGCGACGCACCCGACCCGCGAGTTGCTGCGCCGTGACCTCATGGTGGCCCTCTACCGGGCCGGCCGGCAGGCGGACGCGCTCGCCGCCTACCAGCAGGGCAGGCAGGTGCTGATCGAGGAACTGGGCGTGGATCCCGGTCCCGAGCTGCGGCAGGCGCACGAATCGATCCTGCGCTCCGACCCCGCGCTGCTGGGCGTGGCCAGGACTCCCCCGCTCCGGCAACCGCCGGTCAAGGCTCCCCCGCCACGGCAACTGCCCTCCCCACCGCCCGACTTCACCGCCCGCGAGGCGGAGATCGCGGAGTTACGCGACCGCCTCACCAGGCCGGACGCCATGCCGGTCTGCGTGGTGTTCGGGCCGGGCGGCGTGGGCAAGTCGGCCCTGGCGCTGCGCGCGGCGCACGAGATCGCGCACCTCTACCCCGACGGCCAGCTCCACGTCGAGCTGCGCGGCACCACGGAGGCCCCGGCCACCCCGCCGGAGGTGCTCGGCCGGCTGCTGCGCGAGCTGGAGCCCGGCGCGTCGCCGCCCGGCACACTGGAGGAATGCGCCGCCCGCTACCGCACGCTGCTGGCCGACCGGCGCAAGCTGGTCGTCCTGGAGGACGCCGCCGCCGAGCGCCAGGTACGGCCGCTGCTGCCGGGCGCCCCGGGCTGCGGGGTGATCGTCACCTCCCGCAACCGGCTGTCCGGCCTGGCCGGTGCCACGGTGCTCGACCTGGGCCTGCTGCCGGACCAGGCCGCCCTGCGGCTGCTGGAGCAGGTCGCCGGTCCTGAGCGGATCGCCGCCGACCAGGACGCGGCGCTGCGGGTCGTCCGGCAGTGCGGCGGCCTGCCGCTCGCCCTGCGCATCTGCGGGGCGCGGCTGGCCTCGCGCCGCCAGTGGTCGGTGGCCCGGCTGGCCGACCGGCTGGCCGACGAGCAGCGCCGGCTGGACGAGCTGGCCGCCGGGGACCAGGAGGTGCGGGCCGGCATCGCCCTCAGTTACGACCTGCTGCCGCCCGAGGCCAGGACCGCGCTGCGCCGCCTGGGCCTGCTCGGCCTGCCGTACTTCCCGGTGTGGGTGGTGGCGGCCGCCACGGAGACCGGGCTGGACGAGGCGGAGGAGGTGCTGGACCACCTCGTGGACGCCTCCCTGGCGAGCGTGGTGGACACGGACGCGGCCGGCCGTACCCGCTACCGGCTGCACGACCTGATCCGGCTGTTCGCCCGGGAGCGGGCGCACGCGGAGGAGCCGGAGGAGGCCCGTACGGCGATGGTGCGCAGGGTGCTCGGCGGGTGGTTATGGCTGGTCGAGCGGATCAGCCAGGCCATGCCCAACGGGGCCATCCCGATGCGCGCCTCCCTCGGCCTGGCCCGGCCGGTGGCGGAGGAGGTGGCGCGAATGGCGCTCGCCGACCCGCACGACTGGTTCCGCCGCGAAGAGGAGGCGCTGATCGTCGCGGTGGAGCTGGCGGCGTCGCTCGATCTCGACGACATCGCGGTGGAGCTGGCCGCCGCGCTGTCCTCCGTAGCCTTCGAAGGCAGCCAGTACGTCTTCGACAACCCCTTCGCGGCCTGGCACCGCACCCACGAGGCGGCCCTGGCCGTGGCACGGCGGACGGACAACGCCCTGGGCGAGGCGACCCTGCTGGCCGGCCTCGGCCACCTCTACTACTCGCGCGACCGCTTCGCCGAGTCCCGCGAGTACCTCAGCCAGGCGTTGTCCCTGTTCCGCTCCGCGCGGGACGCCCGGGGTGAGGCCACCACCCTCGCCGCCCTCGGCGCCGCCTGCCGCGAGCAGGGTTACCTGCCGGAGTCGCTGCACTTCCTGGACCGGGCGAGCCGGTTGTGGACCGACCTGGCCGACCCCGCGGCGCTCGCGCACGTCAAGCGGCTGTCCGGCAGCGTGCACGTGGAGCGCGGGGACTACCCGGCTGCGTGGGGCGACCTGGCCGCCGCCCTGTCCCTCTACCAGGAGGCGGGCAACCGCCGCGGCGAGGGGCTGACGCTGCGCAGCATGGCCCTGTACCACCGCGCCAGGGACGAGCTGGCGCGCTCGGAGGAGCTGTCGGGACAGGCGCTGGCCATCTTCCGCGACCTGGGCGACCGGCTGATGGAGGCGTACTGCATGCGTTCCCTGGCCAAGACCCGGATCCGGCTCGGCCGGTTCGACGCGCCCCGCCGGGACCTGGAGGACGCGCTCGCCGCGATCAAGGCGCTCAACGACCGCTGGGGTGAGGCGTGCACGCTGCGCGTGCTCGGCGAGCTCGACCTGGCCGAGGGGCGGCTCTACCAGGCCAAGAGCCGCCTGGAGGAGTCGCTGGCGCTGTGGGAGACGCTGCGCACCGTCCTGTTCCGCGCGCGCACCCTGCGCGACCTGGCCCTCGTGCACGAGGCGCTGGGCGATGACACCGCCGCCAAGACGACCCTGGCCGAGGCCATGGAGATCTTCCGGCTGCACGAGGCCAGGGAGTTCGGCGAGCTCGGGGGTTGAGCGACGTTACAGCGTTCTTGAAGCGGCCCGCCGCATCATGATCTCGGCGTCTCAAGTGGAGCGTCCCTGGATGATCGTGGAGGCTTCCTTGCCGGATATCGTGCTCCTGTCTGACCCGCGGATCGCCGAGGTGCTGGTGAAGGAGTGTGGCGAACCGCTCGTAGACCTGCGCTCGCTGGAGGCCGTCCGGATCGACCGGCGGCTGGCCGACAGCGAGGGCGCGTTCGCGCACGTACGGCTGAGCGTGGCCGACCGTCTGATCGCCGCGCAGACCGGGCTGCCGCGCAGGCTGCGCCTGCTGGTGGTGGAGGGGTTCCGCCCGGCGGCCCTGCAGCACCGCTACTTCGCCGCGTCCGTGTCCGCGCACCGCGCGGCGCATCCCGGCTGGGACGAGCACCGGGCCCACCTCGAAGCCAGCCGGTACGTCTCCCCGCCCGAGGTGGCCCCGCACGTCAGCGGCGGCGCGGTGGACCTGACCCTGTGCACCGTCTCCGGCGCCGAGCTGCCGATGGGCACCCAGGTCAACGCCACCCCGCCGGAAAGCGACGAGGCTTGCTACACCGCCTATCCCGGCATCTCCGCCGAGGCCCGCCGCAACCGCGACATCCTCGGCACCGCCATGACGTCCGCCGGATTCGTCAACTACCCCACCGAGTGGTGGCACTGGTCCTACGGCGACCGCTACTGGGCCTTCGTCACGGGCTCCCGCTTCGCCCGCTACGGCCCCGCCCGCTGAGTTCGCACGTCGGGAATCGGCAGCCTGGTGGGGTGGGCCCCGTCCTGCACCCAGCCGGGATAGGAGGGCGGCAGGGCGCTGTGCCCCGCCCGGGGGTAGCCGCCGGTCATGCGCTTCGGGAACTGGGAGGTCCGGCCGCTCGGGGGCTGGGCCGGATGCCTGACGATGATCATCGTGTCGATCGTGCTCGATCCTGCTGACCGTCATCCTCAACCTGCTCATATGACCGCGGGCCGGGGGCTGGGGTTCCGGACGGCAATTCCCCTACGATGGGGACGGTTTTTAATGGTATGTCCGGCTCGACCGAGATGCCGCCGCTCCGGGGAGGCGCCACGCCCCCTCGCCCGGCGCTCGTGCGGCCGCCCGAGCGTTGAGGGAGCTTGTGTGACTTTCAGCCATCTGTCCCACCTGGAATGCGGCCGCTGCGGAGCCGTCCATGACAGCGAGCGCCCGCAGAACCTGTGCACGAAGTGCTCTTCGCCGCTGCTGGCCCGCTACGACCTGGCCGCCGTCGGCTCCTCCGTGAGCCCGGCGGACATCGCGGGACGCACGCCGGACCTGTGGCGCTACCACGAGCTGCTGCCGGTCCGGGACCCGAAGTCGGTGACCAGCCTCGGCGAGGGGATGACGCCGCTGCTGCCGATGGCCCGCTACGGCGAGCGCATCGGCCTGCCGCGGCTGCTGATGAAGGACGAGGGCCTGATCCCCACCGGCTCGTTCAAGGCCCGCGGCGCCGCGGTCGGCGTGTCACGCGCGGCCGAGCTGGGCATCGAGCGGCTGGCGATGCCCACGAACGGCAACGCCGGCGCCGCCTGGGCACTCTACGGGGCCCGCGCCGGGCTGACCGCCACGGTCGTCATGCCGGTGGACGCGCCCGAGATCACCCGGCGCGAGTGCGTGGCCTCGGGTACGGACCTGCACCTGGTGGACGGGCTGATCAGCGATGCCGGGCGGATCGTGGGCGAGCTGGTCGCGGCCTCGGACGGCCGGGTCTTCGACGCCTCGACGCTCAAGGAGCCGTACCGCATCGAGGGCAAGAAGACCATGGGCATCGAGATCGCCGAGCAGCTCGGCTGGCGCACCCCCGACGTGATCCTCTATCCGACCGGCGGCGGGGTGGGCCTGATCGGCATCCACAAGGCGCTGAACGAGCTGCGCGAGCTCGGCTGGATCTCGGGCCCGTCGCCGCGGCTGGTCGCGGTGCAGGCCGAGGGCTGCGCGCCGATCGTACGGGCGTTCGAGCTAGGGGAGCGGGAGAGCCAGTACTGGGCCGACTCCCGCACGGTGGCCTTCGGCATCAACGTGCCCAAGCCGCTGGGCGACTTCCTCATCCTGGAGGCGCTGGCCGAGACCTCGGGAACGGCGGTCACCGTCACCGACGCCGAGCTGCTGGCCGAGTTGCGCGAGGTCGCGGCCCTGGAGGGCGCCTACGTCTGCCCGGAGGGCGCGGCGGCCTTCGCCGCGGCCCGCAAGCTGCGCGCCTCGGGCTGGATCGGCGCGGACGAGGAGGTGGTGGTGCTGAACACCGGAGCCGGCATCAAGTATCCGCAGACCGTCCCGGTGGACGCCCCGATCCTGCCGGTGGACGGCCACCTCGTCTGACCGCCGCCCGGCGGGCGATCGGCGAGCGCCGGGCACACCGCCTGCAGCCGATGTGCGAGGAACTGGACGCGGGGCTGCGCCCGGTGCTGTCCAGCGACTCGTTCGTCTCCTCGCTGCGGCCGATGGAGACGGTGGCCAACGCGGTGTGGCGCCGTACCAGGGAGGGCGGGCCGATCGGGGCCGAGCAGGCGATCACGAACACAATTGACGAAACGTTTGCAGGAAAGATCCTTCTTCCTAGCATCGGAGGTCCCGTGCCGCGCTGTGGCGCGGGGCCGACGAAGGAGGACCACTTTCGTGCGCACCCCCCAGATACCCTCCCGAACCCGACCCCGCCGGCGCCTGCGTGCCGTGCTGACCGGCCTGCTCGCCGTACCGCTACTGGCCGGGCCCGGCTCGCCCGCGGCCGCGACCACGACGACGACCGCAGCCGGGGCCGGGGCGGCCGCGACCGCTGAGCCCGCCCCCGCGCCCTGCCCGGAGGTGCTCGCGGGGCAGGCGACCTGTTACGGCGGGCAGGACCGGAACGGCGCCCACTACATGATCGCCATCCCGGCGGACTGGAACGGGTCGCTGGTCATGCACGCCCACGGCGGGCCCGACCTGACCGAGCAGTCCGACCCCGAGCGCAGCCCCGAGGACCTGGCCCGCTGGTCGGTCATGGTGCGCGAGGGCTACGCCTGGGCGGGCTCGGCCTACCGCCGGGGCGGCTACGGCACCCGGATGGCGGCCGAGGACACCGAGAACCTGCGGCGGTTGTTCGTCGAGGAGTTCGGCCGGCCGCGGCGGACCTACGTGCACGGCCAGTCCTGGGGCGGCAACGTCGCCGCCAAGGTCGCCGAGATCTACGGGCGCCGTCCGGGCTCCCCGTACGACGGGGTGCTGCTGACCAGCGGCGTGCTGGCGGGCGGCTCGCGCGGCTACGACTACCGGGTGGACCTGCGGGTGGTCTACCAGTACTACTGCCGCAACCACCCCCGCCCCACCGAGCCGCAGTATCCCCTGTGGATGGGACTGCGCGCGGACTCGACGATGACGACGGCCGGCCTGCGCGCCCGGCTGAGCGAGTGCACCGGCTTCGACCTCCAGCCCGCCGAACGCACGCCCCTCCAGCAACGCAACCTGGACGACATCCTGGCGGTGACGAAGATCCCCGAGCGTACGCTGGAGTCTCATCTGAGGTTCGCCACCTTCACCTTCCGCGACATCGTGCACAACAGGCTCGGCGGCCGGAACCCGTTCGGCAACCGGACCGTGCGCTACTCCGGCTCCCATGATGACAAGGCGCTGAACGCCGGGGTCGAGCGGTTCTCGGCCGACCCGAGGGCCGTTCGGGACCTGTCCTTCGACAGTGACGTCACCGGGGCGGTCTCCCTGCCCGTGCTCACCCTGCACGCGATCGACGACCCCACGGCGTTCGTCGAGCACGAGGCGGCCTACCGCGCCAGCCTGGAGGGCGCCCGCTCCGCCGGCCACCTCGTGCAGAGCTTCACCCGGGAGAGCGAGCACAGCGAACTGAGCGCCTCCGAGTACGCCACCGCGATGTCGGCGCTGGCCACGTGGGTGCGGACCGGCGCCAAGCCCACCGCCGCCGCGCTGGCCGCGTCCTGCCCGGACTTCGACGCCGTCTACGGCACCGGCTGCTTCTACGACCCCGGCTTCGCGCCCGCCGACTACGCCTCGCGGGTGCTGCCGCGCCCGGGCGCCCGCCACTGGCCCGCGCTCTCCGCCGCGCGGGAACGGGCCCTGGCCCGGCGCGGCGACGTGGGCATCGCTCCCTGAGCCACGGCTCCGACATACAGGACAAAGGGGAAACATGAGAGAAACCTGATCACCGATCCGCCGCAACAGATCGCGCGCACACTCACCTCCAGAGATCTTGGAGGTGCCGCGTGAGCTACAGCAGGCGTGGTTTCTTGACAGCGGTGGGCACGACGGGCGGCGCGGGCGCGCTCTTCGCCACGATGGGCGCGCTCGGCCTCGCACCCACCGCCGAGGCGGCGGCCCGCACCGCCTTCGTCCCGCCCCAGCCGTCCGACTTCACCCTCACCGGGCGGGCCGCCAAGAAGGTGGTCGTGCTCGGCGCGGGCGTCGCGGGCCTGGCTACCGCGTACGAACTGGGCAAGGCCGGCTACGAGTGCGTCATCCTGGAGGCGCTGGACCGGGTCGGCGGCCGCAACTGGACCATCAGGGGCGGCGACCGCCTCACCGAGCTCGACGGCTCCACCCAGATCGCCCGCTTCTCCGACGGCGTCTACTTCAACGCCGGACCGGGCCGGCTCGCACAGTGGATGGTCACCGTGGACTACGCCCGCGAGCTGGGCGTGCCCCTGGAGGTGTTCACCAACGCCAACGCCAACGCCTACATCTACAACGCGGGCGCCGGGATGACCGCGCCGGTCCGCTGGCGCACGGCGAAGGCGGACGTCTTCGGGTACGTCTCCGAACTGCTCGCCACGGCCACCGACAGCGGAGCCCTGGACACCAGGCTCACCACCGCGGACAAGGAACGGCTCATCGACTTCCTGCGCGGCTTCGGCTCGATCGGCGACAAGACCCAGGGCTTCGCGTACGAGGGCGGCGAGCGCCGGGGGTACACCGTCGATCCGGGCGCGGGCGAGCAGCCGGGCGTGGAGCTGGGCCCGGTCCCCTCGATGGCGGACGTGTTCGCCAGCGGCGTCGGCCGGCGCTTCTCGTTCGAACTCGGTTACGAGCAGGCGATGCTCATGTTCCAGCCGGTCGGCGGCATGGACGCCATCCCCAGGGCGTTCGCCGCCGCGCTCGGTGAACACAGGATCCGGCTCAACTCCCGGGTCACCGGGATCACCGACCTGCCGGACGGCGTCGAGATCGAGTACCGGGACGGGAACGGCCGTACCCGGCGCCTGTCCGCGGACTTCTGCGTGGCCACGATGCCGCCGCACATCCTGGCCAGGACCCCGCACAACCTCGGCCCCGACGTGCAGGCCGCACTGGCCACACCGACCGTCAACTCGGCGGGCAAGATCGGCCTGGAGTACCGCCGCCGCTGGTGGGAGACCGAGGAGGACATCTACGGCGGCATCACCAACACCGACCTGGACCTGTCCGCCGTCTGGTATCCCTCCTACGGCTACGGCGGGAGGCGCGGCCTGGTCGTCGGCTACTACAACACCGGCGCCCAGGCCGACGCCTACGCCGCCCTGTCCCACCGCGAGCGGGAGAGGCGCGCGATCGAGCAGGGCATGAAGATCCACGGCGCGAAGTACCGCGACGAGCTGGTCTCCTCGGTGTCCGTGGCGTGGAAACTCCAGCCGCACATCGAGGGCGCCTGGGTCGGCTGGCCCTCGCGCACCGGCGCCTACCAACTGCTGAACCGGCCGGCCGGGCACGTCCACTTCGCCGGCGACTGGCTCAGCTACATGATCGCCTGGCAGGCGGGCGCGCTGGAATCCGCCCGCAAGACGGTCACCGAGCTGCACCAACGCGTGCTGACCTCCTGATCGCCCGCTCCCGGCCCCCCGGGGGACGGCACCTCTGATGGCCTACAATCCGACAGATGTCCGTAGCCCCCGCCCGGCTGGCCTGGCTGGACGCCCTGCGGGGACCGGCTGCGCTGGCCGTCACCGTGCACCACGCCGGCTGGACGTTCCTGCCTGGTCTGTGGGCCGCGGTGGACCGCCGCATCGACCTGGGCACGTGGGGCGTGTTCGTGTTCTTCCTGGTCAGCGGATACATCATCCCGGCCTCCCTGGAGCGGCGCGGCGACCTGCGCGCCTTCTGGGCCGGCCGGGCCTTCCGCCTGCTCCCGCTGCTGCTGGCGGCCTGCGGCCTGGCGCTGCTGCTCGCCCACCAGGGCGTGCTGCCCCTCGAACCCGGGCTCAGCGAGCGCCCGCTGCCCGTGGTCGTGCTCGGCAACCTGACGATGCTGCAGGAGTTGCTCAACCTGCCGCCGGTCATCAACGTGACGTGGACGCTCTCGTATGAGATGGCGTTCTACCTGCTGAGCGTCGCGCTGTTCGCGACCGGGCAGGCGCGCAGGTCGGCGGGCATCGCCGCCGGGCTGGCGGTGCTGGCCGTGCCGGTGGGCCTGCTGCTGCCGGGGGCCACCATCGGCGGCGGGGCCGATCTGGTCGCCGCGCTGCTCGACCTCGCGGTGGTCGCGGCCGTCGCGGTGACCATGCTCGGGCACGGCAGGACGCGGACGGTGGCCGCGGTCGCGGGCGGGCTGCTCGGGTTGGCGCTGGTGTTCCTGGGCAGCCGGGCCGGCACCTGGCAGGGTGTGATCATCCTGGCCACGATGTTCGCCGGGACGGCGGTCTACCGGGCCGAGCAGGGGACCATCTCGTGGCGCACGGCCGGGGCCGCGGTGGCGGCCGTGCTCGCGTGCGGGCTCCCCGCCAAGGACGACTCCGGCTGGGCACCGGCGGTCCTGCTGGCCTTCGGCGCCTTCGCGCTGGCGTACGCGCTGCGCGGGCGCGCGTTCCCGCGCCCGCTGTCCCGGCTCGGCATGATCAGCTTCTCCGTCTACCTGCTGCATCCACTCCTGCTGCACGTGGTCCCGGGGCTGACGCCGTTCCTGCTCGCCCTGATCCCGCTCAGCCTGCTGACCTACCACCTCATCGAGACCCCCGCCCAGCGCCTCGGCAAACGCCTGCTCGCCCGGCCCGGGGTGAGCAGATAGCGGGCGGCAGCAGGCGTTCCCAGGGCTCTGGCGCACCGCTGCCGGTCTCTCCCGATGCACGCGGAGCTCCTCAGGTCGTCATGCGAAAGGTGCAAATCAACCTACGCAAGCTGCACCGGGTGATACCCACATGGCCCACCGTCAAGGCTGTTAAGGTCGAGCCTCACACTGAGGTAAATATTCGCCCAAAGGAGGGTCATGCGAACGTCAAGCAAGTTCGCGATCATCACAACAGCGCTGGCCGGGGCGGTGGCCTCGGCCGCGGTGGCGGCCCCCGCCGCGAACGCGCGGGCGACGACGTCTGCGGCCTGGTACGCCTACCACGGGCTGAGCCTGTCCAAGACCCTCGCCAAGTCCAACCAGCTCACGAAGCAGGGCTATCGGCCGATTACGGTGAACGTTTCAGGCGGCCAGCGATACGCGGCCGTCTGGCTCAAGGGCGGCTCCCCCCGCAACTGGGGCTTCTTGGTGGGCATGTCGGCCAGCGGGTATCAGAAGCGGTTCGACGCAGCGCTGAAGCAGGGCGGGCAGCCCGTCTCCGTCTCCGCCACCGGGCCGGCCGGCTCGCCCGAGTTCGCCGCCGTCTTCGAGAAGAAGAGCGGCGCGTTTCTCACCAAGTCGGGGCTGACTCCGGCCAGGTTCGGCGAGATCAACAGGCAGCAGGCCGCGAAGGGCTTCGCGCTGAGCTCCGTGGACGCGTACGGCACCCCGGGCGACATCCGCTACGTCGGCGTGTGGACCCCCAACCCCGGCGGCACCTGGTACTACACCTACGGCAAGACCCAGCAGCAGCACGAGAAGGAGTTCTATGCTAAGAAGGCCAAGGGCTTCCGGCCGGTCAAGGTGGCCGTGGCGCCCGATGGCACCTACAGCGCGGTGTGGCGCAAGGACGGCGTGAAGAACTGGGCACAGTACGTGGGCATGAGCGCCTCCGGCTTCCAGAAGCGCTTCAACGACCTGAAGGCCAAGGGGCTCCGCCCCGTCCAGGTCAATGCCGAGAACGGCGTGTACGCCGCCATCTGGCAGTAGCAGCGCCGCTACCGCAGGAGCAGGCGCTGTCGAGGCTGCGGCACCTGGCCTACCCGGACTTCAGCCCTTCTGCCGTGATGGGGCCGTCGGTACGCGGCCGTAACCGCCCCGAGGCGCCCGTCACCTGGAGGCGGTCCCGGCTGGAGCGTCGCCGCGACTTTTCTCCAGGCCGGAGCGCTGGGCTCCCGTGGCCAGGCGGGCGGGCAGGGTGCGGGCTTGATCGGCGGCTTTACCGTCTCTCCTCAGGGGTGATGTTGAAGTTGTCGCGGAAGACGTTGGCGGGGTCGTAGCGGCCTTTGAGCTCGCGGAGCCGCCGCAGGGTCTCGCCGGGGAAGGCGTCGTCGAGGCGCTCGGGGCGCAGGTCGGTCTCGAAGTTGAGGTAGATGCCGGAGAAGTGCGGGCGCATGGGGTCCCAGATCGCGTCCAGCCGGGCGCGGCTGGGTCCGAAGGCGACGAGCTGGAAGTTCGCGGAGCGGCCGGCGTAGGCGGTGGCGTCCGCGGGGACGTCGGACGCCGCCCCGCCGACCGAGCGGATCTGGAAGAAGTGCGCCTCGCCACTCATGATCAGGCGGGCGGCCGCCGCGGCGAGGTCGGCCGTGAGGTGGTCGGCCAGGGCGGAGCGGGCCACCGGGTCGCCCTGCCCGTCGTGCTGGGCGGGCGGCACGTCCATGATCGCCGCGTACGGCAGGATCTGGATGGCGTGGTCGAGCAACGGCGCGGTGGCGGCGAGAGGCTGCAGCCGGTCGATCACCGTGTCGGGATCGTCGGCGTCGACCACGGCCATGACCTGGGCGATCACCGGTTGCCCCGGACGGGGACGGCCGATGATCAGCTGGCTGGTGAGGTCCCGGGGCGCGGCCTCGATCGCCGCTCCCCAACGCCGGAGGAATCCGGCCGTGTCGCTGGCGTCCATGATGAACCGCGCGAAGCCGACCTCGCCCACCTCGTCCACCTCGAACTCGAAGGAGGTGACGATGCCGAAGTTCCCTCCGGCGCCACGTACGGCCCAGAACAGGTCGGCGTGCTCCGTCTCGTCGGCCCGCACGAGCGAGCCGTCGGCGAGGACCAGCTCGACCGCGCGCAGGTGGTCGAGGGTCAGGCCGTGCTCGCGGACCAGCCAGCCGATGCCGCCCGCGGTGGCCAGCCCGCCGACGCCCACGCCGCCGTAGTCACCGGAGCTGAGCGCCCACCCGTGCGGCGCCAGCGCGGCGGCGACGTCGCTCCAGCGGGCGCCCGGCCCGACGCGGACGCGGCGGGTCTCCTTGTCGAGCACCTCGATGGCGTTCAGCCGGGAGACGTCGATGACGATGCCGCCGTGGTTGGTGGAGCGACCGCTGATGCCGTGCCCGCCGCTGCGGACGGCCAGCGGCACCCGCTGGCCGCGGGCGTAGGCCAGGGCGTCGGCGACCTCGGCGGGCGTGCCGGGCCGCAGCACCAGGCCGGGCGACCCGCCGCGCATGTAGGTCGAGCGTACGCGGGCGTAACCGGCGTCGCCGGGCTCGATCGCGGTCAGGTGAGCGGGTACGGCCTGGTAGTCGATGCCCGGGTGCCGGTGGGCCCGGACGAAGGCGCGCGGCCGCTCCGCCGCGTCGAGCAGGTGCGGCGCCAGGCCGATCCTGCCGGTACGGGCGGCGACCCAGCTCATCAGCGTCCAGGTGTCGGCTTCCCGCCCGGAGACGGTCACCAGGTCCAGCCCCAGCTCCTCGGCCAGCCGGGCCCGCTCGACCGCCTCCTCCGGCGACCGCGCCACCACGTGGACGCCGAACCGCAGCGGGTGCGCGTAGTCCATCGTCACCTGCTCCTTCGCTCGGCGGCGACGAGCTCACGCGTCGCCGGGGCGACCTCCTGGCCGAAGAGCTCCACGGCCGCCGGGTCGTCGTCCATGAGGATGTAGCCGCTGACGCCGTACTCCAGCGTGATCGCGGCGAGCTGCTCGGCCCACTGCTCCGGCGGGCCGGACAGCAACCGGTCGCTGGGCGGGCCGAAGCTGCCGTTGATGTTGGCCAGCCGCCGCACCGCGGCGGGCGGCCTGCCCGCCTCGGCGGCGGCCGCGTCGATGATCGCGTTGCCCTCGGCGAACTGGTCCAGGCCCTTGAAGTACGGCAGCGAGGGCAGCCAGCCGTCGGCCTTGGCGCCGATCAGGCGGAGCATGCGGGGCTTGTACGCGCCCAGCCAGATGCCGATGTCGTGCGCCGGGGCGGGGCCCCGCTTGGCCCCGTTGACCTGGTAGTACGTGCCGTCGAGGCGGAGGCGCTGCTTGTTGCCGGCGTCCCACACCCCGCGGATGATGTCGATGGCCTCGCTCAGCGCGTCGACGCCCTGCCCGGGGCTCAGGCGGCGCCCGCCCATCGCCTCGATGGCGTCCCAGAATCCGCCGGCGCCCAGTCCCAGCTCGAACCGGCCGCCGCTGAGCAGGTCCAGGCTGGCCGCCGCGCGGGCGAGCACGGCGGGCGGGCGCAGCGGGAGGTTGATCACGTTGCCGGACAGGCGGATCCGCTCGGTCCGAGCGGCCACGTAGCTCAGCAGCGTCCAGGTGTCCAGGAAGGCCGGCTGGTAGGGATGGTCCTGGAAGGTCACCAGGTCCAGACCCGCGTCCTCGGACACCTGTGCCAGGTCGAGAACGCGCTCGGGAGCGGCGTTGGCGGGGGTGATGAACGACCCGAACAGCAGATCGTGGCCATAGTCAGGCATGTGATCCCCTCAAATGTGCGGTCCCACAAACTGTATGGAGATGAGATGTGTTGTCAAACCACGTATATTCGGGGCGTATTCCCGCACCGCTGCCACGGGCCGCGCGCACGCACGGGACGGCCTTCGACGCCGGGCATGACGGTCCCCGGACGGGGATGGTTCGTCCCGGAATGGTTCGTCCCGGGGTCGTTCGTCCCGGACGGGATGGTTCTCAGGTGGGGTGGTCAGCGGGTGGTGGGGTCGCCCAGGAGGTGTTCGGCGGCGATGCACGGGTCGGTCGACGGCTCGATGCTGCGCGCGCGGCAGGCCACCGTTCGCAGCAGGTCACGGAAGACCGCACGCTGCGCGGGATCCAGCGCGCCCAGAAGGGCGTCCTCAGCCTCGCCCACCTGCCGCTCCAGCGCGGCGAGCGCCCGCCGGCCCGCCGGCGTGACGACGATCTTGCGGGCCCGCCGGTCGACGGTGCTCTGCCGGCGCTCCACCAGCTCCGCCTCGACGAGGTCGTCGATCAGGTAGGTCATCACCGTCCGGTCGATGCCCAGGAAGGCGGCCAGGGCGCTCTGCGTGGGCTGGTCGCCGTGGACGGCCGTGGACAGGACCTGGTAGCCGCGCATGCCGTGCGGCACGGATTCGAGCAGGGGCGTGACCGCGTTGTGATAGGTGCTCAGGAGCACCCCGAGCTGCCAGCCGAAGTCGCCCTCGGTGCGCACCGGCTGCTCGTCACGTCGTCCTGCGGCCGCCTGACTGGTCATACGGCCACGATACCCCCGCCGCACATATCATCTGTGCGACAACACATCGCCCTCAGCCGGACGGTTTCTTGCCCAGAGCGCGCTTCACGGTGCTGGCCAGGACGTCGCGCATGCCCCGCTGGGCCCGGCGGGCGGCGTGCAACTGGCGGCGCAGCGTACCGACCTCGCGGCGCAGCTCCACGGCGCTCTTGCGCCAGCGCGCCGCCTCATCGCGCCACTTGGTCACCTGGCCGCGCAGCCGCTCGGCCTCCCTGGCCAGCCGGTACGCCTCGGCCGAGGCCTCGGTCCTGGCCTTGTAAGCGCTGCGCCGGCTCATCAGCTCCACCGGCTCGGCGGTGAAGCCGTAGGTCTCGGCGTCGACCCACCGCACCCCCGAGACGTCGTCCACCGCGTCGTCGAGGTCCTCGCCGGGCCGGGCGACGAGCCGGGCGCGGGCGAAGGACGACACACGTTCGAGCCGGGCCGCCACCACCCCCTCGGACGACTCGTCGAGCAGCACCCCGATGAGGCCGAGACCCTCGTTCTTGGCCAGGTTCAGCAGCCGGGCCACGGAGTCCTCGCCGGGTACCCAGCCCGCCGGCAGCCGCAGCACGAACGGCACCGACGGGTGCACCTCCTCCGTGGTCGCCAGGCGTACCCGGGGCTCGTACTCGTAGTGGCCCTGGGTCAGCACCAGGTCGAGGTTCGGGTCCTTCAGCGGGGCGCGGCGGTCGCGGTCGAGGGTGTCCCACGGGCCGACCAGGACCACGGACAGGTCCACCACCGTCGCGGCGAGCAGCGCGTCCACGCTGGCGCGCACCGCCTCGTACCCCGCCCTGCCGTCGATGACGGCGGTCACGTTGGGCACCTTCCACTGCCGCGTCGGGTGGGTGCGCAGCCACTGGTAGGCGGGGATGCGGTCGGCGACGAAGGCGTGGCTGACCCGGTCGATGCGCTTCTGCTCCCGCATGCGCATGGTCGGGCCGAGATGGTAGGCGCGGGCGCGCTCCTCGGGCACGAACACCGCCCCGGCCTGGTAAAGGCGGAAGCCCATCTCGGTGTCCTGACCGAGGATCAGGTCGTCGTCCATCGGCCCCGCGGCCTCGACGAGGCGGGCGCTGACGGAGGTGCAGCCACCGACGTGCAGGCTGAACGGGCGCGGCGAGTCGACGGTGAGCCCGTCGGTCCGTTCGACCAGCCCGACCAGCCAGGCGTGCGGCTCGGCGGGCTCGAACGCCGCCTCCATGTCCTCGGGCAGCACGGCCGGCGGCGGCGCCTCGGTGAAGCGCATGTAGCCGGTGACGGAGAGGTACGGGGCGGCATGGTGCCAGCGCATGTGCGCCTCGACCGCGCCCGGGGTCAGCACCACGTCGGAGTCGAGCCAGTGGATGACGTCGCCGGTGGCCTCGGCGAGCCCGGCGTTGCGGGCACTGGCCCGGCCCGGCCGCTCGCACACCACCAGCCGCGCCGTCGTGCCCTCGGGCAGCCGGAGCGGAGGCGAGCTGCCGTTGTCCACGACGATGATCTCGGTCAGCTCGGGCGGGTACGTCTGCCGCGCCAGCCCTTGCAGCACCAGGTCCAGCTTGTCCTGGGCCCCGTAGGCGGGAATGATCACGCTGACCCGCAGCTCCGGGGTGAACTGCTCCAGCGGCTGCAGCACGCGGTAGTCGTTGCCCCGCACCCGCCGCACCTCACCCCCATCGCAGGGCACTGTTTCTGACATGGAGGCTCGCGCTCCTCGAACACGTGGGTTGACGGCGGCGACCCACAGTACGCCATTTTCCTGGGAATTCGCCCTCCCTTACCATCACGGAACGGGCATTTCTCCAGCTCACTCTTCTCAGCATTCACGCAGGAACCGTTTCGACCGGCTCCCGCAGCCCCGGCGCCAGGCCCAGCGTGACCGCGACCGACGCCACCGCCATCACGGCCATCGCCATCGCGGGCGAGGTGTACTGGGCCACGGCACCGGCCAGCGCCGCCCCCACCCCCTGCATGGTCATCATGCCGGACGAGTGCAGTCCCAGGGCGTGTCCGCGCACGTCGGCCGGGGTGAGGGCGACCAGCCTCTCCTGGAGCGGGAGACCCGCGGCGTACCCGATCGAGGAGAGGACGACGGCCGCCGCCGCGACCGGCAGCCCGGGATCCAGGGCGAACACCAGGTACGGCATCGCGAGCAGCAGGCGCAGCGGCGAGAGGGCGTTCACCAGCAGGCCGCCGGCGGCGAACCCGGCGATCTGCGTGATGCCGGTCGACATGTTGAGCACGGAGCGGCCGAGCACGTACCCCTGCTCCGGGAGGATCTCGTTGAGCAGCCCCAAACGCACCCCGCCGCCCAGCGAGGCGAGCAGCCCCAGGCCGAGCAGGACGGCGACGACCGCCCACCCGGGCAGCCCGGGGATCACCAGCACCACCGTGCCGATCGCGAAGGCCAGCCCCAGGACGGTCAGCGCGGCGCGGGGCGGCAGCCGGTCGGCCGCCGACAGCAGCGCCGTCGCGCCGACCATCTGCGCGACGGACGGCCCGAACATGCTCAGCGCCGACAGGAACGGCGAGTTCGTCACGGAATAGACGAGCGTGCCCAGGGCCAGCCCGCTCACCGTCGAGGCCGTCGTCTGGACGGCGGCGACGGCGAACAGCGGCGTGAACTCCGGCGTGCGGAAAAGATCCCCGTAAGTGCGCATGCGAGGGAGTCTCACCCGCCCCGGCGGCGGGCTGTTAAAGTTTCGCGCGGGGGCGAAACCATGGGCTACTGGCAGGTCAACGCGGACACGCTCGCCCGCGGCCGCTTCACGATCTCCGCGCTCGCCGAGGCCACCGCCGGCCTGCTGCTGCTCGGCAGGGGCAGCGCCGCCCATCCCGGCGAGCAGACCTGGCTCGACGCCCACCTGCCCGCCTTCCGCGCGCGGCTGGCCGGCGACCCGATCACCACCCGGCTCGTCCGGGCCGCGCTGCCGGGGCACTGGATCGCCGACTTCCTCGTCCCGGCGCCGTCGGCCGAGACGACGTTCGAGGAGGAGCTGCGGCACGTGCGCGCGACGCCGCCGGAGACCGTCCACGCCGACCTGGAGGTCTCCCTCGGCGGGCCGCTCCCCGCCGAGCTGGACCGCCCCGACCTGGCCGGACGCGCCGCCGACCTGCTCGACTGGGTGTGGCGGGAGACCGTGCTGCCCACCTGGCCGCGGCGCCGCCGGATCCTGGAGGCCGACATCGTCGCCAGGACGGAGAAGCTGGGCCAGGGCGGCCGGGCGGCCGTGCTCGTTCTGCTGGACAGCCCGATGAGCACGACCCAGTTGGTGGCGCTGACCGGTCAAGGGCTGGGGTCGGTGGGCCGGCACCTCAAGGTGCTGCTCGACGCCGGTCTCGTACGCCGCCGGCGGGCCGGCCGCTCCGTGCTCTACTGGCGCACGGAGACCGGCGAGGCCCTGGTGGCGGGGCAGCGAGACCCGTGATCAGCGCCCTGCGGCGGGCGTCAGACGTGACCCGGGATCAGCGCCTGCCGGGCGTCAGGCGTGACCGCCGCCCTTGACGTGGTGGGGCTTGGGCAGCCGGTAGCCGCGCGCGTCCATGACCTGGCGCAGCACGTCAGGGTAGTTGGTGATGATGCCGTCCACGCCCGCGTCGATCATCGCGTTCATCGTCGGCGCGTCGTCAGCGGTCCACGGAATGACCTTGATGCCCAGGCTGTGCGCCTCGTCCACGAGCTGCTTGGTCACGTACGGGCGGTAGCCGGGGTCGTTCACCCCGGCGGCCTCGGGGGTTCCCGGCGTCGGGGAGAACGCGCTGGCACCGAAGGACTTGATCGCCTTCAGCGGGTCGCCGCCGAAGTCGTCGAGGTCGAGGCCGCCGAGCCACACCTCGGTGCCCGGGACGCCGTCGTACTGCGGGTTGGTCAGCGCCACCAGCGGCAGCCGGGGCTCGACCTCGTGCATCCGCATGAGGGCGCCCCAGTCGAAGCTCTGGATGGTGACCTGCCGCAGCATCCCCGCCTTGCGGATCTCCTTGGCCGCGACCTGCACGAACTGCTCGCGCGGCGCGGTCTCCTGCGGCGCGCCCGCCTCGACCTTGGTCTCGATGTTCATCATCACGTCGTTCGCGTGGGAACGCTTGACCAGGTCGAAGACCTCGGTCAGCAGCGGCATGCGGGCGCCCGGGGCGGCCTGCTGGCGCGGGAACTCCGGGAGCGTCTGGGAGCCGCAGTCCATGGTCCTGATCTGCTTGACGCTCAGCGTGTTGATGAACTTGCCCACGTAGGGGTACTCGGGGTCGCCGGCGACGGCGGGGGCCGTGTCCTTGCACTTGTGGCCGTCGATCTGCCGGTCGTGGGTGACGACCGCCTGGCCGTCCTCGGTGATCTGGATGTCCAGCTCCAGGGTGTTCACGCCGAGTTCGAGCGCCCTGGTGAAGGCCGGGATCGTGGACTCCACCGTCAGCCCGATACCGCCGCGATGGGCCTGCAGGTCAAGGGTCCGCTTGCCACCACCGTGACCGTGGTCCTGGTTGCGGCCGTGGTCCTGGTTGCGGCCGGCTTCCGCCGTGGCCGTTCCCTGTGCCGCGGCGATCACGCCACCCAGCGTCGCGATCACCGCGACCTTGTGCCATGTACGCATCTGTCCGTCCGCCCCTGTTTCGGTTGTGCCGTTTCTCCGAACGTGGACCGCCCGGAACAACCGAAAAGAGTGGAGAAACAGGACGACTAAGACATATCCGACAGTTGATCGCCCGGGGAAGACTGCATGAGCAACATCCATACGACGGCGCGCGTGCCGCAAGTACGGGCCGCTCAGCCGCCCGCCATCAGGTCGGCGAAGGCGCGGGCGGCGGCGTGTTCCAGCACGCCCGCCCGCTGCCGCTGCTGGCCCCGCCGGCCTGACCCTGGCCAACCTGCTCCGGCAGGCCGGCGTCGCCTGCGTGGTGCTGGAACGGCAGAGCCGCTCCTACGTGGTGGCCGCCGTGCCGGTGGCGGTGGCACCGGTGAGCTGGAAGCGGTCCAGGATCATGTCATGACCTCCGACGGCGGCACACTGGGGCGACCACCCCGGCCAGGGGGCCAACCGGACCAGGGTCGAACCAGCCCTGTCAGGCGGCCAGTTGCACGCCGTAATCCCGGAACCAGGCGTCGAGTTGCAGCATCCGCTCCAGCGCGGCCCGGGAGGCCAGGGCGCTGGTGGCGCCCACCGGTTGATCGACCACCGCGCGGGCCCGCGCCGGGTCGATCAGACCGGCGCAGGGTGCCTCGCCGCTGTCCAGCAGCTTGCGCGCCTCGGCTTGCAGGGCCTGCTCGTACAGCGGGTCCTGGGTGGAGGGGTACGGGCTCTTGAGCCGGTGCAGGACGGAGTCGGGCAGCAGGTCCGCGGCGGCCCCGCGCAGCAGGCTCTTCTCCCGCCCGTCGAAGGTCTTGAGCGCCCAGGGGGCGTTGAAGACGTACTCCACCAGCCGGTGGTCGCAGAACGGCACCCGGACCTCCAGCCCGACGGCCATGCTCATCCGGTCCTTGCGGTCGAGCAGGATCTGCACGAACCGGGTCAGGTGGAAGTAGCTGATCGCCCGCATGCGCCGCTGGTGCCCCGTCTCGCCGGCCAGTGTGGGCACCTCGGCCAGCGCCTGGCGGTAGCTCTGGCCCCGGTAGCCGGACATGTCCAGCATGCGCTGGGCGTCGTCCGTGAACAGCAGCTCCGCCCCGGTGTGGTCGGCGAAGTTCTCGCCGACGAGCCACGGGAACGTGTCGGCCGAGACCGCCTCAGGGTCGTGGAACCACCGGTAGCCGCCGAAGACCTCGTCGGCCGACTCCCCGGACAGCGCCACCGTGGAGTGCTCCCTGATCGCCTTGAACAGCAGGTAAAGCGAGCTGTCCATGTCACCGATGCCGATCGGCAGGTCGCGGGCGTGTAGCACGGCGGCGCGCACGGCCGGGTCCATCAGCTCCTTGGAGTCGAGCACGATGTCGCTGTGGTCAGCGCCGACGTGGGTGGCCAGGTCGTGGACGTACGGCGTGTCGGGCGTCGAACGCGTGAAGTCGGGCTTGAAGTGCTCGGTGTAGCCGACGAAGTCCACGGAGAACGAGCGGACCGTGCCGAGATGCTGCTCGCGCAGGTCTTTGGCCGCCAGTGCGGTGATCATGCTGGAGTCGAGGCCGCCGGAGAGCAGCGAGCACAGCGGCACGTCGCTGATGAGCTGGCGGGCGACGATGTCGTCCAGCAGGCCGCGCACCGTCTTGACGGTGGTATCGGCGTCGTCCTCGTGCTCGTGGGACCGCAACTGCCAGTAGCGGCGCTTGCGGATGCCGTCACGGCCGACCTGGACGAGCTGACCGGGACGGACCTCGTACATGCCCTTGAAGATCCCGTGCTCGGGAGTCTTGACGAAGGCCAGCAGCTCGCGCAGCCCGTCGGCGTCGACCACCCGGCGGGCGAGCGGGTTGGCCAGGATCGCCTTGGGCTCCGAGCCGAACAGTACGCCGTGCGGGGTCGGGTAGTAGTAGAGCGGCTTGATGCCCATGCGGTCGCGGACCAGCAGCAGCTCCTCGCGGCCTGCGTCCCAGATCGCGAAGGCGTACATGCCGTTGAGGTGTTCCGCCAGGTCGGCGCCCCACTCGACGTAGGCGCGCAGGACGACCTCCGTGTCGCTGTGGGTCCGGAAGCGGTGCCCGCGGCCGGTCAGCTCCGCGCGTAGTTCCTGGAAGTTGTAGACCTCGCCGCTGTAGGTCAGCACGGCCGGTCCGCCGCCGTCGTCATCGGCGATCATCGGCTGCCGGCCGCCCGCCAGGTCGATGATGGCGAGCCTGCGATGGCCGATGGCGGCGTGCGGCGCCGCCCAGAGCCCTTCGTCGTCGGGCCCTCGGCAGGCCATCGTGTCCGTCATGGCCTGCGCCGTCGCCCTCTCCTCGCGCAGGTCCCGATCGAAGTCCACCCATCCGCAGATTCCACACATGTTGTTCCCCCCGTCATGTGAGGCTGCCCGGTTTATCACCTAACAACACGAAACATCCCACAATGTGACGAAAGTCCCTTTCTGGAACGCATCTGCGTGGCCTCGCACAACGGGGTGCCGATCAGCACGCTCGACGGCCTCTGGGACAAGCCGACCGATACCGGCCGCTCGGCCTGCGGGAGAAGCGCGAGATCGAGCGGCCGGGCCTGGGCAACGGAACGCCTACAGCACGAAACAGGACACCTTCCAACAGAACATCACGAACATGGACGACTTTGGGCAAGATTGCCTCAAGGAGGGCGGGATGACGGGCTGGAGGACGGGCTGCACGTCACCGACGCGAGCTACTCCAGCCCCGGCATCCGGCTCACCTCGGCGGCCAGCTCCACCGGCCGCAGCAGCGCCTTGCTCGGCACGCACGCGTAGTACTGGCACTCACCGCCTGTCAGGCGCTCCTCGACCAATGCCACCGACAGCCCGCCGCGCGCGGCCCGCCTTGCGGCGGTCAGCCCGACCGGCCCCCCGCCCATCACGATCACGTCGAAGACGTCGCTCTCGTCTTCGTCCCCCATGGTCATCCCCACCTCCACCGTCACAGCTCACACTGCGGTCCGGCGAATGTCGACGACCCTCGTACGGGCGGGCGCGTCGCCGCGCGCACCCGGCGGCTCAGCCGGCCGCGCCCGCGCCGACGACTCCGGTGCCTGTCGCCGTGCTGCCGACGAGCTCCAGCCCGGCCGGGATCGTGCCGTCGCCGAAGAGCCGCTTGCCAGAGCCGAGCAGCACCGGGCAGACCACCAGGTGGAACTCGTCCACCAGGTCGCGCTCGACGAGCGTCTGGACGAGGGCGCCGCTGCCGCGCACCTGGATCTCGCCGCCCTCCCCCCGCTTGAGCTCGGCGACCGCCTCGGGGACGGCGCCGGTGAGCAGCGTCGAGTTCTGCCACGTCACCTTGTCGAGCGTGCGCGAGGCGACGTACTTCGGCATGCTGTTCAGCTTCGCGCCGATCGCGTCGCCGGGCTTGGCGTTCGGCCAGGAGCCGGCGAAGATCTCGTACGTCCGGCGCCCGAGCAGCAGCGCCTCGCCCCGCTCGATCAGGGTCTCCATCACCTTCATGAGCCGCTCGTCGAAGTGCGGCGCGCTCCAGCCGCCGTGCTCGAACCCGCCGTCGCGGTCCTCGTCGGGGCCGCCCGGGGCCCGCATGACGCCGTCCAGCGACAGGAAGGTGGTCACCATGAGCTTCCGCATCCCGATTCCTCCGTTCTCCGGGGCGCCGGAGGTCGGCGCCCTCACGAGTACGGCCAATGGGGCCGGCCGGAATCGACACAGCGGTCGCGACTTTCCACGACTTTTCGGCGGCTGATTTCCGGGCGACTGTTTCCGGGCGACTGTTTTCGGGCTGGCCCAGGCCGGCTGGTTCAGGGCGGCTGGTTCAGGTGGCCGTCCCTCACGCGGACAGTGCTGTGACGGCGGTGGCCAGGTAGAGGCAGCCGCCGATGGTCACGGCGACGCCCGCCAGCGCGGGTGTCCAGGCCACCGCCGCACGCACCAGCCGGAGCCCCGGGGTACGGCGGCTCAGCAGCGCGGCCCCGCGCACGGTCACGACCCCGACGGCGGTCAGGGTGACGGCCATCCCGAGACCGAACGCCAGCACCAGCACGACGGCGTCCACCGCCCGCCCGGTGAGCAGGCCGCTGACGAGCACGATGAACGCCGAGGGCGACGGGACCAACCCACCGGAGAGCGCGAGCGCGGTGAGCCCGCGCCGCGACCACGGATCAGCCGGTTGATCACGGGAATGCCCGTGCCCGTGCCCGTGCCCGTGACTGTCGCCGTGCCCGTGGGGTTTGTGGAGGCGGAGGTGGCGGTAGGTCAGGTGGGCTCCGACGGCGATCACGACCGCGCCCGCGATCACCTGCAGCCACGCCGTGACCGCCTGGGTGCCCACGGCGGCGCTGGTCAGGCCCACCCAGGCCAGCGCGAGCGCGAGCACCGACACCGTGTGCATGAGCGCGACCACCACCCCCAGGCGAACCGCGTCGCGGTAACGGCCGTGGATGCCGATCAGATAGGCCGCCGTCACGCTCTTGCCGTGGCCCGGCGCGACCGCGTGCAGCGCGCCCACCCCCAGTGCCACGACCAGCGCGAGCCAGAACACGCCCGCCCCGTCGAACAGCGCGACCAGGTAGTTCTCGGGTCCGGTGAAGCCGTTCATCCGCGCGCGCCCGCGTGCCGCCGCCGGCGTACCAGGAGTGCGGCCAGCGCACCGAGCGCGGCCACCAGCGCGATGGCGGGCACCGCGAGCGACACCCCGCCCGCCGCCGTGGCGTCGAAGCGCACGCGCCGGGTGTCGGCCGTCGCGGTGAGGACCGTCTGCGCGGGCGTGGCGGGCGTCTCGGCGGTGAGCACGGTGCGGTAGGCCTCGTGCAGGTCCGTCAGCGCGGCGATCCTGACATCGACCTCCATAACGGGGTGCGCGCACTCGAAGCTGAACCGGGCGCCCTCGGCGACCAGCCGTTCCAGCGGCTCCAGCTCGGGCGCGCAGGGCCGCCCGGCCTGGGCCACCCCGATCCGGTCCAGCAGGTAGTCGCGTACGGCGGCGGATCGGGCCAGCTTCTGCTCGCCGGTCAGGGTGGTGTCGACGCCGGCGGCCGGGCTCTCGAACGCGCCGACCGAGCGGCCGAGCGACACCCAGTCGTCCTCGGCGGGCAGCCAGGCGAGGGTCACGCGAGAGCCCTCGGCGCCGATCCTGGCCGTGGACGGCGGCCCGAACGGATGCGCCGCAGCGGCCGACACCGGTGCGACGGCCAGCGCGACGGCGACGAGGGGCACGCACGCGCGTGCGATGACGGGGAGGATCACGAGGTGGCTCCTGTACGAGAGCCCGGGGAAGACCGTGCGGGTGGACACGGCCTCCCCCGGGCAGATCACATGGTCGCGCCGTCAGGGCGCGTCGGCACCGCGCAGATCGCCGACCCGGGCTCGCCGGGCTGCTTGCGCAGGCGTTCGGCGCGGTGAGCGGGTTACCTGGTGACGGTGATGGCGGGGCTGGTGATCTTCTGGTGCCGGCTGTCCAGGTAGACCACGTACGTGTCGCCCCTCTTCGAGGAGGACGGCACGCGCACGCTCTCCTCGATCCGGCCCAGCTCGTCGGCCTTCTCGTAGCCGATCAGCGTGCCGTTCCTGCCGCCTTGGCCACCGTGGCGGGCGTCGTCGTCCTGCTCGCGCCACCAGACGGCCACCTTCTCGCCCGGGTCGTACCCGAAGGCCGAGACCTTGACCTGCTCCATCCGCCGCACCGAGGTCTTGTCCACGGTGACCTGCTCGCCCACCGTGTTCTCGGCGGTGCGGATCTCGTTGACGGTGCGCTCGCCCTTGTCGTTCTTGCGGATGAGGAACCCGTCGTGGTGCTCGCCGTTGGCGTAGCGGGCCTCGAACGTGATGGTGTCCTCGGCCACGTCGATGAGCTGGTAGAGCTGCGTGTTCTGGGCGGTGCTGCGCACCTCGGCGCCGTTGCCGGTCCAGTTCTCGCCGTTGTTGAGCGCGTACATCTTGCCGCCGGAGACCGACACGACGTACGCGACGCCGTTGTGCACGGTCGTCGACTTGCGGGCCGCCACCTGGTTGCCGCGCCCGTAGGAGTGGTCGTGGCCCTGGAGGACGAGGTCCACGCCGTACTTCTCCAAGAGCGGGGCCCACTGGGCGCGCACGTTCGGGTTGTTGCGGGTGCCGGTGGTGGAGTAGACGGGGTGGTGGAAGGTCACCACGGTCCACTTGTTCGGGTTGTCCTTGAGCAGGCCCTCCAGCCAGGCGGTCTGGGCCGTCATCAGCGAGGCGTTGCTCTGCACGTTGCTGTCCAGGCCGATGAAGCGCACGCCCTGGTAGTCAACGGTGTAGGCGGTCTGCTTGAGCTCGGCGTTGCCGGGCCCGTTGTCCGGGTACGGGAACTGCGGCCGCCAGAAGGTGGACAGGCCGCCGCTGTACTCGTGGTTGCCCGGGACGGAGATGTTGTTGACCTGGCCGTCGATGAAGCCGCCGGCCTGGAACCACTGCCCCCACTGCTCCTCGCTGTTGGCGGAGTCGATGAGGTCTCCGGCGTTGACGATGGCCTTGGCCTGCGGGCGGTCACCGAACGCCTGGCGGAAGACGCGCGGCACCGCGGAGTCGATGTAGTTCTGCGCGTCACCGTAGTAGATGAAGGAGAACGGCTCGAAGCCGGCCGCGGCGGTGGTGAAGTCGGTCCACGGGCTCCAGTTGGTGCCGTCGCCGACGCGGTAGGTGTAGCGGGTGTCCGGCTGCAGCCCGGTGAACTCGGCCGTGTGGTACGTCGAGGCGTACCCGAGCGTGGTGTTCACCGGCGTGCTGGCGATGGCCTTGACGTTGGTCACCGCACCCGCGGTCGGCTGGACCTGGCCGAGCGCGCGCGGCGCGACCAGGATCTCCGCCTGGGCGGTGTCCGCGGTGGCCTCCGCCCGCCAGGACACGCGCTGGCTGATGGCCGGGGAGGCGGTGGGAATGAGGATCATCCGGTCCGGGACGGGGGACGGCTTGTGCTGCTCGGCGGCGGGGTACTTGGGCGGCGCCGCCGCACCGACGGCGGCGGGGCCGATGGCTAAGCCGCCGATGAGGAGCGCGCCGGCACCGATGGCCGCGAGCTTCGCCTGCCGGGACCTGAGCGGCCACGGCTTTCTGGGCTCATTCACTTCTACTCCATTGAGGAAGCTGCCTCGTCCGCCCGCGAGCGCGGCCGGACGCAGCGAATTCAGCCAGGCACCGCTGACGATCACCTGACCGGTGCGCGTCCTGCAAGTGAATTCGTGATCGTCAATTCGCCGGTCACCCGCTGTTGGTCCGGTGTTTCCCGGGCCCCGGCTACGCTCTGCGCGGATCGTGCGGCGCGGGGGGTGAGCGGATCATGCGCGGACGCGACCGTGAGCGGATGACGGCGACCCGCCGGCCGGCCATCCGCCGCTGGGGGCTGCTGCCCGCCATCGCCGCGCTCGGCACCCTGTTCGTGGTGCCGCCCGCGCGGCCGGAGGAGAAGACCGAGGGCTTCATCACCGCCGAGACGGCCGGGATCCTGCTGATCGAGGGCGGCGAGTGCTTCAGCGACCCGACGTACTCGCCGGGGGCGGGCGAGCGGATCGTGGTCTACACGCCCTGCGCGGAGGGCGCCGACAACCAGTCGTACGGTTTCACGCACGTGCCCGACGGCCCCTACGACCGGGTGGCGCTGGCGGCGTTCGCCTGGAGGAGCTGCGGCGAGCGGTACGCCGAGTTGTGGCGCGGCGGCCGGCACGACCTGGACTACTACCCGATCATGCCGACCGCGGAGACGTGGGCGGACGGCGACCGCGACGTGATGTGCGCGGTCTACCGCCCCACCGGCCGGCTCAGCGCGTCTGTGCTGCCGGCCCCTTGAGCCCTTGCCGGGGCCGGTTCGGCCGGCTCGCCGATCGGCTTGGGCCGGTTCAGCCGGCGCCCTGATCAGCTTCTCGGGCCGATGCCCTGGAGGGTGAATTTCTCGTTCCATTCCCGCACCCATGCCCGGCCGAAGCCGTCGGCCGTGTTCAGCGGAGTGGTCCGCGCGTCGAATTTCCCGGTGGCGGGGTCGAAGCCGAATTCGGCGGCGGTGCTCCGGCTGACGTTGTAGGAGTCGAACTCCGGATTGAACGTCTTGACGTTCACCCCGTCGGCGTCGTCGGTGTAGGCGAAACCACCCGAGGCGATGCTGACCGACCGCGTCAGCACGTTGTGGGACGGCACGTAGAGGGAGTCGGGGTTCTCCCACACCTGCGACTGCGTGCATTCCGTGGTGCCGACGGACGTGCAGATCTGCCCCTTGGAGTCGGCCGGGACGTACCAGTCGCGGATGTTCGGATACTGTTTGCCGTAACGCCGGTACCACTTCTCGACGTTCTGGCGGGTGTTGGTGAAACCGGTGCCGTCGCCGACCTTCAGCATGTCGTTGTAGCGCTCGACCACGACCTTCGAGTTCGGCACCGGCAGGCTGTCCTCGTGGTACAGCTTGTCGTGCCCGACGTAGGTCACGTCCTTGAACACGTTGTCCGAGGCGACGTTGCTGTGGCCCGAGTTGTAGAACAGGCCGTGCTGGGCGTTGTCGAAGACATTGTGGTGGATCACCATGCCCGACATTCCGTCATCCATGTAGACGGCCTGGTTGCCGTCCTCGCCGATGTCCTTGAACAGGTTGATAGGAGATCTCGTTGTTCAGGTACGTGTAGTCCCGGCCCGCGTAGATGACCCCCTGGTCGGAGGCGTTGGTCACGAGGTTCTCGAACCTGTTGTGGCTGATCACCATGTCGTTGCCCATGACCTGGATGGCCATGTGCGGCGCGTCGTGGACGTGGTTGTAGCGGAAGGTGTTGCCGACGCCGTACATGTAGCCCGCCGGGGTGTAGGTGGCGAGCTTGGAGAAGTCGTAGATCTCGTTGTGCTCCACCACGTGGTCGCCGCGCTCCAGCGAGTCGCGGTCGCCGCCGGCGGTGAAGACCCCGCCGCCGCCCAGGTCGTGCAGCCGGCTGTTGATCACCTTGTTGCGGTGGCCGCCGCGGCTGGTGCGGTATTCGGCGACCGCCGTGATCGCGTCGTTCGCCTCGCCGATCGAGACCGCGTCCATGCTGACGTTGAGGATCTCCAGACCATCGAGGGTGCACGACTCGGCGTCGAGCAGGCGCACGCCGGTGCCCGTGGTCCCGTTCAGCCTCAGCCCCTTGAGCGTCACTCCCTCGACGTGCTCGAGCTGGAAGAACGGCGCGTCGAACGACGTGAGGCTGATCTCCTTCCCGTCGTTCGTGCCGCCGGGCGGGTAGTAGTAGAGGGTGTTGTCGCCGTTGTAGCGGTCGATGTAATACTCGCCCTCGGTGTCCAGCTCGCTCAGCACGTTCTGGGCCACGAAGGACGTCCACTTGTCGGTGGCGACGTACATCGTGGGATAGCTGGTGTGCAGGCTCTTGTCCGCCGGGTTGACGGAGTCGATGCGTACGCGGTCGTTGGCGTAGTTGTTGCCGAAATATCCGGACAGCCAGCCGTCGGTCTCGTACGCGGTGTTGTCCAGCTCCCCGTCCGGCGTGCCGGCGGGCCTGGCCCAGGTGGCGTAGCGCTCGGCGGCGGCGGGGTCCACGACGGTGTAGACGGGGCCGGGCAGCTCCAGCATGTCCTCGTACGGCATGGTGGTGCCGTCGGCGGTCTTGTCCGAGAAGTAGTCGCGGGCGCCCTTGGGGGCTTCCTTCACGGTGACGGCGGCTCTGTCCAGCTTCGCGGCGCCGTTGGGATACTGCGCCAGCGTCTGGGTCGCGTCGTCGGTGATGAGCTCGGGGGCGAACGGCTGGGGTTTCCAGTTGAAGCCGTTCTTGTTGAGCTGCCCGGTGGGGATGCCCTCGGCGCCCAGGTCATAGACGTAGACGTTCGGGACCACCGACTCCGGCACGCGCGCCCGCGACGACCACTTGGCCTCGCCCGCCGGGACGTCGCCCAGCTTGCGGAACTTGTCCGGGGCGAGCGTGGTGACCCCCGCGAACTCGGCCTGCTCGCCCGGGTAGGCGGCGTAGGTGACGTACGAGTTCTGCCGGCCGGTGAGCGCGATGGTCTCGGACGTCTGGTACACGCCCCCGCGGATGTAGACGGTGCCCGGATTCCGCTCGCTCGTCCTGCCGGCCAGCGCGTCGCGGGCCTGCTCGACCGTGGCCAACGGGTCCGCCAGTGTGCCCGTGGCGCCCGCCTCTCCGTCCGGGGACACGTACACGACGTTCTCGCGCGGCGCGGCGGCCGCTGCCGGCGCCGCGGTGACCGCGGTCGCCAGCATCGCCACCGCGAGGACGCCCATCACCCGTCTCGGCATGTTCGCACATCCCTGTCAATCGATTGAACCGATTTAGCATGACAGATCAGAACACGCCGTACGAGGGGCCGTAAAGGGTGCTACTCGAACCTAAAATACAAGGTCAGAGGCGAGTGCGAGTCAGAATTCCGGCTACTGGACCTTCTGCTTGGGGTGCGCCTTCTCGACCACCTTCTCGACCGGCTCCTCCCGCACCTCGGCGGCGGGCGGCGCCTCGACCGTCACCTCGGCACCGAAGTCCGTGAAATCCATCACGTTGCGGTGGCCGTCGTCGCTGAAGGTCACATCCAGCCGGCGGACACGGCCCTCGTCGTCCACGTCCACGGAACCGGTGGCGCCCACCAGCTCCTCCTGGCCGCCGCCCTTGGCGTTGGACCGGCCACCGTCCTCCAGCGCGAACGTGAACCGCTGCCCATCCCAGCCCTGGCCGGAGATCGAGCGCTCCTCCCGGACGTCGGTCGCCGAACGTAGCCGCTCCAGCGCCGCCTCGGGTTCCATCGGGGCGAGCTTGACCAGCTTGATGACGGTCGGCGCGTCTTCGAGCACCGCTTGGTCGCGCCGCGCGACCACCCAATGCGACCCGGGCTGCTCACGGCGGTACATCAGGTCGCCGATGAACCGGGTCTCCGACTTGGTGGTGGCCTCCGTGATGACCCCGACTCCGCGCCCCGGGTCGAAGGCACCGTCGAACGTCTTGGCCCCGCTGGTGCTGTGGATGCGGTAGCTCTGCCGGCTGGTGTTCGCGACCGCGGCGTCCACGTGGGCCTCGGCCGAGGACTGGTTGGCGGGCAGGACCACCACCAGGGCGCCCACCGCGGCGGCCACGCCCAGCGTGGCGATCGGGACCAGGGCCCAGGCCGGCCACCCGCGCCCGGCGATCGGGAACCGGATCGGCCGGCGCCCGCTCGCGGCCGGCGTCGCCGACATGAGGTCGATGCCCGCGGGCCGATCCTCGGTCGCCTTGATGAGTAGGGTGCGAAACTCATGCTCGTTCATGGACGGCTCCTCGTTCTGGTGTCTCACCTGATCCCACTCCCTTCTTCCTCCGTTCGGTTGACCAGCACCTCGGGCGAGATCAGCCGCCGCATCGCCCGCAGGCCGCGATGCGTGTGGGTCTTGACCGTCCCGGCCGAACAGCCCATCAGATCGGCGACCTCCGCCTCCGGCAGGTCGGCGAAGAACCGCAGCACCAGGGCCGTCCGCTGCCTGGCGGGCAGTTTGGCCAGCGCGTTGCGGATGTCCTCGGCCACGACCCCGGCCTCTTCCAGGTCGCCGGGATCGGCGGCCTGGGGCAGTTCGGCGCGCAGGATCTCGCGGCGCCACCGGGCACGCCACCAGGATCGGTAGGTGTTGACCAGGATGCGGCGTAAGTAGGCATCCGGCTCGGTGGTGGTGTCCAGCCGTGGCCACACTCGGTACAGCTTGCCCAGACAGGACTGCACCAGGTCCTCGGCCGCGTGCCAGTCCCCGGTGAGCAGGACAGCCGTTTTCAGGTGGTGGTCACCCCGGCGCCGCACGAAGTCCGCGAAGTCCGTGTCCACCCGATCTCCTCTCAGTCGGCGCAAGCCATCCCTGACACGCCCTGAGCTCCACCACGGGTTGACGCGAACCAGTAGGAATCATCAAAATTTCGGCGACCGGTCCGGCGGCCGTGAGTCCGGTCGGCCGCCATGCCGCCCATGAGCCGTCCGGCCCGCCGCCATGACCGCACCCGTCCCGTCCGACCGCCGCCATGGCCGGGGAGGCGGTCAGCCTCGCCCGGCCGCGGCGGGTTCGCTCGTGCCGGTGTCAGACGACGCGGGTGACCTGGCCGGTGTCGAGGGAGTAGTACGCGCCCACGATCTTGAGCCGCCCGCGGGCGATGCGCGGGGCGAGCAGCTTGTCGGCCTTCAGCTCGGCCACGACGTCGGCGGTGTTGATCCTGATCATCTTGTCCACGTCGCCGCGGGCCCGCCTGTAGGCGGGGCGGAGGGCTTCGACGATGCGCTGCAGATCGCCGGGGAGCTTGTCGCCCTCGCTCAGCGCGTGCGCGGCGGCCGTCACCGCGCCGCACCGCTGGTGTCCGAGCACCACGATCAGGGGGGTGCCCGACTCGACCGGGCCGTACTCGACGGCCCAGGCCACGAGCGGGTCGAGCGTCTGGGCGGCGCTGCGCACACTGAACAGGTCGCCGATCCCCGCGTCGAAGACGATCTCCGGCGGCACCCGGGAGTCGATGCACGACACGACGACCGCGTACGGGTTCTGCTTCTGGGAGACCTCGGCGCGCCTGGCGACGTCCTGGTGCGGGTGGATGGCGGCGTCGGCCGCCCAGCGCCGGTTACCCTTCCTGAGCTCGGCCCAGGCCTCATCGGGGGTGGCGGGGCGGGCGGCGTGCCCGGTGGCGCCGTGGGCCGTCCCCCCGCCTAACAGCAGGCCGCCGGCCGCCAGCGTGGTCGTGGTGAGGATCGTGCGACGGTTAACGATCTTGTCGGTCATGGATCCAGTATGCAGTATGCCGTATCCGCCGTCTCAGGCATGCGACCAATGCGTCATATCAGTATTCGCATGCTTTGAGGAAGACCGGTGTCGTCGTGCGTACCCCTCTACGGCAGATTCCGCCTTTCGGGAGGTACGTAATGCACCGCAGAGTCGTCCTGCTCTCCGCCGTCGCGCTCGCCGTGGCAGGCTCCCTCGTTCCCGCGAGCGCCGCCCAGGCCGGCGCCGCCGGCCTGGACCGCAGGCCCGTCGGCTGGGCCGGCGCGGACTCCTGGGGGGAGCGCAGGACCGTCCTGGGGTACTGGACGTCCCAGCGCATGCAGGCGGCGCGACCGCTGTCGGCGCCCGCGCCGCGCCGCGCCACCCGGTCGGACGGCCCGACCCGGGGCACCCCGTGGGCCACCCGCGGCACCCTCGCGCAGCGTGGCTCGTCCCCGCAGTATGGCTCGTCCCCGCAACGTGGCTCGTCCCCGCAACGTGACTCGTGGAGCTTCCGCGGCTCGTCCGCCACCCCGGCGGGACCGGCCCACGGCACGACCGCCGCCCTGACATGGTCGGCGCAGGACGGGACCGCCGCCCCCGCGCGGACGGCCCAGAACGTGGCGCTGGTGCCCAACAGCCCTGGCCTGCGGTGGACGGACGGCGGCGCCGTCGTGCGCAGCGCCGGGCGGGTGTTCTTCACCACCGCGGACGGCCGCAACTCCTCCTGCTCCGGCACGGCCGTGACCAGCGCCAACGAGAGCGTCGTGATGACGGCCGGGCACTGCGTGAAGCTGAACGGCGCCGCGCACCGCAACTGGGTGTTCGTGCCGGGCTTCGACAACGGCCGGGCCCCCTTCGGCACCTGGACGGCCACCACGTTGCTGACCACGCAGCAGTGGAACGCCCGCGAGGACATCAACTTCGACATCGCCGCCGTCGTGGTCGCGCCGCTGCAGGGGCGCTCGCTGACCGACGTCGTGGGCGGGCAGGGGGTGGCGTTCAACCAGCCCCGGCAGCGGCAGATGTTCTCCTTCGGCTATCCGGCCGCGGCGCCGTTCAACGGTGCGCGGCTGATCTACTGCAGCGGGCGCGCGTTCGACGACACTGTCATGACCAGGGACCTCGGGCTGCGCTGCGACATGACCGGGGGTTCCAGCGGCGGCCCGTGGTTCCAGGGCTTCGACGAGTCCACCGGCGTCGGCTGGCTGAACTCCGTCAACAGCTTCAAGTACGACTTCGCCCCCGATTTCATGTTCGGCCCGTTCTTCGGAGACGAGGCGATGGCCGTCTACCAGGCCGCGCAGAACACCGACGCCCTCTGAGGTCTCGAGGCCGCGCGCGAGAAGAAAAGTGCCCGCCGAACACCGCGGTCGTGGCGGCACGTATGCGCCTTCGTCCACCGGGAGGACCGGCGGGCCGAGGCGCTGCGGGCCACGGGCGCCGAGGTCTCGCCCCGCCCCGTCAGACCTGAGCCCGCCACCCACCCACGCCCATCCAGCCCGCGACTCGCCCGCGAACCCGTCACCCCTCCGGCCGCCGCCGCGCCACGAACACGAACTCCCGACCGGGCCGGTCGGGCGCGTCCCGCACCTCCACGACCTCGTAGCCGTGCGCGACCAGCTCCGCCTCGACCTCCTCCCGCCCGCGGAAGCGCAGCGTCGAGTCCGAGGTCAGCACCTGCCCGTCCGCCTCGAACACCCACGTCCCGCGGAACGTCACCAGCGGCTCGCTGACGTCCAGCAGGTCGGTCCAGGTCTGGACCACGCCGACCCCGTCGAGCTCCACCCGCCGGTACGACGCCTCCCGGTTCCACTCCAGCCAGGCCCGCCGCGCCGGGTCCCGCGTCTCGAACACCAGATGCCCGCCGGGCCGCAACGCCTCGTGGACCCCGCGCAGGGTGCCCGCCCAGGCCGCGGGCTCGACGATCGCCTGGGCGACGTTCGCCGTCATGGTCGTCAGATCGACCCGCAGCGGCGGCAGCGCGGTCGCGTCCCCGTGGATCCAGCGCACCCGCTCGCCCCCGGGCTTGGCCCGCGCGATGTCGAGCGAGCCACCCGCCGGGTCCACGCCCGTCACCTCCACCCCGCGCTCCGCCAGCATCAGCGCGAACGTGCCGGTCCCGCACCCGACGTCCAGCACGCTGCGCGCACCGAACTCGGCGGCGATGGCGGCGTAGGCGTCCAGGTCGCTCCGGTCGGGGTCGAGCGCGTCGTAGATCGCGGCCAGCCGGGGATGCTCGAAGATTTCATCAGCCATGCCGGAAACGATATTCCGGGCACCCGGGAGCCGTCGGCGTCTAGTCCTGCGACTGCCAGACGCGGCGCCAGAACTTCTGCCCGGCCTCCACGCCGTTCACGTGCTCTCCCGGGCCGCCGCCCACACCGCGGCGGGCGTGAGCGGCATGTCGATGTGGTCGGTGCCGAGAGCGTCGCACACGGCGTTGACCACGGCGGGCGGGATGCCGATGCAGCCGGCCTCGCCCGCGCCCTTGGCCCCGAGGGGGGTGTTGGGGTTGGGCGTGACGGTCTCCAGCAGGGTGATCGGCGGCATGTCGGCGGCGGTGGGCAGCAGGTAGTCCAGCAGGGTCGAGGCGTACGGCAGGCCGTCGGCGCCGATGACCGCCTGCTCGTACAGCGTCTGCCCGAGGCCCTGGGCGATCGAGCCGTACCCCTGGCCGTCGACGATCATGGGGTTGACCACCACCCCGTAGTCGTCCACGGCCACCAGTTGCCGCACGTGGACGGAACCGAGGTCCGGATCGACCTCCACGACGGCGACGTGCGCGCCGTACGGGAACGCCTGCGGCGGGGCGAGGATCTCGTCGCAGCGCAGCGGCCCGGTGCGGGCGACCAGTTCCCCGAGACCGAGCCCGGCGAGCGGGCCGGCGTCGAGCCCGGCCTGCGGGCCCCGGATGCCGGGCGCCCCGACGAGCAGGTGGCCCTCGGCGTAGGAGACGTCCTCCTCCCCCACGCCGAGCAGCTCGGCGCACCGGAGGCGGGCGGTCGCCACGAGCGTCTCGGCGGCCCGCCACAGCGCCGCCCCGCCCACCTGCATGGAGCGGCTGCCGAAGGTGGCGAAGCCGTAGGGCACCTCGCGGGTGTCGCCCTGGATGACGCGTACGAGGTCGATGTCCACGTCCAGGGTCGAGGCGACCACCTGCGCGAACGCGGTGAGGTGGCCCTGGCCGGTGGAGGTGGAGCCGACGCGGGCCACGAACGTGCCGTCCGGGCACGCCTCCACGCTGCCGAACTCGTCGCTGTCGGGCGGGCCTCCCGAGCGTTCGATGTACGTGGCGATGCCCACGCCGATCGGCGGCCCGCCCTCCTCGCGGCGGCGGGCCTGCTCGGCGCGGACCTCGTCGTAGCCGACGGCGGCCAGCGCGTCGTCCAGCGCGGTGGCGTAGTCGCCGGAGTCGTAGGTACGGCCGGTCGGCGTCACGTACGGGAACTGGTCGGGGCGGACGAAGTTGCGCCGGCGCAGCTCGGCGGGGTCCAGGCCGAGCCGGCGGGCGAGCCGGTCCACGGTGCGCTCAAGGGCGTAGGCGGCCTCGGGGCGGCCGGCGCCACGGTAGGACGTGGTCGGGGCGGTGTTGGTGAGCACGCACCGGATCCGCGTGTGCACCCGGGGAGTGCGGTAGGCGCCCGGGCTCATGGCTCCCGTCATGACGGGGACGAAGGCGCCGATGTGCGGGTAGGCGCCGATGTCGGCGTCGACCAGCAGCTCGTACGCGAGGAAGGTGCCCTCGGCGTCGGCCGCCAGCCGTACCCGCTGGTTCTGGCCGCGGCCGCGCGGGCCGGCGAGCATGGCCTCGGCCCGGTCCTCCGACCAGCGCACCGGCCGGCCGAGGTGGCGCGCGAGCAGGGCGGCCACCAGGTATTCCGGGTAGGCCTGGCTCTTGGCGCCGAACGCCCCTCCGGTGGCCGGGACGACCACCCGGATCCGCTCGGGGTCGAGGGCGAGCGCCTGGGCCAGCGTGCCGCGCAGCCGGTGCTGGGCCTGGTGGGAGACCCAGACGGTGAGGTCGCCGGAAGGACCGGGCTCGACCAGGATGGCGCGCGGCTCCAGGGACGTGGGGAGCAGGAGCTGCTGGCGGTATGCGGCCTCGACGACCACCGGGGCGGTCGCGAACACGTCGTCGGCGGGCTCGCCGAAGACGCGCTCGGCGGCGACGTTGCCGCGGTCGTCGAACAGGCGGGGCGCGTCCGGGGCCGCGGCGGCCACCGGGTCGGTGGTGAAGGGCAGCGGTTCGAGGTTCAGGGTGACGCTCTCGGCGGCGTCCTCGGCGCGGGCGCGCGTGTCGGCGGCGACCACGGCGAGCGGCTCGCCCGGGTAGCGGACGCGGCCGGTGGCGAGCAGCGGCCACGGCGGCGCGCCCTCCTCGGCCGGCACCTCCCGGCCGGCGACGTACGGCAGGTCGGCCGCCGACCACACGCCGGCCACCCCCGGCTGCTCGCGGGCGGCGGCGACGTCGATGCCGTGGATCGCGGCGTGCGGCACCGGGCCACGGACGAACGCGAGCTCCAGCGTCCCGGGAACCTCCAGGTCGGCGACCCTGCGCGCGTGGCCGGTGACCAGGTCGCGATCCTCGCGCCGCGCGAGCGGCACCCCGATATACCGCAATGTCTGCACACCCCCTTAATCGGATGCCCGGGACAGGAGACATGAAACCGGCACAACGTTTCGGCGCCCTGCGCTGAGCCCACGCCCGTACTGGCAGGGGCGGGGACGCCTCAGCCGGCGCCGGCGGCGTGGTCGTTCGGGGCGGGGCGGGCGTCGATCTTGAGCTTGTAGATGTGGGCGGGCAGCACCACGTGGGACCGGCCGCCCTGGAACTGGGCGAGGCGGTTGTTCTGCGCGATGGGGATCCACAGGTTGCCGGTCCCGTCGATCCACAGCGCGTCCGGCCAGAGCAGCCGCCGGTCCTGGATGACGGTGGTGACCTGCCGGTCGGGCGAGATCCGCAGGATGCGCGGGTGGTCCACGTCGCTGAGGTAGATGTTCCCGGCGGCGTCGATGGCGGTGCCGCCGGTGGACGGGGTGTCCACCCAGGGCTCGACCAGGCCGGACAGCTCCCGCCCCGACATGGCCGGATCGTTCAGCCAGCGGGTCCGTACCCGGTGGAGCGGGCCGGACAGCGGCTGGAAGTAGAGGTATTCGCCGTCGGGTGAGACCTCAAGCTGGTCGGCGTTGATGCGCACCGGCTTGCCGTCCGGGCCGATCATGGGCTTGCCCTCGGCCATGATGGTCCGGCGCGCCGTCGTCGAGGGAGCGCCTTCGAGGACCCGCCGCGCCGCTCCGGTGCCCAGGTCGAGCACGATGAGCGCACCGGGGTCGCCGGCGTCGGTGATGTAGGCGCGGTCGCCGTGGAAGCGAATGTCGTTGATGTAGCTCCTGGGGTGGCTGACCTGGGCGAGCGAGTAGACGCGGCGTACCTTGTCCGTGCGTACGTCGATCGCCACGATCTTCGACCCGCCGGGGACGAGCGACTCGCCGAACCCGGGCATCCCCGTGTCGACGACCCACAGGTTGCCGTCCGGCCCGATCCGCAGGGCGTTGACCCGGACGAACGCCTGCCGGGGGTCCTTGCCGGACTCCCAGGCGTTCCAGGCCGCGTCGGGGTACGGGATCAGCCTGTTGCCCGCGCCCGCCTCCGCCACGCTCATCCCGTTCTCGCCCTGCATGTGCGGGAAGCCGATGAACGTCCTGCCGCCGGGGGTGGTGGTGACGGCGTTCGACAGCTGGCGTAGCCGGAACGCGGTGACGAGTGACGGGGCGCCCGCGTCCACGGACGGGGCGCGGTGACCGGCCGCTGCCGGTGGCAGCACCGGTGAGATGGCCAGCGACACCATCGCCGCGAGTACCAGTCGCACCATGGGATCACCTCCAGGTGCACCGGACGCAGCCGCCGCGATCCGCGCGGACCCGGCATCCGGGCGCGCTCTGTACTGATTTGCCGGATTAGCCCGAAAGCGGCACCTGCTCTGACCGTAGTTCGCCCACCACCAACAGACGCCCAAGCCCGCTCCGGACTTGGACATGGCTTCTCCCGGATCCGGCAAGAGCCATCGAGCAAGAGCCGATCATTCAACGGGCCAGGACGCGGGCCAGGGCGTGCAGCGTCTCCAAGGACGTGCCCGGGGGCGGGGAGACGCGTAGCACGGGCTCGCGCAGGTGCAGCGGCGCCCTGGCGGCCGGCGCGACGCTGACGATCAGGGACGCGGCGGCCGCGCGGGCGACGGCACGCTCGGCCGTGTCGCCCGCCGGGGGGCGGAGCGTGACCAGGGCGGACGGCTCGTCCAGCGGCTCGGCCACGCGCCAGCCCCCGGCGCCGTCGAGCAGGCCACGCGCCGTACGGCCGAGGTCGGCCAGGTGGGCGTGGAGCGCGGCCGGGCCGAGCTCGCGGTGTTCGAGCGCGGCCGCGCCCAGCCCGATCCGGGCCGCGATCACGCCCTCGGAGGTCTCGTACCGCGCCGCCCCCGGCACCGGCACGGGCGGGGGTGGTGCGCCTCCGCTCCCGGGTTCCTCCTCCCAGAGGTGGCCGCTGAGGGTGGGGGCGGGGGCGTCCATGGCGGGTGTCAGGCCGGGCACGATCAGGAAGCCGACGCCGCGCGGCCCGGCCAGCCACTTGCGCGAGGTCCCCACGTACGCGCTCGCGCCCGTCCCGCGCACCTCCACGTGCCCCAGGGACTGGCAGACGTCCAGCACCAGCGGGACCCCGGCCGCACGGCACAGCGCCCCGATCTCCGCCACCGGTTGCACCACTCCGTGGTGGGAGCCGATGTGGGAGACGACCACCAGGTCCAGCCCCGCCGCCAGCCGGGTTCGCACGCCCTCCGGGTCGAGGCGGGCCGCGCCGTCCACCGGCAGCTCGACCAGCCGCCAGCCCCGCCGGGCCGCCAGGCGGCGCAACAGCATCAGCGTGCCGCCGTACTCGGTACGGGCGTGGCCGATCCGGCTGCCCGGCGGCAGTTGCCAGCCGCCCAGCAGCGCGGCCATCGCCGCCGTACCGCTCTCCAGAAACGCCACGTCCGCCGGGCCGGCGCCGACCAGCGCGGCCAGGGCCGACCTCGACGCGGTGAGGTCGGGGACGGCCGCGTAGCCGCCGCGCTCGCGTTCCAGCCGCAGGTGCGCCATGACGGCGTCGAGCACCCGGTCGCTGGACACGTTGCACCCGGCCGCGTCGAGATGCCCGGGCGGCACCACACTCCGCGCCGCCCGCCACACCTCACCGACACCCACTTGTCCGGCACCCAGCCCCAGGTCCGAGTTCAGGCGCGGGTCCGGGGCCAGGTCTCTCACCGGGTTCACACCCCGGCCAGGACCAGGGTGAAGTCGCCCGAGGGGTCCGTGTAACGGCGGCGGATGCCGAACCCGGCCGCCACGAGCTCCGCCTGCAACCCCTCCGGCCGGAACTTGGCGCTGATCTCGGTACGCATCTCCTCCCCCTCGGCGAACTCCACCTCCAGCCCGAGCCCGCCGATCCGGACCCGCATGTCCCGGCCGGCCCGCAGCCGCATCTCGATCCAGTCGTGCCGCTCGTCGTAGAGCGCCACGTGCTCGAACTCCTCCGGGACGAAGTCCGCGTCCAGCTCCCTGTTGACCACCCGCAACACGTTCCGGTTGAAGGCCGCCGTCACCCCGGCCGCGTCGTCGTAGGCCGCCACCAGCCGCCCGGTGTCCTTCACCAGGTCGGCCCCCAGCAGGAACGTGTCCCCGGGCCGGAGCGTGGCCCGCAGCTCCTTGAGGAACACCTGGCGGGCGGCCGGTTCCAGGTTCCCGATCGTGCCGCCGAGGAAGGCCACCATGCGCCGCCCGGTGCGCGGCAGCAACGCCAGATGCCGCTCGAAGTCGGCGCACACGGCCCGCACGGCCAGCCCCGGGATACGGTCGGCCAGCCGCCGCGCCGCCGCCGAGAGGGTGACCGCGTCCACGTCCACCGGCGTGTAGGTGCGCAACGTGCCCGCCGCGGCGAGCGCGTCCAGCAGCAGCACGGTCTTCTCGCTGGTGCCCGAGCCCAGCTCGACCAGCGTGTCCGCGCCGGAGGCGGCCGCCAGGTCCGCGGAGCGCGTCCGCAGGATGGCCAGCTCGCGCCGGGTCGGGTAGTACTCGGGCAACCGGGTGATGCGGGAGAACAGCTCGCTCCCCGTGGCGTCGTAGAACCACTTGGGCGGCAGCCACTTGGGCATGGCCGTCAAGCCGGCCCTGACATCGTGTTCGAGCGCCTGGCGCAGGTAGTCACGGTCGAGATGGTTGATCACGTGCATGGTCGACTGGCTGACAGGCACGGGGCCTCCAAAGGTATTGATCACAGCGGCTGGACGCGTACGTCGTCACGGGTGACGGTCAGCAGGGTCCGCTCGGGTACGGCCTCCCAGCCCGGCAGGTCGTCGAGCGGCTCACTGGCCACCAGCACGCCGTCGGGTAGTCGGCGGGTGAAGAGGGTGTCGCCCCAGACGGTCGCGGCGAGTGACGCGCCGTCGCAGGCGAGCAGGTTGAGCCGGGCACCGGGGTCCTTCGCCCCGGCGCGTACGACGACCTCGGCCAGCGCCTCTTCAAGGCCGGCCCCGGCGTGCCCGCGCAGGAACACGGCGGCGGCCACCCAGGCCGCGTCGCACGCGCTCTCCACCCGGTCGGCCAGGTCGTCGGACAGATCGCGCAGCGCGTCCCTGGCGACGCGCCCGTTGTGGCTGAGCAGCCACCCGCCGTCGGCGAACGGCGCCGTGGCGCTCTCTTCGATGGGCATGCCCACGGTGGCCGACCGCACGGCCGCCAGCAGGCAGGTGGACCGGGCGACCTCGGCGAGCGCGGGCAGGTTGGCGTCGGCCCAGATGGGCACGGTACGGCGGTAGCGCACCGGCTCGGGGCGGGCGGGGTCGTACCAGCCCATGCCGTAGCCGTCGGCGTTGACCAGGCCGGACCGCTGGCGGCGCGGCTCGTACGACTGCCTGAGCAGGCCGTACTCGGGCTCGTGGATGAGCCAGGTGAGCGGGCGGGCGGCGCCCAGCCAGGCGGCGTGCCGGCACATCAGACCGGCTCCGAACGCGCGCAGCGGAAGCCGGTGAAGATCTGCCGCCGGATCGGATAGTCCCAGTTCCGGAACGTGGTCCGCACCGCCGCCGGGTCGGCCGCCCACGAGCCGCCGCGCAGCACGCGGTACTCCTGGCCGAAGAAGACCTCGCTGTACTCCGGGTAGGGGAAGACGCGGAAGCCCGGGTAGGGCTGGAACCAGGAGGAGGTCCACTCCCACACGTCCCCCACCATCTGCTCGACCCCGTACGCGCTGGCCCCGGCCGGGTAGGCGCCCAGCGGAGCGGGGTGGGCGGCCCGGTGGCCGAGGTTCGCCCGGTCGGGGCCGGGGTCCTGCTCGCCCCACGGGTAGCGGCGCGCCCGATCAGCCGCCGGGTCCCAGCCGCAGGCCTTCTCCCACTCGGCCTCGGTGGGCAGCCGCTTGCCCGCCCAGCGGGCGTAGGCGTCGGCCTCGTACCAGCTCACGTGCTGGACCGGCTCGTCCATCGGGACGGGCTCGGTACGGCCGAACCGGGCGCGCCACCAGGTGTCACCGTCCCTGGCCCAGAACAGGGGGGCGGTGGCACCCTCGCGCTGCCGCCACGCCCAGCCCTCCGTGCTCCACCAGCGCGGGTCGTCGTAGCCGCCGGCCTCGATGAACGCCGCGTAGTCGCGGTTGCCGACGGGCAGCCGGTCGATCCAGTAGCCGGGCAGGTCCACCCGGTGCGCGGGACGCTCGTTGTCGTAGGCCCAGGGCAGCGTGCCGGTGCCCATGAGGAAGGAACCCGCGGGCACGTACACCTCCTCGGGACCCGCGTCCCGGCCGGGGGGCAGAGCGCCCTCGCGTACCAGGCCGGGCTGCCCGGAGAGCTGCAGCGTGGCGAGCATGGTCTCGTCGTGCTGGTGCTCGTGCTGGATCACCAGGCCGAACACGAAGCCGTCGCGGTGCAGCGGGGAGGGGCCGTCCAGGTCGACCTCGTCGAGGACGTCGAGCACCCGCCCGCGTACGCCGTCGATGTAGCGGCGGGCCTCGTCCGGGCCCAGGAAGGGCAGGGTGGGGCGGTCCTTGCGCGGGGTCTTGAACGCGTCGTAGATGTCGTCGATCTCGGGGCGCAGCGGTTCGATGCCCGCGGCGGCGCGCAGCACCCACAACTCCTCGTAGTTCCCGACGTGGGCGAGGTCCCACACCAGCGGCGACATCAGCGGGGAGTGCTGGCGCATGAGCGTGTCGTCCTCGGCCGCCGTGTAGGCGTGTGACCGGTCGCGCACGGCGATGAGCTCGGCCGCTATGCGTTCCTTGAAGTCGTTCATCGAACCTCCTTGAACATGGGGACCCCAGGTTTCGGGGCGGAAACGCGGTATACGCCCGGTGGCTCCGCGCTGTCGTCACGGTCGCCCTGCGGCTCGGTTCTCGCCGCCGGGCCTGCCACCGGGCTGGTGGGATATGGCTGGGCAAGACCGTCTCCCGGCGACAGCCGTGGGAAGGAGGTCAATGCGGTCCTTCGTCGTTCAGCCAGGCCGGAACGCCCCGTCCCGGCGTCGGGTTCTCCATCAGGTCGGCCGCCGGCGAGCGGCCGGGGGTCACGTACCTGTCGGCGAACGCCGCGACCATGCCCACCAGGCCGGGGTTCGCACCGAGGCGCGGCAGCGCCTCCAGCGCGGCCCGGAAGCACGCCTCGGCGGCCCTGGCCAGGCGCGGCTCGGACAGCCCGCACCGCGCCGCCGCCTCCCACGGCTCCCGGTACGGCCCCCGGAACGGCAGGTGCCGGTCCACGGCCGCGAGCGCGGCGTCGGCGGCCCGGTCGTCGGAGACGAGGGCGTGGGTGACGGCCGCGCACACCGGCCAGAGCTCCGGGTGCTGGGCGTCGAGGTAGCGGATTTCCAGCCAGCCCCGGGGCCGTACCGGGGGGAAGACCGTGGAGGCGTGGTAGGCCAGGTCCTCGGCCGTGGGCCGGCGGTCGCCGCCGCCCGCCAGCCAGTCGCCGAACGTCGAGCCGTCCCGGACCGGGCGGTAGCGCTCCTCGTCCTCGCGTACCAGCATGAGCCGGGCGTCCAGCAGGTATTCGGCCCAGTCCGCGGCGGGATCGCCGGAGGCGGGCACGGGGGCCGTCCGGGTGCGGTCGAGCCGGTCCCAGACGGCCTGGCGGCCCGACATCCAGCCGCACGGCCGGCCGCCGCTGAGCGGCGAGTTGGCGAAGGCCGCCAGCAGCACCGGGCCGAGCGCGTGCGCCCGCTCCCAGCGTTCCCCCGGCCGCTCGCCCAGGTCCAGGTTGACCTGGACGGACGCGGTCGAGCACATCATCAGCGGCCCGTACGGCACCCCGAGGAACTCGGCCATCGCCTCGTAGCGGGGCAGGTGGAGTTGGCGGCGGGCGGGGCGTACCGGGTCGAGGCCGATCCCGGCCAGGGTCAGCCCGGCCTCCCCCAGGGCCGCCCGCACGGCGGCGACGTCGCCGGCCAGGCGGTTCAGCGAGTCCTGCAGCGGAGCCGCCGGTCCGGACAGTTCGAGCTGGCCGCCCGGCTCGAACGTCACCCGGCTGCCACCGGGCAGCACCGCGGGCATGGCTCGTTCGACCCGGGCGAGCGGGACGTGACGGGCCTCCGCCGCGCTGTGGTAAATCGCATTGTCGAAAACCAGGAACTCCAGCTCGACGCCCACCCGGTCCCCGGCGGCGGGACGGAAGCAGCGGCGGGCGAAGTCCGCCACCTCGGAAGCGTCCCGAAGCGGCGTGCCCTCGGCCGTCAAACCGATCATCGTCTCCCCTTCGCGTGGCGTATGGGTCTACAGATCCGCGAGCCGCGCGAGCGTTACAGACGAAAGTGGGGCAACCGGGGCAATTACCGAATGTTGTGACGAAAGGGGGCGGAACCGCTGGAGCACGACCCGCGGACGCGGTGTAACGAATGGCGCGCGACCGGCACTAGTCCACATGGAACGGGCACGGGAAGCGCGGGCGAGTGGTCAGCTCGGGTGCGATGACGTGCTCGAACTGCTGACCGACCTGCTGGAGGAGGCGCTGCCCGCCGGGCGGCACCAGCGCGTCACGGCGCATCTCGTCGGCTGCCCGGTCTGCTCCGGACGGCTGCTGCAGCTACGCGCCACGATCGTGGTGCTCGGCCATCTGCGCGACGGCGCCGTCCCCGCGTCGGCGCTGGCCGCACTGCGGGACAGCTTCCTGACTCCGGCCCCCACGGGACCTCCCGACCAGGCCCTCCGGCCCGCGGGCGGGACCTCCTGACCAGACCCTCCGGCTCGCGGGCGTCAGGCGTCACGCTCCTGAGCGCTCACCCTCCGGAGGGTGTCACGGCCGGTGGCGTTCGCGGAACGCGGACATGAGCCGGTCGTGCACGCCGGTCGGCAGTTTCTCCGGCCGCGGGTCGCCGAGGGCGCCGATGGTGGCGCGGAACTGCTCGAAATAGCGCTCACAGCAGGCGCAGATCGCCAGGTGAACCCGCACGCCTTCGCGCTCGGGCTGGTCGAGGGCGCCATCAAGGTAGGCGGTGATGAGTTCCACCAGTTCGTCGCAGGTGAACCGCTTCACGACGTTGACCGCCTTCATCTCGGGGGAATGAACCGCTTCACATCACTTATTGTGGCCCCCGCGAGGGCCGGACGTGCCCGTGGGCTATTCCGGTTGTTTCACGGACTCGAAGTAGTCGGCCAGCCAGCCGCGCACCGCCGTGCGGGCGCGGTGCAGGAGGACCCGCTGGTTGGCCGCCGAGATCTCCAGGATCTCGCACACCTCCTCGGAGGTGCACCCTTCCACGTCACGCAGGGTGATCACAATGCGCTGCCGGGGCGGCAACCGGGCCAGAGCCTCCCCGATCAGCCCACGCACCTCCGAGGCCAGCGCCTCACCCTCGGGCGAGGGCCACGCCGCGGTGGTCTCCTTCCACACGTCCCGCCCGTCGAACTCCGGGAGCGGGACGCCGTCCTGCTCGAACGTGCTCCACGGCAGTGTGCGGCTCTCGCGCACCCCGCGTTTCTTCGCCGTGTTGACCAGGATCCGGTAAACCCAGGTCTTTACCGAGGAACGGCCCTCGAAACCCTCGATTCCGCCGATGACCGCCAGCCACGTGTCCTGGACGACCTCCTCCGCGGAGTGGTCGGTGGACACGTAGGATCTCGCCACCCGCAACATGCCTCCGGACCAGGTGTCGAGCAGAGCCTCGAACATCGCCTCGTCGCCGGCGCGCAGGGCCGTGACGACGAGGTCATCCGGGGGCAGCCCTCCGCCTGCGAAAGACCCCACGATCGTTTCCCCTCCGGTCGAGCGCTGGGACGTCCATGACATCGGGCCGAGCCGAGGCCCGGCGTCGGCCCACGGGCGGGACGACAATGCCAGGCTAATCTCTGCCACTGACAAGACACTGCCCGAGGGAGAGCCCCCCTCCCATCGGGACCGCCCCATGCCCCCGAACCAGCCCCGGCGGCCAGTGCCGGGAACAGGACCGGGTCCAGAGCGGCGACCCCCGCCGGTGGCCTCCGGCCACGGCCTGCACGGAAGCCCCAGGTCCTGAGCCGGTCGCGAAAGTCCCGCCAAAATCATCCTTTTCCGGCATTGACGAAAAATCCTTACATGGTACTCATAGATCGAGTCGGAAAGCTTCAAACCTCTGAGATCGTCCAGAGCTCACCCAAGGAGGACGCGCATGGCGCGTAGCAAGTCCACCGACCCGCCCGCCGACTTACTCGGCCCCGTCCAGGGAGAAGTCTCCTGGTTCTGCTGCGGCACCGCCTGGGGACCCTGCAGCACCGTGGGCAAGGGAGCCTGCGGCACCTGCAACTCGGGCAACCTGCAACATGCCTGGCCCAACGCCTCCGACGCCTGCTGGGCCATCACCCGCCCCGACAGCTGCGGAGTCAGCCTGACCGCCGGACGTGCGGCTTCCGCCACCGCACGACGGAGCTGTGCGGCGGCGCCAGCGTCGTCACCACGATCGCCGACTGCGGCCCGCAGACCGACCTGTTCTGCGGGGAGCGCAGTTGCTGCGGCGCGACCTGCGCCAACAACCGGCTGATCGACCTCACCCCGGCCGCCTACAGCCGGATCGCCAGCCTATCCAGCGGCCTGCGGCCGGTCGAGATCGCGACGGGGTAGGGGGCCGGCGATGCGCAGTAGACGGGATCTGCTCAGGTCCGCCGTGCTCGGCGGCGGCGCGGGCGTCGTTGCCGCAACCGCGCTCGGCTCGCTCGGCCCCGAGGCGGCCTTCGCCACCGCGGCGCCCGACCTCGAGCCCGGTGCCCCGGACCCGGACTTCGCCGAAGGCCGGATCCGCTCGATCAAGGAGAACACCCTGCTCGTCCTCGGCTCGAACATGGTGTTCCACACCATCAGGGTCGTGGACGGCACCAGCCTGTGGAAGCTCGGACCGGTCGGGTTCGACCAGGCCAAACCGGGCGACGGCCTGTACGCCAGGGGCGTGCGCATGCCGGACGGGATGCTCGCCGCCGAGTCGGTGTGGCTGAACATCGTCAACATCAAGGGCCACATCAAGAACATCACCGGCCAGACGCTCCACCTCGACCACAACGGGCACGAGGTGCTGTGCCACGTGGTGCCCGGCAAGTCGGTCGCCGTGCACTCGGAGTCCCCGCCGACCGCGGACCTGTCGATGCTGAAAGTGAGTCAGCACGTACAGATTCTGGGCGCCTGGCGGCCGGACACGAACGAGGTCGACATCGCCACCGTCTTCTCCCCGCACTAGGAGGCAGCCGATGCCCGGGATCGCCGCGTCACAGCCGTACGTGATCGCCCTCTTCCTTTTCTGGGCGGGCCTGGCGAAGCTGCTCAGCCGCCGGATGCGGGCACAGGCCGGGCAGAGCGCCCTGGCCCGGCTCACCGGTCCGGCGCGCGCGGTCCCGGCACTGCGGCTGGTCGGCCTGATCGAGCTCGCGGTGGCCGCCGCCCTGCTGCTGCCGCCGGCGCACCCCCTCGACGGCGTGGCCGCCGCCCTGCTGGCGGCCGGTTTCCTCGCCTATCTCGGCTATGCCCGCGTTGCCGCGCCCACCGCGTCGTGCGGTTGCCTGTCGGCGCACTCCCGCCCGGCGGACCGGCGCGCCTTCGCCCGCGCGGGCCTGCTGCTGGCCGCCGCCCTGCTCGCGATCGGGGCGGGGCCGCACCCGCCGCTGCCCGGCCTCGTCCTGCTGGAGGCCGTGGCCCTGCTGGCCCTCTCGGCGGAGTTGGACCGCCACTGGCTCACTCCGGCCCGCCGCCTCCTGGTACGGCTGCGCCACCCCCTCGCCGTCCCGCCACCCCGCGAGGTACCCCTGGAGACCTCGCTGCACCTGCTCCGCCGCAGCCCCGCGTACTGCTCGGCGGCCGCGCGGCTCACCTCGGACGTCCAGGACACGTGGGACGAGGACGACGTGCGGTTCGTGGTGTACGGGGCCCAGGAGGGCGCGGCGGTCTTCGCCGTCCCCCTCTCCAGCGACGACCCCGCAGCCGTCCGGGTGGCCCTCGTCGGCGAGGGAGCCCTGGCTTAGAGCGCCTGCCCATCAGCAGCGCTTCCTCAGGGCACGACGCCGCCCAGTCGATCGCCGGCCGCTGTGTGCGTCCCTGCAGCCAGGACCTCAGTGTGTCGACGTCATCCTCGCCCGGAGCGGCGCGACGGCGCCGCCACCATTGCCACACGGCGGCCGCTAAGCCGCAGGTCAAGCCTGCGCCGGCACGCGGCGAGATCTACGTGCCCGCCTCCTGCGTGCTGCAACACCGCGACGGGGTGCCGCTGGACTACCCGCGGGCGTCGCACAGGCCGTCCCGCCATCCCGACATCGCGGTGCTGCTCACCGCCGGCCCTGGCGTGCTGGAGGAACGGCTGACCGTGCGAGGTGCAGCGGGACCCCCTCCGAGGGCGGTCCCCCAACCGTCCCGCCCGGGACACCCAAAGCTCCCCGGCAGGAGACTGCAAGGGCACTGATGGCTCCCCGACATCACCCCCCGGCCGGGGTATGACCCCTTACCCACCCCCGATCCGTAGCCATAATGTCACGGTAAGCAACGTCGAGATGAAGGAGCCAAGCATGGGCGGAAAGCACGGCGACAAGCCGACCGACCGGCCTTTCGACGAAGGTAAGGACAAGGGAAGCGGCAGCACCGACGACGAGCAGGGGAAGAGCAAGGGCGGCAGCCACGGCGGCGGCAACGGCAAGGGCGGCGGCAAGTAGTGGACTTGACCGCCCACATGGACCGGCTGGTCTCCGCGCTCGACCCCGCAGGGCGAGGCGACATCAGCGAGTCCGTCAAGGACGCCGTCCGCGCCGTACCCCGTCACCAGTTCATCCCGGACGTGGGCCTGGTCCGGGACGACGACGGCGAGCAGTGTCTGATCGACCGCGAAGCCGACCCCGACGCCTGGTACGAGGCGGTGTACTCCCGCCACGCCATCGTCACCCAGCTCGACGACGGCAGGACGCCCTTGACGGCGCTGAAGGGCGACTACACGTCGTCGGCGTCCCAGCCGGGCACCGTCGCCGACCTGCTGCACCACCTCCAGGCCGAGCCCGGCATGCGGGTTCTGGAGGTGGGCACCGGAACCGGGTGGACAGCGGCACTCTTGTCGCACCTTGTCGGGAATCAGGGGGAGGTGACCTCTATCGAGGTGGACGCGGCGGTTGCCGAACAGGCGGCCAAGAACCTGAGCGACGCCGGGTTCCACCCGCGGCTGGTCGTCGGCGATGGCGCGCTCGGCTGCGCGGACGGCGAGCCCTACGACCGGGTGCACGTCACCTGCGGGATTCGCGCGATCCCGTACGCGTGGGTCGAGCAGTGCCGACCGGGCGGCGTGATCGTGCTGCCGTGGCGTCCCGGCTTCGGCGTCGGCCATTGCCTGCGCTTGGAGGTCGGCACGGACGGCACCGCGCAAGGCCGTGTCGTCGATTTCGCGGAGTACATGTGGATGCGGGAACAGAGGCCGGCATCGGACGAGACGCCACCCGGTGAGCGGCGGCAGTACTGGACGGCGCTCGACCCGCGGGCGTTCGACCAGATCAACGCGGGTGTAGACCTGACCGTGTCGGCTTTGACCGGGATCGTCACGACCACCAACAGCGGCGCCGACGAGGACGGCGAATGGTGGCGCATGTGGCTGTCGGACCCTGACGTGCCGCGCTCGTGGGCCGCGGTCACGTGCAGGCCGGGCTCAATGATCGCCGTTCAGCAGGTGGGCGACCGGCCGTTGTGGGACGAGGTGCTGCTGGCGTACGCCCGATGGGTGTCCTGGGGCGAGCCGAGCTGGCGGGATTTCGGCGTCACCGTCACGCCCGAGGGGCAACAGGTCTGGTTGAACCGGCCGGATAACGTCCTGTCCAACCAGGGGGCGTAGAGCTACGCGTCAGCGGCGGACCTCGGCTCGGTGGCCAGGTGGGCGAGCAGGGACAGCGATTCGGCGGCCGGGGTGCCGGGCGGCGCGTGCCACAGGACCAGGAGCAGGCCGTCGGAGCCGGTGACGGTGAGCTTCTCGTAGTTCAGCCGGATGGGGCCGAGCTGGGGATGCTTGACGAGGGCGGTGCCGCTGGTGCGGGGCCGCACATCGTGGCGGGCCCACAGGCGGCGGAACTCCTGGCTGCGGACGGACAGGTCGCCCACCAGCTCCGCCAGGTGCGGGTCGCGGGTCTCCGGGCCGGCCAGCGCGCGCAGCGCCGCGACCGCGCCGCCCACGATGTGCTCCCAGTCGTTCTCGTACAGGGCCTTGACCTCGGGGTCCAGGAAGGCGGCGCGCAGCACGTTCACGCCGGGGACGTTGGCGGGTGACAGGGCGCGGGCGAGCGGGTTGGACACCAGCACGTCCTGGTAGCGGCCCAGGACCATCGCCGGGAGGTCGGTGCGGGACATGACGAACTGGCGGATGCCGTCGGGCACCCGTTCCTGCCGGCGCCGCGCCGGGCGCTTGTGGATCGGGCGGGCCAGCCCGTGCAGGTAGTCGGCGGCCTCGTCGGCCAGGCCCAGCGCCCGGGCCAGGGCGTCCAGCACCTGCGGTGACGGATGCTGGTCGCGGCCCTGTTCGAGGCGCAGGTAGTACTCGGAGGAGATGCCGGCCAGTTGCGCCACCTCCTCCCTGCGCAGCCCGGGGACGCGGCGGCGGGTGCCGGCCGGGAGGCCGGCCTCCTCCGGGCGGACGAGGTCGCGGCGGGCCTGCAGGAACGCGCCCAGTTCGTTGGTCTTGCTCATACGACCACGTTATGCGCGGTGGGCGGGGTTCATCCTGGTCCTGCCGCTACCCCTGTAACGGGGACCCTGGCTACCGCGGGCGCACTGCCGGAGCGTGGGCCGGGTAACCGCACCAGTGGACAGAAGGATCGAAATGACTCGCGTCATCACCCCATACAGCAGGGAGACCACCGCGGACGAGGTGCTCAAGGACGTCGATCTGCACGGCAGGCGGGCCGTCGTCACCGGCGGCGCCTCCGGCCTCGGCGCTGAGACGGCCCGCGCGCTGGCCGCCGCGGGCGCCGGCGTGACCATCGCCGCGCGGGACGCCGCGGCCGGGGCGCGGGCGGCGGCCGAGATCGCCGCGCGCACCGGGAACTCCGATGTCACCGCCGCCGTGCTCGACCTGACCGACCCCTCCTCCGTCGCGGCGTTCACGGCGGCCTGGCAGGGGCCGCTGCACATGCTGGTGAACAATGCCGGCGTGATGGCCGTGCCGGACCTGCGGCGGACGGCGCGGGGGTGGGAGCTGCAGTTCGCCACCAACCATCTCGGGCATTTCGCGCTGGCGCTCGGGCTGCACCGCGCGCTGGCCGCCGCCGGGGGCGCCCGGATCGTGGCCGTCAGCTCCAGCGGGCACCTCCGCTCGCCGGTGGTGTTCGACGACCCGCACTTCGAGCGCCGGCCGTACGAGGCCTGGTCGGCCTACGGGCAGTCGAAGACGGCCAACGTGCTGTTCGCCGTCGAGGCGGCCAGGCGGTGGGCGGCCGACGGCGTCACGGCCAACGCGCTGCACCCGGGCGGCATCCGTACCAACCTGCAGCGCCACCAGGTGGGATCGGCGGTCACCGCTGAGACGCAGGCGATCTTCGACTCCTACCCGTGGCGAACCCCCGAGCAGGGCGCGGCCACCTCGGTGCTGCTGGCCGCCTCTCCCCTGCTGGAGGGGGTCGGCGGGCGGTACTTCGAGGACTGCGCCGAGGCGCTGCCCAGCGATCAGATCACGGGCGACGCGCCCGAGCCCGCCGGGGTCGCGGCGCACGCGCTCGACCCCGAGGCCGCGGCCCGGCTCTGGGACGTCTCGACGACGTTGACCGGCCGCTGACCACGTCTCACCAGTCGTGCACGGTGCCGTCCTGGAGGCGGTTGACCGGCAGGTAGGCCGGCTCGTACGGGTGCGCCACGGCGGCCCGCTCGTCCAGCTCGACCCCGAGGCCCGGCCTCTCCCCCGGGTGCAGGTACCCGTCGGTGAAGGTGTAGGCATGCGGGAAGACCTCACGGGTCGCCTCGGTGTGCCCCGCGTACTCCTGGATGCCGAAGTTGTGGACGGCGAGATCCAGGTGGATCGCGGCGGCCATGCCCACGGGGGAGATGTCCTCAGGCCCGTGGATGGCGCTCTTGATCTGGTGCAGCGCGGCGAAGTCGAAGAGCTTGCGCAGCGGGGACACGCCGCCGAAGTGGGTCACCGCGGCGCGCACGTAGTCGATGAGCTGCTCGCTCACCAGCGTCTGGAAGTCGAACACGGTGTTGAACACCTCGCCGATGGCCAGCGGCGTGGTGGTGTGCCGGCGGACCAGGCGCAGCCCCTCCTGGTTCTCGGCCGGGGTGCAGTCCTCCAGCCAGAACAGGTCGTACGGCTCCAGGTCCTTGCCCAGGCGGGCCGCCTGGCTCGGGGTGAGGCGGTGGTGGGCGTCGTGCAGCAGGGGCAGGTCGGGGCCGAACTCGCCGCGTACGGCCTCGAAGACCGCGGGCAGATGGCGCAGGTAGGCGGCGGTGTCCCAGTCCTCGACGGCGGGGCCGGCGGGGCGGGGGGCGGGGTCGCCGGTGCGCACGCCGTACACGAGCTTGAGGCCGGGGACGCCGGTCTGGACCCGGACGGCGGGGTAGCCCTCGGCCAGCCGGGCACGGATGGAGTCGAACAGCTCGGGCAGGTCGCGCCCGCTGGCGTGGCCGTACGTCCGGACCCGTTCGCGGCTCGCGCCGCCGAGCAACTGGTAGAGCGGCAGCCCGGCGACCTTCGCCTTGATGTCCCACAGCGCGACGTCCACGGCCGCGATGGCGGCCATCGTCACCGGCCCGCGCCGCCAGTACGCGCCCCGGTAGAGGAACTGCCAGGTGTCCTCGATGCGGTGCGGGTCCGTGCCCACCAGCAGCGGCGCCACGTGGTCGCGCAGGTAGGCGGCCACGGCGAGCTCGCGCCCGTTCAGCGTCGCGTCGCCGAGACCCGTGACGCCCTCGTCGGTCTCGATCCGCAGGGTGACGAAGTTGCGTCCCGGGCTGGTCACGACCACGCGGGCGTCGACGATCTGCATGTACGGCCTTTCTCGGAACGGGGCTCAGCCCTTGGTGGCACCGGCGGTCAGCCCGGCGACGAGATACTTCTGCCCGAAGATCGCGGCGATGACCACCGGCACGGTCATGAGGCTGGCCGCGGCCATCAGGCCGCCCCAGTCGGTGCTCGCGTAGGAGATGAAGTTGAACAGGGTCACCGGCGCCGTCTGGGTCTCCTCATTGGAGAAGATCAGCGCGAACATGAAGTTGTTCCAGCTCGCCACGAACGCCAGCACCGACGCCGTCGCGGTCCCGGGCGTGGCCAGCGGCAGCGCGATCCGCCGGAACGCGCCGAACGCGGTCAGCCCGTCCGTGCGGGCGGCCTCCTCCAGCTCCACCGGCAGGCCCTCGAAGAAACCGATCATGATCCACAGGATCAGCGGGACCGAGACGAACATGTGGCTGAGGATCAGTACGACGTAGCTGCCCACCAGGCCGGCCTGGGCGAACAGGTAGTACCAGGGCACCAGCAGGGAGACCGCCGGGACGATGCGCGCGACGAGCACGAGCGACCCGGTGCGGTGCATCCCGAAGCGGCCCACGGCCCAGGCGGCGGGCACCGCGATGACCGCCGACAGCACCGTGGACACGACGCCGACCAGCAGCGAGTTGCGCAGCCCGGTGAGGATCTCGCCGTCGGCCAGGACGTTGCCGAAGTTGTCCAGCGTGGGCGTGAACAGCAGGCCGACGGTGGGGTCGGTGACCTGCACGTTGGTCTTGAAGGCCGCGGCGAACATCCAGACGATGGGCAGCGCGAAGACCAGGGCCACGACCACGATCACGACGGTGCGCAACAGCTTCACCCGGACCTCCCTCCGGGACGGCGCCGCAGCAGGATGACGACGCAGATGATGGCCACGGTGAACAGCACGAGCACGGCCGAGGCCAGCCCGTACTCCTGGTAGTCGAAGGTGAGCCCGTAGGCGTAGATGTTGAGGGTCTCGACCTCGAAGTCGGAGCCGCCGCCCGGGCCCTTGGTGGCGTACAGGAGGTCGAAGGTCTTGAGCGCGTCCACGGAGCGCAGCACCACGGCGATGCCGAGGGTGGGGCCGAGCATCGGCAGGACGACGTACCGGAAGCGCTGCCAGGTGCCGGCGCCGTCCACGCGGGCGGCCTCCTCGGGCTCGTCGGGCAGCGTGGACAGGCCGGCGAGCAGCAGCAGGGTCAGCATGGGCGTCCACTGCCACACGTCGATGAGCATGAGGGTGGGCAGCGACTGGCTCACCGAGCCGAGGAACTCCTGCCTGGGCAGCCCCACGGAGGCGAGCAGGTGGTTGGCGATGCCGTTGGTGGGATCGAGGATGAGCAGCCACAGGATGCCGATCGCCAGCGGCGTGGTCAGCAGCGGGATGATCAGCAGCGTGCGCAGCAGCCGCAGCCCGCGGAAGGCCTTGCGCATGAGCATGGCCAGGGCCAGGCCGAACACGGTCTCCAGCAGCACCGCGCCCGCCGTGAACAGGGCCGTGCGCCCCGTCGCCGGCCAGAAGCGGCGGGTGTCGCCGAGCGCGTCCAGGAAGTTCCGGGGGCCGACGTAGGAGTGGGCGGCGTTGACGGCGCCGAAGGCGTCGGTGAAGGCCAGGTTGAGCGTGTAGAACAGGGGGAAGACGATCATCAGCCCGACGAACGCGAGCGCGGGCGCCAGCATCAGCCACTTCAGCCGCCGGTTGTCCCGCGCGATCGTGCGCTCGCCGCCGACCGCCGGACGAGCCGCCCGCACGACTTCCGCGGTGGACGTCATGAGGCCTCCCAGAAGCCGGCCTGTACGGTGAATGTCATCAGGTCCCAGAAGCAGGCCCGCGCGTCGAACGTCATCAGGCCTCCCGGTAGCGGTTGTCGCGGACGAGGAACTCGGCGAACTCGGCGTCGGCGTCGCGGACCACCGTGGGCACGGACCCGCCGAGGATCCCGGCCACGAGCGGGCGGCCGACGATGTCGCGGGCCCGGCCCACCTGCAGCACCTCCGGCCGGTCGTGTCCCACGCCGATCTCGGAGCTCTTGCTCATCGCCGCCGCGAGCTGGGGCGGGAACGAGGCGAGCGTGGCCGGCGACGACCACGCCGACGTGCGGGCGCCGGGTATCCCGTCCGCCTGGATCCGCGCCACCATCTCGGGGCCGGCGGCCCAGCGCAGGAACTCCCAGGCCTCGTCCTGCAGCAGCGAGAACCGGCTGACGGCCAGGCTCCACGACGGGATGTTGTACGGCCGCGCCCCCTTCGGCCCGGCCGGGACCGGCGCGAAGGCGACGGTGTCCTGGACGGTCGAGACCTTCGGGTCCAGGAAGTTGGTGTAGATCGAGTCGGCGTCGACGTAGAAGGCCGCCTTGCCCTGGGCGAAGATCGGCATGGCCTGTTCCAGGGTCATGTTCGTGGCACCCGGCGGCCCGGCCTCGCGCAGCAACCGCCCGTAGAACTCGTAGGCGGTGACCGCCTCCGGCCGGCCGATGCCGGACCTGCCGTCGATGGTGAAGTCGCCGCCGAAGGAGTAGAGGAAGCTCGACCACTGACTCACCGAGCCGTTGCGCTGGCCCCGCCCCACGAAGCCGAAGACGTTGCCGCCCCGGTCGGTGAGCCGCAGCGAGGTCTCCATGAGCTCGTCGAGCGTGGCGGGCGGGCTGTCCACCAGATCCTTGCGGTAGTAGAGCGCCGCGCGCTCGGTCACGATCGGGACGCTCAGCACCTTGCCCGCCGTCGTCGAGCGGTCGCGCGCCGCCTGCAGGAAGTCGGTCCAGCGGAAGGCCGCGTCGCCGGTCACCCGGCCGGTCAGGTCGGCCAGCCAGCCGTTGTGCGCGAACAGCAACTGCTCCTGCAAAGCCCGCATCATCATGACGTCGATGTCGGTGCCGGAGGCGTTGAGCTTGACGTTGTAGCTGTTGGAGAGCTGGTCCGCGGTGAGCATCGACATCGAGACGCGGCGCCCGATCCGCTCCTCGAACTCGGGGACGTACTTGGAGATCGCCTGGGACCAGACGTGGTTGCAGGCCATGACGCGCAGCGGCGTGTCCCGGGAGGGGGCGTCGCGGCCGGGGGCGCAGGCGGCGAGGGAGGCGCCGCCCAGGACGCCGGCGGCGAGCCTGCCGAAGGAGCGGCGGGTGAGGGGCGGGGGGCCTGGATGGGAGTCAGCGGGCATCCGTCGACTTTCTGCTCGACGTACTGGTCCAACTGGTCTAACCAGTTATACCGGTCGTACGGTAACAGCGGATGACCGAATTTGACCAGACTTGTCAGTAAGGGCGGAAATCAGGCATAGGTCTACTTGAGCAGCGTCTCGATATGCTGGCGTGCCATCACGTCCACGCTGAGGTCGAGGTCGGCGCCGTAGGTACGCAGCCCGAGCGTGAGGTGCTCGGACATGCACCGGCGTGCCAGGACGGCGTCGCGGGCCTCCAGGGCGCGCAGGATCTCCGGGTGGTGTGGCACGCCCGGCTCGGCGATCGAGGGGTCGGAGTGCGAGCGCAGCATCATCTCGAACATCATCCCGCTGATCGACGACAGCATGATCCGCAGCACCGGATTGCCGCTCGCGGCGGCGATGGCGTCGTGGAAGTCGAGATCGGCCCGCGCCTTGCCGACGACGTCGGTGGCCCGGGCCATCGCGTCGTCGGCCGCCCTGATCGCGGCGAGCTCGGCCGCCCCGGCCCGCCCCGCCGCCAGCCCGACGATCTCCACCTCAAGCGGGATGCGCGCCTCGATGAGCTGCCGCACGGTGGGCCGCCCGGCCCGATAGAGCGCGTCATAGCCGCGCGCCTGCACGAAGGACTGCTCACTCACGAACGAGCCCCTGCCGGGCGCGACGTGGATCAGGTGCTGGGCCTCCAGCCGCCGCAGCACCTCGCGCACCACACCCCGGCTCGCGCCGAACTGGCTGGCCAGCTCGCGCTCCGAGGGCAGCTTGACCCCGGGCTCGATGGCTCCGGAGCGGATGTCGTGCTCCAACTGGCGGGCGATGCGCTCGGTGAGCAGGCCGCGCTGCCAAGGCTGCGTGCCGCGTCCCGACGGTGACGGCGGGGCGGAGGGCATGCCTGGAGAATACAGCAGCCCTCCGCCGTGGACACCGGGTCAGGAGGCCCTGGCGGCGAGGATGCCGTGCGGGTCGAGCACGTACTTGCGCGCGGCCCCCTCGTCGAACTCGTGGTAGCCCTGCGGTGCCAGGTCGAGCGGGATCGGCGTGGCGTTGACCGCCTCGGCGATCCGCACCCGGTCCTGCAGTATCGCCGCCATCAACTGGCGGTTGTACATCATGACCGGGCACTGGCCGGTGAAGAAGCTGTGCGACTTGGCCCAGCCGAGGCCGATCCTGATCGACAGCGAGCCCTGCCGGGCGGCCTCCTCACGCGCGCCCGGGTCGCCGGTCACGTACAGGCCGGGGATGCCGAGCGCGCCGCCCGCCCTGGTGATGTCCATGAGCGTGTTGAGCACCGTCGCCGGGTGCTCCTCCGCCGAGTCCCGCCCGTGGCCGCGCGCCTCGAAGCCGACGGCGTCGACGGCGCAGTCCACCTCCGGTACGCCCAGGATCTGCTCGATCTGGTCCCGCGGCTCGCCCAGCGCCACGTTGATCGTCTCGCAGCCGAAGCTGTGGGCCTGGTCCAGCCGCTCCTTGTTGAGGTCGCCGACGATCACGACGGCGGCGCCGAGCAGGATCGCGGAGGCGGCCGCCGCCAGCCCCACCGGGCCCGCGCCGGCGACGTAGACGGCCGATCCCGGGCCCACGCCCGCCGTCACGCATCCGTGGAAGCCGGTCGGGAAGATGTCCGCGAGCATGGCCAGGTCGAGGATCTTCTCCATCGCCTGGTCCTTGTCGGGGAACTTGAGCAGGTTCCAGTCCGCGTACGGCACCAGCGCGTACTCGGCCTGCCCGCCGACCCACCCGCCCATGTCGACGTAGCCGTAGGCCGAGCCGGGGCGGTCGGGATTGACGTTCTCGCAGATGCCGGTCTTGCGCTCCTTGCAGTTGCGGCAGCGCCCGCAGGAGATGTTGAACGGGACGGAGACCAGGTCGCCGGTCTTGACGAACTCCACTCCGGGACCGGTCTCGACGACCTCTCCGGTGATCTCGTGGCCCAGGACGAGGCCCGGCGGGGCCGTGGTCCGGCCGCGGACCATGTGCTGGTCGCTGCCGCAGATGTTGGTCGCCACGACCTTGAGGATCGCGGCGTGCGGGAGCTTGCGGCCCACGTTCGCCGGATGGACCCCGGGGCCGTCCTTGAGCTCGAACTCGGGGTAGCCGATATCGTGCACTTCCACTTTGCCCGGGGCTTCGTACACAACGCCTCTGTTGCCGTTGCCAGGCATGACGTTCCTTCCCTCGTACGCGAAATGACGGTTGTCGCACTGGGTGCGCATCACCTCCCGTCGCGAGAGCGATGGTGTTACGGGTAAAATGCCTGATTTATCCCTAATCTCCTACTCTACCGTGAGACTTCGAGGCGGCCGGAGCGGGCAACTTCTCGGCCGAGGGCCGCAGGCCGGACAGCAGCAGGGCCAGATAGCGGCAGGGGTCGGCGTGCGCGCGGTCGCCCGGGCGCAGGGTGGCCAGCGCCATCACCACGATGGCCGCCAGATCGCGGACGATCACGTCGGCGCGCACCTCACCCTGGCGCTGGGCCCTGGTCAGCACGATGTGCAGCGGCCCCATGAACCGCTCCGCGATGTCCACGGTGAACGCGCCGGACTCCTTGGCGGCCGTCAGCAGCCCGTGGTGGGTGGCCAGGGTCTCCACGGTGGCGCCCAGCGCCCTGGTCAGCGCGCGCCCTGGGTCGCCGGCGTCGCGGGCGTCCAGCACGAGGGGCTCGATCTCCTCGGCGAAATACGCCTGGAAGGCCGCCCTGATCACGCCGTCGCGGTCGCCGAAGCGCCGGTAGACCGTGGCGATCCCGATCCCGGCCCGCCGGGCGACCTCGTCCAGGGACAGCGCGGGACCGCTCTCGCGCAGCAGGGCGATGGCCGCCCGGACGATCTTGTCCGAGTTACGCTGCGCGTCCGCTCGCCGTCCCTGCTCGTGCACAGCCCGAACGCTAGCAGTCACCCCGGCGCGCGCTAGAGGGGCTACCAGGCCACCGGGAAGGCGGTCAGGCCGTAGACGACGTTGAACGAGCGGAACTCGGCAGGCTCGCCGGCCTCCCGCAGCCCCGGGAAGCGCTCGAAGAGGGCCGGGAAGGCGATCCGCATCTCCATCCGGGCCAGCGGCGCCCCCAGGCAGTGGTGCACGCCGTGGCCGAAGGCGACGTGCCCCATGTCGCCGCGGGAGATGTCGAGCCGGTCGGCGTCGGGGACGAGCCCCGGGTCCCGGTTGGCCGCCGGCAGCGCGCACACCACCAGGGCGTCCGCCGGGATGCGCACGCCCGACAGCTCGACCTCGGTGGTGGTGATCTTGAACGTGCCCGAGTGCACGATGCTGAGCCAGCGCAGCAGCTCCTCCACCGCGGCGTTGATCCGCTCGGGCTCCTTCCTGAGGAGGTCGAGCTGGTCCGGGTGGCGCAGCAGGGCCAGGGTGCCGATGCCGAGCATGTTGGAGGTGGTCTCGTGGCCGGCCAGCAGCAGCAGGTTGCCGATGCCGATGAGCTCGTCGGTGGACAGGTCGTCGCCGTGCTCGCGGATGAGCATGCCGAGCAGGTCCTCGCCCGGATCGGCCTGGTGGCGGGCGACCAGCTCGCCCATGTAGGCGCGCCCTTCGAGCTGCGCCGCCACCCGCTGTTCGAGAGGCTGCGAGAGGTCGAGCATCCTGCCGGAACGCCGCTGGAAGTCCTCCCGGTCGTCGTACGGCACGCCCAGCAGCTCGCAGATCACCAGGGACGGGACCGGCAGCGCGAAGTCCTTGACCAGGTCCGCCGGCGAGCCCGCGGCCTCCATCGCGTCGAGGTGCGCGGTCACGATCTCCTTGACGCGCGGCTCCAGGCGGCGCATCCGGCGCATGGTGAACTCGGGCGTCAGCATCCGCCGCAGCCGGGTGTGCTCGGGAGGGTCGAAGGCCAGCAGGTTGCCCGCCCGCATCGTCTTGAGCTGCTCATCGGTCAACTTCTCCATGCCCGGCGGCCGGAAGCTCGTCCGCTGGGCGATGCTGAACCGCTCGGCGTCCCCCAGCACCTCCCTGACGTCGGCGAACCGCGTGACGAGCCACGCGTCGATGCCGAACATCGTGGTCACCCGCCGCACGCCCTCGCCGTCACGCAGCACCGCCATCTCGGGGTCCGGGTCGAAGGCCGAGCGCCGCATGTACAGAGGCAATGTCGCAGAATCGCTCATGTCATCTCCTGACAGGCTCGACTGTCGAACGGGTGCTGATCTCGCCACCCAAAACGATAGTAACCTATCACTTAGCGGGTCGAGCGACGGCCCCCTCCCGGTCGCCACCTCGCGGGGAGACCCGGCACGATCGGCCCGTCCCCGTCGGCGATCCGGCGCGGCCGGCAGTGGTGACGAGGCCGCTCCGCGCCCCCTGACGCATCGCCTGAACGGCGGCTCAGATGTTTAAGCGGAGGGCAACGAGACAACAACTCTGCGTAACATCGCAGCTCACACGGGCCCCATGGGGCTCACCGGTGCACCGACAGGAGTCGCCATGTCCCAGGCCCCGCACCCCGACCCCACCGTAGAAAGGGGTGACCCAGCCCCGCCCGCCACGAACGGCGACGCGCCGGCCCTGCCATACCCGCGGGCCACCGCGACGGTGCTGGATCCCTCCGCCGTGCGCAATCAGGTCTTCACCGTGGTGCGCCTGCGCGAGGGATACGACCTCGCCGAGGTGGACGAGTTCCTCGCCCAGGTGGAGATCTCCCTCGGCGTGCTGTTGCGCGAGAACGCCGAGCTGCGCGCCCGGCCGAGCGCGGACGCGCGTTCCAAGGCCGACTCGGCGCGGATCGTGGCGCTGGCGCAGGAGACCGCCGGCCGTGCCATCGCCGGTGCCCAGCAGGAGGCCGAGCGCATCACGCGGGAGGCCCGCGAGCAGGCCGAGGCCCTGAAGAACCACGCCCTCGCCCAGGTGGAGCGGGAGCGCGAGGCCCTGGACCTCGGCCGGCGGGAGCTGGCGCGGCGGCTGGACTCCGTCAACCGCTCGGCGAGCGACTACCGCGACCGCGTGGCGGACGCGCTGGCGTCCCAGGTGACCCAGATCCGCATGCTGCTCACGGACCTGACGGAGCTGGAGGCCGGCTGGCACCTGTCACTCGACGAGCCCCCTCCCCCACAGGTGGCCGCTCCCCGCCCGCCGTCCGACCCACCCCATGAATAGGCCCCGCTGAATGAACGCGAGAGCGGAGGGCCGGGCTGGTGAGCCCCATGCGGCGGCCCGATGGACGGGCCCGGCAGGAGGAGCTGAGGCGTGGTGACGACAACGACATGGATTCCGGCCGCGGGGCCCGCGCCCGGGGGCGCCGACGCCGGCATCGGGGTGTGGCTCGCCGTGGCGCTGATCGCGCTGTTCACGCTGGGTGGCGCGTGGCTGGCCCGCCGGACCGCGGCGCGGCTGACCATGTGGCTGACGGTCTCGTCGGCGGTGATGCTGGTCACCGTGCTGACCGATCTCCTTCCCGGCGCCTGGCAGGGTGCCGCCGGGCACGGGATCCCGCAGTGGCTCGTCGGCGCGTCCGCCGCGGCGGGCTTCCTGGCCATCGCCGTCTTCACCCGCGACGGTGGCGCGCCCGGCCACGTGCCGCCCGCCGGGGCCGGGCGGCACGCGCCCGGGCTGCACCGCCGGGCCGCGGGGGCGGCCGGCGCGGCGTGGTTCGGCGGGGTCGGCACGGCGGTGGCCCTGGTCGTGCACCGGGCGATCGAGGGGGCGACGCTCGCGCTGGCCGCCTCGGTCGTCGTGGTCGTCGCGCTGGCGGTGCACTCCGCGAGCGAGGGACTGGCGGTGGCGGCGATGCTCGGCATGGCGCGGCGGCGGTTGTGGCCGTGGCTGGCGATCTCGTGCGCCGGTCCCGCCCTCGGCGTCGTCATCGCCACCGTGCGCCCGATCCCGGCACACGCGGTGCCGATCCTGCTCGGCGCGGTGGCGGGGGTGCTGTCCCGCACCGCCCTGGTGGGTTTGCGGCTGGCGGTGGGGCGGGGCGCTGGGCGGCTGCCCCGGCGTCACCTGGTCGTCGCGGGGATGGTGGCGGCCATGGTCGCCGGTGGGCTCGGCACCGTCCAGTGGGTCGGCGCGGTCCCGGTGGCTCTCGAAGATCCGGCCCACCCCGGCCCGCGACCGAGCCGCCCGTTCCCGCTCTCACCGGACCTGGACACGCACGCCCGCACCGGGCCCACCCCGTCCCCCGGCGCGTCCCACGGGCTGTTCCTTCGCGGCGGCGCCGCGCCGCCGTGGCCGCACGCCCACACCGAACCCACACCCTCGTACGGGCCGTTCGCCGGCAGCGGGCCGGTGCCGGCGCCCACGGGCCGGAAGCGGGCCCATCTCCAGCGCCGGGAGGAACGGGACCGATAGGACCCATCGCAATATCGGGATCAGAAAACGCCGCCGCCCCGCCGGCGGAGGTTTCCGGCGGGGCGGCGGGGCCTTGGAAATTCGTGGGGTCAGCGCAGGGCGTAGGCGCGGATCACCTCCTGGTGGAGGGTGGCGCCCGCCTGCCCGGTGGCCTTCAGCCGGAGCGAGGCGAACCCGTGCGCGGGCGGCCGGTCGAGGGTGGCCTCGAAGGCGTTCCCGCCCTTGTCACGCAGGCGCCGCACCGGCCGCCAGGTGACACCGTCGTCGTACGACACCTCCAGTGACACGTCCCTGACCCGGCCGGTGGAGGCGCCCTGCTGGCTGTGGAAGCTCAGGCCGATCCGCTGGGAGCCGACCCGGTTCTCCAGGTCCGCCGCGATGTCGAGATCGGCGAACAGGAGCGGGATCACCTGGGTGCCCGAGGCGGGACGGGCGGAGGTGAACGTCCATTCCGTATGGGTCCGGGTGGACAGGCGGGCCCAGGTCGCCCGATTCGTCAGGTCGTACACGATCCGGTACGGCGTGCTCTCCGGCGGCAGGGCCAGGGTGCCCTGGGGACGTCTGCCGGTCTGGGTGAGCAGCTTCTGGCCCTGGTAGAGCCGGAAGTCGGTCTTCTTGCCCGCGGGGAAGTCCTCGCTCGCCGCCACGCCGGGGTGCCCGTCGGCGTCCACGTACCCCTGCAGGTCGAGCTTCAGCAGGTCGCCTTCCCGGCGGATCGGGATGGCCGGGTGGGTCTCGGGCAGCAGTGGCTGCCTGAACCAGGACACCTCGGCGCGCTCGCCCGGCCGGAACGCGCGCTGGACCGGCTCGGCCAGGGCGATCGCGGACCGGTCCGGATGCTCGAAGGCGTAGTTGTAGGGCCGCTCGGGCATCTCCACCGCCGCGCTCCACCGCACGTCCGGGTCGGCGGTGAGGTAGTCCACCCGGGTGCGCGGGGCGTGCCGGAGCGACCGCGTGACGTCCACGGAGAAGGTCTCCCAGGGCTGCCAGGCGTACCTGACCTCGGACAGGACGAGGTCGGCCGTGGCCTGGCTGTGGAAGCTCGACTCCACCCGGGCCAGCGACTTGGTCCGCACCTCGTACCGCAAACGGTCGGGCACCCGGCCCTCCTCGCGGAAGTCGAGGTCGTAGGCGTACGGGCTGGCCGTGATCCCCTCGGCCCGCACCGTCACGGGCCGCCGCCGCAGGCGCTCGACCAGCGCGCGGCCCGCCTCGTGGGAGAGCCGCACGGTCGGCACGGCGAGCGTGACGCCCTCGCCGCCGGCCGTGGCGTCGATGCCCGGCCGGTCGCTGTAGATCGCCACCATCCTGGCCCCGGCCCTGGCCGCGGCGTTCGACTGGGCGGCCACGGTGACGCCCTCGGTGCGGCGGATGACGGCCAGCCGGCCGCGCAGGTCGCGGCCCGCGAGGTCCTGCGGGCGCCCCCGCCCGGCGTCCACGGCGGTGAGCCGGGCCGTGCCCTCCAGGCGCGGGAACTGGTCGGAGAAGTCGCTGAACCAGACCGGGTCGTAGTATTCGGCGTCGAGCTCGACGCCGGGGGCCGTCATGGTGATCTCGGGCGCCTCCAGCCGCCAGCGGGTGGCCATGGTGAACTCGCCCTTCGTCACCCGCTTGGTCGGCGTGACGAACATGCGCTGCTCGGCGTTCCCGGCGGGCAGGAACGTCTCGTCCAGCGCCTCCCCCTTGACCGGGGCGCGGTGCCAGGAGAACTTCGTCGCCCCGCCCGGATTCGCCCTCGCGTCGCGGTGGTCGGGGGTGCTGATCTCCACCTCGGTGCCCCGGCGGGCGTCGAGCACGACGTCGGTGTCGCCTTCGACGCGTACCTCGGGGTCGCCGGCGAGGGTGGTGTTGAGCACGTCGCCGCGGTCGCCGGTGAGGCGGCTGTCCACCTCGGGGCGCAGCGTCCTGACGGGGCCGAAGACGGAGTAGGTGCCGGGTGGCACCAGCAGGCACGTGTCGTACCAGGCCTCGTCGGGGCAGTGCTGGACGGGGTCGGTGGGCATCGTGAGCCCGTTGCGCATGCCGTTGTCCACGTCGACCACGTTGACCAGGGCGGCGGCCGGGCGGCCGTCCCTGGCGACCGCGGTCACGTGCAGCCTCGCGCGCCGGCGCTCCACGTTGCCGGTCAGCAGCGTGCGGGCGGAAGCGCCGTCGCCGGCGGTCGCGACGAGCTCCCCGCGCAGGGGCCCCTGCTCCTTGGCGTCGAGCGCGACCTCCGCCGTGGCCGTGCCGCCCGCGGGGACGGTGAGCTCGGCGGCGGAGACGGTGAAGGGGCCGCTCGCGGTGAGCCGGGCCGTGACGGGCTCCGCGCCGGGGTTCCGGTACGTCACCCGCCGGGTGACCTCCTCGGAGGGTGCGGACACGCCGAAGTCGAGCACGCCGGAGGAGGCCAGTACGGGCTCCGCGATCGCCTTGGCGACGTCGATCCTGCCGGTGCCCTGCTGGTCCACGGACGTGCCGGGGTGCGGCTTCGCCGTGCCCATGAGCAGGGCCTTCAGCTCGGCCCCGGTGACGCCGGGGCGGGCCTGGCGCAGCAGCGCCGCGGCGCCGGCGACGTGCGGGGTGGCCATGGAGGTGCCCGACACGCGGGTGTAGTGGTCGTCCACCGGCTCCCCGAGGCCGGTGCCGCCCGCCCGGGCGGCGACGATGCCGACGCCGGGGGCGGTGACGTCGGGCTTGACCGCGCGCCGCATCCCGACGGGCCCGTAATCGGAGAACTCCGCCCGTTCGTCCTCGGCGTCCACGGCGCCGACGGTCAGGGCGTCCGGGGCGTCGCCGGGGCTGAGAACGCAGACGCCGCAGCCGTTGTTGCCCGCCGCCACCACGAACAGGGTTCCGTACTGCTGGGTCAGCCTGCCGACGGCCTCCGTGACCGGGCCGTCCGACTCGGCGATGCCCAGGCTCATGTTCACGATGTCGGCGTGCTTCTCGCCCGCCGCCCATTCCATCGCCTCGATGATGCCCGAGGAGTAGCCCTCGCCGACGGCGTCCAGGACGCGGGCGTTGAGCAGGGAGACGCCGGGGGCGACGCCCTTGAGCCTGCCGTCCGAGGCGGCGCCCGAGCCGGCGATGGTGTCGGCGACGTGGGTGCCGTGGCCGAACGCGTCGCGGGTGTCACCGAGCCCGGTGAAGTCGCGCTCGCCGACGACCTTGCCGGCCAGGTCGGGATGGCCGGTGTCGATGCCCGAGTCGATCACGGCCACCGTCGTGCCCGTTCCGTCGTATCCGGCCTGCCAGGCGGCGGGCGCGCCGATCTGCGGGACGCTGTGGTCGAGCGTCGCCTCGGCCTTGTGGTCGAGCCAGATCTTCGACACGCCGTTCAGGGGCGAGGCCGCCACCGTGGCGGCGTCGGCGCCCGCGAGGCGGGCCAGCTCCGTGCCGAGCTCCGCGGCCTTGGCCTTGTCCACCGAGACGCCCGCCGCGCCGATGCTCTCCAGGGTGCGCAGCGGCTTGACCGCCGGGATGGCGGCCTTCGTGGCGGCCGTGTCCCGGTAGGAGAGGATCAGCGGGATCGTGGTGCCCTGGTCGTCGGCGTGGCCCTGCTCGGCCAGCGCGGTGACGTTGAACAGTTCGGGATCCAGCAACCGCGGGATCAGCGGGGCCATGTCATCGGGGATGACGCTCAGCTCGCCACCGCTCTCCGCGATGCGGAAGCCGGACGGTAAGCGGCCGCCGCCGCGGGCCGCCGGGGTGACGGTGGCCTGCTCGTGGCCGTCGCTTCCGGTGGTGACGTGGACCTGGTCGCCGGTGATCAGCGTGAGGTCGTAGTCGGCCGGGGTCGCGGCCGGGCGGGGGGCGGGGGCGCCGTCGGCGAGCGCCGGGGTTCCGTGGCCGGTGGCCAGCGTCGAGGTCACGCAGGCGGCCACCGCCGCCCATCGCCACAACCGGGCAGACATATGCCACCTCCGAAATTCCTGCTTGGGACGGACCAATTCCTAGTCAGGTGGTCGTGTCCTCGTCCACAGGAATGGGTGGCGACATCCGGACGTGTCGTGAATCCGCCAGGCCGGGGATCAGTGGGCCAGGGACTCGATGGGAGGGTTGAGGCGGGCGAAGCCCTCCTGGTGCCGGTAGGGGAAGTAGGGGTAGGGCGTGGTGGTGGCGCTGGCGGCGTCGAGGCGGGCCACCTGGTCCGGGGTGAGGTGCCAGCCGGCGGCGCCGAGGTTCTCCCGGAGCTGTGCCTCGTTGCGGGCGCCGACGATGACCGAGGCGACGGTCGGGCGCCGGAGCAGCCAGTTCAGCGCGATCTGGGGGACGGACCGGCCGGTCTCCGCGGCGATCTCGTCCAGGGCGTCCACCACCGTGTACAGGCGCTCGTCGTCGACCGGCGGGCCGAAGGCGGCGGTGCGGTGCAGCCGGCTGTCCGGGGGCAGCGGCCGGCCGCGGCGGATCCGGCCGGTGAGGCGGCCCCAGCCGAGCGGGCTCCACACCAGCGCGCCGACGCCCTGGTCGCGGCCGAGCGGCATCAGCTCCCACTCGTAGTCCCGGCCCACCAGGGAGTAGTAGACCTGGTGGGCCACGTAACGCGGGTAGCCGTACCGGTCGGCGGCGGCGAGCGACTTCATGAGCTGCCAGCCGGCGAAGTTGGACACCCCCACGTAGCGCAGCTTGCCGGCGCTGACCAGGTCGCCGAGCGTGGACAGCACCTCCTCCACCGGGGTCGCCGCGTCGAAGGCGTGCAGCTGGAAGAGGTCGATGTGCTCGGTGCCCAGCCGGCGCAGGGCGGCGTCGACCACCTTGACCAGCCGGGCCCGCGAGGTGCCCGCGTCCTGCGGCCCGTCGCCCGTGGGCAGCCCGGCCTTGGTGGAGATGAGCAGCCGGTCCCGCCGCCCCTTGATCGCCGCGCCCAGCACCTCTTCGGAGGCGCCGTCGGAGTAGACGTCGGCGGTGTCGAACATGGTCACCCCCGCGTCGAGCGAGATGTCCACCAGCCGCCTGGCCTCCGCCACCCCGGTGTCGCCCCACGCGCCGAACAGCTCGCCCTTGCCGGCGAACGTCCCGGCGCCGAAGCTGAGCGCCGGAACCTTGAGCCCGGAGGCGCCCAACTGCCGATATTCCATGATGACCTCCTTAACGGTGATTTTGTACCGTTAAGGAGCATAGCGCACTAACGGCACTACTGTTCCGTCACCGGGGTCAGTCCCAGCTCGCGCATGACGAAGGCCAGCCAGTCGGTCTGCCGCCGGACGACCGTGCCCCAGCCCGTACCGCCGTGCCCCGCGCCGTTCGTCGCCAAGATCGGACCGCTCACCGTAAAAGTCGCAGGCGTTCCCAATACTGCATACCGTATGTGGTACCCGTGGCAGGTGGCAGTCAGCACGAGGTTAGTGAGCCCCTCAGGATTCCTCAGCCGCTCCCGTACCATCGCCCCTCCCTCCTGGAGCCGGTGGCTGGTGCCCCCCGCGGCGCTGTCCGTGCACCTGGCCATCGGGCAGGCGTACGCGTGGAGCGTGTTCAAGCCCCCGCTCGAATCCTCGCTCCAGCTCTCGGGCACCCAGAGTGCCCTGCCGTTCCAGCTCGGCATCGTCATGCTCGGGCTGTCGGCCGCCTTCGGCGGCACGCTCGTGGAGCGCAACGGGCCGCGCTGGGCGATGTTCGTGTCGATGTCCTGCTTCTCCTCCGGGTTCCTGCTGTCCGCGCTGGGCGTGGCCACGGGGCAGTACTGGCTGGTCGTCCTCGGCTACGGGTTCGTGGGCGGGATCGGGCTCGGCATCGGCTACATCTCACCGGTGTCCACGCTGATCAAGTGGTTCCCGGACCGGCCCGGCATGGCGACCGGCATCGCGATCATGGGATTCGGCGGCGGCGCGCTCATCGCCTCGCCGTGGTCGACGCAGATGCTGAGCTCCTTCGGCACCACCACGTCAGGGATCGCCACGACCTTCCTGGTGCACGGCGTGGTCTACGCGGTCTTCATGACCATGGGAGTGCTGCTGGTACGGGTGCCGCCGGACGGCTGGCGGCCGCGGGGCTGGAAGCCGCCCGCCGTGACGGCCCGGCCGCTGATCACCATGGCCGACGTGTCGGCCCGCAACGCGATCCGCACACCCCAGTTCTGGTGCCTGTGGATCGTCCTGTGCTTCAACGTCACCGCGGGCATCGGCATCCTGGAGAAGGCCTCGCCCATGATCCAGGACTTCTTCTCCGGCACGGCCACCCCGGTCACGCTGAGCGCGGCGGCGGGCTTCGTCGCGCTGCTGTCGCTGGCCAACATGGCCGGGCGCTTCGTCTGGTCGTCCACCTCGGACCTGATCGGGCGCAAGAACATGTACCGGGTCTACCTGGGTGTCGGCGCGCTGCTGTACCTGGCGATCACCATAGCCGGGGACAACTCCAAGCCGCTGTTCATCGTGTGCGCGATGGGGATCCTGTCCTTCTATGGCGGCGGGTTCGCGACCGTGCCGGCGTACCTGAAGGACCTGTTCGGCACGTACCAGGTCGGCGCGATCCACGGCCGCCTGCTCACCGCCTGGTCCACCGCGGGCGTGCTGGGCCCGCTGATCATCAACGCCATCGCCGACGGGCAGAAGGCCGCCGGGCGCTCCGGGCCGGAGCTCTACACGACGTCCCTCTACATCATGATCGGGCTGCTCGTGCTGGGCTTCGTCGCCAACGAGCTGATCCGGCCGGTACACGACAGGTTCCACGAGAAAGTGGAGGCGAATTGACCACCACCACGGACGCGGCGGCGGAGCGGCGCACCGGGCTGACGGTGCTGGCCTGGGCCTGGGTCGGGCTGCCCTTCGCGTACGGCGTGTACGAGCTGTTCCCGAGGCTGGCCCAGCTCTTCTGACCGGTCCTCAGACCAGCCCCACCACGAACCCCTCGTCGCGCACGCCCAGGAAGGCCGCCGGGCGGAACCGCCGCATGGCGTGCTCGATGACGGGGACGTACTTGGGGTTGGAGCCGAGCGGCAGCCGGTAGCCGTTCTTCACCGTGTGGAACTCCCACATGTGCTCCATCTCCGGGTGCCGGGCGCGGAAGCCCGGGTCGGCGGCGAAGAGGTCGAGCCGGACCATCGTCTTGCGGATGATGTGGTCGGCCGCCCTGACACGGCGCTGCCGCGTGCGCGAGATGCCCACCCCGGCCAGCTCCGCCCACCCGGCGGCCCACGGCCGGCCCTGGGGGTCGTCCCAGCGCACGCCGAAGCCGTCGAAGACGAGCCGGCGCGGGCGGCTGATCTTGCGCCAGGCGATGAGCGGCAGCAGGCCGATACCGAGGAAGAGCAGCCCGAGGACGGCGCTGACGGCCACGGTGCCGGAGCCGCCCGTCACCTGGCCGGTGAGGGCCGAGAAGAGGGTGATGATCCCGATCACGCCCGCGACCGAGCCGCCGACCAGCGCCTTGACCCTGGCGTCGCGAGCGACGTCGATCACGACCGGGGGTGGTTGCCGGGCGGAGAACGGTGGCTGTTGGGTGCCGTATGTCATGGGATGGCACGCTATTGGGCCGCCTGGGCCGCCACCTGCCGCTTCAGGGTTTTGCGAAGTGTCCGGCGGGGCGTACACCTGGCGGCGGTGTGTTCTCCTCAGCCCTCCTTCCGCAGGCGTACGAGGGCGCTGGCGTAGTCGCCCCCGGTCAGGTCGAGGTGCAGCCCCGACGCCATCAGCACGGCCCCGTGGTGCAGCTCGCCGGTGTCCTCGTCGCGGTAGCGGCCGAGCGGGTCGAGCCCGGCCGGCCGGAGCGGGACACGCGGCTCGCCGAACGCGACCGGCCCGCGCCAGGCCAGCACGACCACACGGTCCCCGTCGAGGTACTGCACGCCGCCGTCGAGCCGGTACTGCTCCCCGAACTGCACGACCGGCCGGATGTCCTTGTAGACGGCGACCAGCCGGGCCGCCTCGGCCAGCTCCTCCGGGCTCCAGGCGAGCAGGTCGCCGCCGAGCCCGAGCGCTCCCGCCATCGCGACGTGGAAGCGGAAGCGCAGCGGGGTGACCCGGCCGGTGAGCGGGTTCGGGCTGTCGGTGACCCAGGCGGCCATCGCGCGGGCGGGGTAGACCTGGCTGAAACCGCGCTGGATGGCGATGCGGTCGTGGGCGTCGGTGTTGTCGGAGGTCCACACCTGGTCGGTGCGGGCCATCATGCCGAGGTCGGTACGCCCCCCGCCACCCGCGCAGCCCTCGGCCCGCAGGCCGGGGTGGTCGGCGCGGAGCTGGTCGAGGATGGCGTACACGGCCCTGACGTGGTCGTGCCAGACCCGGCCGTCCGGTCCCGCCTCGGTGAGCGCGCGGTTGAAGTCCCACTTGAGGAAGTCGATCTCGTGCTCCGCGACCAGCTCGTGCAGCCATTTGCGCACCTGGTCGGCCACCTCGGGCCGGGCCAGGTTGAGGACGAGCTGGTTGCGCAACTCGGTACGCGGGCGGCCGGGCGTGTGGTGCACCCAGTCGGGGTGCGCCCGGTAGAGGTCGCTGTCGGGGTTGACCATCTCGGGCTCCACCCACAGGCCGAAGCGCATGCCCAGCCGGTGCACCTCGTCGATCAGCGGTGTCAGGCCGCCGGGGAAGCGCTCGCGGTTGGGCCACCAGTCGCCGAGCCCGGCCCGGTCGCCGACCCGCCCGCCGAACCAGCCGTCGTCCACCACGAACAGCTCCGCGCCCACCTCGGCCGCCAGCCCGGCCAGCCGGAGCTGGTTGGCCTCGTCGACCTCGAAGCCGACGGCCTCCCACGAGTTGTACAGCACGGGCCGCGGCTCGTCGGGCTCCGGCAGCACGTGGCGGGCGACGTGGCGGTGCCAGGCCCGGCTGGCGCCGCCGTACCCGTGCGCCGAGTACAGGCCGGCGAAGGCGGGCGTCACCCACTCCGCGCCCGGCGCGAGCCGGAACGTCAGCCCCTCGTGCCCGGCCCCACCGGTCCACCCGGCGCGGCCGGCCGGGCCGCGGGTGACGGTGACGCGCCAGCTCCCGCTCCAGGCCAGCGCGCCGCCCCACACCTCGCCGTGGGTCTCTGTGGCGTCACCACCGTCGATCATGAGCCACGGGTTCGCGTGGTGGCCGCTCACCCCGCGCCGGCCGGTCAGCACGGTCTCCCCCACGGGCAGCTCGGTACGGCGCAGCGTGTGCTCGGCGCTCCACCCGCCGGTGACGTGGCTGAGCCGGTAGCCGCCCAGCACGGGAACGCTCCAGGCCGCGGAGTCGCAGCGCAGCACGGTCACGGGCAGCGCCGAGCGCAGGACGGTCCACCGCTCGATCACGTCGCTGTCGGCGTGCACCCGATAGTGCAGCTCGACCAGGAACGGATGGCGGCGGTCGGCGAACCGCAGCGTGAGGTGCCCCCGATCATCGGTACTGTCCACGTCGTCCGCGTCGAACCGCCAGTCGATCCCCCGGTCGCCGCCGGGGAAGGCCACCTGCAGCGAGGGCGTCTCGAAGCGGGCGCCGGCCTCGGTGACCAGTTCCTCGTCCCCGGCCGTGGCGCTGTCGAAGCTGCTGGCCCCCGCCGTGGCGGGCGCCGCCAGCCCGGCGGCCTGCTCCGCGGTCAGCGCGCGCCCCCAGTGCAGGCAGCGGGGCGCGTCGTCGGCGCCCAGCCCGACGACATAGCTCGTGGTCGGGGTACGCAGCAGCCACCTGCGGTCGGCGGCCTCCGCGGAGGCCAGTGGGGTCACGAGTCGCATGGCGAGAGCCTAGGCAGACCCCGCCCCGAATTCAATTCTTGACGAAGTTAATTACTGATACTATTGCCGTCATGCTTCCTCGGCTCACCACCACCCCCGCGGCGACCACGGTCTTCACCATGGTCCTCACGCAGGGGCCGGTCTCCCGGGTGGAGATCGCGAAGCGGACCGGCCTGTCGTCGGCCGCCGTCACCAAGGCCGCCCGCCCTTTCATCGAGAAGGGTTATCTGCAGGAGCTGGAGGCCACCGAGCGGACGGCGCCGGGAGCCGGGCGCCCCGCGAGCCCGCTGGCGATCCGCCCCGACCGGGAGTTCTTCATCGGCGTGAAGATCACCGACGACGAGCTCATCGGGGTGGTCACCGACCTGCGCGCGCAACCGCTGGTCTCCTCCCACCGCCCGCTGGCGACGACGGAGGTCGACAGCGTGGTCGCGGAGCTGGCCGAGCTGGTGGCCGGGCTGCTCGCCACCGACCCATCCTATGGCGAGCGCTGCCACGCGCTGGGCCTGGCGGTGTCCGGCGACGTCGACAAGGCCCACGGCCTGGTGCGCTACTCGCCCTTTCTGGGCTGGCGGCAGGTGCCGCTGGCCCGTCTGGCCGCTGCGGCGACCGGCCTGACCGTCACGGTGGAAAACGACGTCAAGGCGCTCACCGTGGCCGAGCAGTGGTTCGGCGACGGCGTGGGGGCCTCGTCGTTCGCGCTGGTCACCGTGGGGATGGGGATCGGTTGCGGGCTCGTGGCCAACGGCCGCGTGGTGGCCGGCGCGCACGGCGTGGCCGGGGAGATCGGCCACATCCCGGTCGGCGGCGATGAGCCGGAGTGCCACTGCGGCGGGCGCGGCTGCGTCGAGGCCATCGCCGGGACCGCGCCGCTGGTGGCGGCGGTCCGCGCGGCCGGCGCCGCCGGCGAGGAGCCCACCTTCGAGACGGCCCTGGCCGCCGCCCACGCGGGGGATCCGGCCGTACGGGCGGTGTTCGCCCGCGCCGGGCACGCCATCGGCCTGGCCATGGCCGCGATGGCCAACCTGTTCGGCCCCGAGCGGATCATCGTGACCGGCGACGTGCCAGGGCTCGCCGCCTACGACCTCTTCGAGGAGCAGATCAACCGGTCGTTCACGGCCCAGGCGTTCGGCGCGGCGGCCGACTGCCGGCTGCTGCTCCGCCCGCGGACCTTCGAGCAGTGGGCGCGCGGCGCGGCCGCGGTCGCCATCCAGACCCTCTTCACTCTCTAGGAGCGAGATTTGACCGCGGCCCCCGGCCTCTGGCAGCCCCACGACCCCACCCAGCCCACCGAGATGCCGCGGCGGACCAAGGAGGTCACCGCCGGCGGGCTCACCCTCGAATGCTCCGGCGCCGCCGAGCTCACCTGCACCGTGCGCGAGCCGGCCCCAGGCGTGCTGGAGGTGCGCGTCGTCCCCGACCGGACCACCGAGATCCGGGTGGGCTGGCAGGTGCCGTGCGTGGACGCGACCGCCTTCTGGGCCGCCGACGGGGGCGAGCACCGTGGGCTGCCGCCCTTCTGGCGCCGCCCCCGCACGGCCGCCCTGGAGAAGAACGCGCCCGTCGGCTGCCTGGTGGGCGCGGGCGACGTCGCCCTGTGCACCTATGCGGCGGGCGAGGTCGTCAGGCCGGTACGGACCCGCACCGGCGTCGTGGAGGAGACCGGCGACTTCGGCTTCTGGGTGGAGCACGAGGCGGACCCGCGGGACGGGCTGCTGCTGCGGCTCGACCTGTCCCGGCGGCACTTCGCGCGCACCCTGACCGACGTGGCGGCCTGGTGGGGCGCCGTCCACGGGCCGGCCCGCGAGGTGCCCGACGTGGCCCGCATGCCCGCCTACTCCACCTGGTACGCCATGCAGCAGCACGTGGACGCGGCCGGCGTGGAGCGCCAGGCGGGCCCGGCGGCCGAGCTGGGCTGCGAGGCGATCATCGTGGACGACGGCTGGCACAGCACCGACCGGGGCCGTGGGTACGGCTACGTCGGCGAGTGGGAGCCCTCCCCCGCCGCCTTCCCCGACATCGCGGCCCACACGGCCAGGGTGCGCGACACCGGCCTCGCCTACCTTCTGTGGTACGCCCTGCCCTTCGTGGGCCGCCACACCAGCCTGTGGGAGCGCGTACAGCCGTACACGCTGGCCTACAAGGAGCACATGAACGCGGCCATCGTCGACCCCCGCTACCCCCACATTCGCGACCTGCTGGCGGGCCACCTCACCCGGGCGGTCAAGGAATGGGGGATGGACGGCCTCAAGATCGACTTCATCGACCAGTTCGCCGTGGAGAACCCGCCCGAGCCGGGGCCCGAGGCCGACTGCGCCACGGTGAACGAGGGCGTGCGCAGGCTGCTGGCCCAACTGCCCGGCGACTGCCTGGTGGAGCTGCGGCAGCCGTACGTGAGCCCGGGCCTGTGGCCGCACGCCACCATGATCCGGGCCTCCGACTGCCCGCTCAGCCCGCTGCACAACCGGCAGCGCACGGTGGACCTGCGGCTGATCGCCGGGCCGCTGGCCGTGCACGCCGACATGCTCATGTGGCACCCTGACGAGAGCCCGCAACACGTCGCCGCGCAGCTCGTCAACGTGCTGTTCGCGGTCCCGCAGATCTCGGTCGACCTGACCGCGCAGACCCCGGCGCACCTGGAGGTGCTGCGCTTCTGGCTGGCCTTCGTCCGGGAGCACGCCGCCGTGCTGCAGCGCGGCGACTTCGAGCCGGCCCGCCCCGACCTGGCCTACCCGCTGGTGACGGCCCGCTCGGCGGACACCGTGATCACCGCACGGTACGCGCCGCTTCCGGTCGAGGTGCCCGCCGCCGGCACGCTCTTCGTGGCCAACGCCGACGCCTCCACCGGCGTCCTGCTCCGGGTGCGCGAGCCGGGCCCAGCTCGTGTCACGGCCCGCGCCGCGGTGCACGACTGCCGGGGCCGGGCGCACGGCGAGGAGCTCATACGCCTGGACCCCGGCGTCGTGGAGATCACCGTCCCCGAGGGCGGCCTGCTGCGCCTGGAGCGCTAGAAACCCCTCGCGCGGCCGGACCGGCCGCGCGAGGGGTTCGGTTCACCTGATGACGATCTTGTCGAGCTCGGGGCCCCGGGCCGTGAGGCCGAAGAAGCGGATGGTGTTGACCCCCGCCACCAGGTCCACCGGCACGGTCGTGGTGGTGACCTTGTCCTTCGTGCCCGTCATGGGCACCGTGATCGCGTCACCGCCGTTGACGCTGACGGAGAACGACTGCGACCCGTCCACCAGCGCGTGCACGGTCATCTGCCGCGTCCCGGTGGTCTCCGACAGCACGCCTCTGATCACGGTGTAGTCGTAGATGTTGCCGCCGATGAGGATCACCTTGCGCCCGCCGGAGCACACGGCGCAGTACGCGGGCTCGGCCGCGCCCTCGAAGATGTTGCCGACCCGCTCGGCCTCGTACGCGCCGGGGCCGCGGTCGGGCGCGGGCAGCTTCACCGGCGGGGTCGCCGGCCCGAGCTGCTCCGCCTTGAGGTTCCTGACGAGCATGTACGTCTCTTGCAGCCCGGCGCTCTTGATGCTGCGGTAGATGCCCCACTTGGGCCGGTTGTACTGCTCCTGTGTCCACCACAGATCGATGTGCTCGGCGGTCTGGTCGGCGAGCGTCTTCGGCCCGTCCTTGAGCACGAAGCGCAGGTAGCCGTCGTCGCTCGACTTGAACTCGATCGTGACGTTCACCCACTTGTTCTGGATCGGCTCCAGATCCGCCGTGGCGAAGTCGTGCGACTTGTTGTCCTCCAGCGTCCAGTACCGTGCCGCGATCTTCGGCACGCCGCCCACGATCGGCAGCGACACCTGCGCGACCGGGGTGCTGACGTCGGAGTTCTTCAACTGCCAGATGTGGGTGAAGTTGCTGGTCGCGTCGAGGGTGTCCGGGATGTACATCTGGTAGGACAGCCGCCAGGTCTCGTCCTTGCGGGGCTCCAGCGGGGTCCCGTCGGCGGTGCGCATGCCGCGGACCTCGTTGCGCATCCGGTCCGAGCCGTCGCGGTCCTCCAGGTGGGAGGTGAACTTCCAGGCGTTGCCGTCCACGCTGACGTGCGGGAGCCCCTCGGGATGGGAGCCGCGCCTGTCGTCCTCCAGCGCCTCGAACGCGTTGACCCCGTCACGCTTCGGGCTGGGGTCCCAGCGCGTCTCCCACCTCGGGGCGGCGGAGGCCGGAGGGGTCACACCCACCTGGGTGATCAGCGCCATGGCGGACAGAACGCCCGCCAGGCGCAGGCCGTGCTTGTTCATTGCAGAGTGATCCTGTCGAGGTCGGGCGCGCTTGCGCCGTCGTTGTACAGGCGGACGCTGTTCGCGCCCGCGTTGAGCCGCACCTGGACGGTCCGGGCGACGGGGTCGTTCCAACTGGTGCCCGTCAGGGAGACCGTCTGGGCGGTGCCGCCGTTCACGCTGAGCTGGAAGCTGCGCGTGCCGCTCACCAGGCCGTGGACGGTGAGCTGCCGGTCGCCGGCGGCGGACGACGGGACGTTCAGCGTGACCGCGTTGCCGGAGCCGCTGCCGAGCCAGCCCACCTTGGTGCCGCCCGAGCAGCCGGAGCAGGAGGTGGTGCGGGCCGTACCGCTGAGGGAGCCCTGCTCGGCCTCGATGGAAGAGGGGGCCTCGGAGCCGCCGTCGCCGGTGAGCTGCTCCGCGCGCAGATTTCTGACCAGCAGGTAGGTGTCCTGCAGGCCGGAGCTCTCGATGCTGCGGTAGATGCCCCACTTGGGCCGCAGGTACTCGTCGTCGCCACGCCACAGGTCGGTGTCGTCCAGCCGCCGGTCGACCAGCGTCGTGGAGCCGTCGCGCAGGATCCAGCGCAGGTAACCGTCGTCCGCGGCCTTGAACTCGAACGTGGTGTCCACCCACTTGCCCTGGATCGGGTCGAGGTCGGCGTTGCCCACCTCGTGGGTCTGCTCGGCCTCGTCCCAGTACCGCACGTTGATCTTGGGGGTGCCGCCGGAGACCGGGAGCGACATCGTGTAGAGGGGCGCGCCCGAGCCGGGCGTCTTCATCTGCGCGATGTGGGTGAAGCTGGTGGTGGAGTCGAGCGTGGCCGGGATGTACATCTGGTAGCTGATGCGCCAGGTCTCGTTCTCCAGAATCTTCAGGTACGCGTCGCCGCTGCCCGTACGCATGCCCTTGACCTCGTTGCGCTGCCGGTCGTCGCCGTCGCGGTCCTGGGTGTGCATGTCGAAGCGGTAGGCGTCGCCGGATACGTAGATGTGGGTCGTGCCGGGGTGGGAGTCGGCGCGGTCGTCCTCGACGCCCTCGAACGCCTCGGCGACACTGTCGTTCGCCGGGTTCGGGCTCCAGCGCGGCGTCCACTCGGCGGCCGCGGCACCGGCGCCGGCGGGGGCGGGCAGCGCGATCGTGGTCGCGCTGAGTGCCAGGGCGGCCAAGACGCCGCTCAGTCGCTTGTTCATGAGACCTCTCTTGTGAGATGCAGCGTGAACCCGCCGTTGGGGGCGACGGCGAGGTCGAGCTTGCTCCCGGCGGCCACCGTGACCGTCTCGGTGTGGATGCGGTCATCGGGGGCGTCCCGGTAGATCTCGGCCGCCCATTCCCCGTCGTCGAGGAAGTCGAGCGGCACGGTGAGCGTGCGGGCCTCGCCCGCGACGCCCGCGCCGACGTACCATTCGGCGCCGTTCCTCCTGGCCAGGAGGATGTGGCCGGCGGGGTCGCCGGACAGCAGCCGTGTCTCGTCCCACGCGGCGGGGACGGTGGACAGCAGCCGCAGCGCCTCCGGCCTGGCTTCGTAGGCCTCAATGCCGTCGGCGAAGTGCTGGACACCGGACTCGAAGAGCACCGACAGGGCGAGCTCGAATCCGGCGGAGATGGTGCGCACCGCGGTGAAGGTGCAGGGGGTGAAGTCCATCGGGCCCTGCACGTTGCGGGTGAAGGCGAGCGACAGGTAGTGCTCGGGCGGGTAGAGGGGCAGCTTGCCGGGCTTCGGCTTGATCCACTCGGCGCCCTTGACCGCCTCCGCGGTCATGAACTGCGGCCAGGTGCGCTCGGTGCCGCGCGGGATCGTGCCGCCGTGGAAGACCACCATGAGGCCCAGCCGGGCGGTGGCGGCCAGGATGGAGTCGAACCAGCGCATCCGGTCCTGGCCGTCGGACTCGGTGAAGTCGATCTTCACGCCGACCGCGCCCCACTCCTTCCAGAGCGCGAGCTTCTGGCGGTGCTCCAGCTCGGTGTCGACGTGCTGCCAGTGCGACCAGAGCCAGACCCCGACGCCGCGCTCGCGGGCGTAGGCGATCAGTTCCGGCATCCACTCCTTGTTCCAGCCGGCGTCGGCCAGCAGGTACGGCCAGCCGTTGGCGGCGGCGAAGTCGACCCAGCGCTTCTGGGCGTCCGGATCACGGGTGGAGGGCCCGTCGGACCACCACGACCAGGCGGCGGCGCCGGGCCGGATCCAGCTCGTGTCCTCGACCCGCGAGGGCGCCGCGAGGCCCGTCACCAGGTCGCTCTCCACGATCGCGGCCAGGCCGGCGCCGATGACCGTGGTGCGCCACGGGGTGACGAGCGGGCTGGCCGCGGTCACGTACGGGTCGGGCAGGTCGAGCTTGAAGGCGCGGCCGTCGAAGCGCAGGCGGGAGCCGGCGTAGGTGCTGTCCAGGTTCGACTCGGTGACCAGCAGCCAGGAGCCGCCGGTCTGGAAGAGGGAGGGGTAGCCGTACCGGATGTGCTCGGCCGCGCCGACCGTGGTGTGGTGGTGGATCTCCTCGTAGTCGGAGCGCCCGTTCTCGTACGGCAGCAGCACCGCGCGGGCGTCGGCGGCCAGTACGTACTCGGAGACCTCCTCCATGACGGTCACCGGGCCGGTCCACGGCACCGAGTACCGGTAGGCCACGCCCTGGTCGGTGATGCGTACCTGGAGGTCGAGCCGGTGGGCGCCCTTGGCGAACGACAGGGTCCATTCGGTGGCCGTGTGCCGGTGCTCGCGCCGCTTGCCGATGACCGTCCGGTAGGACTCGTCGATGCGCCGCGGTTCGGAGACCGTCTCGAAGGCCAGGCCCGTGCTCAGGTCCTCGTGGGCGGCGCGCAGGCCGAGCCGGGACGGCGCCACCACGACACGGCCGCGGTGCCGCACCTCCATCGTCAGCTCTCCCTCGGGGGAGAGTGCGACCGCCACGTCGATGTCGTGATCGCTGAGCGTCCAGTTCGGCACGGGTCCTCCAGTCCAAGAGATAGGAGGAGTTCGGTCCCAGGTGCCGGTGACCGGGCGTGGCCTGCGAATCGGCGCTCCGCGGGGGTCCGGATCTCCTCACAGTGCGCCTGAGCTTAGGGTGATGACGGTCGCAATTCAATTCTTGACGAAGTTAATTACCAGGTCTACGGTACGGCCATGCCCCACGGACCAGAACAGGAACCCTCGACCACCCCGGCTATTCATCCGATCTCTGCCGCGCGACTGGCCGAGTTCCGGGAACAAAGGTTCGGGTTGTTCATCCACTGGGGGCTGTACGCGCTCGCCGCCCGCCACGAATGGGTCAAGCAGCGCGAGCGCCTCACCGACGCGCAGTATCAGCCCTACTTCGACACCTTCGACCCCGATCTGTTCGACCCGGACGCCTGGGCGCGGGCCGCTGCGGACGCGGGCATGCGATACATGGTCCTGACGACCAAGCACCATGATGGGTTCTGCCTGTGGGACTCGGCCCTGAGCGACTACACGGTCGCGAACACGCCTCATGGCAAGGACCTGGTCGGGCCGATCGTCGAGGCGTTCCGGGCGCGCGGGCTCGGAGTGGGCTTCTACCACTCCTTGATCGACTGGCACCACCCGCACTTCCCGATCGACGGCCTGCACCCGGCCTACGCCGAGGGTGTGTCCAATGATGACCGAAATATCAAGATTTATCAGTCCTATTTGCACGGCCAGGTCGAAGAGCTGCTCACCCGCTATGGCCGTATTGACGCGATGTGGTTTGACTTCTCCTACTCCACGAGGGTCAGGAACGGGAAGCTCACCCCCGGCGGCAAGGGCGCGGCCGACTGGCGCTCCGAGGAGCTGGCCGCGCTGGTCCGCAGGCTGCAGCCGGACGCCATGATCAACAATCGCCTGGAGATCCCGGGCGATTTCGTCACGCCCGAGCAGTTCCAGCCGCCCACTCCCCCGGCCGAGGTGTGGGAGGCGTGCCAGACGCTCAACGGAAGCTGGGGGTACGACCGGGACAACCTCGACTACAAGCCCGTGGACCTGCTCGTGCGCATGCTGGTCGACACCGTCTCCAAGAACGGCAACCTGCTGCTCAACGTGGGCCCGAACGGGCGCGGCGCCTTCGACCCGCGGGCGCTGGAGACGCTGCGGGGCATCGGGGAGTGGATGAGGCCGCACGGCCGCTCCATCTACGGCGCGGGGCCCAGCACGTACGAGGCACCCCCGGACTGCCGCTACACCCAGCGCGGCGACCGGCTCTACGTGCACCTGTTCGCCTGGCCGTACCGGCACCTGCACCTGCCGGGCCTGGCCGGGAAGGTGCGCTACGCGCAGTTGCTGAACGACGCCTCCGAGATCCGCACCCTGGTCCCCGACCCGGCCAGGGACAGCGGGCACACGAAGCTGGGCACCCTGCCGCCCGGCACCCTCACCTTGCAGCTCCCGGTGCAGCGCCCGGACGTGGCCGTGCCGGTCATCGAGCTCTTCCTTTGAAAGGCCGACCCCCATGGAGATGAACCGCCGCCACCTGCTGGCCCTCGCGGTGGCCCTGCCCGTCCTCGCCGCGTGCGGCGACAACAGGCAGCAGCCACAGTCGAAGACGTCCAGCGTGGTCAAGTCCGGCGTGCCGCAACTGGACGCCGGCCGGCCGGGCAACGAGACCTGGCCGTTCGAGGAGGCCGAGGCTCTCAACAAGTCGCTCACCTGGCCGAAGACCAACGTGCCCGACCCGGCCTCCAAGGTCACCATCAACGTGGCCATCACGTCGGACGTCGTCGCCGAGGTGCGCAACACGCAGTTCGACCTGTTCTTCAAGCAGCGGCACCCGAACATCGAGATCAAGCGCGAGGTCTCGCCGATCGACAGCTACCTGACGAAGTACATGGCGCAGGCGGCGGGCGGCAAACTCCCCGACGTCATGTACACCCACTACAGCTGGGCGCAGAACTTCATCGCCAACGACATCTTCCAGCCGCTGGAGGACTACATCGCCAAGACGCCGGACTTCGGCATGGACGACCTGCCGGAGAACGCGCTCGGCTACTTCAAGGACGGCGCCGGCAAGCTCTACTGTCTGCCCACGGACATGGCCCCCAAGCTGCTCTTCTACAACAAGGACGTCTTCGACGCGGCCGGCGCCGACTACCCCGACGACTCCTGGACCTTCGACACCTTGTTCGACATGGCCAGGAAACTCACCAAGGGTGAGGGCGCGGAGAAGATCTACGGCTTCACCCCGATGCCGATCCCGGCCCCAGACCTGGCCACGATCTTCCTCATGCCGTACGGCGGCGGCTTCCTGAGCCAGGACGAGATGAGCGTGGAGATCACCAAGGAGCCGGCCAAGAAGGCCCTCGCACCCTGGCTCGACCTGCTGCGCAAGGACAAGGCGACGCCCAGCCTGGCCGAGCTCAACCAGGTGCTGGAGAAGGTCGAGCCGTTCAAGATCGGCAAGGCCGCGATGTCGATCCAGGGCGCGTGGATCCTCACCGAGCTGGCCAAGCAGAAGGCGTTCAAGTGGGGCGCGGCCCCCGTGCCGAAGGGCCCCGCCGGCCGCTTCACCCCGGCAGTGGGCAGCGGGCTGGCGATGACGGCCAACTCGGAGCAGAAGGACGCCGCCTGGATCTACCTGAACGAGTACCTGTCCTCCACCGGCCAGCAGTTTCGGCGCATCAGCGCGCCGGCCCGCCAGTCGGCCTGGATGCCGAACGCCGAGGCGCTGGGCATCCCGAAGGACGTGATCGAGTTCGCGCAGGCGGCCATGAAGGACTACGCCACCAGTGACGGCGTCATGCACCTGCCGGCCAACAAGAAGATCGTCGACACGGCCAAGCCGATCTGGGAGAAGGCCATGATCGGCGACCTGACCCTGGACCAGGCGCTCCAGCAGATCGCCGAGCAGGTGACACCGCTCCTGGCCGAGAACAAGATCGCATGACCGCGATCAGCATCGGGAGGCGGCGGCGGCCGGTCCCGGCGGCCCGCCGGGAGGCGCGCCGCTTCCACCTGTTCGTCTCGCCGTGGTTGATCGGGTTCGTCCTCTTCAGCGGCGGCCCGATCCTCGCCTCCATCGTCATCAGCTTCACCAAGTGGAGCCTGCTGCGCCCGCCGGAGTGGGTCGGCTTCGCCAACTACCAGAAGATGTTCGCTGACGAGGAGTTCTGGAACGCCGTCGGCAACACCTTCTACTACGGCATCGGCTCCGTGGCGCTGGGGGTGACCTTCACCCTGCTGCTGGCGATCCTGCTGAACCAGCCGCTGCGCTTCCAGAGCCTGTTCCGCACGGTGTTCTACATGCCGTCGGTGGTGGCGGGCGTGGCCACGGCGCTGCTGTGGCTAAACATCCTGCACCCCGACTACGGGCTGATCAACAAGCTGCTGGCGATGGTCGGGATCATCGGCCCCGGCTGGCTGGGCTCCACCGAGTGGGCGATGCCCGCGCTGATCCTCATGAGCGTGTGGGGCTCGGGCAACACCATCATCATCTACCTGGCCGGCCTGCAGGGCATCCCGAAGACGCTGTACGAGGCGGCGGAGATCGACGGGGCCGGGTGGTGGCGGCGCTTCTGGAGCGTGACCGTGCCGATGATGTCGCCGGTCATCTTCTTCAACGTGGTGACCGGCTTCATCGCCAGCATCCAGGCGTACACGCTGATCCTCATCATGACCGAGGGCGGCCCCGCCAACTCCACGATGGTGCTCGGCCTGTACATCTACCAGAACGCCTTCGTGTACTTCGACATGGGGTACGCGGCGGCGCTGTCGTGGGCGATGTTCCTCATCGTCATCGTCGTGACCCTGATCCAGTTCGGCCTGGCCAGGCGCTGGGTCCACTACGAGTTCAAATAAGGCGGCCGTAGATGCTTCTCGAAACGGCCAGGCCGGCCACCCGCAGGACGCACCAGAACCTCACCTCCGCGCAGGCGGAGCGCATCAGGAAGATCCGGCGCACCGGCGCCTACCTGCTGCTGATCGTCGCGACGGCGGTGTTCGTGCTGCCCTTCCTGTGGATGGTCACCACGTCGCTCAAGTCGGACGCGGAGAACCTGGCGTTCCCGCCGCAGTTCCTGCCGGACTCCTTCCACTTCGAGAACTATGTCAAGGGGTGGAGCGGCAGCCTGCCGTTCAACTCCTTCCTGCTCAACAGCGTGCTGATCACGGCCCTGTCGATGCTGGGGAACCTGATCTCGTGCGTCCTGCCGGCGTACGCGTTCGCGCGGCTGCGGGCGCGGGCGTCGGGCGTGATGTTCGCCCTGATGCTGGCGACCATGATGATCCCCCGGGAGATCACGCTGGTGCCGAAGTACATCATGTTCGCCCAGCTCGGGTGGGTGGACTCGTACCTGCCGCTGGTGGTGCCGGAGTTCTTCGGGGTGGCGCTCTACATCTTCCTGCTGCGGCAGTTCTTCACCACGATCCCGCAGGAGATCATCGACGCGGCCCGCATCGACGGGGCCTCCGAGCTGCGCATCCTGTGGCGGATCATGCTGCCGCTGTCGAAGCCGGCGATCGCCTCGATCATGCTGTTCTCGTTCGTGGGCAACTGGAACCAGTATCTGGAGTCGGTCATCTACCTGCGTACGACGGAGAAGTTCACCATCCCGCTGGGGCTGGCCATGTTCTCCGGTCAGTACGCCACGCAGTACAACCAGATGATGGCGGTGGCGCTGATCACGCTGATGCCGATCCTGATCCTGTTCTTCATCGCGCAGAAGACGTTCATCAGGGGCGTCACGCTCACCGGCATCGCGGGGCGGTAGCCCTTCGCGGCGGAGTCCCCGTGACCCCGCCGAGCGGGGTGCCGGAGACGAGGTCCCGTACGACGATGCCGCCGGCCGCTCCGTGCGCCCCCGCTCGGTCGTGCATCATATGGTTGCCGGCGTGTCGACTGTCGTGCCGAAGCCCGGTCCGCCCGCGCGCACCGCGGGCTCGTGGCCGCCTTCGGGAAGAGGCAGCCGGAGACCGCGGTGGAGATCGTGCCACGTCACCTGGGCATCGCCATCGATTAGGTGGTCGCCCGCGGTTGGACCTCGTCGTACTCGATCGCGTAGTCCTGCTGCGAGCGGTCCTTGAGCGCCCACGCCGCGATCACGCTGATCAGCGAGCAGATGGCCATGTAGATGGCGATGGACATGGAGCTCTGGTAAGTGGCGAACAGCCAGACCGCGATCAGCGGCGCGGGCCCGCCCGCCGTTATCGAGGCGAGCTGGTAGCCGAGCGAGGCGCCGCTGTAGCGCAGCCGCCCGGTGAAGCTCTCGGCGATGAACGTGGCCTGCGGGCCGTACTGGATGTCGTGGATCGGCGCGGCCAGCACGATCGCCAGGAAGACGAGCGCGGGGACACGGGTGTCGAGCAGCGGCCAGTAGATGAACGACCAGACCACCATGGCGGCGGCGCCCACGATGTACAGGCGCCGGCGGCCCACGACGTCGGAGATGTAACCCCAGAACGGCACGGTGAACAGCGAGACGATGCCGGCCACGATGACGTACAGGTAGACGTCGCTGGACGCGAAGCCGAGGGTCTGGGTGGCGTAGGTCAGGATGAAGACGGTGAAGATGTAGAACGGCGCCTGCTGGCCGGTGCGGAGCAGCGCGCTCAGCACGATCTCCCGCCAGTTCTTGCGCAGCACCTCGCGTACGGGGACGCGCTCGACCCGCTTCTCCTCAAGGACCTTGGTGAAGACCGGCGTCTCCAGGATGCCGAGCCGGATGTAGAGGCCGACCGCGGCCATCAGGATGCTGAGCAGGAACGGGATGCGCCAGCCCCAGTAGGGGTCGAGCGGCTGGAAGATCTGCAGGGCCACGTAGCCGAGCACGAGGCCCACGGGGACGCCGAACTGGGGCCAGCTCCCGAGGAAGCCGCGCTTGCCGCCGCGCGACCGGCCCCACTCGGTGGCCAGCAGCACGGATCCGCCCCACTCACCGCCGACGCTGATGCCCTGGATCAGGCGCAGCACGGTCAGCAGGATGCCGCCCCAGATGCCGATCTGGTCGTAGGTCGGCACGAGACCCACGAGTGCGGTGGCGATGCCCATGGCCAGCAGGGTGATGATCAGGGTGGCCTTGCGGCCGATGCGGTCGCCGTAGTGGCCGAAGATCGCCGCGCCGATCGGGCGGGCGGCGAAACCGCCGAAGTAGGTGCCGAGGGCCAGCAGCAGGCCCGTGGTCGGGTCACTTGTCGGGAAGAACAGCTTCGCGAAGATCGTGCTGGCCGCGAAGCCGTACAGGAAGAAGTCGTACCACTCGATCGAGGTCCCCACGGCGGAGGCGATCACCGCCCGGACCAGTTGCCGTCTCTTCTGCTCACCTGGTGCGTCTTGTCGCTGCTCCTCAACCATCTACCGCACCTCCGGTAGGTCGCGCTTTTCCCGCGACGGTACATGATGCATCATCGAAGGTCACCAGGCAGACGATGATGTTGTGAGGCCGCAACCCGCACCATTCGGACAGAAACGCGCGGGTGTCCAAGGGCGGGGTTACCGTGGCGTCCGTCTGCGGCTGCGGTGGCGGAGGAGTGCGGGGAGCCAGGGTGCGATGCCGATCACGGCCAGCGCTGCCAGCAACGGGAACCGCCACCACGGTGAGAGGCTCGGGGCGGGTGGTGGCGGCACGGGGGTCACCCACGGCCGGGCGGTCTTCGACCAGGCCAGGAAGGCGTCGCCGATGGGGAGCAGGCCGAAGGCGTAGCGCTTGGTCCACGGGGTGTCGAGCGGCAGGCCGGCCAGCTCACCGTAGCCGGCCAGCGCCCCGGCGAGCTGGGCGTCGCCGCGCACCTGGGCCGCGCCCAAAGTGACGACGGTCGCCGACAGGCTCACGTCGAGCGGCAGCGGGCCGGAGTCGACGTCGGCCGGGCCGTCCATGCCGTGGGGATATTCGCGCACGGCCGGTCCGAGGCCGAGCGGCGTGGCGAGGTAACGGTCGCGGAAGCGGGTGTACTGCTCGGCGGCGAAGGCGGGGTCGACGTCCGCCAGGAATCGCTGGATCAGGCTCTGCGAGGAACCCCTGGCCACCTCGGCCGGCTCGCCGGTGCCCGGTTCAGCCTGGTGCGGGATCAGCCCGGTACGCGGGTCGAGCCGCCGGCGGACGTCGGCCACCCAGCGGGTGACGGTGGCGGCGTACCGGGGCGGCAGCAGCGTGTCGTGCAGCCGCAGCGACGCCACTGCCACGGTCGAGTCGACCGGCCAGGACTGTCCCGGATACGCCTCCAGGAACGGCGACCGCGAGGCCGCGAACGCCCCGGCGAGCGCCGCTGAATCTGCGGCGAACCGGCTCGCCTCGGCCGGGTCGCGTCGCTCGGCCGGCTGCAGGGCCAGCACCCCGCCACGCAGCCAGTTGCACCATCCCTGGTAGAAGACGCCGTAGGGCGGCACGACGTCGCGGCTGAACGGGGCCCGGCCGGGCGGCGCGTCCAGCCGGGCCAGCGCCCAGCGGGCCTCGCCCAGGGCCCGCGACCGTTCGCCGGGCGGCCTGCGCATGCCGAGCTCCACCCACGCCAGGCCGTACAGGGCGTGCAGGAAGAAGTAGCCCTCGGGGAACAGCCCCTGCGCCTCGTCGCCCGCGCCCGCGTCCAGCGCGGAACGCAGGAACGCGAGCTGCCGCTCCACCCCGGGCGGCTCCCCCACGGGACCCGCCGTGGCCGGCACGACCAGCCGTACTGCCGGCACCAGCGCGCAAACGCTCACCAGAACGGCGACAATCCGCCCCGCCCAGCGCACCACCGACCGCCCGCCCGACAACGACACCGAACGCCTTCCTGGCGACTGCCCAAGGCGCCTTCCGGGCGACGGCACCTGGCGCGGGGACGAGGGGGGCTGAGCCATCCGCCGATGCTAGCCCTGCCCCCGACGATCACGAAACCGACACCGCGGCACATCCCCGGCTGGGTCGTCGCCGTGGCGTTCACCGCCTTCGGTGCCTCGGGGATGGCCCTCACCGTGACCAGCCTGTCCTGCCTTCACCGCACCGGTCTGGGGTGCTCACCCTCACCCACCGGCGCCTCGCCCAGCGGCGTAGGGACGAAACCGCTCACCACGTCGGGCCAGACGAAGACGCTCGGCATCAGCAAGAGGCCTCGCCGCTCGAGGTCGCGCACGATCAGCGACGAGGGCGCGGTGCGGAGCGTCAGCGTGCCCTCGGTCCACCTCACCTTCGTCTGCAGGTCGGCGACGAGCAACTCGAGGCCGCCCTCACCCGGTTTCGGTGTCCGGCAGGCGACATCGGCTTCCATCAGGGCGCGCAGCCGTGGCCAGTCCACGGCCTTCTCGCGTGGACCACGGGCAGATCAGTGCTTCGTGCGCCTGGCTGGTCGGCTCTCATCCGGCGGGTTGGTCGGGGATGGTGGTCAGCTTGTCGGGATTGCTGACGACGTAGATGTCGCGCACCTGCTCACCATCGGCGTCAAGGTCGAGCACCATCACGGCGAAGGGCGCATCTTCGGCGAAGATCACCACCGAGGGGTCCCCGTTGACCCGGCGGTAATGGACGTCCAAGCCTTGGTTGCCGCGCGCATTGGCGAGGATCGTACGTGCGACCTTGTCCCGCCCGCGGATGGGACGGGGCCCACCCGCCGCAGACTTGCCGCCGCCGTCGGACCACAGCGTCACCTCGGGGGCGAGCATCTGCATCAGCGCGGCGAGGTCGCCGCCGAATGCGGCCTCGATGAACCGCTCGGTCGCCGCGCGGTGCGTACGCTGGTCGATGCGGGTCCGCGGGCGCCGGGCTTGTACGTGCTCGCGTGCCCGGTGGGAGACCTGCCGCACCGCGGCAGGACTGCGGTCGAGCATGGCGGCGATCTCGGTGTGCTGGTAGGCGAACACCTCGTGCAGGACGAACACCGCCCGCTCCAGCGGCGTGAGCGTCTCCAGGATCACCAGCATCGCAAGGGACACCGACTCGCCGCGCAGGGCGGATTCGGCCGCGTCAGGTTCGGCGACCAGGGGTTCGGGCAGCCATGGGCCCATATAGGTCTCCTTGCGGCGGCGCAGCGTGTTCTGATGGGCCAGGGCCTGATTGACCGCGATGCGTACCAGGTAGGCGCGGCGGTTCTCGATGCGGTCCGGGTCCTGCGCCGACCATGCCAGCCAGGTTTCCTGGAGCACGTCCTCGGTGTCGCCGACGGTGCCGAGCATGTTGTAGACGACCGAGAAGAGCAACTCGCGGTGGTCGGCGAATATCTCAGCGGCGGTGTCGGACATCATGCGCTCCTTGTCTGGGACGAACACGCCTAAGAGCTCACAGCCGACCCGGAGTGTGACGTGAGCCGCGTCACGTCACACTCCGGGTCCGAAGGCTCTCTCAGGACGCGAAGCGGCCGGCAAGCGCCTCCACAGGACCTGGTCGGCCGCCGACACGACCGTCCGCCGCGTTAGGAGTTCAAGGCATGACCATTCTCGTCACCGGAGCCACCGGGACCGTCGGCCGCCAGATCGTCCGGCACCTACTGGAGCGCGGCCTGCCGGTGCGCGCCCTGACCCGCGATCCCGCCGCCGCGGCCCTGCCCACTTCGGTCGAGGTGGTCGCGGGCGATCTAAGTCACGAAAACGGTGGCCGAGATCCTCGGACGTCCCGCGCATGGCTGCGCCGACTGGGTGGCCCGGCACGCCACCGCCTTCCAGAACTACCCGCATTCCCCAGGGGCTGACATGACCACCGCTTACCTCGTCACCGCTACGGTGACCATCGCCGCCAACACCTTCTCCGGTTTCGCGGCCATGACCCGGCTCAAACCGATCATGCGAACCCTCGGCCCCGCCCTCGCCACGGCCGGCGTGCCGGAATCGTGGCTGGTGTGGCCGATCGGCGCGCTCAAGGCGCTGGGCGCGCTCGGGCTGCTGCTCGGCCTGCTCGGCGTCCCCCTCATCGGCACCGCCGCCGCGGCGGGCCTCATCCTGTACTTCGTCTGCGCGCTGTACACCCACGTGCGCGTCAGCGATTTCTCGCCACAGTTCTACCTGGCCATCGTGTTCCTCGCGCTCGCAGTGACCACGCTGGCACTCGATCCCGCACTGGTGGTCAGCCCGACTCGCTGACCCTGGTCAGTAAGCCGAACAGCAACAGAGGGTGCCCCCGGTCCCCAGCCGCGTCGGCGGGTGATATCAGTGGATCTGCTCTGAATGTCGTTGTGATGCGTGGAAAGGACTCCATGCCCATCTCCCCCGGCCCGTTCACCGGCCGTACCATCGCCGGCCTGGCTCAGGACTTACGCGAGGGGCGGACCACCGCCACCGAACTGGTCACGCTGGCACTCGACGCCGCCACCAAGCTCGATCCGCAGCTCAACGCGTTCGTCACGGTGGACCACGACGGGGCGCTGGCAGCGGCGCGGCTGGCCGACCACGAGCTGGCGGCGGGAACCGACCGCGGCCCGCTGCACGGCGTGCCGGTCGGGGTGAAGGATCTCATCGACGTGGCCGGTCTGCCCGCGACCATGGGATCACGGCATTACGCCGGCCACGTCCCGGCCGCCGACGCCGAGTGCGTGACCCGGCTGCGGCGCGCCGGGGCGATCATCGTCGGCAAGACCACGACGCACGAGTTCGCCTACGGGCCCACCGGCGACCGCTCGGCCAACGGCCCCTCGCGCAACCCGCACGACCCGGCGCGCATGACGGGCGGCTCCAGCGGCGGCAGCGCGGCCGCCGTGGCGGCGGGCATGGTGCCGCTGGCGCTCGGCACCGACACGGGCGGCTCGGTACGCATCCCGGCCGCCCTGTGCGGAATCGCCGGGTTCAAGCCCGCCTACGGGGCGATCCCGGCGGACGGGGTGTTCCCGCTGTCGCGCACGCTCGACCACGTCGGCGTGCTGGCCGCCGCCGAGGGCGACTGCCTGCCGGCCTACCGGGCCCTGGCCACGGCCCAGTTGCGCGAGGACCTCCCTGCCGCCCGGGTGGCGTGGCTGGACCTGACCGGGCTCGATCCGGCCGGGCTGATCCAGGGCGACCAGCGGGTGACCGACCTGGTGCGGAACGCGTCGGGGGCGCAGGACGACGTGCGGTTGCCCGCGGAGGTCGTGGCGGCGCTGCGGGAGACGTACCTGGTGATCCAGAGCTGTGAGGCGGCGGCCGTGCACGCGTCGCGGCTGGCGCGAGCGCCCGAGCTGTATGATCCCGAGCTGCTCGAACGCCTGCGCGTCGCCGCGGAGCTGCCCGGCTGGAGATATGTCCAGGCGATGGACGGGCGGGCGCGGCTGGCCGCGGCCGTCGGGAGGCTGTTCGAGCGGCACGACGTCATCGCGCTGCCGACCGTGCCGATCACCGCTCCCCCGCTCCTGCGGCCCGAGCCGGAGCCGGACGGCGAGCCCGGCGCCTGGCGCATGGCCGTGCGCGCCACCCTGCTCTCGATGACCAACCTGTGGAACGTGGTGGGCCTGCCCGCCCTGACCGTGCCCGCGGGCATGGTGGACGGCCTGCCGGTCGGCCTGCAACTCGTCTGCCGCCCGGGCCGCGAGCTGCTGCTCTTCGAGGCGGCCGCCCGCCATCGCACACGTACCGTCGGTCCATCTCCCCCTGGGCGTCCTTGGTGTTCGCACTGAGCGTGCCGGCGCTGGTGCGGCGCTGAAGTCCGGCGGACGACGCGGGAGTGTCCGGTACGGCTGTTGTCATGCCGGAGACACTGGAGATCCTCCCCGACAAATCCCGGGAGGCGTCACATGAGGGTCGCGGTCAGAGTTCGGGCGGCCTGGGTGACCAGCTTGCCGTATTCGGCGCGCAGGTCCTCGGTCATGCGGCTGGCGGGGGTGGAGACGCTGAGGCTGGCGACCGGCCCGTCGGGGCCGAGGACGGCGGCGGCGACGGCGGCGATGTCGGAGCGCCATTCGCCCCGGTTGTCGGCGTAGCCGCGGGAGAGGACCGCGGCCAGCTCGCCCCGCAGCGCCGCCGGGTCGGTGATGGTGGTGTCGGTGTATCCCGGCAGCTCGGTTAACGGCCGTCCCAGGTGGGCGAGCACGGCCTTGCCGTTGGCCGAGGCGTGCAGCGGCAGCCGGATGCCCAGCGGCAGCACGATCCGCAGCGGCTTGTCGGTCTCCAGCCGCTCGATCAGCACGACCGCGTCGCTCTCGGGCACCATGAGGTGAATCGTCTCCCCGGTGCGCTGGCGCAGGTCCTCCATGAGGGGCATCGCCGCGTCCCGCAGCCCGAGCTCGGCCCGCCGCCCGACCTGGAGCGCCTTGCTGGTGACCTGCCACCGCGTGACCGCGCCCCCGGCGGGCCTGATCCACCCGGCCTCGTGCAGCGTCCTCAGCGAGCGCTGCACCGTGCTCTTGGGAAGTCCCAGCTCGCGGGCCAGCTCACCGACCCCGGCCGGCTGGCGGCCGGCCACCTCTTCGAGCACTCGGAGGGCGTTGATCACGTTCTGCATGCATTGACTCCTCTGCGGCCTGATCTTAATGTTAATGAACCGCAACACGGCACGCCGTGCCGTGAGACGGCACGGAGGTGTTGAGAGTGGGCCGTCATTTCCTGCAGATCCCCGGCCCGACGAACGTCCCCGACCGGGTGCTGCGCGCCATCGCGCGGCCCACGATCGACCATCGCGGCCCGGAGTTCGCCCGGCTGGCGAGCGAGCTGCTGGAGCGGCTGAAGGACGTCTTCAGGACCCGGCACCACGTGGTCGTCTACCCGTCCTCGGGCACGGGGGCGTGGGAGGCGGCGCTGGCCAACACGCTCTCGCCGGGTGACAAGGTGCTGGCGTTCGAGACCGGGCACTTCTCCTCGCTGTGGTGCGAGATGGCCGCCCGGCTGGGCCTGGTCGTCGACCTGGTCCCGGGCGACTGGCGGCACGGCGCCGACCCGGACGCGCTGGCCGAGCGCCTCACCGCCGACGTCGCCGCCGTCATGGTGGTGCACAACGAGACCTCGACCGGCGTGCGCAGCCGCGTCCCGGAGATCCGCGCCGCCATCGACCGCACCGGCCGTTCGCCCCTGCTGCTGGTGGACACGATCTCCTCGCTGGGCTCGATGGACTACCGGCACGACGAGTGGGGCGTGGACGTGACCGTCGGCTGCTCGCAGAAGGGCCTCATGCTGCCGCCCGGCCTGGGCTTCAACGCGGTCAGCCCGAAGGCGCTGGCACACCGGGGCGGTCTGCCGCGCTCATACTGGGACTGGGAGCCGATCATCGCGGCCAACCGCAAGGGCTTCTTCCCCTACACACCCCCGACCAACCTGCTGTACGGGCTGGGCGAGGCCCTGACGATGCTGCTGGACGAGGAGGGCCTGCCCGCCGTCTTCGCCCGGCACGACCGGCACGCCGAGGCGACCCGGCGGGCCGTGCTGGCCTGGGGGCTGGAGGTGCTGTGCGCCGACGAGCGCGAGCATTCCAGCTCACTGACCGCCGTCCTGATGCCCGACGGGCACGACGCCGACGCGCTGAGACGGCTCATCCTCGACCGCTACGACATGTCGCTCGGCACCGGGCTGGGCAAGCTCGCCGGGCGGGTGTTCCGGATCGGGCATCTCGGCTGGTTCAACGACCTGATGCTCGCGGGCACGCTGAGCGGGGTCGAGATGGGACTCGCCGCCGTCGGGGTGCCGGCCAAGGACAGCGGGGTACGCGCGGCGCTGGCGTACCTGGAAGGCACCGGATGAACCTGGCACGGACATTGTCGCCGCTGATCAGCGGGGACGTCAGGGACGATCCGTACACCACGCACCTGTACTCGTCCGACGCCAGCATGTACGCGATCGAGCCCCTCGCCGTCGCCTTCCCCCGGCACGCCGACGACGTCCAGGCCCTGGTGGCGGCCTGCGGCGAGCTGGGCGTGCCGGTGCTGCCGCGCGGCGCGGGCACCAGCCTGGCCGGGCAGACGGTGGGCGCGGCGGTGATCGTCGACTTCTCCCGCCACATGAACCGCATCCTGGAGATCGACGGCAGGACCGCCAGGGTGCAGCCGGGCGTGGTCCAGGACCAGCTCAACCGGGCGGTCCGCAAGCACGGCCTGATGTTCGGGCCGGACACCTCGACCAGCAACCGCGCCACGATCGGCGGGATGATCGGCAACAACTCGGCGGGCAGCCACTCCATCCTGTACGGCTCGACGGTCGACCACGTCGAGGCGCTGCGGGTGGTGCTCGCCGACGCCACCACGCCCGACCTGGCCACCGACACCCGGCTCAACACCGCGGTGGCCGAGGTGCTGGACGGCCTCGACCTGACGGGGTTCCCGCGGTTCTGGCGGCACGCGGGCGGCTACCGCCTCGACCTGGCCCGCCGCCCGGACTCCGGCGTGGACCTCACCAAGCTGCTGGTCGGCTCGGAGGGCACGCTGGCCGTCGTCACCGAGGCCACGGTCGCGCTGGTCGAGCGGCCCAGGGCCAAGGCCATCGCGGTCGGCCACTTCACCTCCACCGCCGCCGCGATCGCGGCCACCGCCGACGCGCTCTCCTTCGGCGCCGCCTCGGTGGAGCTGCTGGACAGGGCCATCCTGGAGCTGTCCCGGCAGCGCGTCGACTACGCGGAGCTGGGCGGCATCCTGGCGGGCGACCCCGAGGCGCTGATGTTCGTCGAGTTCTTCGGCGACAGCCAGGCGGAGGTGGCCGACCGGGTGGAGGAGCTGGCCGGGACCTGGAAGGCGAACGGTCACGGCTACCACACCCTGAGGGCCGTCACCGAGCGGCAGCAGGCGGCCGTGCTCAAGGTGCGCAAGGCCGGGCTCGGCCTGCTGATGGCCTCCAGCGTGGGCAGCAGCAGGCCGCTGGCGTTCGTGGAGGACACGGCCGTGCCGCCGGACCGGCTGCTGCCCTACGTCGAGGAGTTCGCCCGGATCCTCGACCGGCACGGCCTGCGCGCCGGGTTCTACGGCCACTGCTCGGTCGGCTGCCTGCATGTCCGGCCGTTCGTGGACCTGCGCGCGCCCGGCCAGGTCGACACCATGCGCGCGGTCGCCGAGGAGGTCGCGGAACTCGCCGCCCGGCACGGCGGGGTGAACTCCAGCGAGCACGGCGACGGGCTGGCCAGGTCCGAGTTCAACCGGCGGCTGTTCGGCGACCGGATCTACGAGGCGATGCGGCAGGTCAAGCACGTCTTCGACCCACACGGCCGGCTCAACCCCGGCAAGATCGTGGACGCGCCGCCGATGACGGACCACCTGCGCGACCCGGCGGCGCCCGAGCCTCGCCCGCTGCGTACGGTCCTGTCCTTCGCCGGCACCGGGAGTATGCACGCCGCCGCCGACCGGTGCATGAACATCGGCGTCTGCCGCAAGGACGACACGGGCGTCATGTGCCCGTCGTACATGGCCACCCGCGAGGAGGAGCACTCCACCCGCGGCCGGGCCAACGCCCTGGTCAAGGCCCTCACCTCGGACGACCCCCGGGGGGCGCTGGGCGACGAGCGGCTGCACGGGATCCTCGACCTGTGCCTGGAGTGCAAGGCGTGCCAGTCGGAGTGCCCGCTCGGGGTGGACATGGCGGCGCTGAAGAGCGAGTCGCTCCACCAGTACCAGCAGATCCACGGCGTACCGCTGCGCGCGCGGCTGTTCGGCGCGATCAGGATGCTCAACCGGCTGGGCTCGGCCACCGCGCCGCTGTCGAACTGGCTGGCCGGCACCGCCCGCGGCCCGCTCGGCCTGAGCCGCCGCCGCCCGCTCCCCCGCTTCCGCCGCGACAACCTGATCCGCTGGTACGCCCGCCGCCGCCCCGCGGCAGGGGAAGGCACTCCCGGGCGGGAGGTCATCCTGCTGGCGGACTCCTTCACCACCTACAGCGAGCCCGGCATCGGCCAGGCCGCCGTCGAGCTGCTGGAACACGCGGGCTACCGGGTGCTCCTGGCCGCCGAGGGCTGCTGCGGCCGCTCCAGCATCTCCAAGGGCCTGCTGGATCAGGCGCGCACGATGGCCGAGTCGATGGTCGCCCGGCTGGCGGATTCCGACGCCCCGATCGTCGGCCTGGAGCCGTCGTGCCTGCTCACCCTCAAGGACGAGTACGCCGCCCTGCTCCCCGGCGACCCCAGGGTCGCGGCGGTGGCGGCGCGCGCCCGGCTCGTCCCCGAACTGCTCACCGAGGCGATCGACGCCGGCCGGCTGGTGCTGGGCGACGCGCTGAGCGGGCGCCGGATCCTGCTGCACGGCCACTGCCACGAGAAGGCCGTCGTCGGCACCGCCGGCACACGTGAGCTGCTGTCCAGGATCCCCGGAGCGGAGGTGGAAGAGATCGACGCCGGCTGCTGCGGAATGGCCGGATCCTTCGGCTTCGAGGCCGAGCACTACGACCTGTCCATGAAGATCGGCGGCCTCCGGCTCTTCCCGGAGATCGCCGCTTCCTCGTCCGACACCCTGCTGGCGGCCACGGGGGTCTCCTGCCGCCAGCAGATCGCCCACGGTGCTGGGCGGGTGGCCCGGCACCCGGTCGAGCTCGTCCGCGAGGTGTCCGTCCTGCCGTAGACCTTCGGGGGAAGATCGGAGTCAGCAGTGTCAGCAGAGCTCCTATCCATTCTCGCCCTCATCGCCATGTTCGTCGTCGCCACGTTCTTCCCGGTGAACCTGGGGGCGCTGGCCCTGGTCGGCGCCTTCCTGGTCGGGACACTGGCCGCGGGTATGAGCACCGACGACATCCTGGGGGCCTTCCCCGGCAGCCTGTTCGTGATCCTCGTCGGGGTCACCCTCCTGTTCGCCATCGCCACCAACAACGGGACGGTGGACTGGCTCGTACGGGCCGCCGTCCACCTGGTACGGGGCCGGATCGCCGCCATCCCACCGGTGGTGTTCGCCATCTCGGCCCTGTTGACGGCCGTGGGGGCGCCGGCTCCGGCGGTGGCGGCGATCCTGGCGCCGATCGCGTTCGGGTTCGCGGCCGACTACCGGATCCATCCGATGCTGATCGGGCTGATGGTGGCGCACGGCACGCAGGCGGGCGCGTTCTCGCCGATCAGCGTGCTGGGCGGGATCGTGAACGGCGTCACGCGTGACGCGAACCTGCCCTACAACAACATCTCCCTGTTCCTGTCCAGCTTCGCGTTCAACACGGCCGCGGTCGTGATCGTGTTCTTCGTCTTCGGCGGCCGCGACCTGATGAGCCGCGGCACCATCAGCGCCGAGCCCGCCCCGGCGGGCGGCGACGTCCCCGAGGGCACGGGCACAGGCACGGGCGCGCCCTCCTCAGAAACCGGATCCCCGCCCGCGGCCGACTCCTGGGCCACGTCCGCATCCGCGCCCACCCCGGCGTCCGGAAGCGGGTCAGGGTCCGGCGGGGCGGTCACCACCGCGGTCGCCCCCGACACCGGGGTCGACGGCGGCGGCCTGCGGCTCACCATGCACCAGGCGCTCACGCTGATCGGCATCGTGGCGCTCTGCCTGGCCGTGCTGGTGTTCCAGCTCGACGTGGGCCTGACCGCCGTCACCGTGGCCGTCGTCCTCTCCCTGACCTCCCCCAAGACGAACAAGGGCGCCGTGGAGCGGGTGGCGTGGCCGACCGTGCTGCTCATCTGCGGCGTCGTCACGTACGTGGGCGTGTTGCAGGAGATCGGCACCGTCGACTACGTGGGCTCCTCGGTGGCGGCGATCGGCATCCCGCTGCTGGTGGCACTGCTCATCTGCTATGTGGGCGGCGTGGTGTCGGCCTTCGCCTCGACCGTGGGCATCCTGGGCGCGCTGGTGCCGCTGGCGGTGCCGCTGCTCGGGCAGGGCACGCTGGGGCCGATCGCGATGATCGCGGCGCTGTCGGTGTCGTCGGCCATCGTGGACGTCAGCCCGTTCTCCACGACGGGGGCGCTGCTCGTGGCCAACGTCCGGGGCATGGAACGGGACGTGTTCTACCGCAAGCTGCTGACCTACGGCGCGGTGATCGTCCTGGTCGGCCCGCTGTCGGCCTGGGCTGTCCTGGTGGCCCCCGGCTGGCTCGGATAGCACCCCGCCTGGTGCCCGGCAATGGTCTGTCCCGGGCCCGGCGATCAGGTGGTCAGGTTCAAGGGCTGACGGTCCGGGAGCCGTTCATCCAGGACGGCTTCTCCTTGAGCAGCTCGTACAGCTCGTCGAACGGCTCCTGCTCGACGGTGCCCGCCCGCGCCAGGTCCTCCACGCGCCGGCACAGCTCGGCCTCGCGGGCGGCACCGACGGTCGCGCAGCCGCCCTTGAGCCGGTGCGCAAGCGCGGCCACCTGTGCCAGGTCCCCGTCCCCGGCCGCCTGCCTGAGCTCCTCGAACGTGCTCATCGCGGTCTCCACGTAGGCCGCGCCGATGTCGGCCAGCGCCTCCTGCGACAGGCCCGCGAGCTCGGGCGGGAGCCCGGCGGAGGCCGTCCAGGCCGGGATCCTGGCCATCACGTGCGGCCAGTCCACGGGCTTGGCCAGGTGGTCGTCCATGCCCGCTTCCAGGCACCTGATCCGGTCGTCCGGCATGGCGGCCGCGGTCATCGCGACGATCGGGGTGTGGGCCTCCTCGCGCCGCCTGATCTCGGCGGTCGCGGCCAGGCCGTCCAGCACGGGGAGCTGGCAGTCCATGAACACCAGGTCGTAGCCGCCCGCCAGCACGGCGCGTACGGCCTGCCGGCCGTCGTCCACCACCTCGACCTCGTGGCCCGCCTGCCGCAGCACGAGCAGCGCCACCTGGCGGCTCACCTCGTCGTCCTCCGCCACCAGGATGCGCGCCGGCACGTCCGGCGCCGCGCCGTCACCGATGCCGTGCGGTTCGCCGGGGCACTCGGCGGTGCGCAGGGCGTTCTCGACGGCGGCGAGCAGCCGGCGGCGGCTGAGCGGCCGGGTGATCGACTGCACGGTACGCTCGTCGGCCGCGACCGGCCAGGGCAACCCGCTACGCCCCGGCGTGACCACGACGATGACGCTGGTGGCCCGGAGCAGCGGGTCGGTGAGGATCGTGTGCGCCAGCGACTGGGACACGGTGCCCAGGTCGAGGGCGACGACGGCCAGCTCGTACGGCCTGCCGTCGGCGGCGGCGGAGTGCAGCAGCGCCAGGGTGGACTCCTCGTCCCTGGTCTCCTCCACCTCCAGCCCCGCGTCCGTGAGGAAGCGCCCGGCCAGCGCCCGGTCCTCGGGCCGCGGGTCGGCCACCAGCGCGCGCCGCCCCGCCGGCCCCTCGGCTCCCGGCTCCGACCAGGCCAGCACCTCCATGGGCAGCGTCACCCAGAACCGGCTGCCCACCCCCTCCACGCTGTCCAGCCCGATGCGCCCGCCCATGAGCTCGGTGAGCTGCCTGCTGATGGCCAGGCCCAGGCCGCTCCCCCCGGTCCGGCGCGTGATCGGCGAGTCGACCTGGCGGAACACGCCGAAGACCCGCTCCCGGTCGCCGGGCCCCACCCCGATCCCGGTGTCGGCCACCGCGAACCGCAGCACCGCCCGAGACCCGCCCTGCTGCCCCTCGTCGAGCGTTACGTGCAGGTCCACGCCGCCCTGGACGGTGAACTTCAGCGCGTTCCCGACCACGTTCGTCAGAATCTGGCGCAGCCGCGCGGGGTCGCCCGACACCTGCCGCGGCACGTCCTCGTCGAGCCGCAACGTGAGCCACAGGCCCTGCGCGTACGCCTGCGGCGCGAACGGCGCCACCACCTCGTCGCACAGCCGCGGCAGGTCGAACGGCATCGCGTCCACCTGGAGGTGGCCCGCCTCGATCTTGGACAGGTCGAGGAAGTCGTCGAGCAGGCTCAGCACGTTCTGGGCCGACTCCTGGGCGGTCGTGGCGTAGTGGCGCTGCTCGTCGTCCAGCCGGGTGCCCATGAGCAGGGAGTTCATGCCGACGACGCCGTTGATCGGGGTGCGGATCTCGTGGCTGATCTTGGCCAGGAACTCGGACTTGGCCTTGGAGGCGCTGACCGCCACGTCCCTGGCGTCGGACAGCTCGGCCGCGTACCTGGACAGCGTGGCCTGCGCCCGGCGACGGCCGCGGGTGGTGTGGATCTGCAGCCCCATGCCGATGAGGATGAGCAGTGCCAGCAGGGCGGCCACGGTCAGCACGTTGGTGCGCAGCCGTTCGGCCGAGGCCAGCGCGGTGGCGGCGGACACCTCGGCGGTGACCGTCCAGCCGATGTCGGGGATCGGCTCCGAGGCGGACAGGACCAGGCCGTCGATGCCCTGGAACTCGTCGTTCCAGGTTCGCCCGGCCAGCGCCGCGTCCACCCGGGGGTCCTCGCGCAGGGAGGTCAGGGCGTACAGGGTGCGGCCGGGGTCGGCGACGAGCACGCCGGCCTGGTCGGTGATCAGCAGCCGGATGTGCTGGGCCTCGGCGGCCTCCTTGGCGAACTTCTGGATGGCGTCCAGGCTGTAGACGACGGTGAGGACGCCCACCATGCGCTCGCCGTTCTCGCTGGGGATCGGCACGGCCACCGCGACGGCCCTGGAGACGTCCTCCATCGTGGGCGTGTACGCCTGCGACACGTGCGCCCGCTGCCAGTCGCGCACGGCGCTGTACCAGTCGGTGCTGACGATGTCCTGGGGCAGCCCGCTGGACGGCAGCGCGCCCAGCATGCGGCCCTCGGGGGAGATCATGATGATCCCGCTGATGCCGTCGCGCATCCGCTTCAGCTCGTCGAGGTAGCCGCGCAGGGTGTCGCCGGTGACGTGGTCGATCGACTCGCGTACGCGGGGCTGCCGGGCGAAGGCGACGACGAGTTCTTTCAGCGAGCCCATCTGCTGCTCCACGACGACCCGGCTCACCGAGGCCGTGGTCTTGACCCGGTCGTCGACCTCGTTCCTGACGGCGGACTCCGACAGGGAGATGCTGGAGGAGGTCAGCAGTGCCAGGGGCAGCAGACCAAGCAGCGTCCACAATGCCGCCACCGCGAACAACCATCTCACCGGCGGTCCGCCCTCCCGTTGTCGCTCGTCGTCCAGACTAGGAGGAAAAGCGCGTGATGACAGGATCGTGATGAGCAGAAGGCGCAAAAGCCGCTCTACGTTATAAAGAGCTGCTTAAGCTGCTTTGATCCATCTTTGTTGGACGAGGAGCGTGGCGATGCCTGAGGCCAAGGACATCACCGTTCTCATCGTGGACGACGACCCGGTCGTCACCGCGGCACTGCACGCGCAGGTCAACCGGGTGCTCGGCTTCAAAGTCGTGGGAATCGCGCACACCGGGCACGCCGCACTGGCCGCCGCGGGCCGCTTCGCTCCCCGGCTGATCCTGCTCGACCTGCACTTACCCGACCTGCCCGGACTGGAGGTCGCGCACCGGCTGCGCCGGCCCGACCAGCCGCCCGCCGACGTCATCGTGATCTCCGGCCACCACGAGTCGGCGGCCGTGCGCGCGGCCATGCAGCGCGGCGCCCTCTACTACCTGGTCAAACCCACCCGGGCCGGCACGCTGGAGCAGACGCTGCTGCGGTACGCGGCCACGGTCGAGCAACTGTCGGCCGGCGACCGGTTCGCCGAACAGCAGGAGATCGACCGCGTCTTCCGCTCCCTCCACCTCGACCAGGCGGCCCGGCCGAAGAGCATCTCGGCGGCGACCGAGCAGGCGGTGCTGGACGCGCTGTCGTCCGTCAAGGAGGACGCCTCCGCGCACGAGCTGGCCAAGATGATCGGCATCAGCCGCGCCACCGCCCGCCGCTACCTGGAGTACCTCGCCGACCGCGGCCAGGTCGAGGGCCGGCCGCGGTACGGGCCGACCGGCCGCCCGCAGCATCGGTACCGCATCCGGTGAGGATGTTCAGGGCCCTGCTGGCGCTGCTGTTCTGCCTGCCGGCGGCGGGCTGCGGCGAGGACAACCCGTTCCCCGCGGGCTCGACCATGGCCCGCATCAGGGACCGCGGCGTCCTGCTGGTGGGCACCAAGTTCGACCAGCCGATGTTCGGCTACAAGGAGCCCTCCAGCGGGCGGATCATCGGGTTCGACGCGGAGATGGCCCGGATGGTGGCCAAGGACCTCACCGGCAGCGAGCGCAACATCCGCTTCATCGAGACCGTGTCACGCGAACGGGAGAACTTCCTGACCCAGGAGTTCGTGGACCTCGTCATCGCCACGTACTCGATCACGGCTCCCCGCGCCCGGCTGGTCGGCTTCACCGACCCGTACTACTACGCCGGCCAGGACATCCTGGTCAGGAACGGGGACACCCGGATCAACGGGGTGGCGGACCTCAAGGGCAAGACCGTGTGCACGGCCAAGGGGTCCACCTCCATCGACCGGATCCGCGAGGACGTGCCCAGCGCCCGCCTGGTGACCGTCGACGCGTACAGCATCTGCGTGCCCGCGCTCATGACCGAGCGGGTCGACGCGATCAGCACCGACGACACCATCCTGCTCGGCCTGCTGCACCAGCATCCCGACACGCTGCGACTGGTGGGCAAGCCGTTCGCGCGGGAGCCGTACGGGATGGGCGTGCGCAAGCAGGACACGGCCTTCCGCGACTACCTCAACGGGCTGATCGCCCGCTCCCTGCGGGACGGGGCGTGGGACCGCGCCTTCAAGGCCACCATCGGCGTCACCGGGGCCGCGCCCGACCGCTCCAAGCCCACCGCCCGCTGAGCGACCGCTCACCGGTCCGGCGGCCCGGCCGCTTGCCGGTCCGGCGGCCCGACCCGGGCAATCGCTGAGCAGAACGCGCACAAGCCCGCCTCCTGATCATGCTCCTCCCTACGGTTACGCCAACGCCGACCGAACGAAGGAGCGTGTCGCATGACCGAGGCGGACCTGATCGTCCTGGACCAGGTCAACAAGCGCTACGGCGACCTCCATGTGCTCAGGGACGTCAGCCTGCGCGTACGGCGGGGCGAGGTGGTGGTGATCATCGGCCCGTCCGGCGCGGGCAAGTCCACCCTGTGCCGGGCGATCAACCGGCTGGAGACCATCGACTCCGGCACGATCAGCGTGGACGGCACGCCGCTGCCCGAGGAGGGACGCGCCCTCGCCCGGCTGCGCGCCGAGGTGGGCATGGTCTTCCAGTCCTTCAACCTCTTCGCCCACAAGACCGTGCTGGACAACGTCGTCCTCGCGCAGGTCCACGTGCTGGGCAAGCCCAGGGCGGCCGCCGAGGCCACGGCCCGCGCGCTGCTCGACCGGGTCGGCATCGGCGCCCAGGCGGCCAAGTTCCCCGCCCAGTTGTCCGGCGGCCAGCAGCAGCGGGTGGCCATCGCCCGGGCGCTGGCCATGGAGCCCAAGGTGATCCTCTTCGACGAGCCCACCTCGGCGCTCGACCCGGAGATGGTCAACGAGGTGCTGGAGGTCATGACCTCGCTCGCCCGCGAGGGCATGACCATGGTCGTCGTCACCCACGAGATGGGCTTCGCCCGGCGGGCGGCCGACCGGGTGGTGTTCATGGCCGACGGGGAGATCGTCGAGCAGGCCGCCCCCGACACCTTCTTCGGCGCCCCCAGCAGCGAGCGCGCCCAGTCCTTCCTCGACAAGATCCTCACCCACTAGGAGGCCCCATGTTCGGCAGATCCCTCTACGCCGTCTTCGCCGTCCTCGCGCTGACCGCCTCCGCCTGTGGCAGCGGCCAGGAAGGCTACGCGTCCATCGTGGACAAGGCCAAGGCCGAGAAGAAGCTGGTGATCGGTGTGAAGGCGGACCAGCCGGGCCTCGGCCTGCGCACGCCGGACGGCAGCTTCAGCGGCTTCGACATCGAGGTCGCCAAGTACGTGGCCAAGCAGCTCGGCGTCGAGCCGGCCGGGATCACCTTCAAGGAGACCGTGTCGGGCAACCGGGAGGTGTTCATCGAGCAGGGCCAGGTGGACATGGTGGTGGCCACGTACTCGATCACCGACGCCAGGAAGCAGAAGGTGTCGTTCGCCGGGCCGTACTTCGTGGCCGGGCAGGACCTGCTGGTGCGGACCGACGAGGCCGCGCTGACCGGGCCCGAGACGCTGAACGGCAAGAAGCTGTGCTCCGTCGCCGGCTCGACCCCCGCGCAGAAGGTCAAGACGGAGTACGCCAAGGAGGTGCAGCTACAGGAGGAGCGCACGTACTCGGCGTGCGTGGACCGGGTGCTCGGCGGCCAGCTCGACGCCCTCACCACGGACAACGTCATCCTGGCCGGCTACGCCGCGCAGCACGCGGGCAAGCTCAAGGTGGTCGGCAAGCCGTTCAGCACCGAGAAGTACGGCATCGGCCTGAAGAAGGACGACACGGTGGGCCGTAAGGCGGTCAACGACGCGCTGACCAAGATGTTCGGCGACGGGAGCTGGCAGAAGGCGCTGGAGGCCAGCGTCGGAGCCTCGGGCTTCCCGGTGCCGGCGGCCCCGCAGCTAGAGCGGTACTGATCCGCGTGGAAGCACTGCTGTTCGAACGCGACACCATCCTGGCCGCGTTCTGGATGACGGTCCGCCTGGCGGCGGTCAGCGCGATCGGCTCGCTGGTGCTGGGCACCCTGCTGACCGCCATGCGGGTGGCGCCGCTGCCCACCCTGCGCGGCGCCGCGACCGTCTACGTGACCGTGGCCCGCAACACTCCGCTCACCCTGGTGCTGCTGTTCACCGGCCTGGGCATCGGGGCGAACCTGGGGCTGGAGCTGTCCGACGACATCGCGACCAACAACTTCTGGCTCGCCTGCATCGGGCTGACGGCCTACACCTCGGCCTTCGTCTGCGAGGCCCTGCGCTCGGGCCTCAACACGGTGCCGGTCGGCCAGGCGGAGGCGGCCAGGTCGCTCGGCCTCGGGTTCGTCAAGACGCTTGCCCTGATCACGCTGCCGCAGGCGTTCCGCGCGGTGGTGGCGCCGCTGGGCAGCATCATGATCGCGCTGACCAAGAACACCACGATCGCGCTCGTGGTGGGGGTGAGCGAGGCGTCCGTGCGGATGCGCGAGATGATCGAGACGTACGGCGACCAGGTCATCGAGGTCTTCCTGGGCTTCGCCGCCGGCTTCGTCCTGCTCTGCCTGCCGATGGGCCTGCTGTTCGGCTGGCTGTCCAAGCGCCTGGCGGTGTCACGATGAGCCACCCGAACCCGCGACCGGCCGTCGCCGCGATGAGCCACCCGAACCTGCTGCCGGCGGTGTCACGATGAGCTACTCGAACCTGTACGAGCGGCCGGGGCCGCGCGGGATCCGCCGCAACCGGCTGCTGGCGGTGGTCGTCGCGGCGGCCCTGCTGGCGCTGGCGTACCTGGTCTATGTGCGCTTCGACGAGAAGGACCAGTGGGCGGCCGCCAAGTGGACGCCCCTGCTGCGGGCCGACGTCTGGGCCACGTTCATCCTGCCCGGGCTGGCCGGGACGCTCGGTGCCGCCGTGGCGGGGGTGGTGCTGGCCGGGCTGTTCGGGCTCGTGTTCGGGACCGCCCGGATGTCCGAGCACCGCTGGATCCGGGTGCCCGCGGCCACGGTGGTGGAGTTCTTCCGTTCCGTGCCGCTCCTGCTGCTGATCTTCTTCGCCTTCTTCGGCTCGTACGCCGTCCTGGGGATGAACATCTCCGCGTTCACGGCGGTCGTCTTCGGTCTCACCCTCTACAACGGGTCGGTGATCGCGGAGATCATCCGGGCCGGGGTGCTCAGCCTGCCGCGGGGGCAGGGCGAGGCGGCGTACGCGATGGGCATGCGCAAGGGCCAGGTGATGCGGCTCGTCCTGCTGCCCCAGGCGCTGAAGGCCATGATGCCCGCCCTGGTCAGCCAGTTCATCGTGCTGCTGAAGGACTCGGCGCTCGGGCTCATCGTCGGCTACGACGAGCTCGTGGACCGCGGCCTGAACGGCATCGCGGCCAACTTCTCCAACGTCATCCCCGCGGCCATCCTCATCGCGGGCATCTTCATCCTGATCAACCTGTCCCTGGACCGCCTGGCCCACCGCCTGGGCCGCCACTGACCCAGCCGAACCACCGGCCCCGGCCACCCGCACCGCCACCGATCCGGTCGAACCGCCGGCACAGGCCGCCAAGCACCTGCGCCGTCACTGAGGCGGTCCAGCCGGGCCGCCGCCATCGGCCGGGTCCCCTCGGAGCCCGTCGAACCGGTCGAGCCGGTCGAGCCGCTGGTACAGCCCGTACACGAAGCGGGCCCGGTAGCCGGTGCCGCCGTGGCGGAAGTCCACCGCCCAGTGGTGCGGGGCCATGCCCTCGCACTGGGCGGCCCCGGGGAAGCTCGCGGCCACGTCGCCGACGACACAACCCCAGGGCGCCAGATCCGCGAAGTCCAGCCGGGCGGCGCCGCCGGGGCGGACGAACCACTGGTTCCAGACTTCCCTGCCGGGCCCGTACAGGACCTCGAACTGCAGGCCCGGCCACGACGGCAGCTCCCACCGGGCGATGTCACAGGTGAGACTCCCGATCGCCGTCACACCCCGGTGGACCGGCCGGCCGAGCACCCGCCACAGTCCGGCCCGCCCCCTGCTCGCGTGCAGGATCCGGGTCCAGTGGGCATGCGCGGCCCGCAGCTCGGCTCGCGACGCGCCGAGCTTGGCGAGCGCGTCCTCCACCCGGCCGGCGTTGAGGTCACGCATCCGGTGCAGCAACGCCAGCTCGAACTCCCGCACCCCGAATCCCATGCCCGCCAGCCTGCCAGGTGCCGCCGCCCACCGGAGCCTCCACCCCGAGGACGACCAGGTCGGCTCGGGGAACGACTCGACCCAGCCGCGGCGCTACGGTTCAGTTCACGGACGGCTCGGCGGGCGGCGAGCCGACGGACTGCGCGGGGACCTGCACTCTCCCCTGGTACGGGTCGGTACGGCTGAGCGCGTTGCCGGCGATCGCCGCCACGTCGCGGTCCGTGAACTCCTCCCCCAGCGGGATGCCCAGCGCCGCGAACAGCGCCCTGGCCTCGGCCACGGTGGGCCGGGCGCTGAGCTGCGGTGCCGCGTTCACCGCCAGCAGCCTGGTCTGGTTGAGGCTGTTCTCCAGCTCGACGTACCAGGGGTTGTAATGCGGGCTGTCGCGCGGAATGGCCAGGCCGGGAAATTCCGGGCCGCGCTGGGTGAGCACCAGATTGTGCGAGGTGAGGTCGCAGCGGAACAGCGATATCGTGCCGGAAAGGCCGATCTTCAGCTCCATGAGCTGGCTGTTGTTCTGCCGGAACCAGCAGGCCGCCAGAATCGTGGAATAAACGTCCTTACGGGTGTCCAGGGACGACCAACCTTTCTCCTCGGCCCCGTCGTTCGCCAGGTTCCGGTGGAGTTGCGCGTAGGCGTCGCACAACTCGTCGTTCGTCGGGTCGAGCAATTCCAGCAGGAAACGCATCCTGCTCCGCGTGCGCCTGGCCCGCTCAATGCATTCCGGCAGGGTGACCGCCCGTATATAGGTGCCCGTGCCGCCTTTGAACAGCCACAGGTCGCTGGTGGCCCGCGCCTCGGCCAGCAACCGGGTGATGGCCGCGCCGTTCAGCGATTTCACCGAATCGCCGCTCGCCAGCAGCCGCCACATCGCGTCGGCCGTACGCGACACGTGGGCGAGCCGGTCGGCCACCCGTGACTGCCTGTTCCTGTCCCTGATCCAGACGAAGGCCAGCAAGGCCAGCACCGGCAGGATCAGGTCGTCGGATTGTCCGTCGTCGAGAACTTCTAGCAGATCGAGCACGCTGACCGCCACGGCGACGAGCAGCACGATGCCGAGATCCACATTGGAGAGCGCGCCGCGGAGCCGCTCTTTGACGGTGGTCATGCCTGTCGTCTAACCATCCGCACCGCCATTCGTCAAGCAGGGCAGGGTTGGAGCTCCGACATCCGACCTGCGGATTCAATTGTCCAACGGCCCCTGGAAAATGTTCGGACAATTATCCACCGTAAATCGCTTGGCAGTGGCGGCGCCGACCCGTGAAGGTGGTTACAGAAAGTCCGAACCGAATGGGGGAAAGTTCGATGAGAATGCACACCAAGGCAGCGTTCGCGGTGACCTCGATGGCGGCCACGATGTTCGCCTACTCGGCCGCGGCGCCCGCGTCGTACGCGACCGTCGCCCCGGCCACGAACACCGCGGTCTCCGCCGGGACCCAAACGGCTCTCGACGTCATCCGCGGAAAGACCCGGTGCTTCAGCTACTCGTACGGGGACGACGGGACCTCCAGCGTCACCGTCTACTTCCACAACCGCTGCAAGCATTCCCGGGGAATCAAGATCCGGGTCGCGCAGGCCTCGGACGCGTGCATTTGGGTGCGCGGCGGCGACTTCGACAAGAAGAAATTCAAGGGCGTGCACCCGACCGTCCAGTCCATCAAGGAAGTTTCACACTGCGGCTGATTCTCCCGGCCTGACTCTCTCGAGCGAGTCTGTGAATCCGAATTTCCCGGATTGAGGCCGCCGCCTTCAGCCCGGAGCCCAGGACCCCGGTCGGACCGGTACACCAGGGGGTTACCGCTTCGCCGGGGTCCTGCCGCTCTGTAATGGATCGTGCACAAGGGATGACTTTGATAATGTCGTCTGGTCTGGACGTGCAGGGGTCGACCAGAGCAGGGGTGGCATGGCCGAGTCGTCCGCATCGCAGGACGAGGGAGCCGGACCGCGGCGAGGGCGCAAGCCGATCCGGCCGCATCCGGAGTCCGGCCCGGTCGCGCTGCTCGCACACCGTCTGTGGCGGCTGAAGGAAGAGGCGGGCGACCCGTCCTTCGCGGACATGGCCGCCCGCCTCGGCGCGGCGGCCTCGAAGTCGTCGCTGGCCGCCGCGGCCCGCGGTTCGACGTTGCCGACCTGGGAGACGACCTGGGAGTTCGTCCGGGTCCTGGCGGTCGACCGGCTGGGCCAGGACCCGGAGGAGGTCAGGCGCGAGTGGCGGGCGCACTGGGAGCAGGCCGCGAGGATCGCCGGCGACGCCAAGTATGAGGCCCCCATGCCTGACCAGCCCCAATCCCACCCATCCGATGCCTCGGATCCGTCCACACCACCTTCCCAACCGGCACAACATGTGGAAGCCGCCCTCTCAACTCCAACGGATCCGTCCGCACACCCCCCGCAGCCCTCGCAAGCCGACCCTGTCGACCCTGTCGACCCCTCGGATCCGTCCACGGTGCCCTTGCCGTCCGCACGGCACTGGCAGGCCGGTCCGCCCGATCCATCGCATCCACCCACGCGGCCCATGTCCCGGGCGGGCAAGGCCACAGTCATCGCCGTCATAGCCGTCGTGCTGGGGCTCGCCACCGTACTGCTGGCCTGGGGGCTGCCGTTCGCGGACGAGCGAGATCAGCCTGTCGCACGGACCACTCCACCCACCTCACCTCCCGCCTCACCGCGTGACGACTCCGCCTTCGAGGGGGACGTGACCTACCCGGACGGGACCGTGGTGGACAAGGGCAAGACCTTCGACAAGACCTGGCGCATCCGGAACGCGGGCACCCTCCCGTGGGAGGGCCGCTATCTCACACGCATGAACGACACCCCGTGCCAGGCCCCCAAGCGGGTCGGCATCGGCCCCGTCCTGCCGGGTGAGTCGGTCGACATCACGGTACGCGTACGCGCCGCCGACTCCCCCGGCCGCTGCAAGATCTTCTGGAAGATGACGGACGCGAACGGCACTCCACTGCTCGCCGCGAAGAAGCCGATCTTCCTCGACGTCACCGTAGCCTGACCCCCACCCGGCCAGACCTCCGCTCCCGCCGAGGATCTCGGCCGCCGGATGGCCCGCTGGTGAACGTTGCCGCAACGTTGACCGACCCGGCGAAGGCAGCATGACCGCCAATGTCAGGAATCACTCAACACGTCCCTGGCGGCTCGGCAAACCTGGCCATATAAGGACTAACCATGACAATGGCACCGTCGAGGTGCCCGCCCTCCTCGCCCCCTGACCGGCACTTGCGCCTGTCCGAGGACGGCGGCAGAAGGGTCGACCCCTCATGCACCGCGCCCTACCCGCCGCCCTGGGCTTCGCCTGCGCCGCCGCCCTGACCCTTACCGTCACCACCCAACCGGCCGCCGCCATCCCGCCGAACATCCCCTCCGCCGCCACCGCGTCCTCCCGTCTGGCCACCCTCCCGGTGACCGCCGAGTCCCACGGCAGCACGTACGACCGGGACCTGTTCCCGCACTGGATTACCGTCTCCGGCACCTGCAACACCCGCGAGGAGGTCCTCAAGAGGGACGGCACCAACGTCGTGACCGACTCCTCCTGCGCCGCCGTCTCCGGCTCCTGGTTCAGCCCGTACGACGGCGCCACCTGGACCGCCGCGAGCGACGTGGACATCGACCACATGGTCCCGCTGGCCGAGGCGTGGGCCTCCGGCGCCTGGTCCTGGACCACCTCCCGCCGCCAGCAGTTCGCCAACGACCTGGGCGGGCCGCAACTGTGGGCCGTCACCGACAACGTCAACCAGTCGAAGTCCGACCAGGACCCCGCCGAGTGGCAGCCACGCAGCGCCGAACGCTGCCGCTACGCTCGCGCCTGGACCCAGGTCAAGTGGTACTGGGGGCTGAGCGTGGACAGCTCCGAGAAGGCCGCGTTGACCTCGATGCTCTCCTCCTGCTGACCCCACCCGCCACCAGGCGAGGGGCCGATACGTGAGGACGTGGACAAAGCAAGGGTGATCGGCTCGTCGGGGTTGGGGCGCCGGGTTGCGCGGTGGGCAGCGCAGCCCTCAAGGTGCAGAACGTCCGACCGCCGCACGAGCCGGTCACCCGCTTGTGGACCGCGTTGTCAAAGCACATGATCATGCGGATTGTCGTCAGGTACGGTTCCGGCCGGACAAGCCGTGTCCGTAACTCTTGGTACCAGGGTGTCGACTGGTGAGAAGATCGGGGGTGCTCCGAATAGGGAACGCAGTACTCGCGAGATTGCCGGGACCGCTGCACGCACTGGCGCTGAAGCACCGTGAACTGCTCAAGTTCGCGGTGGTGGGTGGAACAGCGTTCTTGGTGGACAACGCGGTGTTCTATGGGCTGAAGCTCACCATCTTGGAACCGAAGCCGGTGACCGCGAAGATCATCGCGGTGCTCGTGGCGGCGATCGTGTCCTACGTGCTGAACCGCGAATGGTCGTTCCGGACCAGGGGCGGCCGTGAGCGCCGTCACGAGGCGGCGCTGTTCTTCCTGGTCAGTGGCGTCGGTCTGGTGCTCAGCTCCGCGCCGCTCTGGATCTCCCGGTACGTATTTCGCCTGGAGACCCCTGATGTGAGCCTGGCGACCCAGGAGATCGCCGACTTCATGAGCGCGCAGATCATCGGCACGCTGATCGCCATGGTCTTCCGCTTCTGGGCGCTCCGGAAGTGGGTCTTCCCCGACGAGAAGACCCAGTCCGGCGGCCTGCGGCTGGCTCCCGCGCCCGATTCCACGGACAAGGCGGCTTGATGGCAGCGAATCCAGAAGCCGTTTCGGCGGTTGGACCGCTTGATGCCGCCGCCGCACCCCACGAGCCCGCCCCCGCGGATGACCGTCGAACAGGCGCGACAGAAGTCCCGTAAGTCCGACATCGCGAAGCGTCCTCCAAGCTCATGTTTGCTCGGAGTGCTCATGATCAGCCGCACCTGCTCGCGGAATCGCGGATCTTACAAGGGTTGGTCAGCGGTAGGCGGTGGCTTGGAGGCTGTAGAGGTCGGCGTAGAGGCCGTTGAGGGCCATCAGGGTGTGGTGGTCGCCCTGTTCGGTGATTTTGCCTTTGTCCAGGACGTAGATGCGGTCTGCGTAGCGGACGCTGGCCAGGCGGTGGGTGATGAGCAGGACCGTACGGCCGTCGCTGTGGTGGCGGATCTGTTCGAACAGGGCGTGTTCGGCCCGGGCGTCCAGGGCGGCGGTGGGTTCGTCGCAGATGAGCAGGTCGGCATCGCGGTGGAAGCCGCGGGCGACGGCGATGCGCTGCCATTGGCCGCCGGACAGCTCGTGGCCGTCTTTGAAGCGGCGGTCCAGCAGGGTGCGGTAGCCGTGGGGGAGGTCGGCGATGACTTCGTCGGCGCCGGCCACGGCGGCGGCGGCGTGCAGGGCGGGCTGGCCCTTGTCGGTGCCCATGGTGATGTTGTAACGGGCGGTCAGGGGCCAGCGGGTGTGGTCCTGGGCGATGACGGCGGTGCGCAGGCGCAGGTGTTCGGGGTTGACGTCGCTGAGGTCGGTGGTGTCCCAGCGGACGGTGCCGGTGTCGGGGGCATAGAGACCGGACAGGATTTTGGCAAGGGTGGTCTTGCCGGAGCCGTTCTCGCCGACGAAGGCGATGACCTCGCCCCGGCGGATCTTGATGGAGACGTCGCGGAGGGCGGGCTCTTCGGCGCCGGGGTAGGTGAAGGTGACCGACTCGGCGGTGATCCGGTCGAAGCCGGGCGGGATCGGGGTGGGGCGGGCAGCGGTCAGGCGGGACTCGGCCTGCGTGCAGAACTCCAGGAAATCGGTGAAGTACAGGCCCTCTTCGTAGAGGCGGTTGGTGGCGTACATCAGGTTGGCCAGGGAATTCTGGCCGGATCGGATGGCCAGGACGGCGGTGCCGGCCACGGCCAGCGGGATGGCGGCGACGGCGAGCAGGATGCCGAGGGCGACGTAGACCAGCCCCGCGCCCACACCGCCGAGGGCCTCGCCGATGAGCCTGGCGATGGTCTGGCGTTTGGCCAGCTTGAGCATGACGTCCTGCTCGGCCCTGGTGACCGCGTCATACATGCGCAGCAGGAAGCCGCGCATGGTGAACGAGCGGACCTCGGCCGCCGAGTCCCGATCCGCCAGCAGGCCAGCGATGATCCACTTGCGGCGGCGGGCCGGGATCAGCCGGAACATCGCCGAGTAGCGCATGCGAGCGCTGCGGACCGCCGCCCAGGCGTCCGGCAGCACCGCCAGCAGCAGGAGGGGCAGCAGGACCGGGTGGAGCACGCCGAGGACGCCGGCCGCCGCCGTCAGGCCGACCGCGGCCGTGACCACGTCGACGGACGTCGTCACCACCGAGTCGGCCATGACCACGCCGCGCGACCTGGCGCGCTCCAGGGCGTCGTGGAACTCCGGGTCGTCGTAGGCCACCAGCTCCACACGGCTGGTCAGGCCGTAGAGGCGCTCTTCGGTGAGCCGGGCGATCTGGGGGGTGAGGCGGGACTGGGCCCAGCCGGCACCCGCCTGGGCCATCGTGCGCACCACCGCGGCGGCGCCGACCAGGGCGAGGCTGGGGAGCGCCGCCAGCACCCTGTCGGGGGTGGGACCCTCGCTGAACAGGGCCGTGAGCACGCCGGTCGTGGCCAGCAGGCCGAACGCCGTGAACACGCCGCCGAGGAGGTTGAGCACGATCGTGGCCAGGGTGTCGCGGGGGCTCGCTCCCCAGGCCATGGTCATCGCGTGGCGCACCAGTGAGGGCAGCCGCCGGGCGATGGTGAGGAAGCGGACCTCGGCCATCTTGTCGGTGTGGGCATACCAGTCGGAGAAGGCGATCTCGCCGAGCTCGAGGGGCTCTTCTTCGCGCATGCGCTGAGTATGCGCCCGGCCACCGACAGTTTCCATGCCTGATTCCCCGGCGGACGGAACGGGACGGCGCCGCTGACGGCCATAACACCGTAATAGGGGCAAATTGGTAACTCTCCGGGGCGAGAAGCGGTCAGTACCGTGACAACACCCCCCAACCCGGAGGAGGCTCCGTGTCAAGACCTCTTCGTCTCGTGCTGTCCGCCACTCTCTGCCTCTCCTTCCTCCTCGTCACCGCACCCGCGCAGGCCGCGGCCCTGGTCAGGGTGCTCAGGTACGACGCGAGCAGGGCGGCGGAGTTCGTGAGCGCGGTCAACCAGGGCGCGCAGATCTGGAACTCCAATGTGGTGAACGTCCGGCTCCTGCAGGGAACCCCCGCCAACTTCGTGGTCATCGCCGACAACGGCTGGCCCCGGGCGCAGCCCCGGAGCCTCGGCAACGGCACGATCTGGATGGGCCGGGAGGCGAGCAACTACAACTGGGTGCGCATCGCCTCTCACGAGATGGGCCACATCCTGGGCCTGCCCGACCGGCGCACCGGGCTGTGCTCGGACCTGATGTCGGGGTCGAGCGCCCCGGTGAGCTGTACCAATGCCACCCCGAGCATGGCCGAGCGAACCGCGGTGGACCGCAACTTCGCCGGCAGCGCCACGCCTGAGGTGGAGTTCGGCCGGATCTACGAGGACCGGTGACCCCACGGGCCGGCCACCCAGCCGGGCGGCCGGCCCGACTCGCCCCATACAGCGCCACACCGAAACAGCGCCTACCGGATACAGCGCCCGAAAACAGTGCCACTCCGGATACAGCGCCTCACCAATGGAGTGCCTCGTGGAGCAGAGCGTCTCGCCGAATACAGCCTCGCGGCGGCGTCCCGGCCCCTCGGGAGGCCGCCGCGAGTCCTGTCACGCGCACCGATAGTCGGACGGCAGGCGGGTGTCGCCGCTCGGGCGGGTCGCCTGGAAGCCGAACGAGGCGCTGGCCCCGGGGGCCAGGGTGCCGTTGTGCGCGACGCCGCGGGCGGTGACCGCCTGACCGTTCACGGTCATCGTGGCGTTCCACCCCCCGGTGAGCGCGTGGCCGGAGGGCAGGGTGAAGGCGACGCCCCAGCCGTTCACCGTCGCCGTGCCGGTGTTGGTCACGGTCACCTGGATCACGTAGCCGGTGCTCCACTGGCTCTGCGTGGCCGGGGTGACCGTGCAGCCGCCGGTGCCGCTGCCCGTGCCGCTCGTGGTCACGGTCACCGTCGCCGAGCGGGGCGAGCGGTTGCCGGCCGCGTCCCTGGCGTACACGGCGAAGGTGTACGAAGTGCTCGGGGTCAGGCCGGTGACGGAGGCCGTGGTGGTGGCGGAGGTGGCGGCCGTGCTCTCCGCCGAGCCCTGCACCCGGACCACGTCGTAGCCGGTCACGCCCACGTTGTCGGTGGAGGCGGCCCAGCTCAGGCTCACCGACGACGAGGTGACCGCCGACGCGGCGGGCGTGCCGGGGGCCGTGGGCGGGGAGGTGTCGGGCGCGGGCGACTCGTACACCAGCCCGAACCCGGTCTGCTCATGGCACGCCGCTCCAGGGTCGGGGTGGTTTTGGGAGCGCTCCCACGATAGGGCACCGGCCCCTCCGCCACCCGGCGACGGCCCGCGAGGCGGCCGGCGCGGGCCCGCACACCAGCGGAAACAGGCGATAGCCGGCTGAAAGTTTCACCACTCCAGGCGGCCCGGTCCGGCGCGTGAAACTTTCATGGCCGCTTTACCACCTGTGAAGTTGTGCCGACAATGCCAGGAGGAAAGCGCAGCCCGGCACGGTGATCCTCGTACGCGGCGGCACGTACGCCCCGACCACCAACCTGCAGATCCTCAAGGACGGCACCCCGCAGAGCCCCATCACCCTCACCGCCTACGGCCGCGAGAAGGTCGTCATCGACGGCGAGGCCCTGCCGCACACCCCCGCCCCGGTCGACGCCGGCATCCGCAACTCCCAGCGCGGTGTGATCCACATGGAGGCCGCCCACTGGCGCATCGCCGGGCTGGAGCTGGCTTCGTCGTTCCTGCGCCCCAGGAACGGCGCGGACGTCGGCGCGCGCCTCTGAACGCGGCCCTCAGTGAAAGAGGAAACCCCCGGCCGGAGCACCGGCCGGGGGTTCACCATGATCGGGAGATCAGCCGGTGAAGCCGACCTCGGTGTAGTCGTAGTACTTGTAGCCGCGCGCACCGTAGTTGGCGAGCGTCTTCTTGCACGCCCAGATGTCGGGGCGCTGGTACAGCGGGATGGTGTGCACCACGTCCCAGATCAGCTTGTCCGCGGCGTTCGCCAGCTCGGCGGCCTTGGTCGGGTCGGTCTCGGCCACGGCGGCGTCGATGGCGGCGTCGATCTTCGGGTCGCTGAGCTTCGGGAAGTTGCTCTCGGAGCCGGTCTTGAAGGCCTGGGCGAGGAAACCGACCGGCGTCGGCGTGCCGATCCATGAGAAGGGCACCAGATCGAAGTCGCCCTTGATGATGAAGTCGTTGAAGAACTTGTCGAGGGGGACAGGACGGATCGTGAGCTTGATCCCGGCTTCCTTGAGCATGGCCTGGACGAGCTCACCCTCCGTCTTCGCGACGGGGGTGTCCGACGGGATCACGAAGTTCAGATCGAACTCCTTGCCGTCCTTCTTGCGGTACTCGCCCTCCTGCTTCCAACCGGCCGCGTCCAGCATCTGCTTGGCCTTGTCCAGGTTGTACTTGCCGAGGTCGCCGGAGTTGTCGACGTAGGACTTGTGGTTGTTCATGAAGATGTGGTTGCCGAGCGTCTGCAGCGGCCACTCCATGTCCTTCAGGTCGGACTGGGTGATCACGTCACGGTTGATCGCGTATTGAACGGCCTGCCGGACCGACTTGTCCTTCAGGTTCGGGCTCTGGTTGTTGACCGTGATGTGCCGCCAGTTCGGGCTGAGCGCCTTACGGATCTGCGTGTCCGGGACCGCCTTGGCCCGCTGCAGGCCGGCCGGGTTGCCCGACTCGATGTAGGCGGCGTCCAGCTCGCCGTTGGCGTAGGCGTTGACCTCGGCGTTCGGGTCGCCGATGGCCCGAAAGATGATCTTGTCGAGCTTGGCCTTCCTGCCCCACCACTTGTCGTCACGCACGAGCGTGAGCGTCTTGGTGCCCTCATCGATGGACTCCACCTTGAAGGGGCCGGCGGTCGCAGGGATCTTCTGGTTCATCCCGTTGTCGAACCCGTCGGTGGACTCGACGTACTTGGCCGGCATGAGGGGAGAGGTGCCCCGGTTGAACAGGCCCTGCCATTCGGGGTACGGCGTGGTAAAGGTGATCACGGCCACCTTGTCCGTGTCACCCTTCTTGACCGAGTCGATCTGCTTCCAGCCGTCCGTGGAGGCGGGCTTGTAGCCCTTCTCCTTGCCGCTCTGGGTCTTCCACGCGACCTCGAGGTCCTTCCATGTGATCGGCGTGCCGTCCGACCACGTGGCCTTGTCGTTGATCGTGTAGGTCACGACCTGCTTGCCGTCGACCGTCTCGTTCTTGATGTCGGTGACGTAGTCCTTGTTCGGGGTGAAGGCGGCGTTCTCATCGGCCATCAGGAGCTGCGGCATGATCGGGTCCATCATGGTCGCCGTGTCAGCCTGGTTGCCGTCGACGTGGTAAAGGTTCCACTGAGTGGGCCACTGCCCGATCGCCAGCGTAAGTGTGCCACCGTCCTTGACCTGCTCGTACGGGACGGCGTTGATGTCGATGGCCGGAGTCTCGGACATCTGCTGCTGGGCCTGCTGCGACTGCTCGGCGCTCGGCTTCTTGGCTTCGCCGCCACCTCCGCCACAGGCCGCGAGAGCCAGGGCCAGGACCGCGATACCCGCGGCTGCCCGGTAACGAACCTTCACTTTTCCTCCTGATCGTCCGAGGCCGTAATGACCTCGATCTCCTCCGCGTAGTGGCAGGCGGCGCCGTGGTCCACGGCGTTCGCGAGCCGAGCAACCGAGGGTTCTTCATCCGCACACCGCCGCCGCTCGGCCTCGCTGAGGAGGGCGAACTTCGGACAACGGGTGCGGAACCGGCAGCCCGAGGGCGGGTCCGCCGGGCTGGGCAGGTCGCCTTCGAGCAGGATGCGCTTACGAGTGCGTTCCAGCTCGGGATCCGGCAGCGGGATCGCTGACAGCAGCGCCTGCGTGTAGGGGTGGGCCGGGTGGTCGTAGACGTTCTCGACCGTGCCGACCTCGGCGATCCTGCCGAGGTACATGACGGCCACGCGGTCGGCCAGGTGCCTGACCACCGCCAGGTCGTGCGCCACGAACAGGTACGACAACCCCAGCCTGTTCTTCAGCTCCTCCAGCAGGTTGATCACACCGGCCTGGATGGAGACGTCGAGCGCGGAGACCGGCTCGTCCAGCACCAGCAGCTTCGGCTCCAGAGCGAGCGCTCGGGCGATGCCGATGCGCTGCCGCTGGCCGCCGGAGAACTGCTGTGGATAACGCTCCGCATGCTCCGGCGCCAGGCCGACGAGCTCCAGCAGCTCCGCGACCTTGCCCCGCGCGTCCTTTCCGCCATGGGCGCGCAGCGGCTCAGCGATGATGTCGCCGACCGGCATGCGCGGGTCGAGCGCGGCCATCGGGTCCTGGAAGACGATCTGCAGGTCGCGGCGGAGCGCCTGGCGTCCCGCCCGGTCCAGCTTGGCGCTGTCCTTGCCGAGCACCACGACGCGCCCGCCCTGCGGCGGCTGGAGCTGCATGATCTGCTGCAACGTGGTGGTCTTGCCGCAGCCGGACTCGCCGACCAGGGCCAGCGTCTCGCCCTCGGCGATGTCCAGCGTGATGCCGTCGACCGCGTACACGGTGCCGACCCGGCGCTTGAAGACCGCGCCCTTCATCAGCGGGTAGTGCCGGATCATGTCATCGAGCTCCAGCACGGTGGCACGCTCGGCACGCGGCACACGTACGACGTCGTTCGGTGGGATGACCGGCACCGGGAATACATCGGCCCCGGTCAGGCCCTTGTGCTCGATCTCGTGCGCGCGTATGCAGGCCACGTGGCGCCCGCCCGAGAACGCGGTCAGCGCCGGCTCCTCGTCGTCGCACATGTCCACCTTCATCGGGCAGCGTGGCGCGAACGGGCACCCGGGCGGCAGCGCCGCGGGGGAGGGCGGGTTGCCCTCGATGGGCACGAGCGGCCCCTCCTCGCCGTCGACCCTGGGGATGGAAGCGAGCAACCCCATCGTGTACGGCATGCGCGGCCGGTAGTAGATGTCGTCCACCGGCCCCTGCTCGACGGGCTTGCCCGCGTACATGACCAGCACCCGGTCGGCCATGCCCGCGATGACGCCCAGGTCGTGGGTGATCATCACGATCCCGGCGCCCGTCTCCTGCTGCGCGGTCTTGAGCACCTCCAGCACCTGCGCCTGGATGGTCACGTCGAGCGCGGTGGTCGGCTCGTCGCAGATGAGCAGGTCGGGGTCGTTGGCGATGGCCATGGCGATCATCGCGCGCTGCCGCATGCCGCCGGAGAACTCGTGCGGGAACGCCTTGGCCCGCAGGTTCGGGTTCGGGATGCCGACCAGGTCGAGCAGCTCCACGGCGCGCTTGGCGGCCTTGTCCTTGGCCACCTTCTGGTGCACACGCACCGCCTCGGCGATCTGGTCGCCGATGGTGAAGACCGGGGTGAAGGCCGACAGCGGATCCTGGAAGATCATGCTGATCGACTTGCCGCGTATCTTGATCAGTTCGTCTTCGTCCATGCCGAGCAGCTCGCGGCCGTGCAGCTTGACAGAGCCGCTGACCTCGGCCTTGGGCGGCAGCAGGCCCATGACCGCCAGCGACGTCACGGACTTGCCCGAGCCGGACTCGCCCACGATGCCGAGGACCTCACCACGCTCGACCTCATAGCTGACGCCGCGTACGGCCTGGATGCCGCCGGGGAAGGTGACGGTGAGGTCGCTGACCTCCAAGATGCTCACGAGTTGCTCCCCGGGTCGAGTGCGTCACGCAGGCCGTCGCCGATCAGGTTCACGCTGAGCACCAGGGCGACCAGGAGGCCGGCCGGGAAGACGAACAGCCATGGATAGCCGGTGGCATTGCGCGAGCCGTCCGCGATGAGCGTGCCGAGCGAGACGTCGGGTGGCTGGATTCCGAAGCCGAAGAAGGACAGCGCCGCCTCGCCGATGATGGCGGTGGAGACGTTGAGCGTGGCGTCAATGATCAGCAACGACGACAGGTTGGGCACGATGTGCCGGAAGATGATCTTCCAGCGCGGGATGCCCATGTAGACCGCGGCCAGGACGTACTCGCGTTCACGGATCGCGAGTGTCATGCTGCGGACCACCCGGGAGGTGATCATCCAGGAGAACGCGGCCAGCAACACCACGAACCAGAGCCAGGAGGCGCCCCTGCTGAGCTGCGGCGAGATGATCGAGATGATCAGGAAGCTGGGTAGGACCAGCAGCAGGTCCACGCCCCACATGAGGATCTTGTCCACCCAGCCGCCGAAATAGCCGGCGAACGCCCCCACGATGGCGGCCAGGCCAGTGGAGATCACCGCCACCAGCAGGCCGATGACGATGGACTTCTGCATGCCACGCAGCGTGATGGCGTACATGTCCTGGCCGATCGAGGTGGTGCCCCACCAGTGGTCGGCGTCCGGGGCCGACATGAAGGCAAGGAAGTCCTTGTCCGTCCAGTCGTAGTTGCCGAAGTACGGGCCGACGTAGGCCAGCAGCACCAGCAGGATCAGGGCGATGAATCCGTAGCGGGCCTGCTTGTTGCGGATCAACCGCCGGAGAACGACTTTCGAACGCATGTCAGCTCACCCGCACCCGAGGATCGAGGGCCGCCACCAGCAGGTCCGACAGGAAAGCGGCACCCAGGACACAGACAGCGGTGAAGAAGGTCACCGCGGCGACGGAGTTGACGTCGTTCTGATGGATCGAATCGACCAGCCAGGCGCCCATGCCGTGCCAGGAGAAGATGCTCTCGGTGAAGATCGCTCCGGTGAACATCGTGCCGAACGCGAAGGCGAAGTACGTGGCGACCGGGATCAGCGCGGTGCGCAGCGCGTGCTTGATGAGCGCCGTCCTGCGCCGCAGGCCCTTGGCCATCGCGGTGCGGACGAAGTCCTGGTTCAACACATCGAGCATCATGTTGCGCTGGATGCGGCTGTAGTACGAGATCAGGCCGAGGCTGAGCGAGATCGTCGGCAGGATCAGGTGGTTCAGCCGGTTGAAGAACTGCTCCAAGCCCGTCAACTTGGGGTTGTACTCGCCGGTGTACTCGACCAGCGTGTGCCCGAGCCCTTGGTTCAGGTTGTACGTGGCGATCGCCAGCAGCGTGGCCAGCACGAACACCGGAATCGCCATGATCACGAACGAGAGAACTCCCGTTAACCGGTCACTGAGCTTGTATTGCCGCACCGCGGACCACGCCCCGACCGCCACCCCGACGGCAAAGCCGAGCAGAGTGCCGATGAGCATCAGCCGAAGGCTGACCATGATCCGCCGCCCTGCCTCCGCGTTCACCGAACCGCCGTTCCACGTCTTGCCGAAGTCGCCAGTGATGACGCCCTTGGCCCAGGTCGCGTAGCGCTGGATGACGGGAACCTTGTCGTTCAGGTTGTACGCGTTCAGGGTCGCGTCGATGACTTCCTCGGGAACAGGTGGCTGACGGCCTTCGTAGGCGGCGCGCGGGTTCATGGTGGTGGCCGCGAGCATGTACGCGAGACTCGCCGCCATGGCTACCAAGATCACATTTATTGCCAACCTGCGAAGCAGGTACTTGCCCATTACTCTCCGTTCGCGCTGACAGGGGACGCGAACTTCCGGTAGGAGAGACGGCCCCGCAACGAAAACCCCATCTCAGGCATGAAATCCACACGAAGCTGAGATGGCGTTCAGGGCGCAGAATATAGGTAAAAAAGTAACAGTCAGAAACCGGGCAACATAACGGTCAGATCACTCACAACGACGCGACCGGATCATCGCCCGCCCTCGACCCAACCCTGCTGACCTGCACAAACAACTGATCAACCGGCCGTTCTCAGGGCGCTCGGCGCGTGTCTTTGTCACAGGATCCGGACAAAATCGGTTGATTCGTGATAGATGTCATGCTCTCGATCGCGGGTATGACGTGAGTCACGTCAGCTCGGCGAGCTTGGCGGCCACCTTGGCATAGGAGTCCCGGACGCCGTCCTCCCTGCCGTGGCGGTGCAGCTCCAGCCGGACGGCTCCGAGGTGCCGGACTTCGTACAGCGACGACCGCCGGCTCGCTGCCGGGCCACGGTCCGGCTCGCCGTACGCCTCCCAGAACGCCACCCGCTCGTCCTGCTTGGCCGCAGCCAGCCGGATGGGCCAGTCGGCCCACGGGTCGCCCCACAACGTGCGGTCGAAGTCGAGTACCCCGGTGACGGTCGGCTCGGGTGCGCCGTCGGCGATCATGACGTTGACGGTCCACAGGTCACCGGTGAGCAGGCGGGGTTCGGTGATCTCGTCCAGCACGGCACTGTGCTCGGCGGCCAGCGCGGCGGCCGTGCGCAGGTCGGCGGCGTCCAGGCCGACGCTCTCGACGTCCGAGGAGATGTCGTGCAGGGACGCGATCACGGCCCGGCTCCACGTGCCGTACGTGGGTCCGGCGACGGGGCCGAACCCCGGGCCGCGCACGCCGTGGACCGTCCTGGCGATCTCCCCGATCCGGCGGTAGAAGGACGCCCAGGCCGGACGCGGGTAGTGGCGCAACCCGTCGGGGGCGGGAACGCCGTCGAGCAGGGTCTGCACCAGGTAGTCCCGGCCGATCAGGTCGTGCGACCAGTCGGCCGCGATCACCCGCGGCATCAGCGGGGCGATCACCGCGAGGTGCGGCACCGTGGCGTACTCGTTGCGCATCATCTCCCGCTCGGAGACGAACTGGCGGCCCGGCTCCGGCGCGAACCGCACCACCACCGGCCGCTCCCGGCCCGCGACAGTGACGCGGTAGGTGCTGTTGTACATGCCCAGCCCCAGCTCCACCGCCGATGACACGCGTGCGCGCGGGCCCAGGACGCGGTGGCAGACCGCCTGGATCTGCTGCGGGGTCACGGACTGCTGGAACGCGTGCGGGGGACGCTTGATCGGCTGAAAATCCACCCCCATCATCTTTCCCCACGGACAGCCACACTCAGGACATCCACCTGCCGCCCGCGACGTCGATCGTCAGCCCGGTGAGCCAGGAGGAGGTGTCGGAGGCCAGGAAGGCGGTCACGTTCGCCACGTCGAGGGGCGTGCCAAGGCGCCCCAGCGGGTGCCCGGCCAGCATGCGCTCCATGGCCTCCGCCGGCATGCGCTCCGCCAGCCGGTCCGTCATGATCGTCGAAGGGGAGACGGCGTTCACCCGGATCCCGGCCGGCCCGAGTTCGTGCGCCAGTTGCCTGGTCATGGCGATGACGCCGGCTTTGGCGGCGGTGTAGGCGACCGAGGCCGGGGTCGGGGTGCGCGCCGCCAGCGACGACATCGTGATGATCGAGCCGCGCCCGCGCCGCCGCATGCCCGGCAGGAAGCTCTTGATGACCAGGAACGCCGAGGTGAGGTTGGCGTGCAGGGTGGCGTGCCAGTCCTCCTCGTCCATCTCGTCGATGGGGCGCGGCCGGCCGGTGCCGCCGCCCGCGAAGATCGCCAGCACGTCCACCGGGCCCAGCCGCCGCTCCGTCTCCGCCCGCATCGCCTCGATGGCGGTGAAGTCGGTGGTGTCGGCGGCCACGCCGATCGCGGCGGTCCCGGCCGTCGTGCCGATCGCCGCCCCCTCGACGGCCACACCGACCGGTGCGCCCTGGATGGCGCGTACGGCGGACTCGATCGCGATGGGGTCACGGCCGTTGACCGCTACCCGCATGCCCTGCTCGGCCAGCACCTTGGCGGTCTCCCGGCCGATACCGCCCGATCCGCCGGTGATCAGCGCCACCCGCCCCTGCAAGTCCGGATACATCATGACTGCGCCCCTCATCTTCGTCCTCATGGGATGTGCCTCCCACATTCCCTGAGGCGCGGCCTCAAAGAATCGCCCCCCGGACTCAACCGGCCCTGCACCCACCGGAGTGCCCACCGGGAACGCCTCTACTCCGGCGGTCGTACACCCCTCGGCGATCGTCCCCACCTCCGGGCGGCGGTGGTCAACGACCGGCTGGGCATGCGGGTCACCGTGGAGTGGCGGGCGAGCGAGTTCCCGTACTTCTTCGAGTGGCTGAACCTGCGCTCGGGCAACTACGCGGTCGGCCTGGAGCCGTCCACCCACCACGTGGCGGGCGACGCGGCGGCCAGGGCGGACGGGAGCATGATCTGGCTCGGCCCGCAGGAGTCGCGTACCTACCACACCACGTTCCGCGTCGAGCGCCCGTGACCGGCCGCGTTGTCACAACCCGTACGCGCGGCGCGCGGTGCCGGCGAAGACGTCGGCCCGCTCGCTCTCCGACAGGCCCGCGCACAGCTCGTCCGCCGCCGCGACGACCTGCCCGTAGTCCGCGGCGAGCAGGCACACCGGCCAGTCGGAGCCGAACATCACCCGCTCGGGCCCGAACGCCTCCAGCGCGATCTCCGCGTAGGGCCGCAGGTCGGCCACCTTCCAGGACGCCCAGTCGGCCTCGGTGACCAGGCCGGACAGCTTGCAGTAGACGTTCGGGTGGGCGGCCAGGTCCCGGATCAGCCGCCGCCACGGCTCCAGCCTCCCGCCGGCGATCGGCGGCTTGGACAGGTGGTCGAGCACGAACGTCAGCTCGGGCATGGCCGCCGCCGTGTCGATGGCGGCGGGGAGCTGGTGCGGCAGGGTCAGCAGGTCGTAGGCCAGCCCGGCGGCGGCCACGGCGGCCAGGCCGCGGCGCACCCCGGGCAGCGCGAGCCAGGCGGGGTCGGGCTCGGACTGCACCCCGTGCCGGATCGCCACCAGCCCGGCCGGCAGCGCGGCCAGCGTCTCGGCGGCGTCGGGCGCCGTCAGGTCGATCCAGCCCACCACGCCCGCGACCAGATCGGACCCGGCCGCCAGGTCCAGGAACTCCTTCGTCTCGTCCAGATCCGGGAGCACCTGGACCAGCACGGTCTGGGTGACTCCCGTCACGGCGGCGGAGGCTTCGAGCTGGTCCAGGGTGAACGTGCGGCGGACGGGCGCCATCTTGTCCGGGTTCAGCCAGGTGTGCGCGCGAAGGCCGAGGTCCCAGACGTGGTGGTGGGCGTCGATGCGGCTCATGAGGTCCCAGATTATCCATCCCTCTCACGACTTTCCCCCCAATGTGCTCTTGAAGAGGAGTAAAGGTGACCAAGGACGGCTACACACGACGTGGCGTGCTCGCGACCGGTTTAGGAGCCGCGGCCGGAACCCTGCTCACGGCCGGCCCCGCCCAGGCGCGTACCGGCGGCGACCCGCTACCCTCTGGTACGGCCGCCCGGCCGCGGAGTGGCTGGAGGCGCTGCCGGTGGGATGCGGGCGGCTCGGCGCCATGGTGTTCGGCGGGGTCGCCACCGAACGGCTCCAGCTCAACGAGGACAGCGTCTGGGCCGGCGGGCCGCACGTCCACGACAACCCGGAGGCGCTGGCCGCGCTCCCCCAGATCAGGCAGTGGGTCTGGGAGGACGAGTGGCAGGCGGCGCAGAACCTGGCCGACCAGAAGTTCCTCGGCAAGCCCAGCGAGCAGGCCCCGTACCAGGTGCTCGGGGACCTCACGCTGACCTATCCCGGATCGGCCGAGTTCACCGAGTACCGCCGCGCGCTGGACCTGACGCAGGCGGTCACCACCGTGACGTTCGTACGCGACGGCGTCCGCCACACGCGCGAGGTGTTCGCCAGCAACCCCGACCAGGTCATCGTCGTGCGGCACACGGCGGACAAGCCGGGCTCGGTAACGTTCCAGGCGGCCTTCACCAGCCCGCAGGCCACGACCACGGCGGCAGCCGGGCGGGACACGATCGCGCTGGACGGCGTCAGCGGCGACACCCAGGGGCTGAAGGGCGAGGTGCGCTTCCGCGCGCTGGCCCGGGCCGAGGCCAAGGGCGGCACGGTGCGCACCGACGGGGGCACGCTGGTCGTCGAGGGCGCCGACGAGGTCACGCTGCTGATCTCCATGGGCACCAGCTACCGCAGCTACAAGGACGCCAGCGGGGACCCCGCCGAGGTGGCCGGGCGGTATCTGCGGCGGGCGGGCGGGAAGCCGTACGAGGTGCTGCGGCGCCGTCACGTGCGGGACTACACGGAGCTGTTCGGGCGGGTGGGGCTCGACCCCGCGAACTACGCGGACCTGCTGGACGACCCCGAGCTGCGCCGCGCCGCACTGGTCACGCTGCTGGTCGCGGCGGCCGGCACCGCCGGGCTGAACCTGATCGGCCTCGGCTTCGCCCTGCTGGTCAACGGCGCGTCGCGGGCCAACACGTTCTTCCGGATCGTGCTGTTCTACCCGCACGTGCTGAGCGCCCTGGTGGTGGGCTTCCTCTGGTCGGCGATCCTGGGCACCACCGGCGCGGTCAACAACCTGGTGACGACGTGGGGCGGGCAGGTGCTGCCCCGTTTCGACAGCCGCGGCCGGCTGGTGATCCGCGCCGCCCGGGCGGGCACCTACACCACGACCTTGTCCGACGGCCGCACGCTCACCACGCCGATCCCCGGCCCCGTGCCCGAGCCCCGTGAGCTGTCGTCGTGGCGGCTCAGGGTGGAGGACTGGCGACCGGGCAGCACCCCTTCACAGACGTCCAAGGCCGTGCACGAGCTGGCACTGGACCGGCTCGCCGCCTGGCGCGACATTCCCGACCTGGCGGACGTCTCAGGAGTGGGTACGTACACGACCCGAATCGACCTGGGCGCGGACTGGGACGACGGGGCCTACCTGGAGCTCGGTGAGGTGACCGACACCTGCCGGGTGCGGATCAACGGCCACCACGTGGACCCGATCGAGCAACTCCACCCGATCGTGGACGTGGGGCCATGCCTTCGGCGCGGCACCAACACCATCGAGGTGGAGGTCGCCACCCCACTCGGCAACCGGCTCAGAGTGGCGGATCCAACGGTTTACGGCGGTCTGACCCGCCAGGCCTACGGCCTCATCGGCCCCGTCCGGCTGGTGCCGTACCGGGAGGCCCGCGTGGGCGGGCCGTGAGGCGGCAGGCCCAACCGGACCCGAGCCGGGGCGGAGCGGCGGGACCTGCGTGGACGCGCCATTGAAGATCACTTTCCCAGCGGCGCCGACGCTCGGCTCCTCGGGGGCGATCGAGATACGCCGCGCGGACGGCGCGCTCGCCGATCGCATCGAGGCGGCCACCGCCAAGACGGACAAGAAGAACATCGGCCGCGCGATCTCCGACACGGGGCTGCCGCACGACCGGTCCCACGAGTCGATCATGATCGACGGCAACAGCGCCAACGTCTACCTGCACCGGCAAGTGGACCACGGCCAGGACTACTACGTCACCGTCGACCCCGACGTCTTCACCGGCTTCGACGGCGTGAGCGATGCCCGGACTTGGCGGTTCAAGACGCGCAAGCAGCCACACCGCCCCGCGGGAAGCCGCCTGAAGGTCTCTGCCTCCGGGGACGGCGACTTCTGCACCGTGCAGGGTGCCATCGACGCCGTGCCGACCGGTAACCAGCGGCGGTGACGATCGACGTCAAGCCCGGCGTCTATACCGAAATGGTCTACGTCCGCGAGGATCGGCCGCACATCACCGTGAAGGGCGCGGGCGCGGGGCGGACCGTGATCCAGTACCCCAACAACGATTTGCGCAGGGCATCGTGTTCGTACGGACGAAGCTGACGAAGGCTCCGGGCGTGCCCGACGGGTCGGTGATGCTCAACCGCAGCGCGACGTGGCGCTTCACCTACAGCCAGGCGGTGTACATCGACACGGTCATGGACACGCACATCGCGCCGGTGGGCTTCCAGATCGATCCGAACGACTGCGCCCAGGCCCAGCCGGCGTCCTTCTGGGAGTACGGCAACACCGACCTGGACGGCAACCCGGTCGACACCTCGCAGCGGCTCGCGTGCTCCCGCCAGCTCACCGAGGACGAGGCGGCCCGGTGGAGCGATCCGGCGTTCGTGCTGGGTGGCTGGGACCCCGAACACGACCCCCGCGCCCGTTGAGGCCGTTCATCGAGGGCCGCGCCAGAGGCGGTGACCGTGGCGGTGAGGCAGTGATGGTGAGAACCCGCGCGGTGATGGGCGCGGATGTGGTGCTGGTGACGAATGGAGTGGTGGCGGAATGACGGGTATGGAAGGCGTCCCGGGCATCGGGGCAGGTGCGGGGGCGCGGGCCAGTCGGCGCGGCGTGCTGGGTGGTGTGCTGGGCGGGATCGGCGTGGCGCTCGTCGCGGGTGGCCCGGCATCCGCGGCGGCGGCCGGAGACGGGAGGACCGCCGGAGCCGGCGAAATCGGTGCGGCCGGGCACGGCGGTAAGCCGGCGCCCAGGCCCGTGGCGCCGGTGAACCAGGAGTCGGCGGTCAAGTTCGGGCCCGAGTACAAGACGCTCCCGTCCGCCGTCGTCGGCGTCGACATCGAGCCGCTGATCGGCATGAACTCGGCCGGGGACATCAAGGCCAGGCGCGAGTTCCTGGCCGGCTATATCTGGAAGGGCGCGGCCCTGCCCAAGACCCTGCCCACCGTCGAGCAGGGGGTGGAGGCGCCGGAGGGGCTGAAGGATCTCACCGGTGTCCGCCGGATCGACCTGCTCACGGTCCAGCTCAAGTACCAGGTCACGGCCAAGGTGTACGACCTCCTCCCCCGCAAGCCCTGGAACCACCGCCTGGCTCTCTATCACAACGGCCACGGCGAGCCCCCCGAGTCCATGATCCGCGCCGCCCAGGCCCTGCTCGACCGGGGCTACCGCGTCATGGCGTACGCGATGCCCTTCCACCACTGGAACGCCCAGGGCATCGAGGACCCCAGCAGTCCGGGCACCATGCTGCCCCCGCCCTCGCACCGCGAGCTGGTCCCGTGGGAGAGCGCGGAGTTCTCCACGCTGACCTTCTTCCTGGAGCCGCTCACCGTCACCCTCAACTACGCGCAGCAGGCCTACCAGCCCAAGTCGGTCGAGATGATCGGCCTGTCCGGGGGCGGCTGGACGACCACCGTCTACTCGGCGCTCGACCCCCGCGTCACCCGCAGCTACCCCGTGGCGGGCTCGCTGCCGTTCTTCCTGCGGCCGGCCTCGCCGAAGCCGAGCCCCACGATCGGAGACTTCGAGCAGACGAAGGCGTCGTTCCCCGGCTTCTACGCCGCGAGCTCCGACGACTTCCTCGACATGTACGTGATGGCCTCGATCGGCGAGAACCGGGGCCAGCTACAGATTCTCAACCGCTTCGACGAGTGTTGCTTCAACGGCGTGAGCCACCGCGTCTACCAGGCGCCGGTGCGCGACCGGGTGCGGCTGATGGCCGGCGGGCGGCCCGAGCGGGGGCGGTGGGACCTGCTGGAGGACGCCACGCACGACGACCACACCATCTCGCCTCACGCCCTGTCAGTGATCCTGTGGGACCTTGACAGGTCACAACCTAATATATGAATATAGATACATTTTTGAATAGATATTCAGCTCGGGAGTGGCCATGGCGGGCAGGACGTTTTCCCACCGACGCAGAGTGATCGTCGACACCGACGCCAAAAACGAGGCCGACGACCAATTCGCGATCGTGCACGCCCTGCTCTCCCCGAGCCTGGATATTCGCGGCCTGGTGCCCGCGCATTTCGGCAACCGGCGCACCAGGCAGAGCCTGGAGGAAAGCCGGGCGGAAATCGACCTGCTGCTGCGGCTGCTGAAGCTCGACGACCTGGAGCCGCTGGCGGACAAGTGGCGGGCGTTCGGGTGGGAGGCGGTCGAGGTGGACGGACACGACCACCTGGCGCTGCTGGAGGCCCTGACCACGCCGTGCGAGGCGTCCCGCCCGCGCTGCCTGATCGCGAGAACCGTGAAGGGGCGAGGGGTGTCGTTCATGGAGGACCGGGCGGAATGACATCACTAAGTGCCGGATGCCGAGCAGGCCCGGATGGCGCTCGAGGAACTGCGTTGATCACAGAAGAGACGCACGACTGCAGGGACGCCTTCGCCGCGGAGCTGCTGCGGCTGGCCCGCGCCGACTGCCGGATCGTGGCCGTGTGCAACGACTCGGTGGGGTCGAGCAAACTGGCCGGGTTCGCCAAGGAGTTCCCCGACCGGCTGGTCAACGTCGGCATCGCCGAGCAGGACATGGTCGGCATCGGGGCCGGGCTGGCGAACTCGGGGCTGATCCCTTCGCGTGCGGGGCGGCGACGTTCCTGACGGCCTCGACAGCCGCAGGGAGGATCTCGCCCGGGCGGCCGTCGACTCCATCGGACTGCAGGTCGGCGATGTCGTGTCGGCGCTGGAGCGGATGGCGGGACCCGTGGACGAGTTGCTGGCCGACGGCGGCCCGACGGCCAACTCCGACCTGATGCAGTGGCAGGCCGACATCACCGGGCGGCCGGCGCGGGTGGCGCGGCGGCCGGAGCTGTCGGCGCTGGGTGCCGTGCGACTGGCCGGGTTGAGCGCCGGTGTATGGTCCCGCCGGGAGGTGTCCACGTTGCCCCGCCACGGTCGGCGCTACACTCCGATTCTTTCGTCGAGCGAGCGTCGCCGCGCGCTTGCGGATTGGCACTCGGCAGTGGCCCGGGCACGCCATCAGACCAGCAGGAGCGGCGGAGCCGAAGCGGAGGCCAGCGATCGTGGGAGCTGACAGTCAGTTCGAGAAGGGCCGTTCAGGTGGCGAGCCCCTGAGATACAGCGGTCGCCGGCTCAGCCAGGAGTCCGAGCGCATGCGGCTCCTGGTGCGGGTCGCTCGCCTCTACCATGAGCACGGCGTGCGCCAGCCGCAGATCGCCGCGCAGCTCCGGATCTCGCAGCCGCGGGTGTCGCGGCTGCTCAAGGAGGCTGCCGAGATCGGCATCGTACGCACGGTCGTCGTGGTGCCGAGCGGCGTGCACGCGGTGCTGGAGGAGGACCTGGAGCGCAAATACGGCGTTGAGCAGATCATCGTCGTGGACGCCGCGGGCGACAACCACGACGTCGTGGCCGCGCTGGGCTCGGCCGGCGCCACCTACCTGGACGCCACGCTGATCGGCGGCGAGCACCTCGGCATCTCCTCGTGGAGCGCCAGCCTGCTGGCCACCGTGGAGGCGATGCAGCGGCGCCCGGTGCGGGTGGCGGAGGAGGTCGTGCAGCTCATCGGCGGGGTGGGCAAGGGGTCCGCGCAGGTGCAGGCCACCCGGCTGGCCGCCCACCTGGCCGACCTGATCGGCGCCGAGCCCGTCTTCCTGCCGGCGCCCGGGCTGGTCGGCAGCCCGGTGGCGCGGCAGGCGCTGTCGGACGACCACGTGGTGCGCCAGGTGGTGGACGCGTGGTCGCGGCTGACGACCGTGCTGGTGGGGATCGGCAGTCTCGACCCGTCGCCGCTGCTGCGTGACAGCGGCAACGCCATCTCGGAGGACGAGTTGGAGACGTTGCGCGGGCTGGGCGCGGTGGGTGACGTGTGCCTGCGCTTCTTCGACGCGGAGGGGCGGCTGGTCGAGTCGTCGCTGGAGGAGCGCGTCCTCGGCATCCCGGCGGCGGACCTGCTGCGCGTGCCGCGCCGGATCGCCATCGCGGGTGGCCGCAGGAAGACGGCGGCGATCCGGGCCGCGCTGCGCGGGGGGTGGGTGAACACGCTGATCACGGATGTGGGCGTGGCCGAGCAGCTCCTCAAGGACTGACGTACCTCCGGTTAGACAAAACGTTTTAACCCTATACGGGGAGATCTTCGGGCATCATCCCTCACTTGCACGTGATCTACGTGACAAGGGAAACATGAGTGCAACAAAGCCATTCCTGGGCATTGACCTGTGACGGTGAATAAACATGTATCCATAAAACGTTTTAACGTCCGAAGACACCCGCGCACCGGTCCGTCGCGACACGGGAGAACGTGACCCCCCATGACGCCGCCACCGCCCCCGACGAGCAGACCCGGCATCCGCTTCGGCACGGCCTACTACTGGGAACACCTGCGTGCCCCCGACCTCGAACGCGACCTCATGGCCCAGGCCAGGATCGACACCATCCGCGTCGGCGAGTCCGTCTGGTCCACCTGGGAGCCGCGTGACGGCGAGTTCGACCTCGACTGGCTGACGCCCGTGCTGGACGGAGCGCGGGAGCGCGGCATGGGCGTGCTGCTCGGCACCCCGACCTACGCGATCCCGCCGTGGCTGCAGCGCAAGCATCCCGAGCTCGCCGTGGCGCGGGCCGACGGCAGCCGGAACCCCTGGGGCGCCCGCCAGGAGGTGAACTTCACCTCGCCGATCTTCCGCGCCTACGCCGAGCGGGTGATCCGCGCCGTCATCGGCCGCCACGGCGGGCAGCAGCGGCATGCCCTGCCGCCGTGTCCCTGACATTCCTGGCCGCGTTCACGTCCGCGTTGTCCTGATGCCCGCAGGCCACACACCGGAAGAGGGCTTGGCTCTCGCGGCTCTTCCGGGCGATGTACCCGCAGGCGTTCTACGACCGTCACCGACAAAACCGGGAGGCCCGCATGCCCCACCATTCCGCGTTTCCTGCCCGCCCTGTAGGACGGGGCCTCCACGCTGTAGGCGCCCGGTGACGATGGTGCCGCTGTTCTCGCTGTCCCGCGAGATGGGGCGGAATCGGCCGCGCGGGTTCGGCGGTGACGTGCCCCCACGGGCTCGGTGGTGGGGGCGTGCTCCCACCACCGAGCCCGCGCCCGGCCGTGGGTGTCAGGCCGCTCCGGCGGGGTCCGGGGCGTCGAACAGCGCCGCACTGCGCTCCACCAGCATCGTGCGGCCCTTGATCTCCGCGGCCATCTCCGGGCCCGCGATCCCGTCCTGGCCGGGAAGCTGGCCCGCGCCGCCCTCGGGCCCGAGCGGCACGAGGATGACGGTCGGCCACCGCTCGTACGCGGCCGGCTCGCCGTCCCCGGTGATCAGCGCGCGGATGTTCGCGGCCACGAGCTCGCCCTGCGCGCCCGCGAACCCCGCCATGTTGAGGTCGGCGTCGGCGATGTCGCCGATGGCGAAGACCCGGTCCTGGCCCTTGACCCGCAGGTGCTCGTCCACCTGGACGTAGCCGCGCGCGTCGAGCGCCCCGGCGAGCGAACCCCGCAGGTAGCCGGTGCGCGGCGTCACGCCGAAGCAGCGGAACCAGATGTCGGCCGTCAGCTTGTCCCCCGCCTCGGTGGCCACGGCGACCGGCGCGGCGGTGGCCGGCGGGGCGCTCGGGAGCTCCCGCAGCGGGCTGCCCAGCTTGAGCTCCACGCCCAGCTCGCCGAGCTGCCTGCGCAGCTCGTCACGCAGCTCCTGGTCGTACGCGCCCGGCAGAATGTCGGGCGAGACGTCGGCGAGGATCACGTGCTTGCCCGGGAAGGACGTCTTGATCTCCCCGGCCAGCTCCAGCCCGACCGGCCCGGCGCCCACCAGCAGCACCCGGTCCGCCCCCGCCAGGGCCGCGTGCGCGTCGCGCGTCCTGGCCTTGGACCCCTCGGCGTCCGGCACGTCGCTCTTGGCCGGGAACGGGTAGGACGAGCCCGTCGCCAGGATCAGGTAGTCGGGTTCGAGCCGCTGCCCCGAGGCCAGCGTCACCTGGCGGCCGTCCACCGCCACGGCGCGGTCCCGCAGGAAACGGCCATGGTTCAGCAGCCGCCGGTACGGCAGGTAGATCTGGTCCAGCCAGTCGGGCTGCACCAGGGCCCGCAGGGCGGCGACGTTGTGCATGAAGGCGTCGGACGGGTCGACGAGCGTCACGTCGGCGACGTCGTCCAGCACCTTGGCGGCCTTGGATCCGCCGTAGCCGCCACCCAGGACCACGACGCTGGGGCGCGCGGCCGCGTTCTCGACCATGAAGAACTCCCTTGCTAGTAATGGAGGTGCTGCTACGCTAATACTACTGACTAGGAAAATCAAAGTGACAGTGATTCTGCTAGTGTGGAGGCATGTCGACAGGCCCTTCACAACATGACGTGGAGGCCTGCGAGCGCGGCGACGTCGCGTTGACGCGGGCCTTCGCCGTGCTCGGCAAGCGCTGGAGCGGCGTCGTGCTGGGCAGCCTCCGGCAGGGCCCGGCCGGGTTCCGCGAGCTGTCACGGGCGATCGAGGGCGTCAGCGACTCGGTCCTCTCGGACCGGCTGTCCGAGCTGACCAAGGAGGGCCTGATCGCCCGCACCGTGGACCCCGGACCGCCGGTCACGGTCTCCTACGAGCTGACCGCCGGCGGCCTCGCCCTCATGCCGGCCCTCGACCTGATCGCCCGCTGGGCCGAGGAGCACCTGCCCCAGGGCCAGCGGTGCTGACCGCCGTCCGGGTCAGAGCTGGATACCGAAGAGCACGACGGCCCGCGGCCGATGTCGATCATTCCTCGCGGACGGCGATCGGCGGTGCCGGAAGGGATGGGCGGGCTGAGGCGGTGGGGAGCGGGTGTCGATCGGGCCGGAGCACATCGGCGAACTGGTGCCCGCCAGAAATCAGACCATTTGTCATCAGATAGCCGGATATCTACCGCTCCGGCGCGGGTAGGTTGCCCACAGAGCCTCTGTCAAACCTGCGAAGGAAGTGGTTCCCCGTGCTCTACCTCTTCGGCTTCGAACGGATCGGCGTGGCCGTGAGCGACATCTACTTCGTGGACCCGAACCCCTCCAAGGGGCAGGAGGGAGCAGAGCGAGGAGTACGCCTCGAACTCCGCCTGATCGAACCCGGCGAGCTGCAGGGATCCATCTACTCGGCCCGGCCCATCACCGTCGAGCGGCCCGTGTGGCGGGTCGACCTGCTGGAGTCGGTCGACGGCACGCCAGGCAGCTTCGACCGTACTCACCACCACCCCGGCATCGACGGGTGGGAACCGGGGCGGCGGGTGTTCGACAAGGGGCTGTCCGCCGACCCGCTGAAGTGGCTGGGCGAGCGGCTGGCCGACCTCGAAGGCGTGCTCGAACAGGCCGGGGTCAAGAGTGACGAGGTGACCCCGGCGGACGTGACCGGTCTGCGCGACCGTGCGCCCGAGATCGTGGAGACCGTGAGCCGCCTGCTCGTCAGCGTACGCGCGGGCGAAAGCGACCCGCCCGACGCCGAGTCGGCCACCAACCTCCGCGCAAGCTGGCTCTGACCTCAACCCCACCCCCGCCGCGAGCTTCCGCCCCCCGCACCCACCGACCCCGACCGGCCGGATCTCTCCCCGGCGGTCTCCTCCGGGCGGGCGGGGGTGCGTATCGTCGGCAGGGTGACGACGATGACGCGTGCCGCCCGCCGGACGGACTGGTGTTGCGCTCACCGTTCACCGACCTCGCCGCCGCGGGCCGGGCCAACTACCCGTTCCTGCCGGTCAGGGCACTGCTGCGGGATCGCTTCCCGGTCGCGGAGAGCATCGCCGCCGTCCGGGTCCCCACGGTCGTCGTGTACGGCACCCGCGACACGATCGTCCCCCCGGGCCTGAGCAGGGCGGTGGCCGCGGCGGCCGGCGGGCAGGTGACGACCGTGGAGGTGCCCGGCGCGGGCCACAACGACCTAGCCATGCTCAGCGGCCCGCGGCTCATCGGCGCGGTGACCGGCCTGGCCGATCGGATCGGCGGATCCGGCTAGATGAGCGCAATCCCCGCATCCACGGCCGGGACGCGCCTGCGATGAGTGTGTGGACCGACTCAGGCCGGTTGCCGCCGAAGGTCAGAACGTCTGCCAGGTGGATTCCGTGACCCGGCACGGGCCGCCCCGGTGCACGCGCAGCCGTCCGGCGGGCAGGTCCAGGCCGATCGTGGCGAGCGTCTCCCAGCGCTGGTTGAGCGGCATCGTGAGGTCCGGGTGGGCGCAGACCGGCGCCTCGTCGGGGCCGTGGCTGAGCAGGGCCAGGGCCCGCGCGGTGAGGTCCTCGCCGGTGAGGTGCTCGACGTTGGCCTGCAGGTGCCGCTGCCTGAGGTACGTGCTCGGACGGTCGGTGGCGTGCCGCTCGCCGGCCGCCAGCGCCGGATCCAGGAAGTGGTTGCAGTGCAGCAGGACACCGTCGGGACCGGGCGGCACGACGGCCACGCCGGCCGGGGAGATCTCGATCGCCGCCGCCTCCGTGGCGGTCACGACCGTGATGACGGTCGAGGCCGAGACCGTGGCCGAACGGGCGATGTCCACCGCCTCCGCCACCGTGGTCGCCTCGTCCAGGATCCGGCGGGCGATCAGGTGCACGGGCACGCCGAGATCGGCGGAGTCGGCGTCGTGGTGCAGCATGTTGAAGTGCACGCCCAGCCCGGCGCTGTTGACCCCGATCTTGGCCAGCGCGCCGGCCTCGGTGAACGTGCGGACCACGTGACCGGGGCGGGGTGACAGCTCCCACAGCACCGGGGCGTCCCGCAGGCGGTCGTGCCAGTCCCAGGTCTGCACCGTGCGCGGCGGCCGGCCGCCGCCCGGCAGCACGACGGAGGTGGAGCACTCGCCCTCGCCGGTCGCGTCGGCGGCGGCCAGGATCTCGGTACGCGCGTTGACGACCGCGACCTGCCAGTGCTCCAGCCCGGCGCCCGCCGCGATCCCGCCGATCTCCTCGGCCAGCCAGGGAGCCCAGGCCGCGCTGCGGTCGAGCGCTCGTTCGCCCCAGGCGCGCACCTGCGCGGGCGTGGCCCCGGCGGCGGTGAACAGGTCGGTGTACCCGTTGAGGTTGGCGACGATCCGCCGGCGCAACTGGGTGCCCAGTTCCTTGCCGCGGGCGCGGGGCTCGGACTGTGTCGAGGTGAAGGTGGGAAATGTCATGGACGTCCATCGGCTCGGCAGGACCTTGGCGAAATGATCACTACCCGGACAGGACGGTCGTGAACCCGACTTTTCGGATTTCGCGGGCACGACGCGGCTTCACAACCGCCACAGCGCACGACTGAAGGACGACAACGCACCTGCCACCGCGCACGACTGAAGGGGCCGGAGAGGATCGTCCTCCGGCCCCTCCGCTCCCGGCCGATCAGCTGAAGATCACGTCACTGCAGAAGTAGTATGTCTGGTCCATGTGCGAGGCCTTCCAGATCGTGTAGACCACGTGCCGGCCGGTGCGGGACCCCTTGCTGATGCCGTTGATCATGTACGTGCCGGCGGGCGCGTACCTGGGCATCTCCTTGACCAGCTCCAGGTGGTTCCAGCCGAGCCGGGTGGTCGTCGCGTTGTAGCCCTGGCGCGTGATGTAGACGCGGATGTAGTCCGCGCCGTGGTAAGCCTGGTCGGTCAGGCGGATGTCGAAGGTGCTGCCGAGGTTCGTCGCCGTCCACGCGCCCGGCGTGTCCATGGAGCGGTAGCGGCCGTCCTGGGTCTGGCCGGCGCTGCAGAGCTGGCCACTGGGGATCGCGCCCTGGTGGTTGCCGCCGACGTTGTCGCGGTAGAGGCCGTTCCAGTTCCACATGGCGTTGGTGTTGTCCTGCCAGGCCTGCCAGCACATGGGGTCGCGCTGCTGCATGGTCGGGTTCTGGAAGTCGCTGCCCCAGCGCAGCCAGCAGCCGTAGTTGCGGGAGGCCGGATCGACGACCGAGCCGTGCGCCGAGGCGTTGCCGGACAGCGGGAGGGCGAAGATCATCGCCGTGGACAGCAGCAGAGCCAGGGCGCGGTACGCCCGGCGGTGTGGTGCGACTTTCGACATGGCGGTCTCCATGTTCCGGTCGGGGTCCGGTAGGTGGGAGCGCTCCCGCCCGGCGACGGTATCTGACGCGACAAATGCCGGACAAATGACGGCTCGCTGTCAACGTGGCGCCCTCTTCCGAGTGCCCTGCTCGACGTACGCATTGAGCAGCGGCAAGGGCTTTCCCGACCCCGGAATCACGGGTTGAAAGTTTCAACCCCCGGCCGAAACACCCACCCGCCGACCAGGAGACGAACCTTCCGTCCCCGGACCGAAGGTGCCCTTTCTCCAGCGGCCTCACAAGATCGGGAGCCATCGAGGTCAAGATCGGGAGCGACGTGCCGCATCCTGCCACCGGCACCCCGCGGCCCGGCGGCAGCGCCCTCACCCCTGACGCTCCGGGACCGCCCGTACGCACCCCTGGAGGGTCCTTGACACGGTCCCGGACGGGCCCGCCGGCCGGCACCGGTCTCAGTGGGGATCGGGCTCCGAGGCGGCCGCGCGTGAGGTGTAGACGGTTACCTCGTCCGGTTGGACCAGGCCGTCCTGGATGGCGCAGATGAGCAGCTTCTCCTTGGTGGGGGCGGGCCGGCCGGCGGCGGCGTACTTCACCCGGGCCCGGTCGATGTACTGCCGGACCGTTCGTTCCTTGATGCCCATCCGGGCCGCCACGGACGCCTTGGACATCGACTGGAACCAGAACAGCAGCGCCGCCCGCTCCTTGTCGGAGAGTTGCGGGCGGTGCGGTCCCTCGTCGGTGGCGATGGCCTGGGCCATGGGCGGCGTGACGGTCGGCCGGTCGGCGGCCACCTCCATGATCGTCTCCAGGCAGGTCTCCCGGGTGGCCCGGCCCTTGCCGATGAAGGCCGAGGCGCCCGCGTCCAGGACCGCGCGTACGGTCTCCGGCTCCTCGTGCTCGGAGAAGACGATCACCCGCTGCCCGCCCGCGCACAACTCGGCGACCCGGTCGACGACCATGGTGCCGTTGAGGTTGAGGTCCAGCAGCAACACGTCGGCGGCCGTGCCGCGGACCGACTCGATGGTGGGCCCCTGCACCACCAGTTCCACCGGGCACGGCGGGCAGAACCACGATCTGACCCCGTCCACCACGACCTGGTGGTCCTCCACCAGCGCCACTGTCACGGGTCCTGCCAGATGCTGTTGACCCATACCTCCCCTCCTTGTCGTTGGTAGGTGACGACGACCCCGCTGGGCTCGTGTACCGGGGTGGCGCTGACGGTCAGGTCGTCGTTGTCGGCGACGACGGCCACACTCACCATCGTCGACATCGCGGACACCGTTACCCTGGCCCGCGACCTGGCCCCGTCGAGCGCCTCGATCGGTCCTTTGAGCAGGTCCTCGCGCACTCCCTCTGGCAGTTCGGGGAAGTTGCCGCCGAACGGTGGCGCCGTCACGAGGACCTGACGCCGCTCGGCGGCGTCGATGTGCTCACGCAGCGCCGACACGAGCTCGTCGGGCACGTCCTCGCGCTCGGTGATGAGCCGCCGCAGCCGCATGGCCCCGGCGGTGCAGTCCTCGCGCACCCGGGGATCGCCGGGGTCGGCCCCGTCGGCGAGCTGCTTGAGCAGCGACTCGGCCACGTCGCGGATGGCGGCGTAGCGGCGGAGGCGGTCGGCGTGGATGCGGCGCGCGGACACCCGCCAGGCGTCGTCGGCGGCGAGCCGGCGGGCCAGCATCACGGCGTCCTCGGCGCGGACGCGCAGGGTGTGGCACCCGGCTATATAGCACACCTGGAGGGTGGCGCTGCCGACGATGACCATCAGGAATTTGGCGATGGCGACGCGGTCGAGCATCCCGGCCACGGCCATCGCCGCGAGCATGATGCCGGTGTTCGCGACCAGGAACGCGGTCAGCTCGCGCCGCCAGCGCGGCCGGTTCCAGAAGAGCATGACGCCGACCCAGCCCACCGAGCCCCAGCCCCAGTCGCTGGGCCCGAGGACGTCCTGCGGCCGGCAGGCCACGATCACGGCGACGTCCACGGCCAGCACGGCGATCGCCAGCTCGCGTACCCTGGCCGGGCCGGTGTGGGTGCGTACCAGCACGACCCCGGTGTACGCGGTGATGGCGCTGTAGGCGACCCAGGACACGGCGGCGAGCGCCGGCCAGCGGAAGGCGCTCCAGCCGGTGATCGTGACCGTGAGGTCGTAGCCGAGGTGCCAGAGCACGGCGATCACGATCGCGCCGAACGTGGTGTAGCGGGCATAGCGCTGCGCGACCTGCTCGATGTCCTCGGTCATGGCCGCCACCACAGGCTCACCCGGGTGCCGGCGGCCCCGGAGGAGATGTCGGCGCCGGCGTTCGGCAGGGTGCGCATCGTGTCCAGGATCGAACCGCGCACGCCGAACCGGTCGGAGGGCACCCGGGCCAGGTCGAACCCGCCGCCGCGGTCGGCGACCTCCACCCTGACCTCGCCGTCGCGCCGGCTGGAGACCAGCTCGGCCTCGCGCACCCCGGCGTGCAGCGCGACGTTCGCCAGCGCCTCGGTCACGGCCCGGGCGAACCGCTCCGCGACATCCCCCGGCACCGTCTCCGGGATCAGCCGCCGGCGTACGTCGATGCCCCTGGCCCGCCCGGCCACCTCGTCCAGCAGCGCGTCCAGGGCGATCGGCGCGGAGTCGGCGCGCGGCGTGTCTCTCAGCTTCTCCAGCGCCGCGAGGTCGGCCGCCGCCTGGTCGCGCAGCGTGGCCGAGGGCTCGTCGTAGGTGCCGAGCCCGACCATGGTCAGCGTGTGCAGCGACGTCTCATGGATGCTGCCGACCTGCTTCAGCTCGTCCTCGCGGCGCAGCCGCTCGACCATGAGGGCGATCTCGGCGCGCGCGCTCCCGCGCAGGAACGCGTCCGCCGAGGCGGCGGAGCGGCGCAGCAGCGTCATCAGCACCGTGATGGACAGGACCTGCACGAAGTGGATCCCGAGCGTCCCGATCCCGTCCTGGTACGGGGCCGCCAGCCGCAACCCCACCAGGTACGCCGCCGCGATCGCCAGGCCGATGGGCACCGCCAGCCGCGGCCGCCAGACGGTCGCCATGACCACGATGGTCACCGTGACCAGCCCCCCGACCCAGCTCGATCCGCCTTCGAGCGCGTCCCCCGCCACGAGGTGAGGTTGCGCCAGGCACAGCACGGTGGTGGTCGCCGCATCACTGGCCACCAGCCAGGAGGGCAGCGGATCCCGGCTCCGGGCCAGCCGCAGGAACAGCACGCTCAGCACGAGATCGATCGCCAGCATGGGCGCCAGCCACGCGGCGGAGACCGGCGGAACGGCCCCGAGGATCGCGGCGGCGATCGCCACCAGGCCCACCACGCCCCGCGCCCCGCCCCCCACCAGAGTGACGGCCCGTTGCATGTGCCTGGTTGCCGAGTCGTATCTCGTGGAACCACGCTGGAACATGGGCCGCCCGCTCGCCGAGAGAGCACAGGACGGGATTCAGAATAATGCACCCGATAGGGATGGGAAGGGTGCGTAAAAAGAAACGTGAATGGGATTCTCCAGTGCTGGCCGCGGGTGTGGACATGGGTCGCATGGCTTTTTCCCTCGCGCCGGATCTCATGCGGCATGCACCGCTCTCCTCGAACCCTGACCCGTCGCCGCCCGCGCGGCATGACGGCTGATCGGCCGTCAGACCCCCACGACGGCCGATCAGCCGTCAGTCGCGCCCTTTCAGAAAAGCGTGTACTGGGCGAGTGTCGCGATGACGCGACGGGAGGGGACCCATGACTTTCTTCGTGATCACATTTCTCATCTCGTGCCTGTCGGTGATGACGGTGCGCGGCCGGCGCGGGAACTGGCCGGCCGGCATGCCGGGGGGGCGGGCCCGGCTCATGGCCGTGGGCGGTACGTACGAGGGCTCGCAGGGCCTGCCGTCCGACGCCTACGTCATCCAGGAGCGGCTCATCGCCGCGGCCCACGGCACGGGGGGAACCGAGCTGGGCCACACGGCCGCCGCGCTGGCCCTGGGCGCGGTGGTCGGGGCCAGGCCGCAGCACGCCGGGACGCGGGAGCAGGACCTGGACGGCAGCACCCAGGCGGCGCACCGCGCCGTCCGCACCGCGTCGCTGCGCAACCCCGCCACCCCCGAGCTGGTCAGCACCCTGGACCTGATCGTCCTGGACGCGGGCGAGCGGCCCCGGCTGCGCTTCGCCCACGTCGGCAACGGCGCGATCTGGCACTGCCCGAAGGGCCGGGAGCCGCAGCCGCTCACCACGACGCACTCCTTCGACGACGGCCCGCTGCTGCGCGGCGTCGGCATGTCGTCGGCGCTCAATCCCGAGCTCGGCGCCGTGTCGCTGAGCCCCGGTGACCGGGTCGTCATCGTCACCGAGGGCGTGCTCAAGGCCCTCGGCGTGCCACGCATGAAGCAACTCCTGACCGGCGCGACCTCCCCGGTCGCCTGCCTGGACAGGCTGTACGACGAGATCGCCGCCGCGGAGCCGAAGGAGGACGCCACCGTCCTCATCGCCGACTTCGTGACCGCGTGATCTGAGCCGGGTCGTCAGCCGGTCGCCTCGTAGTCGAACCAGTCGAAGCAGGCGGTGCCCGCCGTGACGTACATGCCGATCACCCGGCCGGTGAACCCGGTGGCGACCTCCGTGGACAGGTAGCGCCCGTCGAGCTCGGCCAGCAGCACCCCGCTGGCGGAGAAGGCGATCGTGTCCGGGCCCGTCGCGGCGACGCCCAGCGGATCGCCGGTCGCGGCGGTCACGGACGGCGGCAGCACGCCGGTCGTGCGGATGTCGATGCCGAGCGTGACCGGCCCCGGCGGCACGGGGTGCCGGGCCACGCACTGGCTGAGCGGCCCGATCCTGGCCACCACGCGGGCCTCTCCGCCGGTCACCTCCAGGTCGTAGTGGTGGGCCTCGTCCACCCGTACGGACAGTCCCGAGCGCGCCGTGCCGGGGTCCAGCCGCGCGCTGACGCGGCAGTCGAGGTGCTGCTGCCGCCGCCCCACGAACGTGTGCCCCGGCCGGTCGAGCGTCGGCCCGGTGGCGTTCAGGGTGAGCCAGCCGGGCCGGGTCGCCAGGGACCACGACCCGTCGGGCCGGCCGCGCGGCGAGATCCAGTACGGCGCCAGCGCCGCGGCGTCGAAGTCGTCCCGCGGCGGGAGCGCGGGGAACGGGTGCCAGGCCGCGGGCGCGGGATGTGAGTCGAGCACCGGCCCGGCGACCGGCCAGCCGTCCACCCACCGCACCGGCGTCAGGAACGTCTCCCGCCCGATCACGTGGAACGCCGGGGTGTGCCCGCGCGGCCGGGTCGCCAGCAGCACCATCCACCACGTACCGTCGGCGGCCTGCACGAGGTCGGCGTGCCCGGTGCTCTGGATCGGCCGGTCGGTGCCGCGGTGGGAGAGGATCGGGTTCGCGGGGCCGGGCTCGTACGGGCCGCGCGGCGAGCGGGCGCGGGCGACGGAGACGCAGTGGCCGCGTTCGGTACCGCCCTCGGCGATCAGGAGATACCACCAGTCGCCGATGTGGTAGAGGTGCGGCGCCTCCGGCTGCCGCAGCCCGTTGCCCGTCCAGGCGGGATAGGGGCCTTCCAGCACCTTGCCCGCCACGGGGTCGATGCGGGCGACCCGGGTGCCCGAGAAGGCGCACCAGCACGAGCCGTCGTCGTCCCAGGCCAGGTCGGGATCGACGCCGGGCAGGTCGATCCAGACCGGGTCCGACCACGGGCCCTCCGCCCGGTCGGCGGTCACGATGAGGTGGCCCCGATCGCTCACGTTGGTGGTGATCAGGTGGAAGCGGCCGTCGTGGTGGCGGAGCGTGGGGGCGTAGACGCCGCGGGAGGCGGGCGTGTCAGGCGGGATGCGCAGTTGCTCGGGCCGGTCCAGCACGTTGCCGAGCTGGCGCCAGTGCACCAGGTCGCGGCTGTGGAAGATGGGCACGCCGGGGAAGTATTCGAAACTGGAGCACGCCAGGAAGTAGTCCGCGCCGACCCGGCACACGCTCGGATCGGGGTGGAAGCCGCCGAGCACCGGGTTGGTGAAGGTACGGGTTCTCACGCCTCCTCCGTCCGCGTACGGGTGGTGAGCCGGCGCCTGGACCCGAGCACGAGCGTCTCCCCCCGCAGCCGGACGACCGAGCGCAGCGGCGGCTCGGCGGCCGACGGCCCGGCGGCCAGCACGATGGTCCCCGGTTCGACGACGCGCCGCAGGTCGATCCCGGTGTAGGAGAACGCGTCCGCGGGCACCTCGAACACCACCGCCCGCCTCTCCCCCGGCACCAGCGCGACCCGCGCGAACCCGACGAGCTGGAGCGCGGGCCTGGCCACCTGCGCGACCGGGTCACTCGCGTAGAGCTGCACGACCTCCTCGGCGGGCCGGGCGCCGGTGTTGCGGACCGTGACCCGCACCTCGACGGTCCCGTCGGTGGGCAGCTCCGCGCGGTCGGTCACGATGTCCAGGTATTCGACGGCCGAGTACGACAGCCCGTGCCCGAACGCGTACGCGGGCGTGGGGTCGAGCACCGTGATCCCGTCCGCCCGCCGGCCCAGGGGCGGCTGCAGGTAGGTGGTGGGGTTGATCGACGGCGAGACGGGGATCTGCACGGGCAGCCGGCCGGACGGGTTCACCCGGCCGCTCAGCACGCCGGCCACCGCCGCCGCTCCCTCCACCCCGGGGAAGAACGCCTGGACCACGGCGGCCACCCGGTCCTTGTACGCGCCCAGCGCGTACGGCCGACCCGACACCACGACCAGCACGGTCGGCGTGCCGGTGGCCAGCACCGCCTCGACGAGGTCCGGCTGGAGGCCGGGCAGCCGCAGGTCGGCCGCGTCGCAGCCCTCCCCGGACGTGCCCCCGCCGAACAGCCCCGCCCGGTCGCCCACGAACACCAGCGCGACGTCCGCCTCCTCCACGACCGCCACGGCCTCGCCGATGCCGGATGCGTCGCCGCCCCACACGTCCACCCCGAGCGCGTGGCGCACGTCCGCGTGCGGGAACTCGTCGGCCAGCCGCTCCCTGATCGACGCGACGGGCAGCCCCATGCCGTGCTCGGGATAGCGGTCGAGCACGTGGTTGGGGAAGGAGTAGCAGCCCAGCAGGACGCGGGGATCGTCGGCGCAGGGGCCGACGACGGCGATGCGGGCGTTCCCCTCCGGGTCGAAGGGGAGGAGGCCTTCGGGGTTGTCCAGGAGCACGATCGAGCGTTCCGCGAGCGTCATGGCCAGCTCGCGGTTGCGCGGGCCGTCCAGGTCCACCTCGTCCGCGCCGCCGGGGACGAGAGGGCCGCCGTCCAGCAGGCCGAGCTCGACCTTCTGCCGCAGCACCCGGCGTACCGACTCGTCGACCAGCGACTCCGCGACCCGGTCCGCGCGGACGTGCGCCACCAGGTGCTCGCCGTAGCCGACGGTCTCCGGCAGCTCGACGTCGATGCCCGCCAGCATCGCGACCGCCCCGGCCGCCGCGTCGTCCTCGGCCACGCCGTGCATGGAGGCCAGGAACGGGACGGCCCAGTAGTCGGCCACCACCGTCCCGCCGAACCCCCACTCCTCACGCAGCAGCCGCCGCAGCAGGTCCACGCTGGCCCCGACCGGGACGCCGTCGAGGTCGGTGTAGGAGTTCATGACCGAGCGCGCGCCGCCCTCGTGCAGGGCCGTCTCGAACGGCGGCAGCACGACGTCGGCCAGTTCCCTGGGCCCGATGCTGACCGGCGCGTGGTTGCGGGCCGCGCGTGAGGAGGCGTACCCGGCGAAGTGCTTGAGCGTGGCGACGATCCCGGCGCCCTCCAGGCCGCGCACGTAGGCGGCGCCGAGCTGGCCGACCAGGTACGGGTCCTCGCCCAGCGACTCCTCCACCCGGCCCCAGCGGTAGTCCCGTACGACGTCGAGCACCGGCGCCAGGCCCTGGTGCACGCCGACGGCGCGCAGGTCGGCGCCGATCGCCCCGGCCAGGCGCTCGACCAGCCCGGGATCGAACGTCGCCGCCCAGGCCAGCGGCGTCGGGTACGCGGTGGCCCCGTACGTCGCGAACCCGGTCAGGCACTCCTCGTGGGCGATGGCCGGGATGCCCAGCCGGTTGGCGGCCATCACCCGCTCCTGGAGGGAGCGCAGCCGGGCCGCGCCCTCGGCGGGGGTCACCGGGGCGGTGCCGAAGACGCGGGTGAGGTGGCCGACTCCGCGCTCCAGGCGGTCCTCCAGCTTCCCGGGATCCATGAAGAGGTCCTGCAGGGGCGCCTGGTTGCCGGGCTCGTCGGTCTGGATCCAGACCGAGCCGAGCTGGGCCACCTTCTCCTCAAGGGTCAGCTCGGCCAGCAGGGCCTCCACCCGGTCGTCGGTCGTACGGGTCGTGTCCCGCCAGGGCGCCAGGCCCGGCACGTTCACAGATGTCATGGCTGAAACTTTCGTGAGTCCGTCCCGACCATTAGATTCGGAACTTAAGCTGCCATCGAGAACCTTGTCAAGAATATTTCGTAGAATCACCGAAACTTTCGGAGGCTCCGCGAATGTCCGGAACCAGGCTGCGATCATGACCACGACCAGGGATGCCGCCCCCTCCAGGGGCACGCCGCCGACCATCGCGCAGCTCGCGGAGCTGGCCGGGGTGTCGGTCGCGACCGTCTCCAAGGTGGTCAACGGCCGCTCGGAGGTCTCGGCGGAGACCCGCGCCCTCATCGAACGCCTCATCCGGGAGCACGGCTACCGGCGGCAGAAGCGCCGCGCCAACCCCTCCGCCCTGCTGGAGCTGGTCTTCAACGAGCTGGAGGGCGCGTACGAGATGGAGATCATCAAGGGGGTCGAGCAGGTCGCCCGGGAACACCGGCTGGCCGTGGTGCTGTCGGACCAGCGGGGCGGGCACACCCCCGGCCGGAGCTGGATCGAGGACGCGCTGACCCGCCGCCCGACCGGCGTGATCGCGGTCTTCGCCGGGCTCACCCCCGAGCAGCGCGACCGGCTCGACACCCGTGACATCCCGCTGGTGCTGGTCGATCCCACCGGCGACCCCGGCCACGGGGTGCCCTCGGTCGGGGCGGGCAACTGGAGCGGCGGGCTGTCGGCCACCCGGCACCTGCTGGAGCTGGGGCACCGGCGCATCGCCGCCATCACCGGGCCCGCGCACGCGCTGTCCAGCCGGGCGCGGCTCGACGGCTACCGGGCGGCCTTGGACACGGCCGGCGTGCCGGTGGATCCCGCCCTGATCCGGGAGGGCGACTTCCGGGTGGCGGCCGGGCTCGCGCACGGCCGCGAGCTGCTCCTGCTGCCCGACCCGCCGACCGCGATCTTCGCCTTCAACGACTGGCAGGCCCTGGGGGTCTACCAGGCGGCCAGCGAGCTCGGGTGGCGCATCCCCGACGAGCTGAGCGTGATCGGCTTCGACGACCTGCCACCGGCGCAGTGGGTCATCCCGGCGCTGACCACGGTCCGCCAGCCGCTCACCGAGATGGCGGCCGCCGCGACCGGCATGGTCGTCGCCCTGGCGCAGGGCGAGCCGCTGCCCGGCAACCGCGTGGAGCTGGCGACCGACCTCGTCACGCGCGCCAGCACCGCCCCACCGAAAGTTTCGGAAAAGTTCTCGTAACTATCAACCCTCCGGTTCGGCGCTGAAGCCTCTGACCGTCAGGTCTCGCGCCGCTGGAGCCGGGTGGGCCAGGACAGGACGGCGCGGGCCGGGTCCCAGCGGCGCTCGACGGCGGCGAGGACCAGGTCCGCGATGCCGGCCCGGAGGCGGGCGACCCCGACCGACGTAAGGCGGGGGCGCAGCATCTCGCACAGCGGCTCGTCCTCCGCACCGACCAGCGCGAGGTCGCCGGGCACCCGCAGGCCCGCGTCCGTCAGCGCACCGAGCAGCATCCCCGCGTGCTGGTCGTCGAAACCGAACACCCCGTCGGGGCGGTCGTCTCCCCCGGACCAGCCGCGGGCGATCCCCCGCGCCTCCGCCGGGTCCAGTCCCATCGAGACCGTCCTGATCCGCCCGCCGCGCGCCGCCACCACCTCCCGCGCGCCGCGCAGGCGGGCCTCGGCCAGCGGCCGCAGGCCCGGCTCGCGCGGCATCAGCGCCACCAGGTCACCGCAGCCCCGCTCGACCAGGTGCCCGGCCGCGACCCTGCCCACCGACGAGTCGTCCAGCAGCACCGTCGGCACCAGCGGCGACTCCTCGCGCCCCACGCCGACCGCGACGACGCCCGACCCGTGCAGCAACTCCACGTTGGTCCGGGTGAAGCACGCGACGTCGGCCAGCACGGCCGCCGGGCGCAGCGCCGCCCACGCCCGGGCAGCGCGCACCCCGCGCAGCGAGGGGTCGCCGTGCAGCAGGAACCCGTAACCCGCCTTGCGCAGCTCGGCGCCCAGCCGGGTCAGCTCGGTGGTGGCCAGCCGGTTGCGCAGCACGCCCCCGTCCCCCAGGTAGACCAGGACCAGGTCGGTACGCCCGCGCGACAGCGATCTCGCGCTGGACTGGGCGACGTATCCGAGCCGCCTGGCCGCCGAGCGGACCTTCGTCCGGGTCCGCTCGGGGATGCGGCCGATGTGGCGGCCGTTGAGCACGTACGAGACGGTGGCCGTGGAGACCCCGGCCAGCCTGGCCACGTCGGCGATGGTGGCGGGGCGGTCCGGGCGGGACTCCACGGCGTTCATGAGCACCATCGTGCCCGGTGCGGGGCCGGTCCGCACTCATGACGGAGTCACCACCCCGGGACGCGAGAGGGCGCCCGCCCTCCTGCGCGAGAGCGGGCGCCCCTGTGGTGCGTAGGAGCACGTCAGGCGACGTGCTCCTCAGCCTCCCGGTGGAGTGCCTCCAGGTCGAAGGCCCCCGACTTGACGGCCGCGGTGAACCGCTCCCAGTCACGGCGAGGTACTTCCAGCACCGCGCCCGGGTTGTCCACGTGGACGACCTCCACGTGGTCATTGATCCGCTTCGCCGCGACGCGGCCGGCGTCTTGCGTCATGTTGCGCTCCTTCCGGTGCACCCTGCGGAGGTTCCGCCCCGGCCATCCGTTCGCAGGAGGACCGGGGCGGTTGCGGGCAGCCTTCCATCCCGGCGGGGGCTCCGGCCACTGGCCCACCAGGAAGGTCGTGGTGCAAAACCCACCCCGAAGGCATGGATCTCTTCGTCCGGGTGAAAGGGATCTACGTTCCGGTGTCAGAGAACCCATGCCGTCCTTCACTCGCGGGCGAGCACGGCCGCCAGGGGCAGGCGCCGGGCCGGCGTGGTGAGCTGTGTCAGGTCCGAGCGCTACTGGACTGGCGCGTCCGCGCCGGCGAGGTCCTCCGGTGACTTGGTCAGCGCCTCGGTGATCGCCGGGATGTTCTGGTACTCGCGCCAATACTTGATCAGGCCGTCGCGGATCCCCAGCACGGCTATACAGGTCACCGAGGCCTGAACGCCGGTGGCGATGACCGTTCCGGTCAGCTCGTATTCGACGACGATGGCCTCGGGGTCGTCGGTCTGGTGGGTGGTCAGTTCGCGGAACTGCTCGAACCGCACCAGCAGGCCCGCGCCGCCGGTGCGGTAGTACGACAGCCACGCCTCGCGACCCTCATAGCGCTGCATGCCTGGAGGGGCGAACGGCGTCTCCACCACGACATCTTCGGCCAGCAGCTCAGCTGGAAGGAGTGTTGCGTCAGCGCCGTCCCCGTTCAGCACTGCTTCCTGCATGCGGGCGTAGATCGCGAGTGGGCCTGCTGACTCGGTCGTGGTTCGGGTCATGGTCGAATCTCCTGAGTTAAAGTGAGTGTGACTCGACAACATAATGAGTCTCACTCACATTGGCAACTGTTGGAGGACCAATGAATCGAGAAAGCGTGCCGCCTGCCAGCGACGGTGCTGGTGAACGACCAGTTCGCGCCGACGCTCGCCGCAATCGAAGCCGCATCCTGGAGGCGGCCGAAGCCGTGTTCGCCGAGCAAGGCGCGTCGGCCTCGACCGAGGCAGTGGCCGCACGCGCCGGCGTCGCGATCGGCACGGTGTTTCGCCATTTCCCGACCAAACCCGAACTCCTCGCGGCTGTGGTGATGAATCTGCTGGACCGACTCATCACTGAAGTCGATGCGATGGTCAACGATTCCGAAGCCGCAACAGCCCTCTTCGAGTTCTGCACCCGCGTCATGGCGATCAGCGCCCAGAACAGGGCCCTGTTCGAGCGACTCGCCGAAACCGGAACCCGGGTCCACGTCGGCGACGCCCTGACACGCCTCCGGCCCGCCGCCGACATGCTGCTCGAGCGCGCCCAGAAGGCAGGCACCGTCCGCGACGACCTGCGACCCGATGAGTTGATCGCCCTGCTCGCGGCGATCTGCCAAGGGGCGATGACCGATGGGTGGAGCGAGCAGCTCCGCCATCGCGCGCTGACCATCCTCTTCGACGGCATGCGCGATTAAGGTGACGACTGCCGAGCTCGGCCGGGATCAGGCCGGGTGACGGGATGGGTGGGACAGATGTGTGACAGGCGACTGTAAGGGGCATGAAAGCCAGAAGTTAGCAAAAGGGCGTAAGTTCCCTCGTGTGCCCGGCAGACCCCGGCACTTCGGCAGCACACAGAGGACGTATTCATGAACGTGACCCCGGAGCGGACGAACACCATCGAGAGCCGCAGCGTTCGTATCACGTAGCAGTTGACAATAGCCCGATCGCTGATGTTTCGAGCATTGTTGAAACCTTGTCTCCGGCAATGTGCTCCCCGCCTACCCTCCCACCCGTGAGAGCTCAAGTCATAAGGACGAAAGTGTGGAGCGAGCTGCGCGTCCGCTCCACACCCCGGCTCAAGATCTCCCTCTCACCCAACCTGACGGCCCTCGCCATGATCGCCGACGCCCTCGCCGGCCGCCGCCGTGGCCTGCCCGAACTCTGGCGGCGGGCGATCAGCTCCCGGGTCGGCCGGATCGGCCACGAGGCGGTACGCCCGCTGGCCGCGCCGGGCCACTCGGTCTCGCCCGACTTCCTGGTGCCGCGGGCGCCCGTCGGCGGCGACATCACGGTGCAGTCGCAGATCAGCGCGTTGCGCGACTTCCCGCCGGACGACATGGTCAAGGATCTGGAGCGTACGTTCGGCCCCGGGGGGCCGCCGGCCCGCTGGCGCTCGGCCGTCGAACACCCCGCGTACTGGCTGCGCGGCTACGCGGGCGCGCTGGCCGAGGTGTGGAACATCACGGAGCCCCTGTGGCAGCAGGCCCGCGCGCTGCTGGACCGGGAGGTCCAGCGGGTGGGCATCGCCACCGTGCGCGGCGGGGCCGAGCTGCTGCTGGGGGCGCTCAGCGAGCGCATCGTGTACGGCGAGCGCGGCCTGCTCATCTCCGACTCCGAACCCGGCGCGTACGACCTGGGCGGCCGGGACATCGTCCTGGTGCCGATGCTGGCCGGCCGGGAGTCGGTGATCGTCAGCCTGGACAACCCGGACGCGGTGTGGATCGCCTACCCCGTCCCCGGGGCGGAGTCGCTGTGGCGCAGGCCCGTCGCGCCGGCCGTGGACGAGTTGTCCGCGCTCGTCGGGCCGGTCCGGGCCGACCTGCTCTGCGCGCTCGACCAGCCCATGACCATGTCCATGCTGGCGACGGGGATGAATCTCGCGCCCAGCGGCCTCACGTACCACTGCGACCGGCTGCGGGCGGGGCGGCTCATCACGCGGGAGCGGCGCGGGCGCGAGATGTGGATCGCCCGCACGGAGCGGGCGGAGGAACTCCTGGACCTGTTCCGGCGCTGACCCCGCGCCGGCCCAGGGCAACGGCCCGCCCCGCGCTCAGGGCTCACTGGTGCGGGTCAGCGAGGGTGTGCACGCCCGCGCGAATCCGTTCGATGCCCATGTGCCGATGCAGGTGAAGGTAGTCGATGACGTCGGCGCGGAGCGCGGTGAAGACGGCGTAGGCGAGGTACGGGGCGTCGACGGTGGGCCGGGCGGCATGGATCCGGGCGGCGAGTTCGTCGATCCAGAACCGGCTGGCGGGGTTGGCGTAGTAGGCGTGCGGTCCGTAGTGCTCCAATGCGCGGATGAGCGTGCGGTTGTCCAGGACGAAGTCGAACAGGGCATCGAGATAGGCGTGGAGTCGTGCGCAGGCGTCTCCTCCGGGCCCGAGCGGGGGCTCTCCCGATCGCACGCGGTCCCGCAGGGCGGCGACGCGTGGCTCGATGACCGCCTCGACCAGTCCCAGCAGGTCGCCGAAGCGGCGCATGACCGTGGCCTTGCCGACGCCGGCGGCCTGGGCGATGCGGGCCAGGCTGACATGCTCAAGGTCCTCCCGCTGGAAGAGCGCTTCCGCGGCGGTCAGCACGGTGGCGCGGTTGCGGGCGGCATCAGCGCGTTCGGTCACGGCCACGCTCCCTTTGCATAAATGGACCAGTGGACCGTATTCTATCGGACCGGCGGACCGGTTCGCGTCCTTCCTGGCTTCGTCCGCCGGCTGCATGTGGGCCAGGCCCTGTCAGGGATGGGCGCCACCTGGCGAAAGGAAACCATGAAACGGATCTGTCGGGCTGTGATGTTCTTCGAGTACGGCGAGGCCGAGGTCCTGCGGGTGGCCGAGTGCGAGATGCCCGAGCCCGGCCCGGGGCAGGTCCGGATCGCGGTCCGCGCCGCCGGTGTCAACCCGATCGACTGGAAGATCCGCAGCGGCGCCATGGCCGCCGTGATGCCGGTGCGGTCTCCGGCAGTTCCCGGGGTCGACGTGGCCGGCGTCGTCGAGTCCGTCGGGCCGGACGTGACCGATGTCGCCGTCGGAGACGAGGTCTTCGGCAAGGCGCTCTCGGGAAGTTACGCCGAACTGGCGCTGGCAGACCGCGACGCCATCGCCGCGAAACCCGCCGCGGTGTCCTGGGAGGTCGCGGCCGCCCTGCCGGTGGCCGCCACCACGGCCTATCACGTTTTCGCCCAGCTCCCCCTGGCGCGGGGCGAGACGATCGTGATCGACGGCGCGGCCGGCGGGGTGGGAACCGTCGCGACCCAGGTCGCCCGGCATCGCGAAATCACGGTGATCGGCACGGCGAGCCCAGCCAACCACGACTACCTGCGCTCTCTCGGTGCCATCCCGGTGAGCCATGGCGCCGGCCTGGCCGACCGGGTCCGGGCTGTCGTCACGGGAGGTGTGGACGCCGCCGTCGACGCCTCGGGGCGGGCTTCCCTCGCCGAACTGGTGGAGCTGACCGGCAACCCCGATCGCGTCATCTCCATCGCCGACGCGTCGGCACAGTCGCTGGGCGCACGGTTCGCCTACGGCGAGCCCGAGGACATGAGCGGCATTCTGGCCGAAGTGATCGCGCTGGTGGCGGCGGGCACGATCACGCTGCCCATCGCCCGCGCCTATCCGTTGACCGACGCGGCCGCCGCTCATCGCGAGAGCCAGGCAGGGCATGTCCGCGGCAAGCTCGTCCTGGTACCCGTCTGACGGCTGCGGCCGGGGTCGAACGACCCGATCTGGGTGTTGACCTTGAGTTCACTCCAGCCACCAGAATCCTGCCTGTGCGGCGAAGGGAGCACGATATGGAACAGATGAACCTCGCGCTCGGGGCGATGCGCTTCGGCAGCCAGGTGGACAGGCGGACCGCGTTCGACCTGCTGGACCGCTTCATGGGCGCGGGCGGCACGTTGATCGACACGGCGAACTGCTACGCGTTCTGGTCCGACCCGGACGGTGCCGGCGGGCACAGTGAGACAGTGATCGGTGAATGGCTGGCCAAGCGTCCCGGACTCCGTGACCGCGTTCGCCTCAGCACGAAGGCGGGCGCGCAGCCGGTCGGCGGCGGAGAGTGGCCCGCCAACCGGGAGGGGCTGTCGGCCTCCGCTATCAAAACGGCGGCCGAGGACAGCCTCCGCCGCCTGGGCACCGATCACATCGACTTGTTCTGGACGCACATGGAGGATCGGTCGGTGTCGCTGGAGGAGACCGGGCAGGCGCTGGCGCTGCTCGTCGAGTCCGGCACCGTGGCCCGCCTCGGCGCGTCCAACCACCCCCTGTGGCGGGTGGAGCGCGCCCGCAACATCGCTCAGGTCAACGGATGGCCGGGATACACCGCCTTGCAGTTGCGCCACTCCTTCCTCAGCCCACGCCCCTGGGCGAAGGTGCCGGACCAGAGCCACCGCTTCGGCTGGGTGACGGACGAGATCCTCGACTACGTCACCGCACACCCCGAGGTCGCCCTGTGGGCCTACACTCCGCTGCTCAACGGCTCCTACACCCGCCACGACCGGCCTCTGCCCGAGACGTACGACCACCCGGGAACCAGCCGGCGGCTGGCCGTGCTGACCGAGGTGGCGGCCGAGCTCGGCGTGACCCGCAACCAGGTGGTGCTCGCCTGGCTGGCCGGAGGCGACCCACCGGTGACGCCGATCGTCGGCGTCAGCAGCGCCGCCCAACTGGAGGAGGCCCTGGCAGGCGCCGCCGTGGTGCTCCCCGGGGAACTACGTTCGCGACTGGATGCCGCCGCCTGACCACGCCGAAGGCGTTGGGAGGCGGGCGACACCGTCTAAGGGGCCTGCTCGGTCGCTTCCTCGTGGAGTGCCGTGCTGAAGCGCTGCATGGTGTCGCCCATAGCCACCACCGCCGCGTTCCACTTCTCCTTGGCGTCCAGGTAGACGCCCTTGGCGGCGCCGTCGCGCATCTCCAGGGCCTTGAGGTCGGCCTCCAGGACGGCCAGCTCGCCGACGAGATTCGCATAAGCCCGGCCGAGCTCCGCCGCGACCTCCTCCATGTCGTGCGAATCGGCGCGGCTGATATGGGGCACGGCCATTGTCATGCTCCCTTGAATTTCTCGGAGATGTCGTCGAGCGTGTCGATGACACTTTGTAAGTGCGGGTCCCACTCATCGAGTACGGCCTTGTAGGCATGGGCGGCATCGCCCTGCCAGGCCGCTCCGAGCGTCGCGGGAATCTGGTTCAGCCTGCGCTGGATCTGCACGATGTTCGAGTGGGCGAGCGCCAGGCGGGCTCCGGCACCGTGATGGATGCCCTCTTCATAGTGTGTCGGCTCAGCCACGTGCACCCTCTCGACTCCGCGCATCTCCAAGAAATGTAAACGGGGAGGTAGCCGATGGGCTACGGTTTCAATTTTCCTGGAAATGTCCCACCGGCCTGGGCGGCGGCCCCTGCGCGTGGCTCGCTTAGAAATTTCTTGAAATGACGATCCATGGGATCGAACGCCCGGTAGGCAAGTGTCCGGCACGTCGCAGGCACGCGGAGCAAGGATGAAAACACCTCAGGCCGACCAGGGAATCCCCATGTCGCGCGGTTTCCGGTCGGCGGAGCATGCCGCTTTCGAGACCGACGACCCGGGCGGCCCATCCGTGGCCGCATGACGATGATCACCGAGCGGGTCCGTGGCTACCGGCTCCTGGAGCGGGCCGGCCAGGACGGGCCGTGGACCGTCTACCTCGCCCGGTCGGCGTCCACCGGCGCCGAGGTGTTGGTCAAGACGCTCGCCTGCCATCGGGTGGACCGCCGGGCGCTGAAGCGGATCGTACGTGGCTTCGACTTCCCCGAGCCGCTGGCCGCCCACCCCGCCGTGATCCCGCTCCTGGAGGTGGGGGCCACGGGGGACGGGCGGCCGTACCTGGTGACGCCGCCGCACGGGGGTCCCACGCTCGCCGAACGCCCCGGCCGCGGCCTGCCGATGCCCGCTGACGAGGCGGTGGGCCTGCTGCGCGCGGTGGCGGCGGCGGTCGCGGCCACGCACGCGCTGGGCGGCGTGCACGGCCGCGTCAAGCCCGAGAACGTGATCACGCCCCCGGGCGGGGTCGCGCTCACGGGCTTCGCCATGTCCGCCCTCATGTCTCTCGCGGAACTGCCCGGCGGAACGCTCCCCTCGGTGCACGCCGCTCCCGAGGACCTGCGGGGCCGCCCGCCGGTCCCGGCCTCGGACGTGTACGCCCTCGGGTCGATGCTGTACGAGCTGCTCGCCGGGCGGCCCGCGTTCGAGCCGGACGGGCCGGCAGGTACGACCAAGTTCGTCCACGACGTGCTGACGGAGATCCCACGACCGCTCCCGCCCACCGTGCCCCCGGACCTGGCGACCCTCCTGGCCAGGACAATGTCCAAAGACCCTGCCACCCGACCCACAGCCACCGACCTGGCCACCGTGGCGGCCCCTACCCCACGCTCCCTCACCTCCGCCCCGCACACCACCGCGACGACCAAGGCGCTTGCCACGAACGCAAGCCAGACAACTGCGCCCCCACTGTCGATCCCCGAGGCGACTCGGCCACCCACCCCCTGGCCCCCTTCCACCCCATTCACCCTTCGGACGCTGCCGTCGCGGGCGTCCGTCGCCGAGCCGGCGCGTGGCAGGAACATCCCGCTGCTGGTCGTCGGAGCCTCGGCGCTGGCGGCGCTGATCGGGGTGGGCGGCGTGGCGCTGGCCGTGACCAGCGGCCGGCTGGACGCCCAGCCAGCCGCCGCAACCGAAGGCACCGCCCCGACCGGGAACGCCCTCCCGACCGCAGGCCCGGCACCCGCCACACCCCAGGCGACGGACAGGCAGGAACCATCGCGGGTGCCGACCACGCCCGCGACCTCCCCGCCCGCCCACCGGCAGGCCGTCGATCCCGCGGCCGTCGCCGCGTACCGGCCCAAGGGCCTCAAGGTGGTCTCCGACGGTGGCACCTCTGTGACGCTGGCGTGGAAGACGGCGCGCAAGAGCAGCTACCCGACGGTGATCCAGCAGGCCCCGGGCCAGAAGCTGACGTCGGCGACGAGCGGCACCTCCTATACCGTCGGCGGTCTGAACCCGGCCACCGGATACTGCTTCAAGGTCGGCACGGTGATCGCCGTCGGCCAGCCCTCGTCCGTGGCATGGTCGTCGGCACTGTGCATCCGAGGCGCCACCGAGACGACCCCCGGCGCCGGGCAGGACAAGCTCCAACCCCCGATCGTGCTTCCCCCGGCGACCCCTCCCTCCTGATCCCCGTCACCGGCACCTCCCCGCCTTCGTCGTCGCTCACATCGAGCAGCGGCTCACGTCACTTCCACTGGCCACGGGGGCAAGGCAGCAAGAGAAGCTGCGCTGTGAGCGTGTGATCGACCGCGCTTCGCGATGCTCGGCTCACCGACGCCAATCAGGCGAGCAGGGAGCTCGGTGACAGGCGGTGGGCGAGTCTGGTCGGTAGCCCGATGCGCTTGCGCACCAGCGAGTCGACGCTGTCGTGGTGGCGCCAGGCGAGCTCGGCGTCGGCCTGGTCGACGGGGGCGTCGCCGAACGTCGCGAGGTTGGCCAGGTCGGCGAGCGCCGTCAGCGGCTCCCGGGCGGGACGTCCCAGCACGGACTCCGCCAGCGCGGCCACCTCGTGCGCCGTGAGGGCCCCCGCCGTGACCGGGACGCCGGCCGCCCGCAGCCTGGTCACGGTCTGCCGCCACGCGCCGGCCACCCGGGCGGCGGGCGTGGCGGCGCGGCGGCGGCGTGACCGGCGCAGGGGCGGCACGACGATCATCGCGACCAGGTAGGCGAGCAGCGCGCCGGCGGGCACGAGCAGCCAGGCGAGCGAGTCTGTCGCGGCGGCGGGGCGGGGCTTGGCGGCGGGCGTGGGCCGGTTGGAAGGGCTCGGGGTCGGCTCGGGCTTGGAGGTGTCGCTGTTGATCGCCTGCTCGATCTCCCGGGCCTGCTTCGGCTCGCCCTCCGCCACGTCACCGCCCCCGCCGGAGCGGGTACGCGAGGGCGTCGGGTAGAACGGCACCCACCCGATCCCCCGGAACTCGACCTCGGCCCAGGCCAGCACATCCCCCGCCCGCACCTGCCGCACCCCGCCGCCCGCAGCGGCATCCGTTGTAGTGCCTGGTCGGAAGCCCACGACGACTCTGGTCGGTAGCCCGAGCGAGCGGGCCAGCAGCGCGAACGACGCCGCGAACTGCTCCGTCGTCCCCCTGCGGGACTCCGTCAGGAAGAACTCGATGTTGCGGTAGCCGTGCCCTGGTGGCGCGTTGACGTCGTTCACGGCGAGTTTGCGCAGGTACGACGCCAGCCGGACCGCCTGCTGCGTCGGGCTGTGCGCCCCGGCCGTAGCCTTCCTGGCGATGGTCCGCAGCCGGGCGCGCTGCGGGGGTGTGCGCCCGTCGGGCCCGTTGGGCAGTCGCAACGCGGCGGGGTCGGCGGCGGGGGTCGCCTCGCGTAGCTCCTCGGCGGGATACTGGCGGAGGCCCGAGGTCACCTCGTACGTCATGCCCTCGCGAGCCTGAGTGGTGGCCAGCGTGCCCGTCGCGGGATCGACCACCATGCCCGGCCCGACGGCCCGCAGCGGGCGGTCGGCGGCGGGGAGCCAGGGCCCGGGCAGCTTCTGCAGGGTGAAGCGCTGCACGACACTGTCGCGCCCGCCTTCCTGCCCCGGCACGCGGCCGCCGGTGGGGACGAATCCGGCGGTCGAGGTCCAGGTGACGCCGTCGAAGGTGTCCAGGACGGCCAGCCGGAGGTTCGTCTCCGAGGCCGTACTGACCATGAACAGCTCCCGCTGGGGGTTCTGCAACCACCCCGACACCTGGTCGAGCGCGCTCACGCCGCTGATCGGCCGCGGCGGCGGCTGCTCGACGAGCCGGCGCACGTCGTACGGGCGCTCCGCCCTGGGAAGCGCGGGCGCCACGAGGACGGCGGCCGGCACCAGGCAGGCCAGCAACGGTACGCCCACCGCGGCCGCCCGCACCGACGTGGCCGCCCGGACCAGCGCGAGCACCAGCACGCCCGCCGCGAACACCGCCGCGTACGGCACCGCCGACCCCGCACCGGAGACGCCCAGCACCACGGCGACGGCCAGGACCAGCAGCGGGGGCAGCGCGGGCAGCAGCACGGCCCTGGACCTCAGCGCGATCTCGCAGCCGGCCGTCGTGGCGGCCCACACCAGCAAGCCGGCCAGCACGATCGTCTTGCTGTCGGGGGCCACGGGCAGGATGGTGGTCAGGAGCCGGCCGCCCGCGTCGCGCACGCCGGCCAGCGCGGCACCCACGCTCGCCGGCGTCGGCACGAACCCGAGAACGGCCTCCGCCCTGAAGATCGTCGCCGACGCCGCCACCAGCCACCCCAGCACTCCGACCGGGATCACCCCCCAGAGCGCCAACCGCCTGGTGAGCAGCAGCGACAGCAGGCACGGCCCGGCGGCCGCCACGCCCACCACGGGGAGCAGCGCGCCCAGCGGGAACACCCCGTCGAACGCCAGCCCGGCCGTGGCGGCGAGCACCGCCACGACCACGACCGCCCCCACCCCGCGCGCCACCGCCCCACCTCCGCCGCCCATCGGGGCCTCACCCCGCGACCCCGCCTCCCCGACCGGCTGATACGTCACGCTCACCGCACCGTCCCGGCGCGCCGGCACACCACCGCACCCGCAAAACCGGCACCTCTCCGGCGAGCCACCGGAGGTGCAAAGTCGCCGCCTGCGAAGCCCCTGGCTCCCCACCCCCCCCTGCGCAGCCACGCCGCCGGCTCCCCGAGCGTCTACCGTGGCCACGCCGCCGCCAGCTCGGTGAGGTCGCTCGCCTGGATGACGGTTACGCCGGTCCCGGTCGGCAGCTCGCCCGCCCCCGGGTTCCCCACGTGGACGAACACCACCTGGTCGAAGCGCCGGCGCGCCGCGGCCGCCGCCGTCAGGGCCGTGAAGGTGCCGCTGACCAGCACCAGCGCCCCGCCCGAGCGGGCCCGGCGGAGGGTGGTGAGCGGGGGTTCGGCCGTGGCCTCGCGCTCCACCACGGCCAGCCGGTCCAGCACCAGCTCCGACTCCCCCGGCCCGCCCTTGGCGTGCAGCAGTTCCCCCGTCCCGGTGAGCAGCCGCAGCGGAAAGCGCTCGCGCGTCACCGCGCAGGCCACCGAGGCCGCCACGTCCACCGCCAGCTCGAACTCGTCGTCCCCCTCGTACGAGCCGGGCCGGGTGTCCAGGACGGCGACGGTGGCCGGCAGGTTGACGTCGGTCAGCTCCTTGACCATGAGCACGCCAGTACGGGCCGTGGAGCGCCAGTGGACGTGCCGCAGGTCGTCGCCGATCACGTAGTCGCGCAGCCCGTCGAAGCCGGCCGCGCCATCGGGCGCTGACCTGGAGGCCAGCCCGTCCAGGTGGCGCTGCCGCCCGGCGCGCGGCGGCGGCAGCGCCACGGTGCGCGGCCGTACCAGCAGCATGTCGGCCCGCCCGTGCGCGATCGAGCGCCGCGCCAGCCCGAAGGGGTCGGCGCGGTCGAGCAGCAGCGGCCCCACCGGGGTCGCGCCGCGCCTGCGGGTGGGCAGCCGGTAGGACACCGTACGCCCCGAGCCGCGCGGCAGCGGCGGCACCTCGACCGCGACGGAGGTCCCCCGCACGGTGTCGCGGGCCGTCAGCCCCGGGTGGCGGCGCCGGCCGGTGTTGCGTACGTGCAGGAGCGCGACCGCCGGTTCGCCCCGGGCCACCTTCCCCGGCGTCACCTCGCGCCGCACGTCGATCGCGGCCCCTCGGAGCGTCCACACCGCGCCGGCGGCGACGGCCGCGAGCCCGGCCACCGCCAGAACCGCCGCCTGGGTGTAGCCGAGCGGCGCGCCCACCGCGTACATCAGCGCCGAGGCGGCCACCAGCCCCCACCCCGCTCTGGTGATCATTCGCACTCCCAGAGCGGGGCCGCCGGGAAGCCCCCCTTCGGCGTGGCCATGAGCACGTCGTTGAGCCAGCCGTTGCCGCGGCCGGACTCCACCTTGTTCCAGACGTCGCTGCTCATGCCCGTGTCGGTGTCGGTGTAGACCGGGCCCTTCTGCTGGCAGAGCACGGTCAGGCCGATGTACTCGTGCTGCGGGATCCGGCCCGACTCCCCGCCGCCGGGCGCCGAGCGGATCAGCGTGTCCCGGTTGTCGTTGTGGGCGTTCTGGAACTGCGCGGTCGGCGGTCGCAGGTCAGCGGTCGCCTCGGCGTGCTCCTGGCTCTCGCCGGCGGCGTTCTTGGCCCGCAGGGTCCAGGTGTAGGACTGGCCGTTCTTGAGCCCGGTGACCTCGGCGGTGGTGCCCTCGGGGGCGGCCGGGTGCCGGCCCGGCCCTTCCAGGGTGTAGGTGACGCCGCCGTCCCTGGCGTTCTCCGGGGCTGACCAGGTCAGGTCGGCGCCGTGGTTCCTGCCCTTGGCGGTGAAGCCGGCGGGCATGCCGGGGGCGACGCAGGGGCGTACCGGGATGGACGGGGCGGAGAGGGACTCGCCGCCGTCGTATTCCGCGGCGACCCTGAACGTGTACTCCTGGTCGCACGAGCCGCCGTCGACCCGGAACTGGAAGGGGCCGTCGGGCCGGACGCGGGACGGCGTGACGTCCGCGCCGCCGGGGGCGCCCTTCAGCGAGTAGCCCGTCACGGGGCCCTGGGCGGAAGGCGTGAAGACGATCTCCATCCAGCCGGGCCCCGAGTTGGCCGTGACGGTGCCGGGCGGGTCGGGCGTCCGGGTGGGGGTCGGGGTGGGGGTCGGGGAGGCCGTCACGGTCACGGTCGGCACGGCGGTCACCGTCCTCGTCGGCCTGGCGGTGCCGGTGGTTGCCTTGGTGGGTACGGCGGTCGGCCGCACCGCCGTCGGTACGCCGGTCGGGATCGGCAGCGGTGTGGGCGTGTCCTTCTGGTCGAGCGCCTCGTCGTACTTGCCGACCCGGCGCCCCCTGCCGTCCTGCTCGATGACCAGCGCGATCTCGCTGAACTGGTCGTTCACCCAGAGCAGCCCGTCCTTGACGAACACCTCCAGCGGCCCCGGCCTGCCGGTCACGACCTTCTCGGTCTCGAACTGCCTGGCCACGGTGTCGTACACGATCAACCGGCCCGTGCTCTCGTCGGCGATGTAGACGCGCCGCCCGAGGGCCTGCGGCGCGCCCAGCTTGCCGCCCTTCACCGAGACCGTGGTCAGGGCGCCGCTGGCGGTGTCCACCAGGACGAGCGCGCCCTGCTTGGGCGCCAGGATCGGCACGACCCGGCTCTCGGCCACCGCCGGGACCAGCACGCCGGCCCGGCCCGCGTTCGTGACCGTGCTGGGCAGGCTCACCTGGAGCATGGCGCCGGCCGAGCTGATCAGGATGGCGGAGGCGGCGGCGGAGTTGGTGACGAGCGGCACGCCGTTCGCGATCGTCAGGGTGAGCGGGTCGCCGGGCTCGCCGACGGTCACGGCCCTGCCCTGCCGGGTGCCGCTGACCTGCGCGAGGGTGCCCTCTTCCGGCACCGGCACCCAGAGGGTGCCGTTCGCGTCGATGCCCGGCCGGCCGAGCGGGCCCTTCAGGGTGATCGGGGCTCCGACGGCGGCCACGGTCAGCGGGTCGAGCTGCTGTACGGTGCCGGTCCGGGGATCGACCCCGTACGCCTTGCCGGCCCCCATCACGATCTGCATGCCGCCGGCGCCGATCGTACCGGTCTGGGCGACGTCGAGCTGGGCCGGGTCGACCCGGCTGACCTGGCCGGTCGACTCGTCCACGACGAGCACGTTGTTGCCGTCCTGCACCACCTTGAGCGGCTGCCCCTGCTTGCCGCCGGCGAGGTCCACCCGGGCGTCCACCTGCCCGGACAGGCCGTTGGCGTGCACCACCTCGCCGTTGAGCGCGCTGGCCAGCCAGGCGCCCACGTCGGAGAGCTCGGGGCGGGCGCTGGAGACGCCGGTGCCCAGGAACAGGCCGACTCCCACCAGCACCGCCACGAGAACGCCGGCGACGACTCCCGCCGCCCGCCGCCCCGCCACGCCCTGCCACCGCATGGCCACCGATTCACATCCTGCGAGATCCGCACGTACGTATCCGCCGACACACTAGGCCGCACCCTGCGATGAGAGGGCTCGCTTCAAGCAATGTAGAAATGTCCGGCCCCGCCCCGAGTGACCGTCAGTCTTTTGCCGAACTGTCGGACTTCGTGCACGCGCGGCGCTACCGTCGGGGCGAATGCTTTCCGGATACAGGAAGACGTTGGCGGCGCTGGTCGCCGTGCTGGTCGTCGTCGGCCTCGCCCAGCCGGCCGGCGCGGCCGGCCTGGGGACGTACGGCGACTACTCGCGGATGTTCGAGCGCAGCGCCGGGCAGTTCTGGTCGGGCACGTGGCGCAACGTTTCCGGGGAGGTCCTCCCCCAGGAACATGAGGACCTGGAAGTCGTGCGGGTTGGATCGCCCGAGTTCGCGTCCGACCAGATTGCGAAGGCCGCTGCCCTGCTCCGGCAGAAGGTTGGCGAACCACTCGGGCACGGAGCCGCTGGCCGACCTGCGCTTGTCCGGATTGGCCTCGAACGCCTGCCCGAGGACAGGATGCACAGGAGCCCTGTCGTCGTAGTCGAACCAGGTGTTGCCTTCGCGGTAGCGCAAAGTGCCCACTCGTCGATCTCCGAGGAATACTCCAGCCGTCACCTCGTCAGTCAAGCTCTTCACCTTCGTCGAACAGCGCGGTCACATCTGGCCCATCCCGGAAGCCGAACAGGGCACGGCCCTGAAGCCGCGACTCGCTGGGGAGTGCACAGCCGGGTTCCAGATCTCCGCGCCCGATCTGCTCGCGCAGATCCCTCGCGACTTCTTGGTACGGGTACTGTTCTCTTTCCGGTTCCTGGCCGCCAAGAACCAGCCGCCCCTTCGAAGGGATGGTGCGGATCAGTCCTTCATTCTCCAGCACGGCCAGTGCTCGCCGCATCGTGTCGCGTGCGACCCCGAACTGCGCACACAGGGCCTTCTCAGACGGCATCACCTGCTTTTCCCGAGGCAGGCGCCCCGAGAGAGCGGGCGCGCTGCGGGCATCACGACCCCCAGGGGGCTCAGAGTGGGGGGCGGGCGGGGGTGCTTTCGCGTAGGACGACGCTGGTCGGGAGGTCGTGGCAGGGCGTTTCCTCGCCTGACAGCGCCAGCCGCATCGCGGTCAGGCCCGCTTCCCGCAGCGGCACGGTCACCGACGTGAGGGCCGGGACGACGTCCACCGCCGGGTCGATGTCGTCGAAGCCTGCCACGCCGATGTCCCTGCCGGGGACGACCCCGGCGTCACGGAAGGCCGTCATGGCGCCGATCGCCATCACGTCGTTGACCGCGAACACCGCCTCCACGTCCTCGAACCCCCGCTCCACCAGCCGGCGCGCGGCCTCGTAGCCGCCCGCCCGGGTGAAGCCGGTCTCGATCGCGAGCGGCGCGGGCACGCCGGAGCCGCGCAGCCCGGCCAGGAACCCGTCGTACCGGTCACGGGACGTGCGGATCCCGGCCTGCGCGTGGAAGACCGCGAAGCGCCGGTAGCCCGCCCCGAGCAGCGCCCGCGCCAGCCGCTCGGCGCCGCCGTGGTTGTCGATCGTGACGGTGCCGAAGGGCAGGTCCCGCTGGCTGATCAGGACGACCCGGCCGCCCGCCGTATGGTATTCCGCCAGCTCCTCGACGAGGGCGTCCCTGGTGCCCGAGTCGTCCACCCGGCTGCCGGCGACGATGATGACGCGGGGGCGCTGGCCGCGCAGCGTCCTGACGATCTCCAGCTCGCGCTCGGGCGAGCCGCCGGCCACCGCCATGGTGACGATGAGCCGGGACTCCTGCGCCGCCTGGGTGACCCCGGCGGCGATGCAGGAGAAGTAGGGGTCGGCCACGTCGCGCACCACCAGCGCGACGGTCCTGGTCGAGCCCTTGGCGATGGCCTGCGCCGACAGGTGCGGCTCGTAGTTGAGCTTGGCCGCCGCCGCCCGTACCCGGGAGGCGTTCTCCGATCGGACGTTGCGCGTGCTGCCGTTGAGCGCGCGTGACGCCGTGGCGATGGAGACGCCCGCCTCCCGGGCGACGTCGTGCAGGGTCGGCGGGGCCGTGGGAATGCCAGACCCGTCATCCATGCCGGACATTGTGTCAGGAGCCACCGGTTTCGAAGGCGCCGATGTCGGGACGGCCCTGGTAAAGGTGCTTACCCGCGTAGTCGCGGCCGCCGTTGCCATCGATGCCGACGCCGGCGCCGAGCGCGGGCGAGCCCGGCCGGACGCGCAGGCCATGGGCGGTCTTCAGCTGGGGACCGGTTTCCGGCGTGCCGTAGGGGCCGTCGAGCGGGGCGTCGGCGAGCAGCGGGTCACCGACCACCGCGGCCGCGTCGCCCGCCGGCACCGCGAGGTCCGCGCCGCCGTACAGGTTGTGGTCGTAGGTGATGGTGGGGCTGGTCGTCAGGCCGGCCGCCGCCCGCGTGGAGTACAGGACGTTGTTGGTGATCTCGTAGCGGGCCTGGAGGTAGCTGCCGTAGCCGTAGATGAGGTGGTCGCTGTCGTCGTTGTAGATCGTGTTGTTGTAGATCTTGGCGTTGGCGGCCCGGTCGGAGTGCAGGTAGATCTGGTAGCGGCTGTTGCCCGCGATGACGTTGTACCTGACCACGGCGTCGCCGAAGGCGAACTGGCACAGCAGGACGCCGTCGCCGTTGCCGTGGATGAAGTTGTACTGGACGATGTGCCGGGTGGTGCCCTTGTCCGGGTCGATGCCGTTGGAGTCGGCGCCGCCGGCCTTCTTCTGCGTCTCGTACACCTCGTTGTACTGGAAGGTCACGTCGTCGGAGAAGTACGACTCCATGGCCGAGGTGCCGGCGCGGTGGACGACGTTGCGCTCGACGAGGGCGCCGCGGACGTTGGTGAGGTAGAGGCCGTTGCAGCCGTAGGCGGTGTCGGCCTGCGTGATGTGGTTGTTCCTGATGACGATGTTCGTGTGCGGGGTGAACGCGGGGTCGTCGGCGCTCTTGCGGGTGCCCCAGCCGGTGGGCTGGGCGATGGTCTGGCCGGCGTCGTTCTTGCCGTCGCCGGTGTACTGCTTGAACACGATGCCCGCGAACGAGGTGTTGCCGACCGTGGAGTTCTGGATCAGCACGTCGTTCAGGACCGTGGCCCGCTCCGGGGGCGCGCCGATGTCGGGCACGGTGGTGTCGAAGACGATGCCGCCGGTCTTCTTCGAGCCGTCCCAGCCGGTCTGGAAGCGCACTCCGGGCGCGTTGTCCGCGATGCTGCCGCCGATCCAGTTGACCTGGCCGGTGACGTCGTGCACGGCCACGCCGTCCACGACGAAGCCGTCGAGGGTCTGGCTGTTGTCGCCGGAGACGTGGATGCCGCGCAGGTCACGCAGGTTCTCGCCGGGGGTGCCGGTGGCCGGGACCTCGTTGGTGACCTCCAGGTCGCGGATGGTCCAGAACTCCTGGTTGAACAGGCGGACGGCGTCGTTGACCTGGCCGGCGCCGTCGACGCGGGGGCGCTCGCCGGCGCCGTACCTGCCGACGGTGATGGGGGCGCCCTGCCGGCCGGAGCCCTTGGGCCAGAGCTGGCCGGTCCACTGCCGCCCGGCGCGCAGCAGGATGCGGTCGCCGGGCTGGAAGGTGGTGCCGTTCACCTTGTCCAGGCTCTTCCAGGGGTGGTCGGCGGTCCGGCCGGAGGCCGCGTCGTCGCCGGCGGCGGCGTCGAGGTAGTAGGTCGTGCCGCGGTCGGCCTGCGCGGGCTGGGCCTGGACGGTGAGTGCGGCGGCCATCGTCGTGGCTGTCAGGAGATAGAGGACTTTCGGCCGGATTCGGGCAGCGTTGAAGGACATCGCCGGGCTCCTCGGGGCTGGGGGACCGGCGCGCCCGAGGGCCGGGCGCGCCGGGAAGCGGTCAACTCGGATCGGGGGTGTGCACGATCGGGTGGGCGACGTCGTGCGCGCGCAGGTGGCCGCACATCCCCCACCGGTGGTCGGGCGGGCTCTCCATCAGGGCCGACCGGCTGAGGTGGGCTCCGTCGCCATGTTCCAGGGCCTCCAGGATCGTGGCGGTGTGGCGGGTCTCCCGGGCGACGGTGTCCTCCCAGATCTGCCGCCAGTCCGCCACCTTGGGCCTCACCAGCGCGACGGCGCTGGTGTGGAAGCGCCGGAGCGGGTCGAGGTCGCCTTTGGCGGCGCTGTCCGCCAGCCGCAGGAATCCCTCGACGGCCAGGTCCCGCCGCCGCGAGACGGCCTCCTCCACCTCCTGCTCGGAAGCGGCGGCCGGCAGGGTGGCGGCCTCCCGGTAGCGTGCCGGGTCGGCCACGATCTCCGGCGGGAACGTCATGACCGCGTCGCCCGCCTCGGGCAGCCCGGCGTTCTGCATGACGACCACGACCTCCAGGTCGCCGCGGTTGACCGCGCGGTGGATGGTGCCGGGCGTGAACCACACGGTCGAGCCTGGGCTCAGCTCCGTCACGCGCGGGCCGTTCAGATCGAGCGTGTGCAGCGCGCCGCGCCCGCCGACCACCACGTACGCCTCGGTGGAGGCCGTGTGCAGGTGCGGTGTACCGCCTTCCAGGCCGTCGGCGCAGGCCATACCCGAATAGACCGACAGCCGGCTGACCGACGTGCCCCCGGGGAACGTCATGATCGCGCCGCTCCGGCCAGGGCCTCCCTGCCCTGCTTGGCCAGCGAGGCGCAACCGTCCGGGCCGCGGTCGCCGTCTGCGATCAGGACCGCGTACCGGAAGCGCATGGTCTGGCCGTCCGGCAGCGGCACCTCCTCGCTGAAGAACGGCGCCGGGCACAGGCACGCGAACTGCTCGCTGCGCGCGAACCACTGCGGCGGGTGCTGCGGGTTCGCGGCGTCGTCCACCATGACGACCGTCGAGTGCTCGCCGGTCTCGTCGTGCCGGCCGCGGAAGCCGAACCACTCGGCCCGCGTGCCGCGCAGCTCGTCACCGCCCGCGCCGCCGGGCGACTGGATGGTGCCGTTGGTGAACGACCGGGGGCCGCGCCAGAACAGGCCGCCGTACCCGGCGTTCTCGCGGCCCTTCGTGGTCGGGGAGCCGAAGTCGATCGTGCCGCCCGACACGTTCGTCATGGCCGTGTCGAACAGCAGGGCCCAGGTCGTGTCGTCCACGACCAGCGCGGTCAGGGACCGCCGCTCCTCGATCACCGGGTCGCCCGACTGCGCGGTCCAGCCGAGCGTGTGCCCGATCTCCACCCGCCCGCCGCCGGCCTCCAGCGTGGTCATCTCGCGGTGCGTGGCGCTGCCGTTGTTGCCGAGCTGCACGTACTCCCCCTGTACGTACGTGGGCCCGCCCCAGAAGTTGTGCTCCCCGACGTGCGGCAGCGACCAGGCGATGCCCTTGTGCCAGACGTGGTCGTGCGGCCGGAACAGCGACACGAGCGCGCCGCCGAGGGTGCGGATGGGGTGCAGGTACGGCTTGGGCGACTCCAGCACCGGCGTGTCCGGCCGGTAGACGTAGGTGAACAGCTCGACGTCGCCCGCCGTGACGGCGACCGAGCGGCCGAGTGCGTGGTTGGCCTGCAGAGTCACGGGTTCCTCACTTTTTCCCAGGGGGCGCCCGTGCCCTCCATGCTGCGGGCGAACGGGCTGTCGGCAGTGATCTGTCCGCTTCGTACGCGCTCGCCGGTGAAGGACGAGGCGTACAGGGCGGCGATGAACTCCATCGTGCGCCGGGTGTCGGAGGCGGTCACCGGGGGCGCCTGGCCCTGGTCGAGCGCGTCGAGCACGGCGGCGAACCAGCCGCCGTGGCCGCTCGGCTCGTCCGAGTGGTCCTGCGCCCACAGGGAGGCCACCTTCTCGTGGCCCGGCGCCGGGGTCACGGTCCAGTCGTCGTCGGTGTAGCCGTACAGGTGCTCGACCTCGACCGAGGCGTGCTCGTAGTCGAAGCGGAGCTGGGAGGTCTGCCGCGGCGACACGACCGAGTTCACGATCGTGGCCACCGCGCCGCTCTCGAACGTCACCAGCGCCATCGACACGTCCTCGGTGTCCACGTCGCGGGCCTGGCGGGCGGCCACGGCCGTGACCTCGCGCCACGGGCCGAGCACCGAGAACAGCAGGTCGAACTGGTGGATGCCGTGCCCCATCGTGGGCCCGCCGCCCTCGGACTCCCAGGTGCCGCGCCACGGCACCGCGTAGTAGTCCGCGTCGCGATACCACTGGGTGAGGCAGGTCGCCAGCAGCGGGCGGCCCAGCTCACCGCTGTCCGCCAGGCGGCGCAGACGCAGCGCGCCGGCGCCGAAGCGGTGCTGCAGGACGGTCGCGACGTGCGCGGTCGAGCGGCGCTCGGCCTCGACCAGGGTGTCGAACTCGGCGAGCGAGAGCGTGGGCGGCTTCTCCACCAGCGCCGTCACCCCGGCCTCCAGGCAGGCCAGGGCCAGCGGGGCGTGCAACTGGGGTGGCGTGCACAGGTGGACGAAATCCACCTCCTGGTCGCGCAGCAGCTCCTCCGCGCTCGCGTGGCTGTGCGGCACGTCGTACTTGGCGGCGAACTCGCCCGCCCGGGCGGCGTCCACGTCGGCCACGGCCACCAGGCTCGCCCGGCCGGAGCCGAGCACCGCCTTGGCGTGGGCGTTGGCGATGGCGCCGGTCCCGATGATCGCGGCCCGGTATTTCCGTTGGGACATCTGGATCTTCTCCTGTGTGGGGGTCAGGCGCCGTCGATCTCGGCCTGCAGCTCGGTGATGAAGGCCTTGGCCGCCTGCTCGGGGGTCTCCCGGTCGGACAGCACCTCTTCGGTGTGCCGCTTGATGATCGCCTCGACGTCGCTGGCGCCGTTCGGGGTCACCCGGGGGGCCGTGCCGACCTTGACGGTGTCGAGGTATTCGGCGGCCGCCTTGTCGTACTCGCCGAGCTTGGGGGTGATGGCCGTGCGGATCTTGCTGTTGGCCGGGACGCCGCGGTCGGTCAGCATGATGTCGGCCGTCTCCTTGCTGTTGGCCAGGAAGTCCACCAACAGCGCCGCCTCGGCCGGGTGCTCGCTGCGCGCGGAGATCGACCAGTACATCGAGGGCTTGAAGTAGGCGCCGGGCGAGGAGGACTGCGACTCGCCGGGCAGCTTGAGCAGCTTCAGCTTGGCGCCGCTGGCCGTCGCCAGGGACGGGATCTGGGTGTTCCACCAGGTGGCGAGAGCCGAGGCGTTGGTGGCGGTGCCGGACTGGTCGAGCGAGCCGTTGGCCCGCTCGATCGTCACCGACGGCGCCGGGGCGACGCCGGACTTGGCCAGGTCCCTGATGTAGGTCCAGTAACCGGCCAGCACGTTCTCCGGGACGACGACCTTGCCGGCCTCGTCGAACAGGACGGCGCCGTGCTGGCGGACCCAGATGTTCATGCTGCCGGCGTCGAAGCCGAACGACTGCACGCCGGTGACCTTGCCGCCGCCCGCCTTGGAGACCTCGTCGCCGATCTTCTTGAAGTCGTCCCAGGTCCAGGTCGCGTCGTCGGGCAGTTTGATCTTGTACTGGTCGAGCAGGTCGGTGTTGGCCACGATCGAGTACGTGGCCAGGCCGACGGGGAGCGCGTACAGCTTGCCCTTGACCATGCCCGTGTCCAGGGCGGACTTGTCGAAGTCGGCGGTCTTGAGGTATTTGGTGGCGGTGCCGAGGTCGAGCAGGGCGCCGCGCTCGGCGTAGGAGGAGAGGTAGAGCTCGTCCATCTGGATGATGTCCGGCGCGTCGTTCGCGGCCACGGTGGTCGCGAGGCTCTCCCAGTATCCGTTCCAGTCCTTGAACTCTCCCTTGACGGTGATGTTCGGATATTTCTTCTGGAAGAGGTCGATGACCTTCTGGGTGCGCTGGTGCCGCTCGTCCGCGCCCCACCAGGTGAAGCGGAGGGTGACCGGGTCCTTGGACAGCTCCTGGTCGGCACTGCCGCCACCGGAGCCGCAGGCACTGAGCATGAGAGCCGCCGCGACCGCGAGGGCGATTCTTCGCATGTTGAGTCCTTCGGGGGGATCACTTGCCGCCGGTCGTGGCGATGCCCCGGATGAGGTAGCGCTGGCCGACGAGGAAGGCGAGGAAAACGGGCAGCAGGGAGACCACGCTCATGGCGAACATGGATCCCCACGAGGTGGACACCGTGGCGTCCACGAACGAGCGCAGCGCCACCGGCACCGTGTACATCTCCGGGTCCGTCAGGTAGATGAGCTGGCTGAAGAAGTCGTTCCAGGTCCAGATGAAGGTGAAGATCACCGTGGTGGCCAGGGCCGGGAGCATCAGGGGCAGGATGATGCGCAGGAAGATGCGGGCGTGGCCGCACCCGTCGATCCTGGCCGCTTCGTCCAGCTCCCGCGGCAGCCCGCGGATGAACTGCACCATGAGGAAGACGAAGAACGCGTCCGTGGCCAGAAACTTCGGCACCACCAGCGGCAGGAACGTGTTGATCCAGTCGAGCTGGGAGAACAGGATGTACTGCGGCACGATGATCACGTGGATGGGCAGCATGATCGTGCCCAGCATGATCGCGAACCACGGCTTCTTGCCGGTGAAGTCCAGCCTGGCGAAGGCGTACGCGGCCATCGAGCACGACACCAGGTTGCCGATGATGCAGGCCAGCACCAGGATGGCCGAGTTGACCAGGTAGTGGCCGAACGGGGAGGACAGCGCGTTCCAGCCCTCGCCGTAGTTGTGCGTCTGGAGGCTGTCCAGGATCAGCCCGGGACGGCGGAAGATCTCGTTGTCGGGGCGCAGCGAGCTGACCACCATCCAGAGCACCGGATAGAGCATGACCAGTGCCAGCAGGATGAGGACGGCGTGCTTGAACGCCTTGCGAAGGCTAGTCATCGTAGACGACCCAGAATTTGGCGGCCCAGAAGTTGACCGCGGTGAAACCGGCGATGATCACCAGCAGGAGCCAGGCGAGGGCCGAGGCGTAGCCCATGTCGAAGTTGGCGAATCCGCGCCGGTAGAGGTAGAGGGTGTAGAAGAGGGTGGAGTCCGAGGGTCCGCCGGTGCCGTTCGAGACGACGAACGCCTGGGTGAACGACTGGAACGCGTGGATGACCTGGAGGACCAGGTTGAAGAAGACGATCGGTGACAGCAGCGGGATCGTGATCTTCCTGAACTGCGTCCACTTCCCGGCCCCGTCCGTGGCCGCGGCCTCGTAGTACATGGCGGGGATCTGCCGCAGTCCGGCCAGGAAGATCACCATCGGGGCGCCGAAGGTCCACACGTTGAGCACGATCAGTGTGGACAGGGCCGTGTCCGGGTCGGCGATCCAGCTCGGGCCCTCCACCCCGAACAGGGCGAGGAACTGGTTGAACAGGCCGCCTGCGCCGAAGATCTGCTTCCACAGCACCGCGATGGCCACGCTGGAGCCGAGCAGCGACGGCAGGTAGAAGGCCGAACGGTAGAACGCCAGGCCGCGCAGCCCCCGGTCGAGCAGCAGCGCCAGGCCCAGGGCGGCGGCCAGTTGCAGCGGCACCGAGACGACGACGTAGACGAGCGTCACGCCGAGCGCGTGGTGGAGCCGGGCGTCGCCGAGCATGCGGGTGAAGTTGTCCAGGCCGTTGAAGACCGGCGGCTGGATCAGGTTGTAGTCGGTGAAGCCCAGCACGAACGAGGCCACGACCGGACCCGCCGTGATGAGCAGCAGGCCCGCGAACCAGGGCAGGAGGAAGACGAACGCGGCCTTGTTGTCCCGTCTGCCGCCGAGGGTTCCGCCGCTGCCCCTGCGCATTCGCTGGAGCTCGCCGAGAGCGCTCACGCGGGCCTCCTCGACGCGAACATGCGTGACCTCCTGTCACGGGAGACGGGGGTTGGCCGCCTGCTGGGAAAACGTATTCCGCAGGTTTGCACGGCTGTTACGTGAGCGTCAAGAGTGTTGCGGGAGAACTCGGTGAGGCGTTCTCACAAGGCCGGCCGGGCCCCGTGAAGCCCCGCCAGGACCGCTGCCCAAGACCGCGACCTGGGCCTTGAACAGCGTGAACGGGATCCGGCGCAGGGCTGCCGCCCTCCTGCGTCCCCGGCCCCTGTCGTCAGGGGCCGGTGAGGTAGGCCCTTGCCGTCAGGCGCGGGTGACCGCAGGTGGCCCTTGCCGTGGGACGCGGGTGACCGCAGGTGGCCCCTGACGTCAGGCGCGGGTACTCTCGCGGACGATCAGCTTGCCTTCGAGGGTCAGCCGCCGTGGCGTGCCGGCCGCCTCGCTCGCCTCGCCCAGCGCGAAGCGGATCGCCTCCGCCCCGGCGTGCGCCAGCGGCAGCGCCACCGTCGTCAGCCGCGGCGTCACGTCACCGGCGAGCGGTATGTCGTCGATTCCCGTCACGGAAACGTCCTCGGGAACGCGCAGACCGGCGGCCCGAAATCCCGACAACGCGCCGATGGCGATGATGTCGTTGACCGCGAGCACCGCCTCCCGGCCGTCCATTCCCGCCGCCGCCAGCCGCTCCGCGGCCTCGAATCCGCCGGCCCGGCTGACCGGGCAGTCAACGGTCCTGATCTCCCGCTCGTCAACCCCTCCGGCCTGCAGTCCCGCGACGAAACCGGCAGCACGGTCGGACATGTTGCGCAGTTCTCCGGAGCCGCCGAATATCGCCACCCGGCGGTATCCGGATTCCGCGACAAAGGCGCCCACGGAATATCCGGCGCGGTAATTGTCGAAGCCGATCGAGTCGAAAGCCGTGTCCGTCTCGCCGACGATCACGACCCGCCCGCCCTCGCGTTCGTACGAGCCGAGCTCCCTGCCCAGCCCGCCTTCGAGCGCGTCCGCCATGAAACGGCTGGAGGTGAGCACGAGCGCGCGCGGGCGCAACGCCCGCAGCAGGCGTACGGTCTCCAGTTGCCGGTCCGGGACGCCCATGGTGGACGAGACCGTGACGAAAGCCCCGGCCGTGCGGGCCTCGCGCTCCATCGCGGCCACCACCATGCCCATGGACGCGGTCGTCAGGTCGTCGGCGACGAGCGCGATCGAGTCGCTCGCCCGGCGCATCGCCCGGGCCGAGGCGTCCACCGTGTAGCGCAGGGCCTCCGCCGCCGCCAGCACGCGGGCCTCGTACTCGGGGGCGACCTTGCGGCTGCTGCCGCCCAGGACCCTGGAGGCGGTGGAGACCGAGACTCCGGCCGCGGCGGCCACGTCGTGCAGCGTGACCGTGGGCCTCGCCGCGTGGGGCATCCGCGGTGTCCTTTCCTCCGGGGGCGGCCGATCGGTTATGAAGGGTACTGCGTGCGAGGGGCGCTGCCCATACACGGCACCCCGTGGGCCGCCCGCCGGAAAGTCTTCGATTCCGGATGACCCGTGTCATGTCCAGCCGATGACGCGGTGGACTTACCGCCACCATGGCCGCGGATCATGCTGGCGGGGCGGGAGTTCTCGCCGGCCACACCGTGCTCGCGCTGTGCGGCCAGGACGCCGGAGCCCAGGCCAAGGCGTCGCGGTCGGCGCTCCTCCGCTGGACCGGCCCGCGGCGGCCTCCTGACGCCTGGGGGTTGTGTCGTCCGTCACTTCCGGTGTGTGGATTTGTGCGCGGTTGATCGCTTGCCGTCTCCGTAGTGTCCTTCCTGCCGGGACCGCCCGGCAGCACCGAAGAGGGGGAGGAACCCACCATGCGTAAGACTCTGGCGATCGCGGCCATGGCCGGTTCGATGGCGTTCGCGGGAATGGCCCTCGGCCCCGCGTCCGCCCAGGCGGCCACCCAGTCCACCGCGACGACCGCGTCCGCGTCGTCGGCCGGGAGCTGGGGCAAGTTCTTCTCCAGCGACCGCAAGGCCTACACCTTCGGCAAGACCTCGAAGACCGGCGGCAAGGTCTTCACGAAGTGGTATGGCGTGGACAAGCGCGGCGGCAAGAAGGGCTGGGTCTGGTTCGAGTATTTCCAGAACGGCTCCTGGCACAAGTTCAACCGGTCCTGGGACGGCAAGACCGCCGGGTCCTGGAGCGGCCGCGGGATCAAGAAGGTCTACACCTTCACCTGCTGGGGCGGCAAGTTCGACAACTGCGGCCGCAAGTACCGCATCTACTGATCTCCGCCCGGAGCACGTCCTGAGGCCCGGCCCACCGGCCGGGCCTCAGCCACGCCGATCATCCCTTTGACCAGGCTGATCAGCTGACGGATCAGAGATATCAGCACTCCGGGGGCCGTGCTTCATCCACCTCCGGCGCGGGCTGGGTGAGCTGCCGCAGCCCGAGGTTCCGGCCGGGTGCACCCTTCGCCCGGTGCGCGGCGAGAGTGACGCGGGGGCGCGGGGCTGGACGAGCACAATCGGGCGGCCGCGCTCGAACCCGTGGCGCCTACCCGGGGCATCGCCGACGCGGACTGGCCTCCGCCACGACACTCCCCCCTGCACGCCGCGCGGCGGCTGGTGACTCATGTCCTGGGAGCGGGCCCTGCCGGCTCAGGTAGGCTCCAACTCGGCCCGCTGGGCTCACCGAGCCAGACCCGTTGACCGTCTCTGGTTATGGTCAGCCCGAACCCGGTTGGGTTCGGGCGCCCGCCGTTTTGCCAGGTGTCGATCGCATCCTCGACGGCATCCCACAGCAACAACGGGCCGTGCTGGCGTACCTGCCATCCCTCGCGTCCGGGGATGAGGATGGCGGCCGAGCCGGAGACGACGTCGATGAGGTACGTGGCGTCATCGACAGTGAGCATCTGAGTGTTGGGGACGGCGCACTGCGCAAGAAACCGCAGATGGAACGCCTCCTCGCTTGCGGCGTTGATGAGTTCAGGGGTATGCCGGGCCGTCCGCGCCCGTTCGGCGAGGGTGCTTGCCCAATGCGCGGGGTTACCGAAGGCGGGAGCGGCGTGCGCGCGAGCGGACATGAACGAGACGGTCCCCGGCAGCAGCGACCCTTCGGCGGTCCCATCGCCTGTCACGGTCAGCAGGACGCGAGCGTAACCGTAGAGCCATCCGCTCAACGTGAGCAGGATCTTGCCGCCGGGGCGGGTCTGAGCGATCAGGGCGGAGGGGACGCTGCGGAAGGAGCACGCGGCCACGATGCGATCGTAGGGAGCGCAGGGCCAATACCCGTACAGGCCGTCCGCGACCGCCAGATCCGGGGTGTAGCCCAAGCCGTACAGCGTTGTGGCCGCCTGGTCGAGCAGGTGAGGGTCCACTTCGATGGAGGTCACCGCTTCCGAGCCGAGACGTTCGCAAGCCAATGCGGTGGAATATCCGGTACCGGTACCGATCTCGAGCACCGTGTGTTCCTTCGCGAGGTCGGCGTCCTCCCACATACGCACGACGAGGGACGGCAGAGTGGAGGAGGAGGTTGGAGCCCCGCCATGCCGCTCGACGGCGTGTTGCCAGTCGGGCTCTTCGCCGTCGAATTGGGTGATGAGGGTGAGGTTGGAGTAGGCAGCGGCCAACCACCTGCCATGGTCGCGTTCTGCGGTGACCGGGTGCCAGACGGTCAGTCCCTGCGGAGTGCGCTCCATGGCATCCAGATAAAAGCCCGGCATGAACCGGTGACGAGGCACCGTCTCGACCGCTTTTCGCCACGCCGGATCCTTGAGTCTGCCATCTTCGGCCAGGAGTTCCGCCAGATGTGCGCGCAGGCGTGCGGCGTCGGCTTCAACGCTGTCACCCGCCGTCACGGCGCACTTCCCTTCTCCAGGATGTCGGCGAATGCTGCGGTGATCTCGGGCGCGTCGGGCAGCCATCCCCACTGGCCGTTCGGGTTGCATTCAATCCACGTCCAGTGCTCGGGTACGCCCCCGTCGCCCGTGAGGGCGAAATCGAAGCAGCCGAATATCAGGTCGAATGAAGCTAGATAGCTGCGCAATGCCGCCGCGACCGGGCCGGGGACCTCGATCGGGGTATGGATCAGCTTCTCCCGGTCGCCTCGCCGCCAATCGAGAACGCCGTCCAGAGTTTCGATTCTGCTCGCGAACAGGCGGCCACCGACCACGGTCACCCCCGCATCCGCGACCTTGGGGATTTCAGCCTGAAACAGATGCGCTGTCACCGACAGCGTGTTGTCGAAGGTGTCAGGATTCACCCGCTGCGTCCAGATGGCTCCTGCCCGGCCATCCTCCGAGGAAGGCAGACCACGAAAGGTCTTGTATATGATCGGCTGGTGCTCGGCGGCGAACCTGCGGGCGGGGGACCTATCGGCAGCCGGTCAGTCACCAACTGCAGCGCCCACGGCGTAGCCGTCATGCGGGTCATGATTCAGGCATCCTCTCCTTGCGGATCTGGTTTAACGGAAGGTTGGGACGAACCGGCGAGCCGCCCACCCGCCATCTAACTGACAGTAGTCATAAGACTACGTAAATACTGTTGAGTTTTCCAGTCTGGTTCATGGAGCTCTCACCCGATCAATCCAGTCGACCGGACTGCCGCCCGGCCCTAACGCGGGCGCTCGATCCGCCACAAAAAGAGCATCTTGCCGAGGCGAATCAAGGGCCAATTTCATGGTCCAAGTCCTGCCGTTTAGAACTGGAGAGCATGCGGCGCTGACGGGGGTCGTTCAACATCCTCGGGGTTTCCCGCCGCGACCAACATGGACGTCGTGCATCTGGAGAACATGACCAGCGCCGTCCACCTCGAAGAACCTCCAGAGGTGCGCATGTGCGAGACGGTGTTCGACTACCTGAAGGCGAGCCACCTTCCCGCAGCCGCAGCGAAGACATGGAGATCAACAGTCACAAGCGTCACGATCCCGTGTTCGGCTTGCCCGATTCCGACGGGCCCATGACCGCGGTCATGGATCCCCTGCGGAAGCCGATGGTGACGCCGGCCAGCGCCTGGCTAGTCCTGCCGTGCTCCCGCGCGCCATACGCCGGCGATGGCGCGGGTGGCGGTGATGTCCGCGGCCGGGTCGCCGTCCACCAGCAGCAGGTCGGCGCGCAGTCCGGGGGCGATCCTGCCCCGGTCGGGCAGGCCGAAGTGGCGGGCCGGCGCGCTGGTGGCCGCCGCGAGCGCCTCCTCGCCGGTCAGCCCGGCCTCGGTCAGCAGCAGCAGCTCGTGGTGCAGCCCGGCCCCGTGCACCGGCCCGAACGGCGTCGCGTCGGTCCCCGCCAGCACCGGCACCCCGGCCCGCAGCAGCGCCACGGCGGCGTGCGAGGCGTTGACCACCCCGTCGGAGTACATGGGGATGCCGGCGAACTCCCGGGTGAAGGTGGCCTTCGACTGCTCCGACATCCGGGCCGCGACCCGGGCGTCCCGCAGCAGCTCCGCCCCGCCGGGGTCGCCGGTGACGGCCTCGATGTAGGTGATCGTGCTGATCACGAACGCGCCGTACGCGGCGATCAGCGCCGCCGTCTCCGCGGCCCGCTCCGGGGGCACATCGGAATAGAGGTGGGCCAGGCCGTCCACGCCCGCGTCGAGCGCGACGAGCGCCTCCCTGGCGGTGACCGTGTGCGCGACGACCTTCAGCCCGGCGGCGTGCCCGGCCTCGACCAGGACGGCGGCGAGCGCGGGGCTGAGCGCGGGCAGCGACGTCCCGGACGCGCCGCCGTCGTCAATCGCGATCTTCAGGTAGTCGGCGCCCTCGGCCAGCCGCGCCTCGACGAACGCCCTGGCCTCGCCGGCGTCCGCGACCGTGTCGAGGGTGCTGTCGGTGCCGAGGGCGCGGAGCACGTCCGGCGTCATGATCTGCGTCGGATGCCCGCGGGGGGCGGTGGCGATCATGCTGGAGCTGCGGATGTCGGCCACGTCGTCGCGCTCGGCCGCCAGGCGGCGCTGGGCGGCCAGGATGGGCGGCAGGTTGTTCAGGTCGAGCTCGGTGGTGACGCCGAACGCCAGCGCCTCGGCCAGGTCGCCGTCGAAGGCGTGCGTGTGGGCGTCGATCAGGCCGGGCAGCAGGGTCTTCCCGGTGCCGTCAACCTCGACGTCCACGGGGGCGTCCGGGGCGGCATCCGGCTCGCCGATACGGTCGCCGGCGATCAGTACGTCGGCGCGGGGCACGATGCGCTCACCGTCGAAGACCCGGACATCGCGAATCAAGGTACGCATGTCTCTCTCCACATCTAGTTAGACGTCGAACTACTTGGTCGCCGAATCCACCCCTCTCCGGGAGTTTATTCACCGCAAGATAGTACGACGTCTAACTATTAGCTGCAAGCGCGGCCCGCGCCCCGGACGAGAACCGGAGCGCGGGCCGCCGGTGGGTCAGTGCGAGAAGGCCTGGAACTCGGCCGCCCTCACGTGGTCCCGCTGCGGGCTGGCGGTGCCGCAGTCCGTCGCGGAGTTCGGGTCGTTGTCCTGCTCACCGGCGTACAGCGGGTTGCCGGTGCACTGGGTGGTCAGCGCCCGGAGCATCAGGTGCGTGGCACTCGTGTCCCGGACGTCGAACGACTTGAAGATCATGTCCGCGCCCCGGGGCCGCGGCAGACCGGACTTGAACGCGTCCGCCGCGCTGGTGTAGATCTTCCGGAAGTTCTCCGGCGCGGTGCAGTTCTGGCTGCAGGCCAGCACCTCGAAGGAGCGGAGGCTGGAGAAGCGGTTCTGCGTCCCGGGGTCGGCCGGGTCGCCGACGCCGGGCCGGAGCATCGAGCTCACCTGCACCCTGCCGACCTTGACCGGGCTGTCGCCCGCCAGGTCCACCACGACCGCCTTGCCCGCCGGCGCCCCGGTGAGCGAGGCCCAGTTCGTGGTCTCGGTCTCGTCGATCAGCCTGGCCTGGTTGACGCCGTCGCCGGTGGCCGTCGCGCCGCCCGCCGCCGAGGCGAGGTTACGCGACAGCGCCAGCGGCAACGGCAGCTTCAGGCCCGGCAGCACCACGAAGTCCAGGCGCTTGTGCCCGAACCCGTTGCCGGCCACCACGAAGTCGTACAGTCCGGGCGTCATCTCCACCGTGTCGCCGAGTGGCGTCGCCGGGTCGGTGTCGGCGACCGGGACCGCACGCGCCTCGTAGTCGCCCACATACAGCCGCAGCGCCGCGCCCTTGGCCTCGCCCAGCGGCTTGAGCTGCAGCGAGCCGTTCTTGCCGAGCGGGTTGACGAAGCTCGGCGTCGGGTCGGCGTCGTTCGGGCCGTTGCTCGCCGCCCCCGCGCCCAGACCGTGCTCGGCGAACGCGCGCCACATGATGTCCTGGTTCTTGCCGTCGAACCGCATCCGGTCGGCCGCCAGCAGCGCGTCACGGTGGTCGACGTAGCTGACCGCGCCCGAGGCCATCAGCAGCAGCGCGTCGAACGACAGTTGCGCCCAGCGCCGGTTGCCCGGGCACCGCTCGACCGGGGTCTGGCCGTCCGCGCACGCCTTCTGCTGCTTGGCGTTGCCGTCGCCGTACCGCTTGATGAAGGCCGCGCGCACGTCGAACTGCGTGGCCGACCAGATCTCACCGTCGGCGTGCACCTGCGCGCCGACGATGTCGTAGGCGATGTCGCTGTAGTTCAGCGGGGACCTGGACATGTCGTAGTTGCGGATGCCGCGCGACTTGTCGCCGGTCACGTAGCCACCGGTGACGTACGGGGTGTCGCCGGCGGGGCGGAACCCGTACTCGAACAGGTACTCCATCGCCGTCAGGTCGGAGTTGCTCTCGTTCATGGCGCCGGCCTGGGCGCCGCTCCAGCCGGCGTTCGGGCCGCCGATCATGCGGCCGGAGATCGCGTGCGTGTACTCGTGCCCGATGACCGACATGTCGTAGTCGCCGTCCACGCACGGGGCGTAGAACGAGCCGGCGATCGGCTGCCACAGGTACATGTTCGTGATCGGCGCGACGCCGTCCGGCCCGGTGATCTGGTTGGCGTTGTCACGCACCGACAGGACGCGCGCGCCCGCCTGGGCGTTGCCCTGCTCGGGGTCGTTGCCGAGGCCGCCGCGGTCGCCGTTGTCCGCCTGCATGTTCCAGGCGGTCTCGGTGAAGCCCAGCCGGTAGGACCAGTCGTGCATGCGGTTGTGCATGGCGTTCAGGTTGGCCATGGCGGCCTCCAGGTCCGCCTCCCCCGGCTGGTCGAAGACCGCCGGGTCGCATTTGGCCTCGTACCAGGTGTTGTTCCACGGGAAGGCGTAGTCCCGGCTCGGCGTGGCCACGTTGGAGCGGGTGCCGACGGAGAACGGGTCGCCGTTCGCCCGGTTCTCGACGGTCCTGGCCGAGTTGCCGGAGCTGGTGTTGGTGGGCGTGCCGGTGGCGTGGTTCACGTCCCAGGCTTTGCCCGTCCCGGGGTCGCCGCCGGTCACGTAGTCACAACCGGGGGCCTTGGCGAAGCACCAGGTCTGGCGGGTGTCGCGGGAGGAGTAGTCGTCGCGTGGGTTCGCCGGGAAGGCCTCCCAGCTCGGGTTGTCCGGGTCGAAGTGGTGGTCGACCAGGTTCTCCCGGGTCAGGATGGCTCCGCTGACCGCGTCCACGTGCGTCGTGTACGCCGCCGACGCGCCCTGCCCGCCGCCGATCAGGACCACCTGGTACGCGTTGTGCACCCCGTCGGGCGCCGGCACCGCCACCGGGGTGGCCTGTTCGGTGACCGCCGTGGCCAGGTCGATGCCGCCGTCCCTGGCGGCGATGCCGAGGGCCTGCTCCGCGGTGATCGAGGCGGCCGGGGGCGCCTGGGTGGCCCGGGACAACGAGGACGTGACATGTCTGACCTGGCCGTTCACGACGCCGACGACGACCAGGCCGTCCACGCCCGCCGGCAGGTCACCGAACCGCTGGCGCAGCATGACCGCGTGACCCGCGCCGATGGGGTTGATCGCGACCTTCTCCAGCGCGTCGACGGCCGCCGCCGGCAGGCCGAAGACGGCCTCGTTGGCCTTGAGGTAGGCGCGGGCCGCCTGTTCGGGGTCGGAGCCGAGGCCGTCGGCCAGCGGTTCGGCGCTGGAGACGGAGGCCGGGGTGCCGAGAGCGTTCCAGCGGATGTCGGCCGCGGGGCCCGCCCGGCGCGCGTTGGCGCCGGCGGGCGGCGGCACCCGGCCCTGGCGGTTGTCCACGTCCGGCTTGCCGTGGATCTCCGCCTGGAAGTCGTGGATCGCCGGGGACTGCCCACCGGGTTCGCCTTGGGCCATCCCCGCCGTGAGGGGAAGAGCCACCGCGACCACAGCGGTGGCGATGAGAGAGCTGCGTAACCAGGACTTCGACACGATTTCCCTCCTGCGTGCCTGGGATGCGCAGGGTTGCGCGCATCTCCGCAAGAGGAAACACTGCTTTTATTTGACTTACAAGATCTTGTAAAGGCCGAAATATCAGCGTATAGAGCCCGATTTCGCATTGGTCGTGCTGGTGCGGGACAGGCGGCCGGCGCCTCGGTGGACGCTTCTGGGTCGTTAGCCAACCATTTCCCTTATGTGGAATGAGGGTTTTCGCCCACCATGCCCGGCTCAGTTCCCGCATTGATCATTCAACCGCCCGGCCAGAGGCGGTCGCAACCGGTTTAAGCCCAATGAATCGGACAACCGGTCGCGACCGGCTCAATGCTCGGCGAAGACCGAGGCGTAGACCAGCCTGTCGTGCTCGGTGACCACCTGCCCGGCGAGCCGGCCGGCGGTGACCGTGGACAGCCGCAGGTCCAGGTAGCGCTCCTCCTCGACCATGCGCGCCTCGCCGTCCGGGACCGGTAGCCAGGAGGCCACCCGCTCCACCCACGCCTCCCGGTCGCGCGCCAGCTCGGCCCGCAGCCCGGCCAGGCTCGTCACCTCGTACGGCTCCGCCTCGGCCGGCTGGGGCTCGGCCTGCCAGGCGGCGACCCCGTACGCGAAGCAGACCAGGGCCATCCACATCTCGGCGAAGTAGCCCGGGTCGGGCGCCAACTCCAGCCCGGCGAACCTGTCGCGGACGAAGAACAGCGCCCCGAGCTGCCCCGGCATCAGCTCCAACCGGCTCCGGAACTGGGTCAGCGTGGCCCGCTTGCGCGTCAGGATCTGCTCCAGGTGGCCACGGGACGGCAGGCCGTACGCGCGGTTGAGCTCGCTGATGTCCGGCCACAGCTTGGCGTAGTCCCGGCGCCCGCGCAGCCGCGTCGCCTTGCCGCGCAGCTCCACCGGCAGCACGAAGAACCACTGGTCACGGCCCTCCAGGTAACCGCCCTGGCCGGCCTGGACGCAGCAGGCGTCGTCGAAGCGCCTGGTCTGCCCGGCGGCCACCAGCGCCGAGGAGCACAGGGCGTGGTTCTGGGCGGCGTCCTGTATGTAGCCGATGTGCAGCGGCACGATCGCCACCCCCTCGGGGGCGCCGTTGTGCAGCTCCACCTGGCCGTACCCGACGACCCGCCGTAGCTTCAGCCCGGAGCGGGGCGGCACGATGCCGGGCCGCGACGGCCCCCACACGGGCACCATGGTCAGCGCTCCGGCGCGCTGGGGCGGGCCCACGCGGTAACCGTCGAGGCCGTCGAGGTCGAGCGGGACGGGCATAAGCGCGTCCAGCCCGGCCATGTGCGTGTCAGCGGCGTGCGTGTCGAGTCCGGTCCTGTGCCTCTCGTGTCCGGTCGTGTGCGTCATGTGCGTCCTCCTTCCAGGCGGGTGAGCATCGCGGCCTTGATCCAGTCGTGGCCCGGCGCGCAGTGGGCGAACGTCCACGGCAGCAGCCCGGCGAAGTCGTCCTGGTGCCAGAACGGCTGGTGCGGCAGGGCGGGCGCGGGGTCGCGCAGGGCCAGGTCGTCACCCCGGGTGAACGTCGCCTGGCACAGCACCACCGGCGTGGTGATCCCGGCACGCGGCAGGCTGGCCACGGCCCTGGCGAGATCGCCCGGCAGCAGGTTCTCGTAACCGTCGGTGACGACGACCACCAGGTCCGGACGGCCTTCCAGCGCGTCGAGCAGCCCGCTCGCCAGATCGGTCGCCCCGGCAGGGCGCGGCTCGCCGGCGACGGCTCCAGCCACCGCATCCGGTCCGTGCGTGCCGGCTCCGACCGCCGGGCCCGGGGCGGCGGCGTCGTTCCCGGTCTCGATGACCGTGAGCCGGTCGCAGACCTGGTCCAGCACCAGCCGGAGCGCGACGGCCTGGGACATGACCGCCCACTCGCGCTCGCCGTACCCCCGCATGGATCCGGACGTGTCCAGCACCATGGCCACATTTCCGGGCAGGCGCGGCAGCCCGCGCGTCGCCTCGGCCACGTAGCCGGCCAGGGCAGGGCGCAGCTCGGCGGCCGGTCCGCCCCGGTAGAGGTGCACCAGCGTCGCGGCGATGTCGCCCCGGTTGGTCGGCGTCACGATCGGCGTGTGCTCCCCGACCGGGTCCAGCGGCGCGGGCGGCTCCTGCGGGGCGACCGCTCCGTGCGTGCCGGGCGCGTACAGGGCGCGTACCCACTCGATCGCCGTGGCCGGGTCGGAGGTGAACCGCAGCAGGGACCGGCGCAGGTATCCGGAGCCGGTGTCGCCCTCGGCGATGAGCCGGGCGCACGCCCGCGCGGTCGCCTTTCCGAGTGCGTGCTCGAAGCAGTCGGCCAGCGCGGGACGCCGGGCCTCGATGAGCTCGCCGGCGTCCGGGTGCTCCAGCACGAAGGCGAGCACGGCCCGTGTGACGTGCTTGTGGTTGGCGCGCAGCCGCCGCAGGGCCAGCAGCACGGTGATGACGTGCGCGGGCGGCAGGCCGAACATGAGCGCCTTGGTCGTCTTTGCCAGGATGGCGCGGGTCCGGTCGTCGAGGCCGTCCTGGGAGTCGGCCAGCGTCCGCAGCAGCACTCGGGCGCGCTGCCATGGGAGCACCCCGGGAACCAGCGCGAGCAGCGCGTATCCCTCGATGTCGCCGGCGCTCCGGTGGAGCTCCGCGTCGTCCCACGCCAGATCGCCGCCCCGGGAGAGAACCAGCGGGGTGTCGTGCGTCCGGAAATGCTGGAGGAGAGGGGAGATGTCCACGAATCGAGAGTTTAAGAAATCCGGTCCAGCGTACGACACCGATTTTCCGCCGGTCCGTTTCCCCGGCCACGCCTCCGACCCCGTCAAATGCTTTTTCACGGGCCCGCGAATGACAATTAAGCCACCCCGAAAATCCCGTCCCAGCGACCGGAACCTCATTTCCGCGGCGAGCCACCGTGACGGTGGTCGGGTCGGCGGCCAAACCCAGACGTTCGCCGGCACGATGGAGGAGCGCCCCGGGAAGGCGGCCGGCTCGACCCTCGCCGGCGACTGGAACGACTTCCCGCGGGCCTTCGGCACCCACGCGTGCCCGGCGACTCGCCGAAGTCGACTGCGAGCTTCATGATCTTTTCACGCCCGTGTTACCTGCGCATTTGTACGCGTATGCCCAAAGTTTGATCTTGATCGTGATACTGCGCCCCATGATCATTGATGCACTTCGCAAGCGTGTTCTGACTGTTTCGCTCGGCCTCGTGAGCGTCGCCGCCGCTTCGGCTCTGGCCGCGTCTCCGGCCCACGCCGACCCCGATGGGGCCGAGGCAGCCGTCTGGTGGACGTTCAAGGGAAGCGGTTACGGGACGTGCCTCACGGCTGGGGACACTCAGGTGGCCTTCGCCACCGCTTGCAACGGTGGCCCGCACCAGCAGTGGGACTGGATCCACGACAGCAACGGCGAACCCTCCCCCCAGCTCATGAACAGGGCCACGGGTCGCTGCCTGGCCACCGACAACGCCTCCGGGCTCAACGCCGTCTGGACCAGCACCTGCGCGTGGGGCAACGGGCAGAGGTTCAGCTATGACTACGCCACGGGGAATCTCAACAGCGTCTACGGCACGAAGGTGCGGGCGGAGTCCGACGGCGCCGTCCGCGCGGGGAGCTCGTTCTACTACTGGTACGCGTCGCACTGACGCTCGCGAATACAGCGCCGGACCAACAGCGGCGTGGTCAACGGCGTCCCGTCCGATCTCACGATCGGGCGGGACGCCGTCGTCTCAGTGGCCGGCGGCGCCTACGGCCTGGTGTCCAGCCAGACGAGGCGGTGGTCCGAACTGGGGAACGGGAACACCCCCGTCAGGCGGGACAGCGGGTCGGCGGACACCGGCCAGAACACGCCACCGCCCGCCGTCCTCAGGCGTTCGGACGGCAGCACGTAGTCGGCGCGGAGGTTGCCGGGGGCCGTGTCGGCGAAGTCGGCCGTGTCGTATTTCGGGTCGCCGGTGTGGCCGCTGTTCGCGCCGCCCTGCGTCGCGGCGGCCTCCACCGCGCCGGGGCTGGACGGTGCCCGGCGGGAGTCGATCCTGGGATGGTCGAGCAACTGGTGGATCGCGCCCTGGTAGCTGTCGCCGTCGTCCGGGTCGGCGTTCTGGTCACCGGCGATCACGAACGCCACGCCGGGCGCCGGGGTCGCCGGGTCGCCGGGCAGGGCCGCGCCCGGCATGTCCTTCCACCGGAACTTCTGGAACGTCCGGACGCCGCGCACGTCGATCGGATGCCGGGCGTAGACCACCATGCCGAACTGCCCGGGGAAGGCCCTGAAGCCGAACGCGTCGTCGCCGTACCCGGCCGCGCCCGGGGTGGTCACCACGTCGCCGTTGTTGTTGAGGTCGAACCCGGAGGCGATGCCGGTGTTGCTGGGGGCCGTGAACCGATACCGGTAGGTGGTCGGCCGCGCGCCGCCCTGCCCCACCGACAGGTAGTTGTCCTGGAACAGGCGGGCGGCGGCGCCGTCCGCGTCGAAGTCGAACTCGTTGATGAGCAGCATGTCGGGCCTGGCGCGCTGGATGATCACGACTTGTCCCCTCGCGCGGGTTCCGTGGCCGGATCATGGCATCTCCCGGCGGGACACGCCAGGCGTCCGCGCCGGCGGCCGCCCCCCGTCGCGGGGCGGCCGCCGGTCGGGCGGAGAGGGCGGGCCGGGTCAGCCGGGGTGGGCGACGAAGCGGCCGAAGCGGCCCTGGTGGTAGAGGAGCGGGCGGCCGGGGCCGTGCACCCTGGCCTCGGCGACCAGCCCCACGACGAGGATGTGGTCACCCACGTCCACCGTCTCGTGCGGCAGGCAGATCAGATGGGCCGACACGTCCTGCAGCAGCGGCGCCCCGAGCGGGCCGGGACGCCAGCGGGTGGGCGCGCCGAAGCGGTTCACGTCCTTGCGCGCGAACCTGGCCGCCAGCTCCGCCTGGTCGCCGGCCAGCACGTTGACCGCGAAGTGGTCCGCCGACCGCAGCGACGGCCAGGTGGTGGAGGAACGGTCGACGCAGAAGGAGACCAGCGGCGGGTGCAGGCTGACCGAGGTGAACGACGTGGCGGTGAGCCCGGCGGGGACGCCGTCCGCCTGCGCCGTGATCACGACCACGCCCGCCGCGTGCACGGCCAGCGCCCGCCGGAACCCGTCGGCGTCCAACCCGGGCCCGGGTCCGGGTCCGGGTCCGTCCAGCGCGGGCCCGGGTCCGTCGGCCTCGGCCGTGCGGGCGCATGCCTGCCTCCCCGTGAACCGTGCGCGCGCCGCGGGCACCGTCATCTCAGCGCTCCTTCCCTCAGCACGGCGGCCACCTGCGGCGCGACCCGGTCCGCCCAGCCCGCCAGGACGTCCGCCAGCCGCGGAATCTGCGACTCCAGCACCGCGAGCCCCGGTGTGGGCACCGTGGCCCCCAGCTCCACCAGCAGCGGCCGCAGATGCACCTCCACCGCCAGCGAGTGCTTCGCGTCGCCCATGACCAGCAGCGGCAGCGCCACCCGGCCGGCCAGCGCGTCCGGCGGCAGCCGGTCCACGAACAACTTGAGCAACCCGGTGTAGGTCCCCTTGTAGGTCGGGCTGGCCACCACCAGCACGCTCGCCCGCCGTACCTGCTCCAGCGCGGCCACCACCCCGGGCGAGGGCTCGGCCGCGGGCCCGAGCGCGGACAGGTCCACGCTCTCGTACGGTCCCGCGGCCCCGATCCGCTGCCCGACCGCCTCCGCGGCCGCCTCGGCCACGGTCAGGGTCCTGGAGCCGGGCCGGGGGTTGCCCACCAACGCCACGACGCTCATCGGGCCACCGCCACCGCGCGCCGGGCGTACCGGGAGCCGGGTCTGGGCAGGCCGTAGTTCTCCCGCAGCGTACGGCCCTCGTACTCGACCCGGAACAGCCCCCTGGCCTGCAGCTCCGGCACCACGTAATCGACGAAGTCGGCCAGGCCGCCGGGCAGGATCGGAGGCATGATGTTGAACCCGTCCGCGGCTCCATTGAGGAACCACTCCTGGAGCTGGTCGGCGATCTGCTCCGGCGTGCCGGCCACGACGCGGTGGCCGCGCCCGCCCGCCAGCCGGCCCAGGAGCTGCCTGACCGTGAGGCGTTCGCGCCGGGCCAGGTCCACCACGAGCTTGCGGCGGCTCTGCGCCCCGTCGGTCTCGACGGGCACGTCGGGCAGCGGCTCGTCCAGCGCGTCGGCGGTCAGCTCGATGCCGGTCATCTGGGAGAGCTGCGCGAGCCCGTACGCGGGGGTGATCAGGTCCTCCAGCTCCTTCTCCAGTTGCAGCGCCGCCCGCTCGGTCGAGCCGATGATCGGCGAGATGCCCGGCAGCACGAGCAGGTCCTCGCGCCGCCGCCCGTACGCGGCCAGGCGGCGCTTCAGGTCGGCGTAGAACTCCTGTCCCTCCCGGAGCGTCTGCTGGGCGGTGAAGACCGCGTCGGCGTGCCGGGCGGCGAAGTCCTTGCCGTCCTCCGACGAGCCGGCCTGCACCAGCAGCGGGTGGCCCTGGGGCGGGCGGGAGGTGTTGAGCGGGCCGCTGACCGCGAAGTGCTCACCCGCGTGCTCGATCGGGTGGATCTTGCCCGTGTCGGCGTACAGGCCGCCGGTGCGGTCGCCCAGGATGGCGTCGTCCTCCCAGCTGTCCCACAACTTGCGTGCGACCTCCAGGAACTCCCCGGCCCTGGCGTAGCGGCGGGCGTGCTCGGGGCGTTCGAGGCCGAAGTTGCGGGCCTCGGCCTCGCCGGCGGAGGTGACGATGTTCCAGCCGGCCCGGCCGCCGCTGATGTGGTCGAGGGAGGCGAACTTGCGGGCCACGTGGAAGGGCTCGTTGTACGTCGTGGACACGGTCGCGATCAGGCCGATGTGGTCGGTGACGGCGGCCAGCGCTGACAGGAGCGTGAGCGGTTCGAGGCGGCCCAGCGCGTTGTACCGGACGCTGCCCAGGGCGAGGCCGTCGGCGAGGAAGACCGAGTCGAGCTTGCCGCGTTCGGCGGTCCTGGCCAGCTCCTGGTAGTGGCGGACGTCGGTGAGGCGGGCCGGCTCGGTGCTGGGGTGCCGCCAGGCCGCCTCGTGGTGGCCGACACCCATGAGGAAGGCGTTCAGGTGGAGCTTGTTCGTCACGGGGTCCTCCACGTGGAGAAGCGGCGTTCGACGCCGACCAGGAGCAGGTTGAAAAGCAGGCCGAGCACGGAGATGGTGATGATCCCGGCGTACATGTCGGGGATGCGGAAGCTGGACTGGGTGTCCAGGATGAGGTAGCCGAGCCCGGCCTTGGCGCCGACCATCTCGGCGAAGAGCAGGACCAGGATCGAGTGGGCGCCCGCCAGTCGCACGCCGGTGAAGATGGTCGGCACGGCGGCGGGCAGGATCACCTTCTGGAACAGCCGGACCGGGCCCAGGCCCATGGACCTGGCCGACTTGATGAGCAGCGGTTCGACGGACTTCACGCCGCTGATGGTGTTGAGCAGGATCGGCCACGAGCACGCGTACAGCACGAACGTGACCTTCGTCGTCTCGCCGATGCCGAGGATCAGCGTGAACACCGGCAGCAGCGCCACCGCCGAGGTGTTGCGGAACAGCTCCAGCACCGGGGTGAGGAAGTCGGCGACCGGCCGGTACCAGCCGATCAGCAGGCCGAGCGGGATGGCGAGCACGATGGCCAGGCCGAAGCCGGACAGCGAGCGGGCCAGCGACGCCTCCAGGTGCTCGGGGAGGCTGCCGTCGAGTACGAGGCCGAACCAGGCGGCCAGGTCGTCGGAGAGCGGCGGCACGAAGACCCGGTCCACCACGCCCAGCCTGGGCAGGGCCTCCCAGGCGGCCAGGAGGAGCAGGATGGCGGCGGAGTTCGCGGCCCCGCGCCTGAACCACGTCCCCGCCTTCCGGCGCCCCGCCCGAGGGGACGCGGTCCTGGTGGTGCTGGGAGTGGCGGGGACCTCGGCGGTGACGGTGGGGTCGGTCTCGTCGTCCGGGAGGTCGTACCAGTGGGTGTCGCCGGGGAGGCCGACGGCGGTGCGCGGGCTCGGGTCAGCCATGCACGCTCGCCGCCTTCCGCTCCTGCGCCTGCGCCGCCGCCACCTCGTCACGCAGCAGCGACCACACGAGATGCCGGTATTCACCGAACGCCGGGTCGGCCCGCAGGTCCCCGGCCCGCGAGCCGAACCGCACCTCGACGACCTCCTTGATCCGGCCGGGCCTGGAGGTCATCACCGCGACCCGCTGTCCCAGGTAGACGGCCTCGTCGATGCCGTGCGTGATGAAGATGACGGTCTTGCCGGTCCGCTCCCAGACCCGTACCAGCTCTTCCTGCAGCGACTCGCGCGTCTGCGCGTCCAGCGCGGCGAACGGCTCGTCCATCAGCAGCACGTCCGGGTCGAAGGCGAGACTGCGCGCGATGGCCACCCGCTGCCGCATGCCGCCGGACAGCTCGTGCGGGTAACGGTCCTCGAATCCGGCCAGTCCCACGAGCTCCAGGTGCTCGCGGGCCCGCCGCGCCCGCTCCTTCTTCGGTACGGACTTCGCCTCCAGCCCGAACTCGACGTTGGCCTGGGCGGTGCGCCAGGGGAACAGGGCGTACTGCTGGAAGACGACGCCCCGGTCGAGCCCCGGCCCGGCGACGGGCACGCCGTCGATGAGGATCTCGCCGCCGGTCGGCGCGGCCAGCCCGGCGACCAGGTCGAGCAGCGTGGACTTGCCGCAGCCGCTGGGCCCGACGAGAGTGAGGAACTCGCCCCGGCGCACGTCGAGCCGGACCCCGTCGAGCGCGGTGAAGGACTCCTCCCTGACCTGGAACGTCTTGCTGACGTCGCGGATGCTGATGCCGGTCATGAGGCGCTCCGGGCGGCGTACGGGTTGAACGCGTTGGTGTAGAGGTCGGCGGCCTCGACCTGGCCGGGCTTGATCTCGCCCGCGCGTTCCAGCCAGCCGATCCACCGGTCGAAGTCCTGGGCGGAGATGGCGCCCGCCTTGCCGGCGATGCCGGTGCTCTTCCAGAACCGCACGGTGTCGGCGCTCTCGTTGCGGCCGCGCTTGGCGATGATCGCCTCCATCCTGGCGACGACCTCCGCGCGCGGGCGGGTCTGCGCCCACTCCACGGCCCTGCCGAAGGCGGTGACGAACGTCCTGGTGGTGGTGGGGTTGTCGGCCATGAAGTCCTCGCGCAGCACGATCGATCCGGCGGTGAACGGGCCGAGCAGCCCCACGTCGGTGAACAGCGGCCGCAGCCCGCCGCGTTCGAGGGCCTTGTCCTTGAGCACGCCGCCGAGGGTGCCGGCGTCGAGCTGCCCCTGGCGGAGCGCCTGCTCGGTGTTGACCGGCGGGATCACCACGAGCTGGACCTGCGAGATCTCCTCGGGGGTCAGCCCCGAGCGCTTGAGGTATTCCTTGATGACCGCCTCGTGGTGGGCGCCGAGGGTGTTGACGCCGATCTTCTTGCCGATGAGGTCGCGGGCGGTCCTGATGGGACTGTTCTCGGGCACGTAGTAGCCGTTGAAGGTCTCCTTGTCGGAGCCGTAGTAGCCGATCACCGCTCTGATCGGGGCTCCGGCAGCCTTGAGCTTGACGATCGCGCCGTTGAACGCGCCGCCGAAGTCGGTCTGGCCGGTCGCGGCCGACTGGATGTCCTGCGGGCCCGAGGTGGTGTTGCCCACCCATTCGAGCTTGACGTCGCCGAGGTAGCCGAGCTCGGCGGCCAGTTCTGGGAAGGTGACGGAGCCGGTGCCGCCCTGGTAGCGCAGCACCTTCACCTCCGTGTCTCCGGGTTTCGAGGCCCCCTCCGCCGCACCGCAGCCGGTCAGCACGACAGGCAGCAGCGTGGCGAGGAGAGCATGTCTGATCTTGATCACGATGGGTTCCTCTGGGAGGTGAAGAGGTCTGGTTTCCGGTCCGTGATCAGCGACACTGCGCGCTGGCGACGTGGCCGTGGTCCACGTGCGGGCGCCGGGTCAGGTGAAAGCCCAGGCTCATGCCCTCGAAGCTACGAGGCCGTGCTCGCAAAGTCAATAATTCCTACTAGGAATACATGAAATCCGGAACCGGCGGTAGGCCTGGTACCAGCGGTAGCCGCCGCCGTGGTCGGTGGCCCGCCCGATCAGGTCGGCGGCGAGCGCGCGGGCGCACTCCAGGTGAGATTCCTGCCCGGTCGCCGCCCACAGACCGACGAACAGCTCGATCAGGCCGGCCGCGCCGCAACACTGGCAGGCCACGTTCCAGCAGCCCTCACTGCGCCGGTCCGGCACGCCGCTCCGCACGATGCCCCTCGCCGAGGGCCCAGCCGGCCTCCATGAGCGCCACCATGGTGCTCCTGCTCGCGCCAGGTGGCCGCGAGCCTGCGGGCACCGGCCCTGGCATCCTCCAGGTAGGTCTCCTCGCCGGTCGCGGCGGATCTGATCCAGCGCGCCGCCCCGACGGCGGCGGTCAGCGGAGAATCGGCGCGGGCACTCGACGGGCGGATCCTGTCCAGACTCACGGGATCGATTATCCCATACTTTTGGTAGGTTATTCGGGTTAATATGAAGACCGCTAGGCTCGTCTCGTAACGCAGCCGTTCGAGGGAGCCGGCCCCATGATCTTCATCACCGCCAAGTTTCGCATCCTGCCCGAGCACGCCGACCGCTGGCCGGAGATCGTGGGCGAGTTCACCGAGGCGACCAGGGCCGAGCCGGGCTGCCTCTGGTTCGACTGGTCGCGCAGCGTGGCCGACCCCACCGAATACGTGCTGGTGGAGGCGTTCCGCGACGACACGGCCGGGGCGGCGCACGTGCAGTCGGCCCACTTCAAGCAGGCCCAGCAGGCGTTGCCGCCGCACCTGGCCGAGACACCGCGCATCGTCAACGTGACCGTGCCGCAGGACGACTGGTCCGAGCTCGGCGAGATGGCCGTTCCCGGTCGCGGCTAGCGCGCGGCCGGGAACGCGGAAGCGGTCGGCGGAGGGGGGGACAGGGCGCGGAAGTTGTGCACCACCGGTTTCTGCTCGCCGGTGCGCCAGGTCAGGTCGAGCGTGACGATCGCCTGGCCTGCCGGGGTGACGAGCACGTGCCTGGTCATGCGCTCGAACAGCCGCACACCCAGCTCCTGCTCCAGCTTGCCGATCTGCTGGCTGGACGGCGGCTGCCGCACCCCTTCCCACAGGGCGGCCCGGCCGAAGTTCAGCTCCTCGGTGTAGCGAAGCCGCCGGAGATTCATATCCCACTTATATCAATCACCACCTACTTGCCTCTGAACGCCATATATCCGGCAGGCTCCGCCGAGATTGGCCCAATGAAGTCGATGATTCTCGCGCTGGCCTCCCTCCTCGGGACGCTCCACCACGGCTGGGAGGACTTCCACACCGAACGCCCCCTATACGTGTCCGGGACGGTGACGGAGGTGCGGTGGGGCAACCCCCACCCGGAGGTACGCCTGCGCCTGTCCGCTCCGGTGCGCCTGCCTGCCGGACTTGCCGAGCGGCCCATTCCGGCCGAGTTGGCGGAGCTCGGCGGGCGGGAGGTGTTGCGGCGCACTCAGCCGTTCGACGGGCGGGCCGGTGAGGTGGTGCTGGTGCTCGCACCGGTGGAGCGGCTGTCGGCGTGGGGGATGCCGGACCGGGTCGCGGCGGGGGAACGACTGGAGGCGGTGGGGTACGTCAGCCGGGAGCACGCGGACGAGCTCCGGCCCGAGCTGCTCGTACGGCAGGACGGCCGCGCCATCCGCCAGCGCTCGGTCCCCCTCCCGGAAACCTCCCCTCCGGCCCCCGCCCCGAGCGACATGGCCGCTCCCACCGGCTCCGGCACGGAGGCAGGGCCGCCGCCCTGGCTGGCGGGGGGCGCGCTCTTGGTGGCCGGTGCGACGGCCGTGGTGGTGTACGGAAGGAAGAGACGCCGCCCATGAGGGTCACCGCCGCGTCGTCCCCCCGGCACGACGGCACCCGACCGCACAGCGCGTCCCTGGACGGCGCCTGGCTGGAGGCGCTCGGGTGGCTGGAGGGCACCTGGGGTGCCGAGTTCGTCCGGGTGACACCGTGGGTGTACTCCTCTCTCGAGGTCGTGCACCTGCTGGGCCTGGCCCTGCTGGTCGGCCCGGCCGTGCTGTTCGACCTCCGGTTGCTCGGCGCGGGGCGGCAGGCGGTCTCCGTGGTGGCGGCGGCGCGGCACCTGCTGCCGGTGGCGCGGGCCGGGTTCGCCGCCGCGGCGTTGTCCGGAGTGGTGATGTTCGCGGCCGGTGCGCGGGAGGTGGCGGGGACCGGTGCCGCGCCTGTCAAACTCGCCCTGCTGGTGATCGCCGGGATCAACATCGCCCTGTTCCACCGCGGCGTCTATCGCAGGGTGAGTGCATGGGACGGCGCCCGCCGTACCCCGGCCGCGGCCAGGACAGCGGGCGCCGTCTCGCTGGTCACCTGGACCGGGGTGGTCGCTTGCGGCCGCCTGATCGCCTACACCTGATGACCCACCGGCCCGGTCCCGGCTCCCGGGGACCGATCTGTCAGCGCATCGCCGCCAGGCCCCGCACCACGCTCGTCGTCAGCGTGCCGACCTCGGCGATGCCGATGGTCACCGTGTCACCATCCGTCAGCGTGAACGGCAGGTCGGGAACCAGGCTGGTGCCGGTGGCCAGGACGGCGCCGTCCGGGAAGTCGTCGGCGCGGAACAGGTATCCCGCCAGGTCGTCCAGCCGCCGGTTCAGCTCCGCCGTGGACGCCTTCCCGTCCCACACCGTCTCCCCCGCCCGGACGATGGTCAGCGTGATGTCCAGCGCGTACGGGTCCGGCACCTCCCACGCGGGCCTGATCGCCGGCCCCACGGCGCACCCGCCGAGATAGATCTTCGCCTGCGGCAGGTACAGCGGGTTGACGCCCTCGATGCTGCGCGAGCTCACGTCGTCCACCACGGTGTACCCGGCGATCTCGCCGGCGGCGTTCAGCACCAGGCCCAGCTCGGGCTCCGGCACGTCGATCTCCGAGTCGGCGCGTACGGAAACGCGCCCGCCGTCCCCGGAGACCTTCCAGGCCGCCGACTTGAAGAACAACTCGGGCCGCTCGGCGTCGTAGACCAGCTCGTACACGTCGGCGGAGCGCTCGCTCTCGACCACCCGGGCCTCGCGCGAGCGCCGGTAGGTCACGCCCGCCGCCCAGACCTCCATCCGCCCGTCCACCGGCGCCAGCCGGCGCACCGACGCGGACGGGTGCCGGGGCCCGTCCGCCGCCGCGCACCACTCGCGCAGCTCCGCGGCCGGCAGCCGCAGCAGCTCGCCCACGGTCGTGACCCCGGCCGGCTCCACCACGTGCTCGCCATCGTCGACGCCGACCGCGGCGGCGCCGGTCAGGGGGCTGACGAACCGTACGATGTGCATGCCTGCTCCTCATTCTCATCAGACGAGTCTGCTCAGAGTCTCCCCAACCCGCCCGGCCCGAAATCGCCGGATTGATCATCCGGGTCAGATCACGTCGAAGTCCGCCATCATCGCCATGTCCTCGTGTTCGAGGTTGTGGCAGTGCACCATGTACCGGCCGCGGTGGCGGTCGAAGCGGGCGAGCACGTCCACGACCTCGTACGGACGCACGTCCACGGTGTCCTTCCACCCGGCGTCCGCGGCGTACGAGTCGGGCCTGGTGGTCCCCGGGACGGGTGGTTAGAAGGTCACCAGGAACTCGTAGGCGTTCAGCAGCCAGACCAGCAGCCACAGCAGGGTGGCGGGCAACCGGACGAGCCCCCGCCCGGATCCGTCAGCAGGCACGTGATACCACAACGCCTTCCGTAGACGCCGGTGTCATCCTCCCAGTCTGCGTCCCCGGACCCGGGCCCGCGCGGCACCGAAGCGGCCCCGCGAGCCGATCCCGGGTGCTAGCCGCTGATCGACTTGCCCAGGGCGCTGCCCGCGAGCCAGGACTCCCACGACTTGGCCCACGGCGTCGGCCCGTTGCCGAACCGCAGCTTCCTGGAGGTGCCGCTGACCTCGATGACGTCGCCCCGCTGGGTGAACTCGTAGAACCAGCGGGCGTTGGCCGGGCTGGCGTTCACGCAGCCGTGGCTGACGTTCGAGTTGCCCTGCGAGCCGGTCGACCAGGGGGCGGCGTGGAAGAACGTGCCGCTGTAGGTCATGCGTACGTTCCACTGAGTCTTGATGCGGTACTCGCCGGGCTCGCCGATGGTGGCCGAGTCCATGATCATTTCCGGGTTCTTCTCCTGGGCGATCATGATGCCGGAGTAGCTGTCGTCGCCCGGCCGGCCCAGGCTGACCGGGATGGTCCTGACGACCTCGCCGTTCTCCCGCACGACCGCCTGGTGGCTCTTGTTGCTGACCTTGGTGATGTGCTCGGGGCCGACGGTGAAGGTCAGGCTGCGGTCCTTGGTGCCCCACAGGCCGGACCCGGCCCGCACGCCCGCCAGGTGCGCGACGACCGTCACCTTCTCGCCGGTCGGCCAGTATTCACGCGGCCTGAACTGCACCTCCCGATCGCTCACCCAGCTCCAGGCGCCCTCGACCGGCTTGGACATCCGCACCGTCAGCGACCGCTCGACCGCCGCCCGGTCCTTCCGCGCGGTCACCGGCTGGGACAGCAGGAGCTGGACGGGCATGCCCACGCCCACCTTCTCGCCGTCCAGCGGGGCCATGCCGCTCTCCAGCACCCGTTTCGGCTTGAGGGTGGTGAACTTCGCCTGGCTCGTCACCGGCTTGCCGTCGCTGCCGGTCGCCTCGGCGCTGACGGTGTAGGCGGTCGAGGGCCGGAGCGGCCACTTGGGACGCCAGGCGCCGTCCGCACCCGTGGTGCCGCTGACCTTCCTGCCCTTGGCGTCGGCCACGGTCACCTTGGTGACCTTCCCGTCGGTGGCCTTGACGGTGATCCCGGCGTCCGGGGCCACCTTGGTGGCTCCGTCGGCGGGGGTGAACGACAACGTCGCCACGGGACCCTCGTCCGGTTCCTTCGCCGGGCCGGGGTCCGCCGGATCGCTGCCGGCGCTGCACCCGGCGGCCAGGAGCAGCATCGAGGCGAGGATGCTCGTGACGAAGGTCCGGCCGTGCCGCATGTTGACGCCTCCCGCCTGACAGACAGGCAATCTTCACCGTGGACCGCATGTGCAGTACCGCCGACTCCTGCCCAAAACGGGCAGACCCACGCAAGAGATAACCGTGAACGGGGGTGGCGAATTCCGGCCACCTCCTGACCAGGCATTGACCGTCTTTGTGAGACCGGTTTAGCATCCCCCTTACCCGGCCTCAGAAACTTTCCCAATTCTCCCGAAAGTTTCAACAGGGTGCCCTCACCGACCGGAGATCGTGACATGACGAAGCTGTCCAGACTCCTGTTATCCGTCGCGGTGGCGATCACCGTGCCCACCATTGGGCCCGCCGCCGCCTCCGGACCCGCCACCGCCACGGCGGCCCGGGCGCCCGGGCCGGGCACCTACATCCTGAGCTCCGGAGGCCCCGGCCGGTTCCCCCTGGTGGCCGCCGGGCGGGCGGCGCCGATCGTGGTCAGCGCGAGCGACCACGCCGGCGTCGTCCGCGTCGCCGGCGACCTCCAGGCCGACCTCGAACGGGTCACCGGCGTACGGCCCGACCTGGTCAGGGACCGGGTCCCGCGCCGGGACGACGTGGTGCTCGTCGGGACCATCGGCAGGAGCCCGCTCATCGACGGCCTGATCCGGGCCGGCAAGCTCGACGTCTCGGGCATCGCGGGCAGGTGGGAGACCTCGCTGGAGCAGGTGGTGCGGAACCCGCTGCCCGGCGTGCGGCGCGCGTTCGTGATCGCGGGCAGCGACCAGCGGGGCACGATCTTCGGCGCGTACGACGTCTCGAAGGAGATCGGCGTCTCGCCCTGGTACTGGTGGGACGACGTCCCCACCCGCCACCAGGACGCGCTCTACGTGCTGCCAGGCCGGCACACCCAGGGCACGCCCAAGGTGAAGTACCGGGGCTTCTTCATCAACGACGAGAACCCCAACCTCGGCACCTGGGCCCCCCGCTACTTCGGCCCCGGTCTGGCCGAGGGCTTCCCGGGCGGCTTCAACAGCAAGATGTACGCCAGGGTCTTCGAGGTCATGCTCCGCCTCAAGGCCAACTACCTGTGGCCCGCGGTCTGGGGCCGGGCCTTCGCCGAGGACGACCCGGACAACCACCGGGTCGCGAGCCGGTACGGCGTCGTCATGGGCACCTCCCACGAGGCCCCCATGATGCGTGGCATCGAGGAGTGGAACCGGCACGCCGTGGCCGCCGTACGAGACAGCGAGGGCACCATCGTCACCCCGGGCCGCGACCCGTACGGCGGGACCGGCGAGTGGAGCTTCCGCCGCAACGGCGAGGCCATCAAGAAATACTGGGCCGACGGCATCCGCCGGATGCGCGAGCAGGGCTTCGAGGGCGTCGTCACGCTCGGGATGCGCGGCAACGGCGACGTGAGCCTGCCCGACGGCGACGGCATCGAGCTGATGGAGTCCATCCTGGCCGCCCAGCGCGAAATCCTGGCCCAGGAGAGCGGCGAGGACCTGGAGAGCATCCCCCAGGTGCAGACCCTCTACAAGGAGGTGCAGCGCTACTGGGACCAGGGCCTGCGCCCGCCGGACGACGTGACCGTGGTCTTCTGCGACGATAACTGGGGCAACATGCGCAAGCTGCCCGACCAGACGCTCCCGTCGCGGCAGGGCGGCTACGGCATGTACTACCACTTCGACTACGTCGGCGGCGGCCGGAACTACAAGTGGGCCGACACGATCAACCTGGCCTCCACGTGGGAGCAGCTCAACCTCACCTACCGCTACGGCGTGGACCGGCTCTGGGTGGTCAACGTGGGCGACATGAAGAACGAGGAGCTGCCGCTGCAGTTCTTCCTCGACTACGCCTGGGACCCCGACCGGCTGCCGATCGAGAGGCTGGACGACTGGGAGCGCGCGTACGCGGCCCAGAACTTCGGCCCCGAGCAGGCCGCCGAGATCGCCGAGGTGCTGCACGAATACGGCCGGCTCCAGGCCCGCCGCAAACCCGAGCTGCTGAACCGCCGCATCACCACCGACCCCGCCAACCCGCAGAACGTCACCTACGACGACCGGGACACCCCCTTCAGCCTGACCGGCTACCACGAGATGGACCGGGTCGTGGCCGAGTGGCAGCAATTGGCGAGCCGGGCGGAGCAGATCCGCGGCCGCCTGGACGAGCGTCACCACGACGCCTACTACCAGCTCGTGGACTACCAGGTGCAGGCCCCCGCCAACCTCTACGAGCTGCGCCGCGCCCAGTTCACCAACATCCTCTACGCCCGGCAGGGCCGCGCCGCCGCCAACGCCCAGGCCGACCTCGCCCAATCCAGGTTCGAGGAGGACCAGGCGCTCAACGCCCACTACGGCGAGATCAGCGGCGGCAAGTGGCGCGACTGGCAGCTCCAGCCCAAGATCGGGTACGGCGACGTCGAACGGTACGGCCCCAACGCCCCCTGGCAGCAGCCGGAGAAGGACAACGTGGCACTCCCGGACGCGTTCTACCCCCATCTGGTCCGCACCGAGGTCCCGGCGGGCGCCGACATGGGCGTGGCCGTGGACGGCTCCGACCAGTGGTGGCCGGCGGCGACGGGGCCGGCGGTGCTGCCCGCGTTCAGCCCGTACCAGGCCTATCCGCGGCAGTACATCGAGGTGTTCAACCGCGGCACCACCCCGTTCGACTACACCGTCACCACCGGCCGGCCCTGGCTGACCGTCACCCCGAAGGCCGGCCGGGTCACCGACCAGGTGCGCGCGACCGTACGGGTGGACTGGGCGCGGGCGCCCAAGGGCAGGACCGAGGTCCCCATCACCGTCACCGGCCCCGCCGGGCGGCAGGTGACCGTGCGGGCCGTGGTCGACAACCCGGACGGGCGGCCCCGGGGGTACGTCGAGGCGGGCGGCCACGTCGCGATCGAGGCCGGGCACCACAGCAGGGCCGTCGGCACCTGGATGACGATCCCCGACCTCGGCAGGACCTCCGACGGCGTGACACCGCTGCCGGTGACATCGGCCCGCCGCACGCCGGGCGGCGGCAGCCCGCGCCTGGAGTACACCACGACGCTCTACACGACCGGCCAGGTGAAGGTGTCGGTGCACCTGTCCCCCAGGAACAACGTGCTGCCCACCGACGGCCTCACCTACGCCGTCTCCGTCGACGACCAGCCACTCCAGCGGGTGAACGTCACGGCCGTCACCGGCGCGAACGACACGACCATGAATCGCCAGTGGGAGCGCAACACCTCCGAGAACGTCATCGTCACCACGACCGCCCACACGATCGCGGCCCCGGGCGTGCACACGGTGAAGTTCTGGATGGTCGACCCCACTGTGGTGCTCCAGCGCATCGTGGTGGACACCGGCGGCCTGCTGCCCAGCTATCTGGGCCCGCCGGAGAGCGTCCGCGTTGGCGGGTGAGGTTGCCTTGTCCGTCCGATCGCCGCGATCATGGACGGATGGACTACTACCTGATCTCCGCCGCGGCGGGCGACCCTGAGCCGGCGGAGATCCTGGTGGAGGAGTTCGTCCTCAACGACGACCACACCGCCGCGGGCATCGACAGCGCCGCCTGGCGGGCCGGGTCGTGGGCGGGCGCCCCGGCGCTGACCCGGGAGCTGCGCTCCGACGCCGGGCTGCGCGCCCGGGTGACCGCCGTGGACCGGCCCGCCGCGGCGGAGGCGCTGGCCCTGCTGGGCGGGGGCGAGCTGCCGGACGAGGCGGGGCTGCGCGCGCACTTCCAGCGGCAGCCGCTGCCCGCCGAGTCGCCGCTCGACCTGGGCTCCGGGCCCGCGGCCCGGCGCTACCGCATCCTGTTCGCGGGACAGCTCGGTGAGCGCGAGCTGGCGGACGCCCGCGCGGCGCTGCGCCTGGAGCCGGCCGCCGACCCGCGGGTGGCCGGCACGGCCGGGGCCGACGGCTTCATGTGGGAGCTGCGCCGGATCGGCGCGGACATCGCGTGGTGCGTGGACGTGACCACGCGGCCCGGCGGCGGTCAGGACGTCACCGCGCTGGGCGCGCTGCTGCACCACCACCGGCAGGCGATCCGCGGGCTGGGCCTGATCCCGGTCACGATCGAGCGGTTCGCCTGAGGCGGGCTTGACAGGCGGGCCGGGCTGGACTTCTCTCAACCCATCGGGGTCGGGAAGGGGAGCCTGCATGCCTGCCGTTCGACGGTCCGTCCTTGCCCTGGTCGTCTCCGCCGCGCTGGTGACCGACCGGTCGATCCGGCGCGCGCCCAGGCTCCCGCGCCGGGCGCGCCCGGCACCGCCTCCCACTTCGGGCTCGCGCGCAAGGACTGCGTGGGCACGGCGACCGGCCGCGCGTCCAAGGTCTGGTACACCGTGGCGGGCGGCGTCCTGTCCGACGTGTACGAGCCCACGATCGACAACACGAACGTCGAGACGATGCAGTTCGTGGTGACCGACGGCAGGACGTTCACCGAGTCGCAGGCCCGCGACACCACCTACCAGGTGAGCACCGACCGCAGGTGCAGGGCTTCGCCGCCCCGGTCTGGGTCACCGCCGCGGGCGCGGCCCAGGCGGGCGCCGCGGTGCGCTCGTCGGGCACCACGCGGACGATCACGATCGCGCTGCCCAGGGCCGCGTTCGGCACGCCGGGGCCGGGGTGGCGGTTCGCCGTCGTGCTCACCGGGCAGGACGGCTTCAGCCCCGACCAGGCCAGGGGCTTCGCGGTCACGCCGCAGCCGTTCCAGTTCGGGGTCTGCGCCGCCGGCGGCGCCGATCCGCTGTGCGCGGTGGACCCCGGCACGGTGCCGAAGGCGCTCGACGTGCTCGTCCCGGCCGGGCGGTCCCAGGCCGACGTGCTCAACCCGCTCCTGGGCCCGGTGACCGTACCCGCCGTCACCGTCCCGGCGGCATCTTGAAGCATCGGCGCAAGCTCAAACGGGCGGCTGCCAGGTGCGAAGACCAGCCTTCAGTGTGAGGTGTCGAGGCGGATCATCGAATGCCGTGGCGAAAAATTGCCACGGCATTCGTCGTCCACCCCTTTTCGAGCAGGCGAGAAAGATTTCGACTCAATCGCCGATCAGAGCTTTATTGAGACGCCTGCGCCCGCCGGTTAGGGGCGTCGTCACCGAGCCCATCCCCGGGCGGGCCTTTTCTCGTCCGTACCCGTGCGCCACAGGCTACCAACCGTGATGGCGGGGCCAGGAGTGGTGGTGACTCCCGTGGTAGGGCCAGGATCGGTGGTGATGATTCTCGTGGTCGGGCCTGGACCGGTGGTGATGGTTCCCCCGGGAGGGCCAGAACCGGTGGTGGTGATACCTGTCGTGGTCGAAGTCGTCCGTTGCGATGTACGCAGGGGAGGCGGAGTCCGCGCTCGCCACTCCCTGGACCTGCAGCAGACCGAACATGACACCGGCTGCCGCAGTGGTCAGAGCTAGCGTCGCGATACGCCCGTGGCGCGGTGTCCGCGATTGCCGAATTTCAGTATTCACGTGGTTTCGTTTCCATTCATGAGTGAATCGGTCGCGAAAATCCGATGCCTTATATCGATGGGCATCCGGACAGCATCAGATATGCCCGTGAAGGCAATCGCCTGCACCTCAGCAAACCTAAACAACCCGTCAAGTCGTTCAGCGGCAAGGCCCCCCGGATCACCAGGGCTCCAGCGAAATGGAGTTTTGTCATGATTTTCGATCGTGCGAGGTCGAGGATGGTGAGGGTGGGCGTGGCGTCGCGAGAAATGTGGCGGATGGCTTGGGCCGTGTTCCCGGCACCGATCATACGTGGGGCGCCGATGGCGAGGGTGCGCAGCGGTCGTGATCGCGCCCGCCCGTAACGTGATCAGGCGTGCTCCGGGACCGCGTCCGCGGCGCGCTCCAGGGGCAGGCCGCGCGTCTCCCTGAACAGGGTCAGCACCACGACCGTGGACACCACCGCCACGGCCACCATGAAGAAGCCAGGCGCGATCGCGTTGCCCGAGGCCGACACCAGCCCGGTGCCACGAACGGGGCCGTGCCGCCGAACAGCACGTACGCCGCCGTGTACCCGGCCGAGCTCCTTCCGCCTGGTCAGGTCCCAGACGCGCACGGTCGTGTCCTCGCTGCCCGTGACGGCCACCGGCTTGCCGTCCACGTTGCCGATCGCCACCGAACGCACCCAGCCCTGGTGCCCGGTCATCGGCTCGCCGAGCTGCTTGCGGTCGTCCAGGCTCCACATGCGCACGGTCCCGTCGTCACCCGCGGTGACCGCCACGGGCGCGCCACCGATCTGGGCCACGGCCACCGCCCACACCGCGCCCCGGTGGCCGGCCAGCGGCTCGCCGAACTCCTTGCCCGAGCGCAGGTCCCACACCCGGGCGGTGCCGTCGGCGGAGGCGGTCACGACGACGTGCCGGCTGCCGATGCGGCCGGTCGCCACCGACTTGACGCCGCCGCGGTGGCCGGTCAGGACGCGGGCCTTCCCGGTGGTGAGGTCCCAGACGCGGGCGGTGCCGTCGTCGCTCCCGGTGACCGCGATCGGCACGCCGTCGAGCTGGTCGAGGGCGGCCGACCTCACCCATTCCGTGTGGCCGGCGAGCGGCGGGCCGATCGGCTGGAAGGTACGCAGGCTCCAGACCCTGGCGGTCTCGTCGTCGGAGCCGGTCAGCGCGATGGGCACGCCGTCGAGCGAGCCGACGGCCGCCACCGCCCGTACGTCGTTGCCGTGGGCCGCGAGCGGGTCGCCGAGCTCCGTGCCGAACGCGGGTGCCGTGACGGGGGCGGTGGCGACGGTGACCGCCGTGAGCGCGGGGGTCGTACCGCGTGGTTGCCGCGCCCACAGGGCCACGGCGACGACCGCGGCCGTGGCGCACACGGCCACCGCGCCCGCCAGGAGCGCGCGGCGCGGCAGCCGCCGCCGGGGCGGCTCCGCGGCGGGCACCGTCGGGGCGCCGTCGGGCACCGCCGCGCCACCGGCGGGTGCCGTCCCGGAGGCGGCCGGGGCCGTGCCGGGGGCGGCGGGCGCCGTCGTGGGGCCGACCGGGGTCGTCGCGGGTCCGGCGGGCGCCGTGGAGTCGCCGGTCAGGGCACGGACCAGCTCGTCGGCGGAAAGGCGCCGTTCGGGGTTCTTGTCCAGGCAGGCCGTCACCAGCGGCAGCAGCGACTCCGGCACACCGGTCAGGTCGGGCGGGTCGTACAGGAGCGCGTGCAGCACCGCCGGGACCGAGTCACCGGGGAAGGCGCGCCGCCCCGTGGCCGCGAACACCATCGTCGCGGCCCAGCTGAACACGTCGGCGTCCGGACCGACCTCCCCGCCGGAGACCTGCTCCGGGGCCATGTAGCCGGGTGTGCCGAGCGCCCCCGACAGGGTGGCGGTGTGGTCGAGCGCGCGGGAGATGCCGAAGTCGATCACGACCGGGCCCTCGGGGCCGAGGATCACGTTGCCCGGCTTGAGATCGCGGTGCACGACCCCGGCGCGGTGGATGGCCGCCAGCGCGGTCGCGGTCGCGATGGCCAGGCGCTCCAGCCCGCCCCCGGTCCGCGGCCCGTCCCGCCTGACCACCCGCTGCAGGGAATCACCGGAGACGTATTCGCTGACGATGTACGGCCGCTCGTCGTGCATTCCCATGTCGAGCACCCGGGCGGTGCAGAAAGGGGCGACCCGGCGGGCCAGATCGACCTGGCGGAAGAATCGCCGCCGGGCCTCACTGTCGTCGGACAGGCGGTCGTGCAGCACTTTGATCGCAACGGGGGCGCCGGACGGGCTCATGCCCTGGTAGACGGCACCCTGCCCGCCCTCGCCGAGAAAACCGGTGACCCGGTAATCGGCGATCTGGCCGAGATCCTCTCCCGGCTGGGAACGCGACAATGCCCACACCCCATCAAATCCGCACCGATCTCAGCACTGGATACTACGAGCCGGGAGGCCGTGATGGATTACCCGGAGAGGCGACATGAAGGGACCGGCGAGTTCGTCACCCGAATGCCATTCGCCATTTCCCGATCATTCATTGATCGGCGATTCCGCGGATGTGGCGGCCCGCCTCGCGGGAAGCGGGCCGCCGGAGGTCAGCCGAGCAGGGCCGCCACCGCCAGGGTCGGCTCCGGGTGGCCGGCCAGCAGGGCGCTGACCTCGCGATTCCCGGCGCCGCCGGGGGCGCGCCACTCCCCCGCGCAGCCGAGCAGCTCGGCCACCGCGTCACAGGCCGATGGATGCCCGGCGAGCAGCTCCGTCACCGGTCCCGCCGCGACCGGGCGCGTCGGGACCGGCTTGGGACGCGCCGACCACGGCGGCGCCCAGGCGTCCAGCGCCGCCAGCGAGCCGGGGAAGGTGCGCCCCGCCTCGCGGACGAGCGCCGGCATCAGCTCCCCCGCCTGATCCCGCAACGTCGTGATCAGCTTCGGCAACCAGGGCAGCAGCACCCGGTCAGGCAGCCGCCCGAACGCCTTCGAGATCACCTCCACCACGAAACCCGACAGCCCCGGAGCCAGCTCCACGGCCTGGACGAACCCCGTGATGTAGTGCGGGAACGACGGGATCACCAGCGGGTTGGCCAGCAGCTCGTCGCACCGCGCGCGCAGGTCGGCCAGCGGCAGGAGCCCGAGCTGGTGCCGCGCGGCCCACAGCAGCGCCACCTTGGCGGGCGCCTCCGGATGCGACTGCTGCACCGCCAGCTCAAGCTGGGCCCGGTCACAGCCCAGCGCCAGCGCCAGGCTCTCCATCGTGAACAGGAACCCCAGCATGGCCCCCACCTGCCGCACGCCCGTGTCGTCGTCCACGAACGCCGTCGGCAGCAACGTGCAGTAATGCGCGTAGCCACCGGTCACGAACGCCTCGCACCAGGCCGGCAGCTCCGGCTCGTGGGCCCGGTAGTAGGCCAGCAGGCGGCGGATCCTGCGCAGCACCTCGGGCGCGTCGTCCACGGTGCGCTCCGCCGCGAGCAGCTCCACCGCCCGCGCCCCGAGCTCGTCGGTGAAGCGCCTGCTGCCCAGGTAGAGCACGGAGTCCTCGACCGCCGCCAGCGCGACCGCCGCGGTGGCCCGCGGGTCCCACACCGAGCGCCGCAGCCGCATCTCCAGGACCTGCTCGATGGTGACGCCCTCGTAGCCGAGCTCGATGATCGCGCGCTGGTTGCGCCCCAGCGCGAGGTCCCAGCTCTCCTGGATCGAGCGCTCCCCCAGCCGGCGCTCGCCCATGATGGGGCGGACGGCGTCGGACGGCAGCAGGTAACGCAACTTCCACAGCAGGTCTGAGCAGGGCACCAGCTCCGGGTTCGCGTTCAGGTCCAGCAGGGCCCGCTGGATCGTCCGCTTCTCCAGGTCCAGGCCGAGCGGCGCGAGCCGGTCGTGGACGTCCCTGGCCAGCGGAGGCAGCGCGTCATAGCCGACCTCGCCGACCCGGTCGCCGCCGAGCAGGATCTCGCACAGCCGCCGCACGTCACGGCGGCCCGGTACGACGTCCTTCTCGATGCAGGTGACGGCCGCGTCCTGGAAGTCGTACGGGGTGGGCCTGGCCCGGTTGCGCATGCCGGCCAGCAGGATCGAGGTCTCGAACACCGCGATGGCGTCGGCGGTGCTGGCCAGGTAACCGTTGCGGCGGGCCAGCCGGACGATGTCGACGGACCAGCCGAGCAGCTCGGCCTCGTCCAGGCCGTCCAGGGTGGGCGGCGCGGACAGGAACCCGGTCAGTTTGTCGGCCGCCTCGGCCCGGGGGACGGGCGCGGGCAGCTTGGCCGCCCGCTTGCGCGCGCCCTTCTGCCCGGCGAGCTGGAACGGGGTCAGCCCGTCGCGGGTCAGCGCCTTGGCCCAGGTCGCCGCCGCGATCGACACCGAGCCGGAGGCCAGCCCGAACTGGGCCTCGATGGCCGAGTGGCTGGACGGGATGAGCCCGTACAGCCATTTCGTGGCCGTGCGCGGGGTGATCTCGAAGGCGGCCGTGGACTTCAGGCCGAACTGCTCGACGCGGCTGGCGGCGTGGAACGCGCCGCACACGTACAGGCAGTCGGCGGGGTCGGCGCCGGTGGCGGACAGGTGCTCGCGCATCCTGGTCCACATGTAGCGCTCGCGGTCCTCGTCCAGGGCCAGCCGTTCCGGGTCGCGGTTGAGGCGCCGGAACAGGCTGCCGATCAGCACCATCACCTGGCGGTAGGTGTCGTGGTCCGCGCCGGAGAGGGGCTGCTCGACGTACTGGTCCCACCACTCGGACCAGTGGCGCACCTTGCCGTGGTGCAGCAGGTGCTCCTCCAGCTCGGCGAAGCGCGGGCGCAGGTCGCCGATCTCGACGCCCACGGCGTCGCCGTGCAGGCCCGCCTCCTCCTCGGGCTCCTTGGGCTTGTCGCCGGAGGGTTCCTCGTCCGGCATCCACTGGTAGACGTGGTCGGCGGAGCGGTCGACCAGCACCAGCTCCACGCCCGGCGTTTCCAGGGCGTAGGAGATGGCCTGGTATTCGGCCGACGCCTCCGTGATGGGCGCCACCACGCTGAGCGGCGCCCACTTCTTCGGGAAGCCGTCGAGTTCGGTCGCGAACGCCTGCACCGCCACCGGCAGCTTGCAGTTGCGCAGCTCGGTCAGCAGCGGCTGCAGGTCCTCGCACAGCTCCAGGTAGATGACCTTCGGCTGCTTCTCCCGCAGCCGCCGTACCATGGCCAGCGCGGAGGCCGGCGAGTGGTGGCAGACCGGGAAGATCTCCAGCTCCTCGCGCAACGCCCGATCCACGTCGTCGACCAGGCCGGACAGCACTTCCGACACGGCCACGGGACCGCCCGCGAACTTCGCCGCGGCGTCGAGGAGCTGCTCGCGGAGCGAGCCGAACGGGCTCGTCTGGTCGATCATGAGAGCGTGGCGATGGCCTCGCGGCCGCCCTCGAGGAACTCCGGCCAGTCGCCGCCCTCCTTCTTGCTGCGCGGCTCCACCACGCCGTGCCAGTACTTGTTGAGAATCGCCAGGTCCTCGGGGCTCCGCCGGGCCAGCGAGCCGACCAGCGAGCCGGCGAGCGTCTGCGCACGCAGGGTGCGGTCGCCGAAGAAGTGGCTGTGCAGGATGGCGTCCTCCAGCACGCCGATCTGCTCGGCGGTGGACAGCGCCGACTCCAGCTTCTCGTCGTCGCTGGTGGCCGCGCCCGCCGCCGAGCGCAGGTCGGCGAAGCTCTGCAGCAGGATGTCCAGCAGCGTGGGCGGCAGGTCCAGCTCGATGCGGTGCCGGCGCAGCAGCTCCTCGGTACGGAAGCGGACGATCTCCGCCTCGCTCTTCTTGTTCGTCACCACGGGGATGCGGACGAAGTTGAAGCGGCGCTTGAGGGCCGAGGACAGGTCGTTGACGCCCCGGTCACGGCTGTTGGCGGTGGCGATGATGGAGAAGCCCGGCTGGGCGAAGACGATGTTGTCGTCGTCGAGCTCGGGGATGGAGACGTACTTCTCCGACAGGATCGAGATGAGCGCGTCCTGCACGTCGCTCGTCGAGCGGGTCAGCTCCTCGAACCGGCCGATCACGCCGCCCTCCATCGCCGTCATGATCGGCGAGGGGATCATCGACTGGCGGGACTGGCCCTTGGCGATGACCATGGAGACGTTCCAGGAGTATTTGATGTGGTCCTCCGTGGTGCCCGCCGTGCCCTGGACCACGAGGGTGGAGTTGCGGCAGATGGCTGCGGCCAGCAGCTCGGCCAGCCAGCTCTTGCCCGTGCCCGGGTCGCCGATCAGCAGCAAGCCCCGGTCAGAGGCCAGGGTCACGATGCTGCGCTCGACGAAGCTGCGGTCGCCGAACCACTTCTGCGGGATCTCGCGGTCGAGCCCGTCGGAGCGTTCGGAGCCGAGGATGAACAGTCTGATCATGCGGGGGCTGAGCCGCCACGAGAACGGCTTGGGGCCGTCGTCGATCGACTCCAGCCAGTCGAGCTCCTCCGCGTACTTCATTTCCGCGGGGGCGCGCAGCATATCGTCACTCATTCGAGGATCTCCTAGGTGAGGAAGTTCTTGAGCTCGAAGACGAGCTTGTGGATGTGACCTGAGATCACCGGGGTGCCCAGGTCCTTGAATTTCTTGCGGAACCACGGTTCGACGCTCTGGACTCCCGAGCTGTTGACCGAGCCGACAGGGATGAACTTGACCCCCGAGCGGTACACGGCCTCGATGCCGTCGTAGAGCGGCTGGGAGCGGTCGAACTCGTAGAAATCGGAGATCCACACCATCACGGTGTTGCGCGGATCACTGATCTTCGGGCGGGCCATGGCCATCGCCACCGGCCCGTCGTTGCCGCCACCGAGTTTGGTACGCAGCAGCACCTCGAACGGGTCGTGCACCCAAGGGGTCAGGTCGATGGCGCGGGTGTCGTATGCGATCAGGTGCACATCCACCTTCGGCAGCCCGGCGAAGATGGAGGCCAGGATGGTGCAGTTGACCATCGAGTCCACCATCGAGCCCGACTGATCGACTACCACGATCAGGCGGGCGGGGGTGGTGCGGTGAGCCGTCTGCTTGTAGTAGAGCCGGTCCACGTAGAGCCGCTCGTCCTCGGGGCTCCAGTTGGTGAGGTTCTTCCAGATGGTGCGCTCGACGTCGAGGTTGCGGAAGACCCGCTTCGGCGGCACCGACCGGTCGATGACGCCCACGCTGGTCTTCTCCACCTGCGTACGCAGCACCTGGGCGACCTCGTCCACGTACCTGCGGATCAGCGCCTTGGCGTTGGCCAGCGCGACGCCCGACAGGTTGGACTTGTCGCGCAGGAGCTGCTCGATGAGCGACATGCTCGGCGTGAGCTGCCTGGCCAGCGCCGGGTCGGCCAGCACCTCGCGCAGGTGCATGCGCTTGACCAGGTCGCCCTCCATCGAGGCGAGCCAGGCGGCCAGATCCTCGTCTCCGGGGCTGTGGCGCAGCCCGCCGGGCTCGCAGCCCATGCCGCGCTCGAACCAGGCGGCGTCCTGCTTCCAGCGTTCGAGCTGGGTGGCGGTGACGTTGCCCGAGCCGGTGGCGAACACGTTGAGCAGCAGCTTGGAGACCAGGGCCGCGCGGCGCACCTCGGCTCCGTCCTCGTGCTCCTTGTCCGCCATCAGGTCCTGCAGCTCGACGCCCAGCTCGGGGAAGCGCTGCACCAGGTTGTCCACGGACACGCCGGGGTTGAGGAGCGCGGGCGGCAGGCCGAGGTCGTCGACGACGGCCACGCTGGCCGTCTCCAGGGCGGGCTGCTCGTCGGAGCCGAACAACCGCGACAGCAGCCGCCAGTAGAGCACCTGCCGCCGCGACTCGTCCCTGGCCGCCAGGGAACCGCTCACGCCCGCCCGGGACTCGCTCATGCCCACGGCGGCATCGCTGTTGCCCGTTGGGGGTTCGTTGTTGCTTGTCGGGGATTCGCTCATTTGCGCAGTAGCCGTCCTGCTCGCTCGCGCAGCACGGCGACCGCGTCGCCGGACTTCGCCAGGGCCTTGACCACCTTGGGATCGGTGGGGCCGAGGGCCCAGTCACCGTTGTGCGCCGTGACGGGCTTCTTCTTGACCGTCGCCTGCACCGCCAGCGGCTGCAGCGACCACTCCCCGTCCCAGCGCATCAGCCCGAGGCACGCGGAGGACGCCGCGACCAGCTCGGGCGTGAGCGGCCCACCGGCCGGCAACCGGTCGAGGTCGACGGTGAGCGTGTTGCCGCCCAGGTCGAGCGTCCGGCCGTCGATCTTGTAGCCCTCGATCAGGACCGGCTCGGCGATGCGTACCGGATGGCGGTCGAGCGGCGGGGTGGACGGCGCGACGGCGGCGGCGAGCCGGACCCGCGCGGTCGCGAACGGGTCGGCCTCCTCGCCCGCCGTGGCCCGGTCGTCGTGCCACACCAGGTCACCGCCGGGCAGCAGCGGCATGTCCGCGATCTCGACGGCGCGGTGCTCGGCCAGCGCGGCCAGCAGTGCGGGGTGGCCGCCCAGCAGCGCCCACGTGGCCGGGCCCACGATGGTGTCCACCTTGGCCGCGGCCACGCTCGTGCGTACCAGCCTGGCGGGGGCGCCGCCGGCGGGTTCGAGGAGGCCGTGGACCTGCACCCGTACGACGGTGGCGTGCTCGTGCACGTCCGCCCCGAGGATCAGCAGCCGCCCGGACACCTGCTCCGCGCCCCCGCCATGCCACGGCCCCCGCTGGGACAGCAGCATGGCGCGCGTCCACAGGTCGGCCCACCGGCGAGCGGGCAGGTGCTCCATCGCGGCGATCGGGGACGAGGCGCGCAGCTCCGCCGCCAGGCCGTCGAGCAGCACCGCCGGCCCGCGCAGTGCGGGCTGGGTGAGCAGCGCCTCGATCGTCTGGTCGGCGGTGGACAGCAGGTCGTCCTCGACGCCGCGCCAGCCCATGATGGCCAGCTCCCGCAACCAGACCCGGACCCCGCCGAGCAACTGCTCCGCCTTGCCGTCCCCGCCCGCGACGCCCTGCGCGGGGCCGCCCTGCTTCGATCCGCTTCGCGAGGCGGCCTCTTGCGCGGGAGCCCAGGGGGAACGCGTGCGGCCCAGTGCCTCGTCGAGGCGGCCGAGGAGGGCGTCGTGGACCGCGCCGAACAGCGCGGCCCGGCCACCCGCCAGCGCCGCCAGGTGCTCGTCAGCGACCGACCCCGCCGCCACCTTGTCCACGGCCTCGCTCAGCCGCTCACCGATCGGACTGGCCGCGAGCCCGCCCGCCAGCGCCGCCAGCGCCGCGCCCGGTTCCTCCCCGACCCGCGCGAAGCCCAGCGCGAGCGCGCCGTCGAACCCCGTGATCAGTCCGAGCGCCTCGCCCACCCCCGCGGGCTCGCCGCCGAGCAGCTCTCCAAGCTGTACGTCGAGCATCAGCGCACCGCCCCCATCGCCGGGAACCAGTGCAGTTCGGCCAGCGGCTCCGTGCTGTCGGCCACCTCCAGGTAGGCCAGGTGGCGCAGGAACCGGCTGAAGACCACGGCCGCCGGCGTGCGCGTGGGGCTCCCCTTCAGATGTCTCATCAGATCATCGCCGGTGGGCACCTCCACCCGCAGGTAGCGGGCCACCCGGTCCAGGCCGTACTGCACGACGGCCTCCCCGGCCAGCAGGTGAATGTGCTTGCACGCGTAGCCGTGCAGCGCGCCGCACGGCCGGTTGTTGTTGGTGCTGCAGCTCAACGCGTGACTGCCGGCGTCGATCGACGACACGTAGACCCGCTCGATGTCGGACCCGCTCGACACGACGCCCTGCAACCGGCCGTCGGCCAACTCGACGAACGGCACCTTGGCCAGCTTGCGTGGCTCGACCGGTGGCACCACCCGTACCAGGCTGCGCTGCTCCCACGCGGTTTTGTCCGCGTCCACGACCCCAGAACCTCCCGCCCCGGCCGGCTCGCAGGAGCAGGCGGAATTGCCCGCTCCCGCGCGGCCGGCTGATCAATGATCCGGGAACTTACCCGACCTCACCGACAGAACGGGCTTGAACGATCAAAGCGCGAGCCGGGGCCTCGGATCACTCCGGCTTGACGTCGGCCGCGGCCCAGGTCGGATGCACGCCGGGGGCCAGCTCCACGAAGTCCGGCAGGTCGCGCAGCGCGTCCTCGGCGCCACCCGGCGTGTACGTCGCGATGATCCGCAACGGCCGCCACCCGGTATTGAACGTGGAGTGCGGCGTCCCCATCGGGATCCACACCGCGTCCCCGGCCTTGACGGCGAACTCCGGCTCGTCGCCGACCGTCTGGCGGCCCTCCCCCTCGATGATGTAGAGCACCTCGTCGGAGAAGGGATGCTGGTGACGGTCGTGCCCCTTGTTCGGGTTGATCACCACTTCGCCGAACGTGGACGAGGCGCCGGGCACGGTGCCCGGCGTGATGTGCCATTTGATGGATCCCCAGTCGAAGAGCATCGTGGGCACGGAGTCAGGTTCGCGGTGCATGACAGTGGTCCTCCCTGGGATCCGTTCTCATCCGTCCTGGGTCCGCTCAGGCGGGCAGGTGTTTGAAGGCGCGGAGCTGGTCGGCGATGGCGCGTTCGGCGGGCAGGCGTTCCATGGAGGAGGCGCCGAAGAAGCCGGCGATCCCGGAGGTGCGCTCCTGTATGTAGCGCACGTCGTCCGGCTCGGCGATGGGGCCGCCGTGGCACAGGACGATGATGTCGGGGTTCACCGCCACGGCGGCGTCGTGCATCTCCTGGATCCGGGTGGCCGACTCCTCGAGGGAGAGGGCGGTGACGGCGCCGATGCTGCCCTTGGTGGTCAGGCCCATGTGCGGCACCAGGATGTCGGCGCCCGCCCGCGCCATGGCCGTGGCCTGCTCGGCGGTGAACACGTACGGGGCGGTGAGCAGGTCACGCTCGGCGGCCAGCCTGATCATCTCGATCTCAAGGTCGAAGCCCATGCCGGTCTCCTCCAGGTTCGCCCGGAAGACGCCGTCGATCAGGCCGACCGTGGGGAAGTTCTGAACGCCGGTGAAGCCCATCCTGCGCAGCTCGTCCAGGAACTGCGGCATGAGCCGGAACGGGTCCGTCCCGCACACCCCCGCCAGCACCGGCGTGTCCTTGACGACCGGGAGCACCTCGCCGGCCATCTCGACCACGATGGCGTTCGCGTCCCCGTACGGGAGCAGACCGGCGAGCGAACCGCGCCCGGCCATCCTGAACCGGCCGGAGTTGTAGATGATGAGCAGGTCCACGCCGCCGGTCTCGGCCGCCTTGGCGGACAGTCCGGAGCCCGCGCCGGCCCCGATGACCAGCCGTCCGGCCTTCCGCTCGGCGCGAAGCCTGCCAAGCGCCTCATCGCGATTCATACTGCGCCTTTCCGTGTCAGTGCCCGTCTCATGGGCGCCGCTTCTTCGATGGAGCGGCACATGCCTCCTGGAGGCTCATGCCTCTCGGAGGCTCAAGCCTTCTGGATCAGCTCGTGCAGCCGGTCGGCGGCGGCCACCGCGAACTGCTCCGCGTTGATGTCGAGCTCGCTCTCCACCACCTCGACGTCACTTCCCGCCACGGCGGCCAGTACGGCGTCGAAACAGGCCGCGTCGGCGACCGGGTCCCAGAACGGCCCGCCGTCCACGTCCACGGCGGACACGCCCCCCCGGGGCACGAACAGCGCGGTGGGCCCGGTGGCGGCGACCAGCTTCGCACCGATGACGCGGCCGAGCTCGGCGGTCTCCTCAGGAGTGGTGCGCATCAACGTCACGGTCGGGTTGTGCACCAGCAGCGTGCGGTCCCGGAACCGGTCGGGCACCGTGTCCATCGGTCCGAAGTTCACCATGTCCACCGCGCCGAGGCTGACGACCTGCGGCACCCCGGCGGCGCCGGCGGCGGTCAGGCGCTCGGGACCGGCGGACAGGACACCGCCGACCAGCTCGTCGGCCAGCTCGGTGGTGGTGAGGTCGAGCACCCCCGCGAAGTAGCCGCCGGCGACCAGCGCCTCCATCGCCCGCCCGCCGGAGCCGGTGGCGTGGAACACCAGCACCTCGTAGCCGAGGTCCTCCAGCCGGGCGCGCGCGACGTTCACGGCGGGCGTGGTGACCCCGAACATGGTGGCCGCAACCAGCGGCCGCTCCCCACCCCCCGCCGCCCCGGCCCCCGTCGCGTCTCCTGCGGCGGCCCTCAGGGGGTCGGACGCCGCGGTGGTGGTGGCGCGCCGGGAACCGGACGCTGCGGTGGTGGCGCGTCGGATGTCGTACGCGGCGGCCATCGCGCTGATCGCGGCCGCCGCGTTGCCGAGGATCTGACGCGAGATCGAGTTGATCCCGGCGACGTCCACGACGCTGTACATCAGCGTCATGTCGCTCTGCCCGACATAGGCCGACACGTCGCCGCCGGCCATGGTCGAGACGAGCAGCTTGGGCAGGCCCACGGGCAGCACCCGCATGGCCGCCGCCGCGACGGACGACCCGCCGCTGCCGCCGAGGGCCAGCATGCCGCTCACCCGGCCGGCCGCGTACAGGTCCCGGGCCACGGCCGCGGCGCCCGCCGCCATGGCGTGCAGGGCGGCGCCCCGGTCGGCGGCGGTCCTCAGAGCTTCCAGACTCGTCCCGGCCGCCTCGGCGACGGCCGCGGGGCCCACATCGGCGGGCAGGGCCGGCGTCCCCATGACGCCCACGTCGACGAGCACGACCTCCTGTCCGGTGCCGATGATCAGGTCCCGGACGTGGGCGTATTCCTCGCCCTTGGTGTCGAAGGTCCCCAGCAGCAAGACAGCCATGCCTGACACTCCTTCGCGCCCTGGTTCGTCGCCACCTTGTGGCCTGCCCCGCACCCGGGACGATCATGCCTCCCACAGGCGCGAAAGCAGCGACGTTTCAGGCCGCCAGGCGGGGCGTACGTGCGCCTTGACGTTCACGTGCGGAAGTTTCAGGCCACGTGCGCCTTGATGGCGACGCTGGTGAGTGCGAGCAGCAACTCCAGGTCGGGCTCGGCGTCCACCAGCACGGCCACCCAGGCACGGTCGGAGCAGGCCTGCACCTGGCCGCAGTCCCGCAGGTAGGGCCCAAGGCGGTCGATCGCCGGCGCGGTCAGGCGCACCTGCACCTCGTCCGCCCCGGTCATCCGCAGGATCTCGGTACCGCGAACGGCGAAGGCCACGCCACGCCGAGTGTCGCTCACCACCAGCGCCGGCCATGATCGCAACTCCGCCACCGCGCGAGCCACATAGGGCCCCCGGCGTTCAGCCGCCCGTCGCCTGACGGTAATTCCTGCCACAGCCCCATGCTGAGGCACGGCATGCCGCCACGTCAGCGTCCGTTCTGCAACCGTTATCAGCCACGCCACCCACTGGCACCCCTCCAGTCCCCAGGACCTCATCCGCCCCACGTGGCCGACCCACACAGGCGACCCGACCGACCGGCCCGGGCGCCTGAAGGCCACCGGGCAGCGCCTCCGTCCGTCGCCGGCGGGTGCCGCGGGGCGAGGCTCGGTGCGGGCCGCGCTCGGGTTGACCGGGCCGGTTTGCGGGCTGAGGGATATGTATTGACGCCTCCACAGGCAGAAGCTACGGTCGTTTCATAATTTAAAGGAAACTTTCCTAATAGTTCCCACGCTCCCCACCCCACGTTCACCCCCCAACCGGATGTCGGAGCATCATGAGACACAAGATCCTGAGCAAGGCCGTGGCCGGTCTGGCGGCGTTGGTCCTGCCCCTGACCGCCGCGGTCGTGGCCCCACCGCAGGCCACGGCGTCCGCCAGTGCCGCCTTCGCCGCCTGGGCCCCGTGGACGGCGTACACGGCGGGCACCCGTGTCACGTACAACGGCGTCGAGTACGAATGCGTCCAGAACCACACCTCCCAGCCCGGCTGGGAGCCCCCGAACGTGCCCGCCCTGTGGCGGCCCGCCACCGGCGGCGGCACCGACACGACGGCGCCGTCCGTACCCGGCAACCTCCGGTCAACAGGTGTCACCAACAGCAGCGTCTCCCTGGCCTGGAACGCCGCCACCGACAACGTCGCCGTCACCGGCTACGAGATCTACCGCGCCGGCACCCTCATCACCACCGTGACCGGCACCACCTACACCGACACCGGCCGCACCGCCAACACCACCTACAGCTACACCGTCCGCGCCCGCGACGCCGCCGGAAACCGCTCCGCCAACAGCAACACCGCCACCGCCACCACGACGGGCGGCGGCAACGGCGGGGGCGGGAACAAGGTCCTCGGGTACTTCGTGCAGTGGGGCGTCTACCAGCGCGGATACCACGTCAAGAACATCGACACCAGCGGCTCGGCGGCCAAGCTGACCCACATCAACTACGCCTTCGGCAACGTCCAGAACGGCCAGTGCGCCATCGGCGACAGCTACGCCGACTACGACCGCTTCTACCAGGCGGGCGAGAGCGTGGACGGCGTGGCCGACACCTGGGACGCCGGCGCGCTGCGCGGCAGCTTCAACCAGTTGCGCAAGCTCAAGGCGAAGCACCCGCACCTGAAGGTGCTGTTCTCCTTCGGCGGCTGGACCTGGTCCGGCGGCTTCGCCCAGGCCGCGCAGAACCCGGCGGCCTTCGCCGAGTCCTGCTACCGGCTGGTCGAGGACCCGCGCTGGGCCGACGTGTTCGACGGCATCGACATCGACTGGGAGTACCCGAACGCCTGCGGCCTGACCTGTGACTCCAGCGGCCCGGCGGCGTTCAGAAACCTCATGTCGGCGCTGCGCACCCGCTTCGGCTCCAACTACCTGGTCACCGCGGCCATCACCGCGGACGGCAACAACGGCGGCAAGATCGACGCGGCCGACTACGGCGGCGCGGCACAGTACCTCGACTGGTACAACGTCATGACCTACGACTACTTCGGTGCCTTCGCCCCGCAGGGTCCGACGGCCCCGCACTCGCCGCTCACCTCCTACACCGGCATCCCGACCGCGGGCTTCTACTCCGACAACGCGATCCAGAAGCTCAAGAGCAAGGGCGTGCCCGCCGGCAAGCTGCTGCTCGGCATCGGCTTCTACGGCCGCGGCTGGGCCGGGGTCACCCAGTCAGCGCCGGGCGGCACGGCGTCGGGGCCGGCGCCGGGGACGTACGAGCCGGGCATCGAGGACTACAAGGTCCTCAAGACCCGCTGCCCGTCCACCGGTACGGTCGCCGGCACGGCGTACGCGTACTGCGGCAACCAGTGGTGGAGCTACGACACGCCGGCCACGATCGGCGGCAAGATGGGCTACTCGAAGAACCAGGGCCTCGGCGGCGCGTTCTTCTGGGAGCTCAGCGGCGACACCACCAACGGTGAGCTGATCACGGCCATGAAGAACGGCCTCGGCTGATCATCGACAGCGGCCGGCCCTCACCTCCGAGGGCCGGCCGACGGTCCGGAATGCTGAGGGACAACCCGAAACGTAGTGATGGATCCGGTGGTGGGAAGATGGCCCCTATCTGTCGCATCACGGACCTGGAACGTGCTGCACCTGAGACGGGAACGGGGATTTCTCATGTCCATATCGCTCCGGGCCGCCGGCACCTTCGCCATCGGGGACAAGACCGTGCACCGCCTCGGCTTCGGGGCCATGCGCATCACCGGGCCGGGCATCTGGGGGCCGCCGCCGGACCGTCCGGAGGCGATCAGGGTGCTGCGGCGCGCCGTCGAGCTGGGCGTCGACTTCATCGACACCGCCGACTCCTACGGCCCGTACATCAGCGAGGAGCTGATCCGCGAGGCGTTGCACCCCTACCCGGAGCAACTCCTGATCGGCACCAAGGCCGGCCTCCTGCGCCCGGGACCGAACCGGTGGGTCGCCCTCGGGCACCCCGCCTACCTGCGGCAGGAGGTCGAGATGAGCCTGCGCAGGCTGGGCGTGGAGCGCATCGACCTGCTCCAGTTGCACCGCGTCGACCCGCACTACCCGCTGGCCGAGCAGATCGGCGAGCTCAAGCAGCTCCAGGACGAGGGCAAGATCGCGACCGTGGGCCTGTCGGAGGTCGGCGTCGAGCAGATCGAGCAGGCGCGCCGCGTCACCGAGATCGTGACCGTGCAAAACCGCTACAACCTCACCGACCGCTCCTCCGAGGACGTGCTGGAGCACTGCGAGCGGCACGACATCGGCTTCATCCCGTGGAACCCGATCGCGGCCGGCGCCCTGGCCGCGCCCGGCGGCCCGGTGGCCCACATCGCCGAAGCCGCCGGCGCCACGCCCGCGCAGGTCAGCCTGGCCTGGCTGCTGGCCCGCTCCCCGGTGATGCTGCCGATTCCGGGCACCTCGACGGTCTCTCACCTGGAGGAGAACCTGGCCGCCTCCACCGTCTCGCTGACGCCGGAGCAGTTGAGCGAGCTGAGCGAGAGCTAACGCTCCGCCCGCCGGGATCGGCGGCCCGGGCTCACCGATCCCGGGGAGGCTGGTGACCGAAGCGAACCGGCTTGGGAGCCCGCAACCGCACCTCCGGGTCGGTCATCGCCTGCGCGCGGGAGGAGCGTTCGGCCGCGGGGTCGATGGCGGGCTCCGCCTCGCCGGCCGCCACGATCCTGCGCAGCAGCCGCTCCCGCAGCCCGGCCGCCACCCCGGCGTGCGAGGGGAACCCGGCCAGGTTGACCAGCTCGTACGGGTCGTGCTCCAGGTCGTACAGGGCCTGCTCGCGGTAGCGCGGGGCGGCGGGGTCGTCCCACGGGTGGGCGTCCTCGGCGACGGCGTAGTACTTCCAGCGCGAGGTGCGGATACCGCGCCCCACCTCGGACTCGCTCACCTGGAAGAAGACCTCCTCGGGCCAGTCGGCGCGGGAGTCACGGACCAGGGGCAGGAACGAGCGGCCCTGCATCTCCTCGGGCACCGGCAGCCCGGCGGCCTCCAGAAGCGTCGGGGGCAGGTCGATGGTGCTGACCGGGCGGGAGATCGCGCCGCCGCCGTCGAAGCCGGGCCCGCGCAGGGCCAGCGGCACCCGCAGCGAGGCGTCGTGGCAGGAGCGCTTGTACTCGCCGTTGCGGGTCTTGAAGTGGTTGCCGTGGTCGGAGGTGTAGGCCACGATCGTGTCGTCCAGCAGGTCCAGGCTGCGCAGCGCGTCCAGCAGCCGGCCGAGCCCCTCGTCCAGGCGCTTGACCTGGCCCAGGTAGCCGCCCATGTGCTGGTGGGCCGTGCCGCCGAGAGTGGCCAGGTCCGGCGGCATCCAGGTGCCCTGATAGCGCTCCTCGTAGCCGTCGGGGGCCGGATAGTCGTCCACCTCGTTCTGGTGGTGCGGCTCCAGAAGCGACACGAACAGGTAGAACGGCTCGTCGTGGTGGTCGGCCACGAAGCGCACGGCCGCGTCCAGCAGGGCGTCGGAGCGGTAACCCGGCAGCAGGACGGGGTCGTTCGCCTCGTCGTAGACGATCGTGCGGTAGGCGTCGGAGGTGTGCTCCAGCGCGTTGGCGGCCAGCCACGACCGGTAGCCGCCGCGCTGCTCCGCCGGCACCGGCTCGGTGTCGGCCAGGTGCCACTTTCCGATGTAGCCGGTGGCGTAGCCGGCCGCGTCGAAGTGGTGGGCCAGGGTGCGCTCCGTGGCGGGCAGGGGGCGGCCGTTGCGGTGGACGCCGGTCGTGGTCGGATAGCGGCCCGTCTGCAGCGCCGCCCGGGCGGGCGCGCACACCGGCTGAGGGGTGATCGCCACCGTCGCCTGCGTGCCGTGCCTGGCCATCCTGTCGAGGTTAGGGGTGAGAGGGCCGACGGTGTCCCACCGCTGCTGGTCGGTGAAGACGACGATCACGTTCGGGCGCAAAAGGAAATCTCCTAACGAAGTGACTATTTGAGTCCGGTCAGCGCGATGCCACGGACGAAGTATCGCTGGGTGAGGACGAACAGCACGGCGGTGGGTACGAAGAGGATCACCGACCCGGCGGCCGTGAGATGCCACAGTGTGAAGTACTCCTGGTTGAACAGGGTGAGCCCGACCGGGATGGTCCGCATCTCGGGCGTCGAGGTGGCGACGAGCGGCCAGAGAAACTCGTTCCACTGGAAGACGAAGGTGAACAGTCCGAGCACCGCCAGCGCGGGCCGCGTCTGCGGCAGGATGACGCGCCGGTAGATGCGCAGCTCGGAGGCCCCGTCGATGCGGGCCGCGCTGATCAGGTCGTCGGGGATGGGCTGGATGAACTGCCGCATCAGGAAGATCCCGAACGCGTCCATGAGGAACGGCGTGATCAACCCCTGGTACGTGTTGAGCCATCCCAGGTTGGCCATCAGCACGTACAGCGGGATCATCCGCACGAAGAACGGCACCATCAGCGTGGCCAGCAGCGCCACGAAGAGCGTGTTGCGCAGCGGGAAGCGGAACTTGGCGAAGACGTAGCCGACGAGCGGGTCGAACACCAGGTGCGCCAGCGTGATCACGCCGGCCACGACGAGGCTGTTGACGATGAAGCTCCCGAACGGCGCGCGGGCGAACAGCTCGGCGTAGTTGCCCCACTGGGGCGAGTCCGGCACGAGCACGGCCTCCCCCGACAGCGTCTCCGCCTCGGTCTGCAGCGACAGGGACACCATGTAGAGCAGCGGCAGCACCGTCACCAGCGAGGCCACGACGAGCAGCGTGTAGAGCAGTGCCTTGCGCATCAGTAGACGACCTCCGAGCGGCGGCCCGCCCTGAGCTGGATCAGGGTGAACGCGACGATCACGACCAGCAGCAGCACCGACTGCGCCGAGGAGTAGCCGAAGTCCCTGGTGCGGAAGGCCACGTTGAAGATGTGGAAGACCGACAGGTCGGTGGCGTCACCGGGACCGCCGTTGGTGATGATGTACGCCTGGCCGAACGCCTGGAGTCCCGAGATCACCGCCATCACCGACACGAACAGCGTGGTCGGGGCCAGCAGCGGCAGCGTGATCCGCCAGAAGCGGCGCCAGGCGTCCGCGCCGTCGATCTTGGCGGCCTCGTGGTAGGTCTCCGGGATGCCCTGCAGCCCGGCCAGGAACAGCACCATCGTGTAGCCCACGCTCTGCCACAGCGTGACGGCCGCGATCGTGAGCAGCGGGTCGGTGTTGAGCCACTGCTGCCCCGGCAACCCGGCCGCGGCCAGCACCCGGTTCAGCACGCCGAGCTCCGGGTCGAGGATGTTGCGCCACAGCAGCCCGACGATCGCCACCGACGTCAGGTACGGCACCAGCAGCAGCACCCGGAAGACCACCCGCCCCCTGAGCGGCTGGTCGATCGCCAGCGCCAGGGCCAGCCCGAGCACGAGCGACCCGGCCACCACGAGCACGGCGAAACCCGCGGTGACCAGGAACGAGTGCCGCACCGCCGGGTCGGCCAGGGCCTGGCCGAAGTTGGCCAGGCCGCTCCACTGGTCGGCCTGCGGCCCGGTGCGCAGGCTGGTGGCCATCACGTTGCCGATCGGCAGGTAGAAGAAGGCGCCGAAGAACAGGATCGCCGGAAGGAGGAACAGGTAGGCGGTCAGGGCGTACCGGCCGGCGAGGGTGCGGGGCCTCATTTCAGGAAACCCTCGGCGGCCTTCGTGAAGGTCGCCAGCGCGTCCGCGGCCGGCTCGTTCTGGATGAGGATCTGCTGGTACATGACCTTGAGCTGGTCCTCCCACTTGCCGAGCCGGCCGGTCAGGCGCACCTGCTGGGAGGAGTCCTGGGCGTAGGGCAGGGCGTCGGCGAAGACCTTGATGGCCTGGTTCGACTGCACCTCGGGCAGGTCGGCCCAGGAGACGCGCGGCATGAGCATGCCGGTCTCCTTGGTGGCGGCCTGCTCGACCTTGAGGTCGGTGATGCGCTTGATGAAGTCCCACGACAGGTCGGGCCGGGGCGCCTTGGCGGGCACGAACATGCTGACGCCGGCCGCCTGGGTGGCCTGCTGCTTGTGCCGCAGCGGCGGCGCGATGCCGAGCTCGATGTCGGGGCTGGTCTTCGCGATCGGGTCGAGGTCCCAGGGCCCGGTGAAGATCATGGCGGCACGCTTGGCGGAGAACAGCTTCTGCGGGCCCGAGTAGTCGGTGCTCGACACCGGCACGGGGGCCACCTTGTGCTTGTGGATGAGGTCGGCCTGGAACTGCAGCGCCTCGACCGCGTCGGCCACCGGCTCCATGATCCCGCCGGTCTTCGGGTCGTAGGGGGTGACGCCGGCCTGTGTGAGCCAGGGCCAGACGTAGGTGTAGTCCTGGTTGAGCGCGACCCCGTACACGCCGTCCTTGGTCAGCTTCCGCGCCGCGGCCAGGAACTCCTCCCAGGTGGTGGGCGGTTCCAGGCCGGCGTTCCGGAGCATGGCCTTGTTGTAGAGCAGCGTGTTGCAGGTCAGGTGGAGCTGCACGCCGTAGATCTTGCCCTGGTAGGAGTTGCGCTCGACGGTGACGGGCCGCCAGTCGCCGGGGAAGCCCATCGCGGCGCCGTCGCGGTCGACGTAGTCCTGCAGCGAGCGGGCGTTGCCGGACAGGGCGAACTCCTGCACCCACCCGCCGGGCTCCTCGACCAGGTCGGGCACGGTGCCCGAGGCGAAGTCGGCCAGCAGCCGGGTCCGCAGGTCGGGCCACTGGTATTTCTGCAGGTTGACCTTGACCTTGTTGGCCTGCTCGAACTCGGCGATCACCTTGCGGTAGGCCTGGTAGTCGTGGCCCGCGTTCCAGTAGACGGTGAAGGTCCCGGGCGCGGCGGTCCGCGCGGGCGGGGCTCCCGCACAGGACGACAGCACCGGTACGGCGGCGGCCGCCCCGGCCAGGCGTAGCAGGTCACGACGGGAGAGGGGGGAGGTCATCTCGGATTTCCCTTCTAGGACGAGCCCCGCCGCACGAAGGTCCAGGACCGGACGATCTCGCGGGCGGGCGGCGGCTCCTCGGCCTGGAGGCGGTCGAAGAGCAGGCGTACGACGTCGGTGTAGTCGTGCCTGAGCGGGCCGACGGTGCTGAGCGGCGGGTTGCTGATGAGGCCCTCGTCGATGTTGCCGGAGCCGACGATGGAGACGTCGCCGGGAACGCCGAGCCCGAGGTCCCTGGCCGCCCAGATCGCGCTGATCGCCGCCCTGTCGGAGGCGGCGAAGATCGCGTCGGGCCGGTCGGGCGAGCGCAGCAGCTCGGTGGCGGTCTGGTAGGCCGCCACCCGGTCGTCCGCTCCCGAGGTGACGATGCGCTGGTCCACGCCGTGCCGGTCCAGGGCCGCGGTGTAGCCGAGCAGCCGGCCCACGGGCCTGTCTCGGTAGAGCTCGTGGCGGTGGGCCATGAACGCGATGCGCCGCCTGCCCTGCGCCAGCAGGTGCTCGACCGCCTCCGCGGACGCCTCCGCCTCCGGAGTGCGTACGAGGTCGCAATCCGCGAGGCCGCTCTCGTTGCTCAGCACCACCATCGGCAGCCCGGTGGCGGCGAGCCCGGCGAGCAGGTCGTGAGCCAGGTGGTCGCCGACGACGTTGATCAGCGCGCCGTCGGCGATCCCGCCGCGCAGCATGTCGACGGCGGCGCCCGCCCGGGCCTCGGAGTAGACGGCGAGCGTGACCACGGAGTAGCCGCGGGCGTCGGCCATCTCGTGCAGGTCCGTGGCCAGCCGCTCGTCGCTGGGCACTCCGCCGAACGTGCTCAGCACCAGGCAGACCCGCTGGGTCCGGCGCTTGCGCAGGCTCCGGGCGGCCTGGTTGGGGGTGTAGCCGAGCTGCCTGGCCGCGTCGAGCACCCGCTGCCTGGTCTCGGCGGCGACGGGACGGTCCCGGCCGCTGAGCACGTAGGAGACGGTGGCGACCGAGACGTTCGCCAGCTCGGCCACTTGTCGCACTGTTGGTCTCATGTTAGTCGAATAACCTAGCATTCCCTATGGGGATATGGGGAATTTGGAGCCGAGGATCTCGGCAGACTGTTGGGATGGGGAGTGTCGATCACTGGGCGACTCTCCGCGATGTGAATCGATTAACACCCTATTTGCGCGCCCCCGACCGATCAAGAGTCCGACATGCCCGGGTTTTCCCCGGCGGCCCCTGGCCCGGCTGCCGCTGGACGGTTCGGGGCGACGGACCGCGTCCAGCTCTGGGACCGACACGAGCGAGGCCAGACCTGCCCCTAGATCACGCCACGACGCGCGTGAGCAGCTCCGGGAACATCACGCGAGGATATGGATGGGGTCGGCGAGCAGCGCCAGGAACTCCCTCATCCAGGCGGCGGCCACCGTCCCGTCGATCGGGCGGTGGTCGACGGACAGCGTCACCCTCATGACCTCGCCCACCTTGATCTTTCCCCCTTTGGCCGTTCCCCCCATGGCCTTGCCCGCCCGGACTACGGGCTCCTGACGGACCGCGCCGACGGCCAGGATGGCGGACTGGGGCGGGTTGATGATCGCGGCGAACTCCTCGACGTCGTACATGCCCAGGTTCGTCACGGTCAGCACGCCGCCCTCCAACTCGTCCTGCCGCAGCCGCCCGGCCCGCGCCCGATCGGCGAGGTCGCGGGTGGCGGCGGCGACCGACGTGATGGACTGGTGCTCGACGGAGCGCAGAACGGGTGTCACCAGCCCGCGCTCGGTCGCCACCGCCACCGCCAGGTCGACCGTGCCGAAGGTGCGGGTCGCCTCGGGGGTCCAGACCACGTTCATCTCCGGGACGCGCTGATGGACGTGGGCGACGGCCTTGAGCACCAGGTCGGTGATGGTGACGCGCTGCCGGGCGTCCGTGTCGAGGCGGCGGCGGAGCTTGAGGAGCTTGCCGACGTCGGCGGTGCCGCGCACGTAGAAGTGGGGGGCGGTCTGCTTGCTCTCGGTCAGCCGCGCCGCGATGGCCCGCCGCATCCGCGAGTGCGGCACCTCGCCGACCACCCCGCCCTCGGCCCCCTGACTCGGGGCGACGGCGGGACCGGCCACACCCGGCGGCCGACCGTCTGTGGCAAGGGTGTCGGGCAGGGCGAGCGGGGCACGTCGCTCTATCGCCGCTTCGACGTCCCGCCGGATGATGCGCCCGTTGGGGCCCGTGCCGGTGATGTCCTCGACCGGTACGCCCGCCTCCCGGGCCAGCCGCCGCGCCAGCGGACTGGAGAAGATCCGTGCGGGCCGGTCAGGGCCGGACCCGTCGGCGGGCTGGGCGGGCGCGACGGCAGGTGACGTGGGAAGGGGTCCGGGCAGGTCGTCTAGGTCGTCGCCCGTTGCGCCTGGAACATCCGCGTCATCCCTCCGATCCCCGAGATCGCCCTGGGCATCCGCGTCATCCGCCCGCGCCCCGAGATCGCCCAGGACGGCGATCGCCGTTCCGACCGCGACCGTGGCGCCTTCGGTGGCGAGCGTGCGGAGCAGGACGCCGTCGGCCTCGGCCGCGACGTCGACCACGGCCTTGTCGGTCTCGATCGTGGCGATCACATCCCCGGCCGCGAACGAGGTGCCCACCGCGACCGCCCACCCCTGCAGGACGGCCTCGGTGGCGTTCGCGGCCACCTCCGGCATGCGCAGCAGCCGGGTCATCGAAGACTCCTTCCAGCGTGGAGACCCCGGGCTTCAGCCCTGGGCGGGAAACACGGCAATGCACCGCAGCGTGGTCAACAGGACGCCGCCATCTCGGCGAGCTTGGCCGCCACCTCGTCCTCCATGGCGATGGCCGCCCGCTCCAGCACCTTGCTGATGCTGGGCGACGCCTCACCCCCGGTCACCCGCTGCACCGGCTGGTCCAGCCAGTCGAACAGGCGCCGCTGGATCTCGTCCGCCAGCCACCCGCCGTAGGACGTCCCCACCGGCCCCTGCTCGGCGATCAGCACGTTGTTGGTCTTGCGCACGCTGGCTCCGATGGTGTCCCAGTCGAGGCTGGCCCGGTCGAGCCAGCGGAGATCGATCACTTCCGCGTCCAGGCCGAGAGACTCGACGGCCCGCAGCACGTACGAGGTCATGGCCAGGTACGTCAGGACGGTGAGCCGCGAGCCCGCGCGCCGGACGGCGGCCCGGCCGACGGGGATGCAGTAGTCCAGGTCGTCCACCGGTCCCTCACCCGTCGAGGCGTACAGGTCCACGTGTTCCAGCACCACGACCGGGTCCTCGCAGCGCAGAGCGCTGTTCATCAGCCCCACGTAGTCGAACGGGGTGGTCGGGGCGACGACGCGCCAGCCCGGCGCGGTGGCGAAGATGCCGGCGGGGTCCATGGAGTGCTGGGAGCCGTAGCCGGCGCCCATGGCGACCTTGCTGCGCAGCACGAGCGGCATGGCGTCCGTGCCCCCGTACATGTGCCTGGCCTTGGCGATCTGGTTGAAGAGCTGGTCGGCCGCGACCCACATGAAGTCGGCGTACATGAGCTCGGCCACCGGCCGGTGCCGCCCGTCGGAGGCGATGCCGCCGGCCAGGCCGGTGAAGGCGTTCTCGCTGATCGGGGTGCCGAGGACGCGGTCGGGGAAGGCCTCCTTGAGGCCGCGGGTGGCGCCGTTGGTGCCGCCGTTCAGCCGGTGCACGTCCTCGCCCAGCACGACGATCGATGGGTCGGTACGCATCCGCCGCGCCATCACCCCGGCCACGGCGTCGATGAACTTCTGCTCGGCCAGCTCCCCCGTGAACGTGTCCCGGTCGGCCAGTCGCGCCCCCGCGAACTCCCCCAGGTCGCCACGCACGCCCACGTGCGCGTAGCCCGGGTCGGGCCACTCCGCGGGCCTGATCCTGCGCTGTCCCGGCTTGCCGCCGGGCAGCGGTTCGAGCAGGACGTCGCCGATGCCGGTCATGAGCCGCGCGGCCCGGGCCACGGCGGCGTCGATGTCCGGCCGGGCGAGCAGGCCGCGGCGCACCAGGTGACCGGAGAGCTGCTCGATGGGGTCGCGGGCGCGCCACTCCTGCTCCTCCTCCCTGGTGCGGTAGCCGAACGCGCTGCCGGGGAAGGGGCCGTTCTGGTGGAAATATCGGTAGACGTCCGCCTCGATGACAGCGGGCCCCTCACCCGCCCTCATGTGCCGCAACACCTCGCGCATGGCCAGGTGCACGGCCAGCACGTCCATGCCGTCCACCTTCCAGCTCGCGACACCGAAGCCGGGCCCGCGGGCCGACAGCCGGGACTCGGCGGTGACCTCCTCGACGCCGGTGGAGACGGCGTAGCGGTTGTTCTCGACGAAGAAGCAGAGCGGCAGCCGCCAGGCGGCGGCCAGGTTGAGGGTCTCCAGGGTGGAGCCGATGTTGGCGGCGCCATCCCCGAAGTACGTCACCGCCACCGCTCCCGTGCCCGCCTGCCGGTGCGCCCACGCCGACCCGGCCGCGAACGGCACGCCGCCGCCCACGATCGCGTTCGTGCCGATGGCGCCCGCCTCCTTCCAGCGCAGGTGCATGGACCCGCCGCGACCGTGGCTGAAGCCCCGGTCCAGGCCGCAGATCTCGGCGAGCGTACGCAGCAGCACCTCGCCCACCTCGGGCGAGAAGTCCCTGGTGGGGTCGATGCCCTTGGGCTCCACGTACGCCAGCGCCTTGGCCAGGAACTGGTGGTGCCCCCGGTGCGAGCCGTTGACCGTGTCCGCGCTCGTCAGCGGCAGGATCGAACCGACGGCGCCGCCCTCCTGCCCGATGCTGGAGTGGGCCGGGCCGTGCACCAGGCCGGACCTGGCGAGGTCGAGCACGTGTTCCTCGAACGCCCTGATCAGCAGAAGCTGGCCGAGCATGCTCGTCAGCAGTAGCGGGTCGGCCGCGTCCCAGTCCTCTTCCGTGGCGACGACCTCGACCCAGGGCACCCTCGCTTCGAGCCGGTGATGCTGAGGCATCCCTCAGCCTTACATGTAATGGATCCAAAAGACACCCCTGTCCGAGCCACTGACAGTGGAGTAGCGTGTTTTGGATCCAAGGGGAAGGGACGGCATGAGCGGACTCCCGGGGTTGAGCCGGCTGGACCACATCGGCTTCACGGTGCCCGATCTGGCGGAGGCCAGGACGTTCCTGGTCGACGTGCTCGGCTGCGAGTACATGTACTCCCTCGGCCCGTTCCGGCACGACGACAGCCCGTGGATGAAGGAGCACCTCAACGTGCACCCGCGGGCGGTGATGGAGCAACTGCACTTCTTCCGGTGCGGCGGGCAGGCCGTCTTCGAGGTGTTCCAGTACGCCGCGCCCGACCAGGACACCGAACTGCCGCGCAACAGCGACATCGGCGGCCACCACGTGGCTCTCTATGTGGACGACCTCGACACCGCCGTGGCCTACCTGCGCGAGCGGGGTGTCGAAGTGCTCGGGGAGCCGACGGCCAGCAGGGGGCCGAGCGAGGGGCAGCGCTGGGTCTACTTCGTGGCCCCGTGGGGGATGCAGTTCGAGCTGGTGTCGTACCCGGACGGCAAGGCGTTCGACCGTGCGGGCGCCTGAGAGCGAGCGGGTGGCGGCGCACCTGCGCGCGGCCATCCTGAGCGGCGCGATCGCGCCCGGGGAGCGGATCAGGCAGGAGGAGCTGGCCGAGCGCCTCGGCGCCAGCCGCCTGCCGGTGCGCGAGGCGCTGCGCATGCTGGCGGCCGAGGGCCTCACGGAGCACCACCCGCGCCGGGGCGCCCGCGTGCCCCGGCTGGGCATGCACCAGGTGGACGTGATCTACCAGATGCGCGAGCGGCTCGAACCCCTGGCCCTGGCCGAGAGCATCCCGCATCTCACGGGCGCCGACCACCAGCGCCTGGGGCTGATCCAGGACAAGATCGAGGCCAACACCGACATCGGCGAGTTCCTCGCCCTCGACCGGGAGTTCCACCTGTTGAGCTACACCGGCTGCGCGATCGACGAGCTCTCCTCGATGGTCGTCCGGTTGTGGAACACGACCCAGCACTACCGGCGGGCCTTCATGCGCCTGACGGGGCCCGCCCGGCGCTGGGTGGTCAACGCCGAGCACCGGCTGCTGCTGGACGCCATCGAGCGGCGTGACGTCGTGGACGCCGAGCGCCACCTGACCGGCCACATCCGGCGCACCCGGGTGGAGCTGTCCCAGCATCCCGAGGTCTACGCGGAGGAGGGGGTGCGGCGGTGACGCGGCTGACCGTCAACGGCACCCCTGTCGAGGTCACGACCGACCCGCAGGCCCCGCTCCTGGACGCGCTGCGCGGGGAGCTGGGGCTGGCCGGGACCCGGTTCGGATGCGGCGAGGGGATGTGCGGGGCCTGCTTCGTGCTGCTGGACGGGCGCGTGGCGGCCGCCTGCGACACCCCCCTGTCGGCCGCCGCCGGCGGCGCGGTGGTGACCGTCGAGGGGCTGGCTCCCGGCGACGAGGCGCACCCGGTGCAGCGGGCGATCCTGGCGGAGCAGGCGGGCCAGTGCGGCTACTGCCTGTCCGGGATGATGGTCAGCGCCGCCGCCCTGCTGGCCGACGAACCCCGGCCGAGCGAGGAGGCCGTGGTGGCGGCCCTCGACCGCAACCTGTGCCGCTGCGGCGTCCACCGCCGCATCGTCCGCGCCGTCCTGAGGGCCGCCGAGTGAGCACCCGTGCCGGATCCCGTCTGATCGGCTCGCGGGCGAAAGACCGCAGCGGGGCAGCCGCCGAAAAGGACGCCGGATGAACGCCCGCGCGGAGCGGCACCGTGGGACGAGGGTGTGGGGAGGGACGTGGCGATGAGCGTGTCGGTGGAACCGGACGGGGTCATCTCGGTGCGGGCCGGGAAGGTGGAGCTCGGGCAGGGCGTGATCACCGCGCTCGCCCAGATCGCCGCGGACGCGCTGGGCGCCGACCTGGCGCAGGTCCGGATGTTGCCCGCGCACACCGGTGAGGGGCCTGACGAGGGGATCACGGCGGGGAGCATGTCGATCGCCCGCTCGGGGCCGGCGCTGCGCGAGACCTGCGCCCGCGTACGCGCCGCCTTCGTCGCCGAGGCCGCCCGCCGCTGGGACGTCTCCCCCGCCGAGGTGACGGTACGGCGCGGCGAGTTCCGCTGCGGCGACCAGACCACGACCTACGCCGACCTGGCCAGGGCGGTGCTCACCGCCGCCCCCGACCCCGAAACCCAGGCCGGGCTTGCTGCCCCAGGACCCGCCACAGGCCAGACCGGGGTGCCGACGGCGGCCCCCGCAACCGGCCAGACCGCGGAGTCGCCCGTGTTCGTGGGGGTCAGCGTCCCGCGGCTGGATCTGCCCGACAAGGTGGCCGGGCGGCCGCGTTTCGTGCACGACCTGCGCCTGCCCGGCCAGCTCTACGGCCGGATCCTGCGCCCGCCCTCCCCCGCCGCCCGGCTCACCGACCTGGCCCCGCACGAGGGCCTGCACGTGGTGCGCGACGGCTCGTTCCTGGGGGTGCTGGCCAAGACCGAACCGGAGGCCGACCAGGCGCTCGCCCGGCTGCGCCGGGCCGCCGCGTGGGAGGAGCACGACACCCTCCCCGACGAGCACGACCTGCACGGCTATCTGCGCAAGGGCCCGCACGAGGCCCTCAGGGTGCACCCCGCCCCCGACGCCCCCACCCCACAGACCGAGGGCCGGACTGACCCCACCACCGGGCACGCGGCCGCCCACGAGACCGCCCGCGAGACCGCCCGCGGGGCCGCCGGGAGGACCATCCACCGGGCCACCTACAGCAGGCCGTTCATCGCCCATGCCTCCATCGCGCCGAGCTGCGCCGCCGCCCGCTGGAACGCCGACGGCAGCCTGGACGTCTGGAGCCACACCCAGGGCGTCTACCCGCTGCGGGCCGCGCTCGCCCGGGTCCTCGGCCTGGCGGCGGACCGGATCGAGGTGCGCCACGTCGAGGGCGCGGGCTGCTACGGCCACAACGCCGCCGACGACGTGGCCCTGGACGCCGCCCTGCTGGCCCGCGCGGTCCCCGGCCGCCCGGTGCAGGTCCGGTGGAGCAGGCACGACGAGCTGACCTGGGCGCCGTTCGGGTCGGCCATGTCGGTGGACGTGGCGGCGGAGGTGGAGGCGGCGGGCGGGGTGGCGGCCTGGACGTACGACATCTGGAGCCAGGGGCACACGAGCCGCCCCGGCTACGCGGGAGGCGTTCCCGGGCTGCTCGCCGCCGCCCACCTGGAGCAGCCCTGGGAGCATCCCCCCGCCGCCGACCCGGCTCCGGCGGCTGGGTCGGGCATGGCCCGCAACGCGGTGCCGATCTACGACTTCCCCCGGGTCGAGGTCACCGGTCACCGCCTGCTGGAGACGCCCATCCGGTCGTCGGCGCTGCGCTCGCTGGGGGCGTTCATGAACGTCTTCGCCATCGAGTCGTTCATGGACGAGCTGGCCCTGGCCGCCGGGCGGGACCCGCTGGCGTACCGGCTGGACCGCCTGAGTGACCCGCGCGGGCGCGAGGTGCTGCGGCGGGCCGCCGATGCGGCCGGATGGGGGCGGCCCGGCCTCGGGCTCGGGTTCGCCCGGTACAAGGGCAACGGCGCCTACTGCGCGGTCGTGGCCGAGGTGGAGGCCGAGCACGACGTACGGGTGCGCCGCCTGACCATCGCCGTGGACGTCGGCCGGGTCGTCAACCCCGACGGAGTGCGCAACCAGATCGAGGGCGGCGCCACCCAGGCGGCGAGCTGGACGCTGAAGGAGCGGGTGCGGTTCGACCGGCGCCGGATCACCAGCGGCGACTGGGAGAGCTATCCGATCCTGCGCTTCAGCGAGACACCCGAGGTGGCGGTCGAGCTCGTCGAACACCCGGGCACGCCCTCCGTGGGGGCGGGCGAGGCGGCCCAGGGCCCGGTGGCCGCGGCCATCGCCAACGCGCTGGCGAGTGCGATCGGCATCCGCGTCCGCGACCTCCCCCTGACCCGAGATGCCGTGATGAAGGCCATCGAATAGGCACCTTGCGCAAGCGCCCAGTCTCCTAAAGGCGAGCACGCACGGGCATAGGAGGTCACACCTTCTTGACGACGATCGTGTCCGGGACGAGCTTCTCCAAGTCGTCTACGTCGGAGGTAAGGACGGTGACCTGCCCCTTCTGTCGCCCTGCGATGACGGCGAGGACCGCGTCGATTGCGTACTTGTGGCCATGTAGTTTGGCGTCAGCCAGGAGCCGGCGAGCCTGGCGGGCCTCATCCTTCCCGATATTGGGGACGTTGAGGCGGGCGAGGACCCAGTCCCAGCGTTGGTCGGTAATTCTGCCGTCGTGCGCCTCGACCACCGTCATGGGAGACGTCACTACGTCCGCCTGGCCTCGGGCCGCAAGGTCGAGCCAAGCGATCATCTTCCGGTCGCCCCGCACGGCCAGGGACAAGGCTTGGCAATCGAGCACAAAGATTCGCAGCGGCGGTTGCCTGTGCTCACCGCTTCGCTTGCTCACGCAGCCTCTCCTGCGTTGTTGCGTGTTCCGCCGGCGCGACGGCGCTCGTGCTCGGCATCGAGTTCGTCCACCTCCTCCATTGCTGCCGCGCGCTCGTCGTCGGTGACTGGACCGTATTCCTCCTCCAACCAGTTCACCAGCTCCAGCAACCGGTCCCGGTCACGCTTGAAGCGCAAAGCCTCGGCGACGTACGCCGAGAGCCCCCGCTCTGCCGCATCCGCGCGGATCTCGTCAAGGAGTTCCTCGGGAATCGTCACCGTTACCTTCTTGCTTGCCATACAAGCGACCATACTCCAGGTACCAAACTCCTTACCAGCCCTTCAGGGCAGCCCGCGCATCATCGTTCCCGAGGCCGGTACGTCACGCGCGACGAGGCCGCGACCATGATCCAGGCTCTGGCCCGCGAGGACCGCGTGGCCGTGGACGACCTGGGCGATCTGGAGACCGTCACTTGGGATCCCGGCAGTCATTGAAGATCAGGTGAGGTCGGACCAGAGCGCCCAGTTGGTGTTTACACCAGCGGTTTCTCCGGCTCGCCTTCCGAACCCGGCGTGCCAGTCGTCCCGGCACCGGGCTCTCCACAAGCCCCGTCCAGCGGTGTGTTGCCTGAGCACGGCCGAGCGGCGCGGCACCCTCAGTAGGCGTTGGCCACCACCAGGTCCTGGGCCGGGAACAGCGTCAGCACCCGGCACCCGTCCGGAGTGACCACGACCTCCTCCTCGATCCTGGCGGCGGAGAACCCGTCGCTCGCCGGACAGTACGTCTCCAGCGCGAACACCATCCCGGCCTGCAGCTCGATCGGCTCCCGCATGCTGTTGAGCCGCGAGATGATCGGCCGTTCGTGCAGCCCGAGCCCCAGCCCGTGCCCGAACTGCAGCCCGAAGGCCGCCATCTCGTTCTCGAACCCGAACGAGGTGGCCTCCGGCCACACCGCCGCCACCTGGTCGGTGCGCACGCCGGGCTTGATCATGGAGATGGACGCGTCCATCCACTCGCGGGCCTTGACGTACGCCTCCCGCTGCGCGGCGGTCGCGCTGCCCACGCTGAACGTGCGGTAGTAGCACGTCCGGTAGCCGTTGAAGGAGTGGATGATGTCGAAGAACGCCTGGTCACCGGGCCGGATCAGGCGGTCGGAGAAGTTGTGCGGATGCGGGTTGCAGCGCTCCCCGCTGACCGCGTTGATCGCCTCGACCTGGTCGGAGCCCATCTCGTAGAGGCGCTTGTTGGCCAGCGCCACGATCTCGTTCTCCCGGATGCCCGGTTTGAGCGCCTCCACGATGTCCTGGTAGACGCCGTCCACCATGGCCGCGGCCTGCGTGAGCAGCATGATCTCGTCGGACGACTTGATCTGCCGGGCGTCCAGCATGAGCTGCTGCGCGTCCACCACCCTCAATCCCTGCCGCCGCATCTCGAACAGGAACGGCGGCTCGACGATGTCCACGCCCACCGGGGCGTCGGCCAGGCCCGCGTCCGCCAGCATCCCCTTGATCTGGCGGACCGCGTCGGCCATCAGCCCGGCCGTGGGCGCGATGGCGCCGCGCAGGCCCAGCATGCCCGCGTGGCAGTCGGCCGGGTCCAGCCACGGGCTGTAGAGGCGGTGGTGGCGGGCGGCCGAGCCGAAGTCCCACAGGCGCGCGGGGCCGCCCCGGGTGAGCAGGGCGTACCTGGTCATCTTGTCGCCGAGGGCGCCGCCGATCCAGGTTTGGGTGACGTACCTGATGTTGTAGAAGTCGAACAGCAGGAACGCCCCGCACTCGCTGGACTCCAGCGCGGCGCGGGCCCGGCTGAGCCGGTGGTCCCTGAGCCGGGCGAAGTCGACGCGCTGCTCGTAGTCGACGCCCATGTGGCCGGGGGCGGGCAGCGGCCCGCTGTTCAGCCCGTTCATGCGCTCAGCCCGTCGTCCACCGGTACGGCCTCCGGTTCCGGTTTCAATCCCGCGGCGGCTGCCCGCGGGGCCAGCAGGATGGCGAAGTCCCCGGTCCTGGCCACCCTGCCGGTCCAGCCGGCCCGCTGTCTTGTCCACGTCATGGGGCTTCGCCTTTCGCAAGCCGCTGGGCCGGCCAGTCGGCGGTGTACGGACGGTGCCGGGGCGCCGGAGTCGAAGGCGGTCACGCCGTTGGTGGTGAACCGAGGCCCCCGGTGTGCGACGGGCTCGTCCAAGGTGAATCACCTGCCTTAGTCGGGCTGCCGCCCAGGTAGAGCGACGCGATCTCGGGGTTGTCCCGGACTGCCGCGGCCGTGCCGGTGAGGCGTACCCTGCCGCCCTCCATGACCACGCCGTGCGTGGCCAGCCCCAGCCCGAGCCGTACGTTCTGCTCGACCAGCAGCACGGTGGTGCCCGCCCGGTTGAGCTCGTGGATGACCTCGGCGACCCCGGCCAGCCCGCGCGGGTCCAGGCCGAGCGACGGCTCGTCGAGCAGGATCAGCCGCGGGTCGAGCATGAGGCAGCGGGCGATCTCGACCATCCGCCGCTGGCCGCCGCTGAGGTTGCCGGCGTGGTCGCGGGCGCGGTCGGCGACGATGGGCAGCCGCTGCTTGACCTGGTCGAGGCGCTCACGCAGGAGCCTGCGGTCCTTGCGGATCAGGTAGCCGCCCATGAGCACGTTCTCCTGCACGGACATGGCGGGGAACAGCGCGTGCGACTGCGGCACCTGGGCGATGCCCCGGCGCAGGATCTCGTCCGGTGGGCGGCCGCCGATGGGCGCGCCGTCCATCCGGATCTCGCCTCCGGTCGGGGCGAGCAGGCCGCTGATGACGCGGAGCACGGTGGACTTGCCGGCGCCGTTGGGGCCGACCACGCAGGTGATCGTGCGCTCGGCGCACTCCAGGTCGACGCCCTGGAGCACGCTGCCCCCGCCGTACCCCGCGACGACCGCCTTGAGCTGCAGCATCTATCTCACCGCCGGAGTCCAGTCGTGGCCGAGGTAGGCCTCCAGCACCGCCGGGTCCCGGCGCACGCCGCGCGGCGGGCCCTCGGCGATGACCCGGCCGCCGGCGAGCACGGCGACCGGGTCGCACAGGTCCAGCACGAGCGGGATGTTGTGCTCGACGACGAGGAAGGTGACGCCGTTCGCGTTCAGCTCGCGGATCACCTCGGTGATGCGGTCGAGCATGCTCGGGTTCACGCCGCCCGCGGGCTCGTCGAGCAGGATCAGCTCGGGTCCGAGCATGAGGACCTGGGCCAGCTCGACCAGCTTCTGCTGCCCGTACGACAGCGCGCCCGCCCGCTGCTCGGCGAAGCGCCCGAGGCCGACGAGGTCGAGCAGTTCGCGGGCGCGTTCGGCCTCGTGGCCACGTACGGCGTCGGACCACATGGTGCGCCAGCGGGAGTCGGCCAGCGGCGCGACCACGTTCTCGCGCACGGTCATCTCCTTGAACAGCCGGGTCACCTGGTACGACCGGCCGAGTCCGAGGTGGCAGCGGCGCCACGGCCGCAGCCCGTCGATGCGCCGCCCGTCGAGCCAGATCTCCCCGGAGTCGGCCGGCAGCCCGCCGGTGACCAGGTTGAACAGCGTGGTCTTGCCGGAGCCGTTGGGCCCGATCAGCGCCGTGATCGTGCCCCGGCGCACGTCCAGCGAGACGCCGTCGACCGCGGTGAGCCCGCCGAAGCGCTTGGTCACGCCGCGGATCGACAGCAGCGCCTCGCCGGACTCCGGCTGCAGCGCCTCGCCCGGCTCCGGGGGCGGCACCCGCTCGCGTACGGCGCGCACCGCGGGCTGCTCGATGTACTCCACCGGCGCCGGATGCCGCCGGCGCCACCACGCCTCGGCGGTCGGCAGGATGCCCTTGGGCAGGAACAGCACGACGAGCACGAGCGCGCCGCCGAACAGCAGCACCCGCGACTGCACGCCGCCGGCGTACACCGTGGCCGCCTCGCTGACCAGGTTGACGATGAAGGCCCCGAGCACGGGGCCGTAGAGCGTGCCGCGCCCGCCGGCCAGCGCCGCTAGCACGATCGTGACGCTGCCGAGGATCGCGAAGGAGCCGACGGGGTTGATGAAGGTCAGGTAGTAGGCGTAGACGCCGCCGGCCATCCCGATGAAGAAGGCGCTGGCCGCGTACGCCGTGACCTTGAACCGGGTGGTGTTCACCCCGATGGAGGCCGCCTTGCCCTCGTCCTCCCTGATCGCGACCAGCCCGGTGCCGAACTTGGTGCGCCTGATCCACGCGCTGAACAGCACCGTCAGCACCAGCAGCAGCAGAAAGGCGTAGTAGAAGGGGATGTTCTGGAAGTCGCGGTGCCAGAACGGCAGCTCCAGCGTGATCCCGTCCGAGCCGTGTGTGAGGCCCCGGAGGTTCACCGCGATGATCTGGGCGGCCAGCAGCATCGCGATCGTGATGATGACGAACGCGTGGCCGCGGGTCCTGAGCACGACCGTGCCGAGCAGCAGCGCGATCACCGTCGCGGTCACCCCGCCCAGCGGCGCCACCCACAGCGGGTTGACGCCCCGCTCCACGGCCAGGATCCCCACGGTGTACGACCCCAGCCCCAGGAACATGCCGTGCCCGAGGGAGATGTAGCCGGCGTACCCGGAGATGATGTTCCAGCTCGTCGCCTGGACGGCGAGCAGGAACCCGAGCAGCAGCACCCCCTGCGGGTAGGGCTGCCAGGGGTTGACCACAGGATAGAGCAGCAGCACGACCAGGCAGGCCGCCGCCACCAGATGGGCGCGCTTCATGCGACGTCCTCCCTGAGCCGGGCCCCGAACAGGCCCTGCGGCCTGACCAGCAGCACCGCCATGATCACCAGGTAGAACACCAGCGTGGACCAGCCCAGCGAGCCGTACGTCGCGGTCAGCGTCTCGGCCAGCCCGAGGATGACCGCGCCCGCCACCGCGCCCGGCAGGCTGCCGAGCCCGCCGAGCACGACGATGCCGAGCAGCCGCGAGATCCACTCGTAGTGCGAAGCGGGGAAGAACGGATACAGCACCGACAGGATGGACCCGCCCACCCCGGCCGTGGCGCTGCCGATCGCGAACGCCAGCGCCGCCGTGCCCGCCGCGCTCACCCCCACCAGCGCCGCCCCGGCCGGGTTCTGCGTGGCCGCCCTGATCGCCCGCCCGGTCCACGTCCGGTTGAGCACGTGGTACAGGACGCCCAGCACCCCCGCCGCCGCCAGGAACCCGAACACCTGCGCCTTCGGCAGCGAGATCGAGGCCACCCGGAAGGACTCCTCGAAGTACGGCGGGGTGGCCGACTTGAACTTGTTGCCCGCGGTGAGGTTCAGCACCCCCTCGATGACCAGCGCCAACCCGAACGTCAGCAGCACCGACATCGACGGCGACGACCCGCGGAGGCGCACGATCAGCAGCCGGAACGTCAGCCACCCGAAGCCGAACATCATCGGCGTGGTCACCAGCGACGCCACGATCGGGTCGATCCCGGTCCGGTTCCAGAGCCACCAGGTCACCATCGCCACCAGCACCAGGAAGGCGCCCTGCGCCACGTTGATGATCCGCATCACGCCGAAGATCAGCGTCAGCCCGGCGGCCATGAGGGCGTAGACCCCGCCGATCAGCAGGCCCAGCGCGACCGCCTGGATGAGGTGGGCCATCGCTCACTTCCAGCCGGGTTTGGGGTTCACCACGGTCCTGGTCGTCGCCAGCTCGGGTGGGCCGACCACCTCGACCTTGCCGGACTGCCACTGGGCCAGCAGGAAGCTGCCCTTCGGCTCGCCGTTGGCCGCCCAGCTCAGCGGGCCGAGCAGGGTCTGCACGGTGTTGGCGTGCAGCCAGTCCCTGAGCTTGTCCTGGTCGATCGCGCCGACCGCCTCGACGGCGGCCTGCAGCACCTGCGCGGCGGCGAACGCGTCCGCCGCGTCCTCGGCGGGCGAGGCGTCGTACGCCTTCCGGTACGCGGCCACGAACTCGGCGTTGAGCGGCGTGGTCGCCTTCTCGTTCCAGCTCACCGTGTAGAAGACGCCTTCGGTGTTGGCCACGCCCACGCCCTCGCTGTACTGGCCGGCGTTGCTGGGCGCGGAGGTCTGGAAGAGCATCCTGGGCGAGAAGCCGAGCTGTTTGAGCGCGCGTACCAGCCCGACGCCGTCCTCGAAGACCGCGCCCTGGGCGACCAGGTCGGGCTTCCTGCCGGCCAGGGTGCCGGCCACGCTCTGGAAGTTCGTGGTGTCGGCCGGGTAGAGCTCGCTGTAGACGGTTTCGACGCCCAGGGCTTCGAGCTGCTCCTGCATCGACTTGATCACCGGGTGCGCGAAGGGGTCGTCCTGGCTGGGGTACGCGGCCGTCTTGGGCCGCTCGGCCGCCGGCAGGGACTTGACCCAGTTCACGAACACGTCGGCCTGGCGCGGCGCGGTGGCGGGCTGGGCGAAGAACAGGTATTTGAAGCCGCGGGTGAACATGTCGGGCGCGCCGCCGGCCGGCTCCACGAACACCATGCGGTTCTTCTCGGCCACGGCGGAGGCGGGGTAGTTCAGGAGTGAGGAGAACGTGCCGAGCAGCAGGTCCACCCTGTCCTGCGTGATCAGCTTGGTGTAGTCGGCTACCACGGTGTCCTGGCTGCTCGCGTCATCGACGATCTTGAGCTCGACCTGCCGGCCCAGGACACCCCCCTTGGCGTTCACCATGTCGCGCCAGATCTCGTAACCGCGCTTGGCCTCGCTGCCCGGCTGGGCGAAGTCACCGGTCAGCGGGAGGGAGACGCCGATGACGATGGGCCTGGCGGTCTGGCCCGCCGCGGTCTCCGACGGGCGCTGCCCGCAGGCCGCCAGTGCCAGCGCGGCCACCAGGGCCAGGGTCATGGTCAGGGTTGGGACACGTCGGGCGGGTGGTCTGGGGGGTTGTGCGGTCATGAGCCCTCCTTCGACGAGCCTCTCTGCCGCGTGCCGCTCGTTCCCCGCAAACGATTGCGCTGGCTTGGAGCATCCGTTTCAATGCAGTTACTGTCAAGAGCCAATCTTGGCTGACGCAAACGAATGCAGGCGGGAGGCCGCGATGACGCGACGTCTGGTGGTGGGGGCGTTCAGCCCGTCCGTGGTCCTGCGGACCGGCCGCCGGCTCGGCCTGCTCGGGTGCGAAGTCGCCGAGGAGCCGGTGCCGTCGTCGCCGGCCCAGTTCCGCTCGCTGCTGGACGGCGCCATCGACGCCGCGCTGACCAGCCCGGACAACGTGCTCGCCTACCGGTTCGTACCGGACAACCCGCTCGGCAGGACCGCCGACGTGCGGATCGTCTCCGCCGTGGACCGCGGCCTCGGCCTGGCCCTGTACGCCCGTCCCGGCGTGACCTCGGCGGCGGACCTGAAGGGCGAGCTGGTCGGCGTGGACGTGCCCGACTCGGGGTTCGCGTTCGCGCTCTACGGCGTGCTCGACGGGCTCGGCCTGCGGCCCGGCGACTACGGGCTGGCCACGCTCGGCTCCACCCCACGCCGCCTGGACGCGCTGCTCACCGGCCGCTGCGCGGCGACCATGCTGAACGCGGGGTCCGACCTGCGCGCGGAGGACGCGGGGGCGGTGCGGCTGGCCGGCGTGCCGCGCCCGTACCTGGGGACGGTGGTGTGCTCGGTGGGCGCCGACCCGGCCGTCCGGGCCCTGGCCGGCGACCTGCGCGAGACCGCCCGCGCGATCCTGCGGCGCGAGGCGGACGACGTCGTCGTCGAGGAGGCCATGACGGCGCTGAACCTCCCGCGCGCCGCCGCGGCACGCTACCTTGACCGGTTGACGGATCCCGACGCGGGCCTCGTCACCGACGGCCACGCCGACGCGCCCTCGCTCGCCACGGTCATAGACCTGCGGCGGCGCTACGGTACGGCCCCCGACGGAGACCTGCTCACGCGCGGCCTCCTCGACACGTGAGGCGAGCAGCCTCCTCGATCGGGAGGCGAGCGCGGCCGATGACGACCCAGGAGGAGAGCGCGGCCCATGACCCACCCCAACCGGCTGCCGGCCCCGACGCTGCGCGACGTCGCCGAGGCCGCCGGGGTGCACACCGCCACGGCCTCGCGCGCCCTGAACCCCAAGACCCGCCAGCAGATCAGCGCCGAGACCGCGCGCCGTGTCATGCGGGCCGCGCAGGCCCTCGGCTACCAGCCCAACTCGGCCGCGCGCAGCCTGAAGACCTCCCGCTCCAGCACCGTGGGCCTGGTCATCCCCGACCTCACCAACCCGCTGTTCCCGCCGATCGTGCGCGGCGTGGAGAGCGTGCTGGAGTCGGACGGCTACAACGTGTGGATCGTCAACACCGACAACGACGAGGACCGCGAGCGCGCCAAGATCGAGTCGCTGCGCTCCCGCCAGGTCGAGGGCCTCATCATCGCCACCGCCCAGCTGGAGCACCCCCTGCTCCGGCGGCTCCACGAGCAGGGCGTCACCATGGTCCTGATCAACCGCCAGGTGGAGAACCTGTCCGTCCCCGCGGTCACGGGCGATGACGCCACGGGCGTGGCGGCGGCCGTACGCCACCTGGCCGGCCTCGGCCACACCCGGATCGCCCACCTTTCGGGGCCGCTGTCCACCTCCACCGGCCGGGTGCGCTCGCAGGCCTTCCGGCACGCCGTACGCGATCTCGGCCTGCCCGGCGACCTGACGGTGGAGTGCGGCCACTGGAGCGAGGCCGACGGCGCCGCCGCCATGCGCGCGCTCCTGGCGCGGACCACCGACTTCACGGCGGTCGTGGCCGGGAACGACCTCATCGCGCTGGGCTGCTACGACGTGTTCGCCGAGCGTGGCCTGTCCTGCCCGGACGACGTCAGCGTCATCGGTTTCAACGACATGCCCTTCCTGGACAAGCTCCGCCCGCCGCTGACGACGGTCGCGGTGCCGCACCACGAGCTGGGGGCGGAGGCGGCGCGCATGCTCCTGGCCTGCATCGACGAGCCGGACCGCCCGGCCCGCTCCGTCCTGCTCCCCGCCTCGCTGATGGTCCGGGGATCCACCGCCGCGCCCCGCACGCCGCGCCGCGCAGGCTCGGTTCCGGGGGGCACGCGGGGCACGGGGACCGCACGGGTTCCGGGGAACTCGGCGGCCACCATGCCCGCGGCCGGGGGCCGCCCCCACACCAGGCAGTGAGGCGGCCACCGCGGCGGGAGAAACACTCGGGGTCGTCTGGCCTGAGCCAGCCGATTTCATCTACCCGCACGTGCCCGGCGCATTCCAGGTGCGGCGTGCGCAGGTGCGTACGCCGTGCGCTAGGGTGATCCGCATGTCAGCAGACGAGCAGCCGATCCCCTCGGTGTGGGCGCGACCGCGCCGGGAGCGGGAGCAACCGGCGCTGAGCCGGGAGCACATCGTGGCCGAGGCCGTTCGGCTGCTCGACGAGGAGGGCACCGAGGCCCTGAGCATGCGCCGCCTGGGCAGCCGGCTCAACGCCGGGGCCACCTCGCTCTACCGGCACGTGGCCAGCAAGGACGAGCTGTTCGAGCTGGCCGTGGACGCGATCTACGGCGAGTTGCCGCCGCCCGGCCCGGCCGCCGCCGGCTGGCGGGAGTCGGCCGGCGACGTCGCCCGCGGCCTGCGCGCGACCATCCTGCGCCATCCCTGGATCGCCGCCAAGCTCGCCGAGGTGGGCCTGGCCTTCCTCGGGCCCAACGCGCTGCGCCATTCCGAGCACCTGCTCGGTCTCTTCGAGGCGGCCGGGTTCCCGCCCGCGGAGGCCGACCAGGCGATGAGCACGCTCGTCGCCTACGTGCTCGGCGTCTCGACCAGCGAGGCCGCCTGGCTGTCCATGATCGCCCGCAGCGGCGGCAGCCAGCGGGAGTGGACCGAACGCCTGTGGCCCGCCGCCGAGCGGGCCGTCCAGGACTATCCGAGGCTGCGCGCCCGGTACGCGGCGCAGCGGGGCGACGACCCGGCCCGCTCCAACGAGGACTCCTTCGAATACGGCCTCCAGCGGGTGCTCGACGGCCTCCAAACCCGCCTCCCCTGACCCCGGCACCACCTGACGAGGCCCCGGCGAACCCGGGCGACACCTCGCGGCACGCCATCGGGCGGTCCATCGGCGGGGACCCAGCGACCCGCCGGGCGACATCCCGGCGGGACCGGGCGGGACCGGGCGGCGCCTTGGCGGTCGGAGGTGCGGGTAGGGGTGTGGCCGGTCTTGCGACGCGGGGGCGCGCTGCGGCAGGATCGCCCATCGAACCCCCGGCACCTGCATGGCGACTTGGAGAGATCTGTCGTGCGCACGCGAGAGAACATCGAGCAGTTCGGATACCGGCAGGAGTTACGCCGCGGGGTCGGTCTCACCGACCTCGTGTCCTACGGTCTGGTCCTCATGGTGCCGATCGCGCCCTTCGCGATCTTCGGCCTCGTCTACTCCCGCTCCGGCGGCATGCCGGTCCTGGCCTACCTCGTCGGTATGGTCGTGCTGCTCTTCACCGCCGCGTCCTACGCGCAGATGATCAAGGCGTTCCCCCTGTCGGGTTCGGTCTACAACTACGCCGGGCGCGGCATCGCCCCGCCGGTCGGCTTCCTGACCGGATGGATGATCCTGCTGGACTACGTTCTCGCCCCGAGCCTGCTGTACCTCGTCGCGTCCCTCGCCATGCACTCCAGCCTGCCGCAGGTGCCCGTCTGGGCCTGGCTGGTCGCGTTCGTACTGATCAACATGGTGATCAACCTGCGTGGCATCAGGGTGACCGTCAAGCTGACCCGAGCGTTGATCACCGGCGAGCTGATCGTGCTCGCGGCGTTCCTCGGGGTCGGCGGGTGGGCGCTGCTGCAGGGCCAGGGACGCGGCTTCAGCCTCACTCCGCTGTTCGATCCTGAGACGTTCTCCTGGCCGGTCGTCTTCGCCGCGGTCTCCGTGGCGGTGCTGTCGTTCCTCGGCTTCGACGGGATCAGCATGCTCGTCGAGGAGTCCACCGGCGGCTCGGCCCAGGTGGGCCGGGCCATGCGGGTGGCGCTGGTGCTGGCCGGGGTGCTGTTCGTGGCGCAGGTCTGGGTGGCCGCCCTGCTCGTGCCGGACCCCGCCGGGCTGCTGGCCGAGGACAGCGGCACCGCGTTCTACGACGTCGCGGCCGTCGCGGGCGGCGAGTGGCTCAGGCACGTCACCACGACCGCCACCGCGCTCTCGTGGGGACTGGCCAACACCCTGGTCGCCCAGGTGGCCGTGTCTCGCCTGCTCTACGCCATGGCGCGCGACCGCCAGTTGCCGTCGTTCCTGGCCAAGGTGTCGGTCCGGCACTCGGTCCCGGCCAACGCCATCGTGCTGGTCTCGCTGCTGTCGGTGGGGGCCGGGCTCTGGACGTCCACCCGCGCCGACGGCGTGGACCTGCTCACGAGCCTGGTCAACATGGGGGCCATGGTGGCGTTCGTGATGCTGCACGCGTCGGTCATCGTGCACTACTCGCTCCGGCTCGGCTCCGACGACATGTGGTCGCATCTGATCGCGCCGCTGATCGGGATGGGCGTCCTGGTCTTCGTCGTGATCAACGCCAACCTCCTGGCGCAGGTGGCCGGCCTCATCTGGCTGGGCCTCGGCGCGCTGGTGCTGACCGGCCTGTACGCCACGGGCCGCCGGCCGAGCATGCCCTCCCGACGCGTGTAGCGAGCAAAGGACCCCCCATGACCCTGCCGCTCCACCACGACCTGTACCTCATCGCCCACGACCAGTCCGGCAAACCGCTGATCCACCAGTCGTCGATGGAGCTGGGACTGACCGGGGCCGTGCTGCTGGACGCGACGCTCGGCGGCCAGGCGGTCGTCGTGAAGGGCCGGGCCGCCGCCCGTGGCCACGTCCGTACCGGCGACACGATCGCCGACGGCCTGACCGGTCTCCTCGCGCGCGCCCCGGTCGACGTCAGGACCCTGATCAAGCGGGCCTCAGCCGGGATGTACGAGCGCGTCCGCGACGCCCTGGTCACCTCCGGCGTGCTGGTACGGGTGAGCGGGCGGCGCCTGGGCATGCTGCCGTACACGCGTTATCGCCCGGCCGACATCGCCTCCGTCGTCCGGGCCTCGGCGTGCGTGCGCTCGGCGGTCGAGGGATGGAAGCCGCCGGACGCGCGGTGCGCCGCGCTGTGCGGGCTGGTGGCGGTGCTGCGGGTGGAGAAGGAGCTCTATCTCGACCAGCCGGCGAGCCGGTTGGTGGGCCGCCTGCGCCAGATCGCCGCGGACGGCTCGCCCGCGATCGGAGAGGTGACCACGGTCGTGGACACACTGGTCGGAGAGGCCGCCGTCGCCGTCTATCGGTGATGTGCCGCGACACATGGACGATGCCCCCGACGCGAGTTACGCTCCGCTGGCTTGAGTTCACGCTGTTTCGCGTAGATGGGGGGCAATTCAATGAGTTACACGCTGTTACGCGGCACTTTTGTGATTCGCTACCCGGATCTCCCCCGGCAGGGGCCCGAGCCCGACGGTGACACCGTCAAGTTCCTGCCCGACTCTCCGGCCCTGGTCGAGGGGCTGCCCCGGCGCTCCGGCCGGCCGCCGAACATCAACCACCGCGGCATCTCCGTACGGCTGGAGGCCGTGGACGCGCTGGAGACCCACTTCGAGGAGACCCACCAGGAGCCGGCCGGAGCCAACGCGGCGCGGGACGAGCTGCTGCGGCTGCTCGGCTTCACGAACGTACGCTTCTGGGACGACCTCCCCAACAAGGTGCGCTCCGCCGACCAGGACTCCGTCCGCGGCCACGTGCTCACCAACGGGATCGACGCGAACGGGCGGCTGATCGCGTTCGTCTACGCCGGGGACCACACGGGGCCCGACGGGGCCACGGTGTTCCTGGACCCGCCACTGGTGGACGCGTCTGTGAACGCCACGCTGATGGCGGCCGGGCTGGTCTATCCGGCGTTCTACGCGACGCTGCCCGCCGAGTTGCGCACGCACCTGGCGGGGGTGTCGCAGGCGGCCAGGGCCAAGGCGCTGCCCACCGGCATCTGGCCGCGCGCGACCGCCGACCCGGACGGCCCGGCCGAGATCGCCGACCTGGACGCGGCCGAGCAACTGGTGATCTGGCCGAAACTGTTCCGGCGCATCGTGCCGTACCTGGCGGCCGGGTTCACCGACTTCGACGGCTTCGACGCCTGGCTGCGGGCCGACGCGGTCAACCGGGACGACGAGCTGTTCCTGATCGACAGGCTCGAACGGGGCAACCTGCACGACGTGGTCAAGGGGGCCGGGCGGCAACTCCAGCTCACGACCTGGCCGGAGGAGTTCATCATCAGCCCCGACCCGGCCTCGCCGGGCACGCCCACCCAGCCGCCGCTCGCCGCCGCCGGGGACCTGCTGATCGTCGCCGCCCTGCCGGACCCGTCGGGTGCGGACGGCGGCAACGAAACCGTCACCCTCCTGAACGTCACCTCCACCGGCATCGACCTCACGGGCTGGGCCCTCTCGGACGCCGCCGGCGGCCGCAAGGCGCTGACCGGCACGATCGAAGGCGGGGCCACCCTGCGGGTGCCGCTGGACGCGAAGGTGCAGCTCGGCAACCGGGGCGACACCATCATCCTGGTGGACCGCGGAGGCACGTTCATCGACCGGGTGACGTACAAGCCGGACCAGGTCAAGGCGGGCAGCACCATCTGCTTCGGCCGCTGACCACGCCGCCCCGGCCGCCGATCCGGCCGGGGGGCTCCGTCCGCGAACCCGAGCAGCCACCTCCGGCCGGGGCGGCTCCGTCCCGGCCGTCCGGCGAATCCCGAGCCGGGCTCAGGTCCGTGCCGCGGTGCGGGCCCTGACTCTTTCCTACCGTTTTCACGTGCGAACCGAACCGATGGGCGAGTATTACGTCAGAGGTAGGTTGTCAGCAAATAGTCTCGTTCACAGCAGGGAGAACGAAGAGCTGTCCGAGAGTCCATAAATAGATGATTTGTCCCAATATCCTTGGATTTTTCCGGGAGGGTGCATTGGTGCACGGATCGGGCTCCAACCGCCTCTGCGAGCGCTGCGGATCCCACGTCGGCAACCTCCCCCAGTGTCCTCGCTGCCGGGCCCCCGTCCCCCACCCGCCCACAGCTCCTCCCCCGAACCCCCGGCCAGCCGACGGGCCCCACTCCGCAGGACCGCACTCCCCCACGGGCCGTCCATACGCCCAGGTGTGGCCGCCTCCCGCGGCACCTCACCCCAGGGAAACGCCGCCCCGCGCCAGGCCCTACGGCGCCGGAGCGCCATCCACCTTCGAGCCCTTCGTGGCCGCGCCGCCCCCGCCCACCGGACCCTCACCGGCGACGGGTGACGGCTGGGACCCGGAGCCCTCCACGCTGCGGGCGCGCCCCCCGGCCTGGCGGCGTCCATCGGTGCTCTTCAGTCTGGCCGCCGCCACCTTCGCCCTCGCCCTCACCTGGTGGTTCGTCGCCGTCCGCCCGGCCCCGGCGAACGAGGCCGCCCAGTCGCGGCAGGGCCAGGCACCAGTGCTCGCCACCACCGGCCCGCAGCAGGGCGACGGCGCATCGGGCGCGGTCACGGACGAGACGTCTCCCGACCCGACCACCGACGCGGAATCTCCTGGTACGACCACCGACCCGGCATCCCCCGCCCCGGAAACGAACGAGACCCCTCCGGAGACCGACGAGGCCCCGGACCGGGCCGGGCCGGCCGCCGCCCGGCAGGCCCAGGACATGAACAAGCTGCTGTCCAGCAGCAGCTCCGCCCGTTCCAGCCTCTCCCTCGCCATCGCGAGCACCAGCAGGTGCGAGCCGGACGGGGTGGACACCATCCAGGAGATCACCGCCAGCCGCCGCGACCAGCTCGCCGCCGCCAAGGATCTCTCGGTGACCGCTCTGGCGGGTGGCGCGGAGCTCAAGGACGCCCTGGTGGACGCCCTGTCCGCCTCCTACGACGCCGACGCCGCGTTCCTCACCTGGGCACGGCAGCACGTCAGTGAGGACTGCGCGGGAGAGATCACCGAGGACCGCGACTACCGGCGCGGCCTGGACAGGTCCGAGACCGCGCAGACGGCCAAGCGCCGGTTCGCCGAGGCGTGGCGTCCCATCGCGGAAACGTACGATCTTCCCGCCTGGAAGCCCAGCCAGATCTGACCCTCGCACGGGCGGCATTTCCGCCATATCCGCATAAAACAGATTTACCCGCGAATTGTTGCGCATCCGCGCCCGGGCCGGCCTGCGCGGCACCGCCTGCCTCGCCTCGATGGACCTGAGCGACTTCGTGGCGATGCGCAGGCAGATGCTGGATCAAGTCCCGGGCCGAATCAGCGCGCTGACGCTGGGGCGAGTCATGGGCGGTCGAGCGCCAGGTTGAGTTCGAGCACGTTGACCGCTGGCGCGCCCATGAAGCCCAGCGCCCGGCCGGTGGTGTGCTCGTCGATCAGCGCCCGCACCCGAGCCGGCGACAACCCGCGTTCCCGCGCCACCCGGGGCGCCTGCAGATCGGCGTAGGCGACCGAGATGTGCGGGTCCAGCCCGGAGCCGCTGGCCGTGACCGCGTCGGCGGGTACGGCCGGGACTCCCGCCCCGCCCCGGACCGGCACCGTGCGCCCGGCCGCGTAGTCCTCGCCCGGCCGCGCGCACACCACCCGCAATCCCTGGTAGGAGGCGACGAACGGGGCGGTCGGGCAGGGCTGGTTGACGCTGACGGCACGGTCGGGGAAGACCTTCAGCACCGCGCCCACCCCGTCGGAGGTGCAGTACGGCCGGGCGCCGCTCACGCCCTCCAACTCGCCGACCGCCTCGGAACGGGCGCAGACCTGGGTGAGCAGCGACCGCTTGCCTCTGGCACCCGGCAGCGGCAGGGTGTCCAGCACGCTCTCCGGACCCAGGTTGCTGCCACCGGTGGAGAGGGGATCGTAGCCGCCGGCCGACGGGCGGGACTGGAAGTACTTTCTGACCGGTTTCCCGTCGGCACCGGTGAAACGCTGGCCGATCAGCGCGCCGCCACGCCCGCCGTCGAGCATCGAGCCGTTGGCCCGGCCGTGGAACAGCACCTGGGCGACGCCGGTGACGACCAGCGGGTAGACCAGTCCGAGCAGCACGGTCAGCACGACGATCGCCCGGACGGCGGCGACGTGCTGGCGGATCCAGCCGGGCATCCCGTCCATTCACCCCATCTCCGGAAGGAACTGGACCAGCAGGTCGATGAGCTTGATGCCGATGAACGGCGCGACGATGCCGCCCAGGCCGTACAGGTAGAGGTTGCGGGAGAGCAGCTTGGCGGCGCTGGAGGGCCGGTAGCGCACGCCGCGCAGCGCCAGCGGGATCAGGGCCACGATGACGATCGCGTTGAAGATCACCGCGGACAGGACCGCCGACTGCGGACTCGACAGGCGCATGATGTTCAGCGCGTCCAGGCCCGGATAGACCGCCGCGAACATCGCGGGGATGATCGCGAAATACTTGGCGATGTCGTTGGCGATCGAGAACGTCGTCAGCGCGCCTCTCGTGATGAGGAGTTGCTTGCCGATCTCGACGATCTCGATGAGCTTGGTCGGGTTGGAGTCCAGGTCGACCATGTTCCCGGCCTCCTTGGCGGCCGAGGTGCCGGTGTTCATCGCCACGCCGACGTCGGACTGGGCGAGCGCGGGGGCGTCGTTGGTGCCGTCGCCGGTCATCGCGACCAGCCGGCCGCCCTCCTGCTCCTTCCTGATCAGCGCCAGCTTGTCCTCGGGGGTGGCCTCGGCCAGGAAGTCGTCCACCCCGGCCTCGTTGGCGATGGCCTGGGCGGTCAGCGGGTTGTCGCCGGTGATCATGACAGTGCGGATGCCCATCCGGCGCATCTCGTCGAACCGCTCCCGCATGCCCGCCTTGACCACGTCCTTGAGATGGATCACGCCGAGCACCCGGCCCCGCTCGGCCACCACGAGGGGGGTGCCGCCGGAGGAGGAGATGCCGTCCACGATGTGACCGACCTCGTCGGTGGGATGCCCACCGTGATCGCGTACCCATTTCATCACCGCCGTCGCCGCCCCCTTGCGTACTTCGCGTCCGTCGAGATCCACTCCGGACATGCGGGTCTGCGCGGTGAACGGCACCCACTCGGCACGCGCCAGCTCGCCCGCCTGCCGCTCGCGCAGCCCGTACGCCTCCTTGGCGAACACCACGATCGAGCGGCCCTCGGGCGTCGCGTCGGCCAGGCTGGACAGCTGCGCGGCCTCGGCCAGCTCCCCCTCACTGACCCCGGGCACCGGCACGAACGCCGACGCCTGCCGGTTGCCCAGGGTGATGGTGCCGGTCTTGTCCAGCAGCAGCGTGGACACGTCACCGGCGGCCTCCACCGCCCGGCCCGACATCGCCAGGACGTTGCGCTGCACGAGGCGGTCCATGCCGGCGATGCCGATGGCCGACAGCAGCGCGCCGATGGTGGTCGGGATCAGGCACACCAGCAGCGACACCAGGACGACCCCGGTGACCCCGTCCGCGTTCAGGGCCGGGGAGTCCGGCACGCCCGGATTGATGAGCTTGGAGTAGATGGCCAGCGGCTGCATGGTGACCGTGGCGACCAGGAAGATGATCGTCAGGGCGGCCAGCAGGATGTTCAGGGCGATCTCGTTGGGGGTCTTCTGCCGGCTCGCGCCCTCGACCAGGGCGATCATCCGGTCGATGAAGCTCTCGCCGGGCTTCTGGGTGATCTGGACGATGATCCGGTCGGACAGCACCTTCGTGCCACCGGTGACCGCCGACCGGTCCCCGCCGGACTCCCGGATCACCGGGGCGGACTCGCCGGTGATGGCCGACTCGTCCACGCTGGCGATGCCGTCGATCACGTCGCCGTCGCCCGGGATGACCTCCCCCGCCTCGACGATCACGAGCTCGCCCGGCCGCAGCTCGGGGGCCGGGACGACGTCCCAGTCGGAGGTGGACGCGCGGCTCTTGAGGCGGCGGGCGGTCGTGTCGCGCTTGGCCGCACGCAGCGTGGCGGCCTGCGCCTTGCCGCGCCCTTCGGCGACCGCCTCGGCCAGGTTGGCGAAGATCACGGTCAGCCACAGCCACACCACGATGGCCCAGGCGAAGAACGACGGCTCGATGATCGCCAGCACGGTGGTGAACACCGCGCCGACCTCCACGATCAGCATCACCGGGTTGCGCCACAGCGTGGCCGGGTTCAGCTTCGTCAGCGCGTCCGGGAGCGACCTGACCAGTTGCCGGGGGTCGAGCAGACCTCCGCCCACCCGTCCCGTCGTCGGAGATGACATGTCAGGACAGTCCTTCCGCGATGGGACCGAGCGCGAGCGCCGGGAGGAAGGTCAGCGAGACCAGGATGATCGTCACGCCGACGACCATGCCGACGAACTGCGGCCGGTGCGTCGGCAGCGTGCCCGCGCCCTCGGGGACGGGCGACTGCGCCGCCAGTGAACCGGCCAGCGCCAGCACCAGGATGATCGGCAGGAACCGGCCGAAGACCATGCACAGCCCGAGCGCCACGTCGTACCAGGGGGTGTTGACCGTCAGGCCCGCGAACGCCGAGCCGTTGTTGTTGGAGGCGCTGGTGAAGGCGTACAGCACCTCGGACAGGCCGTGCGGGCCGCCGTTGAGCATGCTCGCCCGCTGCTCCGGCGAGCCCATCGCGAACGCCGTGCCCGTGAGCACCAGCGCCGGGGTGACCAGGAAGTACAGCGAGGCGAGTTTGATCTCCCGGGGGCCGATCTTCTTACCCAGGTACTCCGGTGTCCGGCCGACCATCAGCCCGGCGACGAACACCGTGATCACGGCGAGGATGAGGATGCCGTACAGGCCCGCGCCCACCCCGCCCGGCGCCACCTCCCCCAGCATCATGTTGAACATCGTCATCATGCCGCCGAACGGCGTGTACGAGTCATGCGCGGAATTCACCGCGCCGGTGCTGGTCAGGGTGGTGACCGCGGCGAAGGTGGCCGAGTTGGACAGGCCGAAGCGCACCTCCTTGCCCTCCATCGCCGCGCCCGCCGCCTGCGAGACGGTGGCGTCGCCGCCCAGCTCGAAGGCGTTGGTGAGCAGCACGCTGGCCAGCGCGAGGATGCCCATCACCGCGACGATCGCGTACCCCTGACGCACCTGGCCGACCATCCGGCCGAAGGTGCGCGGCAGCGCGAACGGGATCATCAGGATCAGGAAGATCTCGAACCAGTTGGTCCAACTGGTGGCGTTCTCGAAGGGGTGGGCGGAGTTGGCGTTGTAGAAACCGCCGCCGTTGGTCCCCAGCTCCTTGATCGCCTCCTGGGAGGCCACCGGCCCGCCGGTGATCGACTGGGTGCCGCCGGTCAGCGTGGCGACCTCGTGCACCCCGGACAGGTTCTGGATCACTCCGCCGGCCACCAGGACCAGCGCGCCGACGAACGCGATCGGCAGCAGGATGCGCACCGAGCCGCGGACCAGGTCCACCCAGAAGTTGCCCAGGGTGCCGGACTTGCGGCGGGCGAACCCGCGCACCAGCGCGATGGCCACCGCCATACCCACGGCCGCGGACACGAAGTTCTGCACCGCCAGCGCCATCATCTGGGTCAGGTGGCCCATGGTGGACTCACCGGAGTACGCCTGCCAGTTGGTGTTGGTGACGAAACTGATCGCGGTGTTCCACGCGATGTGATCGGTCACCGGGGGCCGGCCCAGACTCAGCGGCAGCTTGTCCTGCAGCCGCTGGATGCCGTACACGACCAGGATCGAGACCACCGAGAACGCCAGCAGGCCACGGGCGTAGACACCCCAGCTCTGCTCGGCGTCGGGCCGCACACCCAGCAGGCGGTAGACGACCCGCTCGACGACGGTGTGCCGGGCGGAGGTGTAGACGCGGTACATGTAGTCGCCCAGCGGCCTGTGCACCAGCACCATGGCGAGGACCAGGGACGCGATGAAGAGCATCCCCGCGGCGGTGGCGCTCATCAGAACCGCTCCGGGGACAGCAGCGCCACGACCATGAAGATCACCAGGGCGACGGCCACCCCCAGGCCGGCGGCGTTGACCGCGCTCACAGGCGCTCCACCGCCCTCACCACCAGCCCGAAGACCACGAAGATCGCGATCGTCAGGGCGACGAAGACGACGTCAGCCATCCCCACTCCTCAGCTCAGGAATTCCCTCCGACCATCAGGACAGGTGGCCGAAGGGAAAGCAGCCCCCCAGAAATGGGCGGTTTTTCCCTTCTTGACGGCTTCCATAAGGCCCCCACCCAAAAGTTGACGCGATCTCGACGGTACGGCCCCGATCGGTTGACGACGGGCCGTGCGGGCGCTTACGGTTCCGGCCACAGGCGAAACATATCGCCATATGTCCGAAACTTTCGGAGGCGTCATGTTACGAGGACTTGTCGCGATCACCCTGCTCGGCCTCCCGGTGGCCGACCAACCGGCCGTCACCGTCCGCGAGCACGTCAGCTACCAGGAGATCGACGGCTTCGGCATCTCCCAGGCATTCCGGCGCAACGAGCTGCTCAAGGCCCTGCCGGAGGCGCAGCAGCGCGAAGTCCTCGACCTGTGGTTCGACCGCGACAAGGGAGCCGGGCTCAGCATCCTGCGCCTGGGCATCGGCTCATCCCCGGCCGGCAGCCCGTACGACCACATGGTGTCGATCCAGCCGGAGGACCCGGGCGGCCCGGACGCGCCGCCCCGGTACGTCTGGGACGGCGACGACAACAGCCAGGTGTGGGTGGCCAAGGAGGCCAAGGCGTACGGGGTGAAGCGTTTCTTCGCCGACGCCTGGAGCGCGCCCGGCTACATGAAGGACAACGGCGACGACAAGAACGGCGGCACGCTGAAACCCGAGTGGCAACGCGCCTACGCGAAATACCTGGTGGCCTACACGAAGTTCTACGCCAGGGAAGGCATCAAGATCACCGATCTGGGCTTCACGAACGAGCCCGACTGGACCGCCACGTACGCCTCCATGCGCTTCACCCCCGAGCAGGCCCGCGACTTCGCCAAGGTGCTCGGCCCGATCGCCGAGGGGGTCAAGGTGGCCTGCTGCGACTCGTTCGGCTGGACGGAGTCGAAGGCGTACACGGCGGCCATCGAGGCCGACCGCGAGGCCCGCCGCTGGGTGAAGACGCACACCGGCCACACCTACGCCAGCCCCGTGGACGGCCCGCTGCCGACCGCCCGGCGGACCTGGATGTCGGAGTGGAACCCCAACGGCACGACCTGGAACGTGAACTGGGACGACGGCAGCGGCTACGACGGCTTCACGATCGCGCAGGCCGTGCACGACGCGCTCACACTCGGCAACGTCAGCGCCTACATCTACTGGCTGGGCGGTTCGCGCGGCGCGACCAGGGCGTTGCTGCAGCTCGACGACGTGGCCAGGACGTACAGCGTGTCCAAGCGGTTGTGGGCGCTGGCGGCCTACAGCAGGTTCATCAGGCCCGGCGCGGTACGGCTGGACGCGGCGGCGGCCGATCCGGCGCTGAAGGTCTCGGCGTTCCGCAACCCGGACGGCTCGCGGGTCGTCGAGGTGCTCAACACCGGCACCGCGCCGGTCACCTGGCGGGGCGTGCACGGCCGGGCCACCGCCTACCTCACCGACGAGGCCAACTCACTCACCCCGTCCCGCGTGAGCGGCCGTACGGTGACGCTCCAGCCGCGGGCGCTCACCACGATCGTCATGCGCTGACCGGAGCCGCAAGAGCCCAGGCAGGGTGCCGGCCTGGCTCTTGTCCGCGCCCGGCCGGCCCTTGCCGCCGGTGTGGGCGATGCCCCGGATGAACCGCCCTAGCCCCACACCTCCTGGGCGGTCTCGACGATCAGGGCGAGCTTGGCGAACTGCTGGTCGGCCGTCAGCTCGTTGCCCTCCACCGTGGAGGAGAAGCCGCACTGCGGCGACAGGCAGAGCTGGTCGAGGTCGACGAACTTGGCCGCCTCGTCGATGCGGCGCTTCAGCGTGTCCTTCGACTCCAGCTCGCCACGCTTGGTGGTGACCAGCCCGAGCACCACCATCTTGCCCGGCGGGACGTAGCGCAGCGGCTCGAACCCGCCGGAGCGCTCGTCGTCGTACTCGAGGAAGAAGCCGTCCACCTTCAGCTCCCCGAACAGCGCCTCGGCGACGAAGTCGTAGCTGCCGGAGGCGGCCCAGGAGGAGCGGAAGTTGCCGCGGCACATGTGCGTCGTGATCGTCATCCCGGCCGGCTTGGCCGCCAGCGCCGCGTTGATCTGCTTGATGTAGCGCAGGTGCATGTGGTCCGCGTCGTCCCCGCGCCCGGCGAGCTCGGCCCGCTGCGAGGGGTCGTTGAGGTAGGCCAGGCTGGTGTCGTCGAACTGCAGGTATGTGCAGCCCAGCGCGCCGATCTTGCGCACCTGCTCGGCGTAGGCCGCGCTCAGGTCCCGCCAGAACTCCTCCACGTCCGGATAGACCTTCGGGTCGATGGCCGCCGGGCCGCCCCGGTAGTGGACCATGCTGGGCGAGGGGATGGTCAGCTTCGGCACCGCCGTGGTCACGGTGTCACGCAGAAACGCGAAGTCGTCGGCGAAGATCGGCTCGGGCAGCCTGATCCGGTCGTGTACCTTCAGCGCGGCGGGAGACCACTGGATGTCCCCGCTCTCGTTGTGGAAGCGCACCGTGATCTTCTCGTCGGTGGCCGCCCCGATGCCGCCGAGGCGGTAGATGAAGTCCATGTGCCAGGAGGCCCGGCGGAACTCGCCGTCCGTCGCGCTCTGCAGGCCGGCCTCCTCCTGCCTGCGTACGACCTCCCTGACGGCCTCGTCCTCCGCCTCCCGCAGCGCCTCACCGGTCAGGTCGTCGCGGGCGCGGAGCAACGCGGCCGGTCGCAGCAGGCTGCCGACGTGGTCGGCGCGGAATGGGGGTGAGGTTCGCATGGCGAATCGTCTCCTCTTCAGTGGAGGTTGAGCAGTCGTGCGGCATTGTGTTTGAGGATCTTGGGGCGGACCTCGTCCTTGATGGGGAGGTTCGCGAAGTCGGCCAGCCAGCGGTCCGGGGTGATCAGCGGATAGTCGGACCCGAAGAGCACCTTGTCCTGCAGCAGCGTGTTGGCGTACTGGACGAGCTGCGGCGGGAAGTATTTCGGCGACCAGCCGGACAGGTCGATGTGGACGCGCGGCTTGTGCGTGGCGACCGCGAGGGCCTCGTCCTGCCAGGGGAACGACGGGTGCGCCAGGATGATCGTCAGGTCGGGGAAGTCGGCCGCCACGTCGTCCACGTGCAGCGGGTTGGAGTATTTCAGCCGCACCCCGCCGCCGCCCGCAACGCCGGCGCCGATGCCGGTCTGCCCGGTGTGGAACAGCACGGGCACCTGGAGCTCCGTGATCGTCTCGTACAGCTCGTAGGCCATGCGGTCGTTGGGGAAGAACGCCTGCAGGTTCGGGTGCAGCTTGAAGCCGCGCACGCCGTGCTCCTCGACCAGGCGGCGCGCCTGCCGGACGGCGACGCGGCCCTTCCACGGGTCCACGCCCGCGAACGGGATCAGCACGTCGGCGTTGTCGGCGCAGGCCCGGGCGACCTCCTCGTTGGGCACCGGCGGATGGCCGGTCGCGGTCTCGGCGTCCACGGTGAAGACCACGGCCGCCATGTTCCGCTCCCGATAGTAGGCGGCCAGTCGCGGCACGGTCGGGCGGTCCCGGCCCGCCTTGAAGTAGCGGTCGGCGGCGGCCTTGAGCGCGCCGCCCAGCGACTCCGCGCCGTTCTCGGCGATCTCGGCGTGGGTGTGGACGTCGATCGCGACGATCGCGTCGGGGTCGATCAAGACTGCCCTCCGTAGAGCTTCCTGAGCGGGGCTTTGAGGAGCTTGCCCGCCGCGTTCTTGGGCAACTCGGCCACGAATTCAACATATTTCGGGATCTTGAATCGGGCCAGCCGGCCGTCCAGGTGTTTCAGCAGGTCTTCGGCGCCGACGGCGGCGCCGGGGCGCGTCACCACCAGGGCCTTGCCGACCTCGCCCCACCGCTCGTCCGGTACGCCGATCACCGCGCACTCGGCGACCGCGGCGTGCTCGTACAGGGCGCTCTCCACCTCGGCGGGGTAGACGTTCTCCCCGCCGGAGATGATCACGTCGGTGAGCCGGTCGGAGATGCGGACGTAACCGTCCTCGTCGGCCACACCGACGTCCCCCGAGCGGAACCAGCCGTCGGCGGACAGCGCCTTGGCGGTCTCCTCGGGCCGCCGCCAGTAGCCGGGCGTCACGTTGGGGCCCTGCACGTAGACCTCGCCCGGCGTGCCGGGTGCCGCCGCCGAGCCGTCCGGCGCCACCAGCCGGACGTCGGAGAAGAAGCACGGAACCCCGGCCGAGCCCGCCTTGGCGATCGAGTGCTCGGCGCCGAGGAAGAGCGCGCCGGGCGCGGTCTCGGTCATGCCGTACCCCTGCAGGAACGTCAGCCCCCGGTCCTGGTAGACCCGGATCAGCGGCTCGGGCACCGGCGCGCCTCCGCACAGCAGGTGCCGCAGGCTCGACAGGTCGGCTCCGGCCCAGCGCGGCGACCGCGTCAGGAAGTTGAACATCGACGGCACCCCGAACATCACCGTCACCCGCTCCGACTCGATCAGGTCGAACGTCCGGTCCACGTCGAAGGCCGGCTCCAGGATGGCCGTGCCGCCCTTGAGCACGGTCGGCACCAGCGTCTGGGCCAGCGCCGCGATGTGGAACAGCGGCGCGCTGATCAGCGTCACCTCATCGTGCGCGAGCGGCACGTCCACCAGCAGGTTGACGGTGTTCCAGGTCAGGTTGGCGTGGGTGAGCATGGCGCCCTTGGGCCGGCCGGTGGTGCCCGAGGTGTACATGATCAGGCACACGTCAGCCTGGCTCACGGGCTCGTCGATCGGCTCGGGCGAGCCGGCGGCCAGCAGGTCCTCGTAGTCGCCGGCTCGGACGTGCCGGCCCGGCAGCCCGTCGCCGTCCTGCTCCTCGCCCAGCACGAGGACCGCCGGCTGGGCGTCCTGCAGGATGAAGCGCAGCTCGGGCCGGGCCAGCCGGGCGTTGAGCGGGACGAACACCGCCCCCAGCAGCCCCGCCGCGAAGAACGTCTCCACCAGCGCGGGCTGGTTGACCCCGAGGAAGGCGACCCGGTCGCCGCGCCGCACGCCCAGCGCCGAGGCCAGCCGGTACGACCGGTCCCGCAGGTCACGATAGGTGTGCCGGCGCCCGCGGTAGGTCAGCGCCACCCGTTCCGGCGTCATGCGTGCCCTGCGTGCCGGCCACGATCCGATCCCCTGATTCCGCATCGGCACTCCTTGACGCTCAAGCCATCAAGTTAGGCCACTATGCGATGGCTGTCACCGTTCTGCCCAGCTTTCGTCGGGAACCGTGTCCATGAGCCGCTCCGTGAGCGCCGTGGCCTCCGGCCTGAACCGCTCGTGCAACGTGTGGCACACCCGCTGCGCCTTCTCGGCCGGCCAGTCGTGCGGCAGGTAACGCAGCGGGAGCCGCGGATCGGCCCTGATGATCTGCAGCCAGCCGGTCAGCAGCATCAGCGAGCGGGCCAGGTCGTCGGGCGCGTCCGGCGCGGGATCGGCCCGGTCCCAGCGCCGCAGGAACGCCCGGTAGCGATCGCCCAGCCCCGTCAGGTCGTAGGCGTCCCCGACCAGGGCCTGCATGTCGGTGGGCGGCCGGGGCTCGGCGGCGAACACCTTGACGTTCACGCCCAGGTCCTTGATCACCCCGGCCGCGTCCACCTCGCCTGGAGCGATCCACAGCCCGTTCTGCAGCGGGCCGAACCCGGCCCAGATCAGCCGGGAGCGCAACTCGTGCCGCTGCCGCTGCCACGCCTCCGGCAGCGAGAAGCCGACCAGCGTCCACCGGTCTCCGGCCGCGTCGTTGACCACGCCGCTGCGCCAGATACGCCGCTCACCGTCCGTGAGCACCTCGGTACTGGCCGGGGTGAGACCGAAATACATGCGGCGGCCCGAACGCTGACGACGCAGCAGGCCGCGGCGGACCATCCGGGTCAGCGTCGAGCGCGTGGCCTCCTCCGAGATGCCGACCTTGGCGAAAGCCTCGATGAAGCTGCGCGAGGACACGCAGACGCCGCGGCCGTATACGTGATCGCCGAGAAAGGTCAGAATCACTGATTGAGGCCGCATCGCCCATCCCTTCCGGATATTCGGCACTCTATTGACAGCCGTAATGTACCTGCCTACTGTCAGGGCCAAATCGCGGGTCTGGAGGTCTTGATGCGCAGGCTGCTCCCGTCCCTGGCCCTACTCTTACTCGCTGTGACCGCGTGCGGTGGCGACGCCGGTGGCGGCGCCCAGGCGGCGATCAAGGTGGGCCTCATCGTCTCCCTGACCGGCAACTACACCCCGCTCGGCAGCGAGGACAAGAAGGCGGTCGAGCTCGCCGTCGAGCAGGTCAACGCCCAGGGCGGGCTGCTCGGCCGGAAGGTGGAGCTGGTCACGCGCGACGACAAGACCGCCCCCGACCAGGGCATCGTGGCCTACAACCAGATCAAGGGCGAGATCGACGCGCTGATCGGCCCGGTGTTCTCCAACTCCGCGCTGGCGGTCGAGCCGCTCGCCCAGCGCGACAAGATGCCCTACCTGTCGCTGGCCCCGGCCCAGGAACAGGTCGAGCCGATCAAGTCCTACATCTTCGTCACCCCGGCCCTGTCCAGCATGTACGCCGAGCGCTACCTGCAGTACATCCAGGCCCAGGGCATCAGGACGATCGCGGTGGCATGGGACTCCAAGAGCGCCTATTCGGTCTCGGGCCACGAGTACATGGTGAAGCTCGCGCCGAAATACGGGGTGACGATCGCCGTTGACGAGCGGTACGAGACCACGACCTCCGACTTCAGCCCGGTCTTCCAGCACGTGCGCGACTCCGACGCCGAGGCCCTGGTGTTCTGGGGCTCGGGCGCGCCCGGCGTCACGGCCGCCAAGCAGTACGTGGCCTCCGGGCTCAAGACGCCGCTGTTCCTGACCGCCTCGCAGGCCAGCAAGCTGTGGCTGGAGCCGATGGGCGCCGACGCCGAGGGCATGACCGTACAGAGCGCCATCGGCGTCATCGGCGAGCATCTGCCCGCGGGCAAGCAGAAGCAGGTCATCGACCAGATGGCCGGGCCGTACGAGCAGAAGCACGGCTACCCGCCGCCGCAGTTCGCCCAGGACGGATACAGTGCGAGCCTGCTGCTGTTCGAGGCGATCAGGAAGTCCGGCAGCACCGACAAGGCCAAGATCCAGCAGGCTCTGGAGACCATGGACCTGGTCACCCCGAACGGGCGCTTCCGCTACTCCGCCACCGACCATTCCGGGCTCTCCCCCGAATACATCTCGGTCAACACCGTGCGGAACGGCCGGTTCGTGCCCACCGACTGGGCCCAGGAGCAGCTCAACAAGACCGTCGCCGCGGTCGGGTAGCACGTGCTGACGGTCTCCGGGGTCTCCCGCTCCTTCGGGGGCGTCTACGCCGTGCGCGACGTCTCGCTCGCCGTCGCGGAGGGCGAGGTGTGCGGCATCATCGGCCCGAACGGGGCCGGCAAGTCCACGCTGTTCAACCTGATCACCGGGCACCTGGCGGCCGACCAGGGCCAGATCTCCTTCCTCGGGCACCGGGTGGACCGGCTCGCGCCGCATCGGCGGGCCCGGCTGGGCATGTCCATCGTGTTCCAGGCGGCCAGGGTCTTCCGCGGCATGACGGTCAGGGAGAACGTCATGGTCGGGCTGCACGGCCGCACCCGGGCGGGGTTCGTCTCGGCGGCCCTGCGGCTGCCGCGGCACCGGCACGACGAGCGCGAGATCGCCGCCGAGGCGGACGTGGCGCTCGAACGCGTGGGGCTCGCCGAGTGGGCGGACCGGCCCGCGGACCGGCTGCCCATCGGCCAGCAGCGGGCGCTCCAGCTCGCCCGCGCCCTGTGCGCGCGGCCCCGGCTGCTGCTGCTCGACGAGCCCGCCTCCGGGCTGCGCGGCCAGGAGCGCGAGCGGCTCGCGGCGCTGGTCGAGGAGCTGCGCGCGGGCGGGCTGACGATCCTGCTCATCGAGCACGACGTGGCCTTCGTGACCCGGCTCGCCGACCGCGTCGTGGTGCTCGACCTGGGACAGGTCATCGCCGACGGCCCGCCGGCCGAGGTGCGGGCCGACCCGCTGGTGCTCGCCGCCTACCTGGGACAGGCCACATGATCGACGTCAGGGACCTGGTGGTCTCGTACGGCACCGCGACCGCGCTCGACCACGTCACCCTCACGGTGGGGCGCGGCGAGCTGGTCGCCCTGCTCGGCCCGAACGGCGCCGGCAAGTCGACGCTGGCCAACACCCTCGCGGGCCTGATCCCGCCCGCCTCCGGCACGGTGTCGATCGGCGGCCGGCTGGCGCTGATCCCGGAGGGCCGCCAGCTCTTCCCCGACCTGACGGTCGCCGACAACCTCGCCCTCGGCGGCTGGCGCTCCGGGCAGCGCGACCCCTCTCCCGTCTACGACCTGCTGCCCCGGCTGGCCGAGCTGGCCGGGCGGCGGGCGGGCGTGCTGTCCGGCGGTGAGCAGCAGATGGTGGCCTTCGGCCGGGCCATGATGTCGCGGCCCGAGGCGCTCGTGGTGGACGAGCTGTCCCTCGGGCTGGCCCCGAACGTGACCGCCGACCTGGCCGCCCACCTGGCCGAGCTCAACCGCACGCAGGGGCTGACCGTGCTGCTGATCGAGCAGAACGCGCGGCTGGCGTTCGACCTGTGCCGGCGGGCCTACGTGCTGGAGTCCGGGCGGGTGGTGACCGAGGGCGACTGCGCCGACCTGGCCGGCGACCCGCGGGTGGCCAGCGCGTACCTGGGCGGGGCGATCACATGAGCGCGTTCCTGACGTACCTGCTCAACGGGCTGGCGGTGGGGTGCGCCATCGCGCTCATCGCCAGCGGGCTGGTGGTGATCCACCGGGTCACGGGCGTGGTGAACTTCGCGCAGGGGACGTTCGCCGTGGTCGCGGGGCTGTGCACGTCCTCGCTGCTCGGGATGGGGTTGCCGCACGGGCTGAGCGAAGTGGCCGCCGCCCTGGTCGCGGCGCTGGCGGGCCTGCTGACCGGGCTGGCCGCCATCGGCCGGCGCGGCACCACGGCGCTCTCCGCGCTGATCATCACGCTGGGCGTGGGCGTGCTCGCGTACGCCGTCGAGATCATGCTCTGGGGTGACCAGCCGCGCTCGGCGCCCGGGCTGGCGGGCTCGGTGATCGTCGCGGGGGCGCGGATCCAGACCCAGCACCTGCTGGTGATCGGCGTGACGGCGGCGACGTTCGTGCTGCTGGCGCTGTTCTTCGGGCGCACCTACCTGGGCAAGGCGCTCACCGCGTGCGCGTCCAACCCCTACGCCGCCCGCGTGGTCGGCATCGACATCCGGCTGATGGGGCTGCTGGCCTTCGCGCTGGGCGGGCTGCTCGGCGGCCTGGCCGGGGTGCTGGTGACGCCACTGCGGCCGATCTCCTTCGACACCGACGTCACCCTCATCGTGAACGGCTTCGCCGCGGCCGTCTTCGGCGCACTCACCCGGCCGGTGATCACCCTCGCCGGTGCGCTGCTGCTGGGCGTGGCCGAGACCATGGCCGCGGGGTACGGCTACGGCTCCCATCAGCTCGAGATCGCGCTGGGCCTCATGATCGTCGTCATGATCGTGCAGGCCGGACGGCGCTCGGCCATCACGCAGGAGTCCACATGATCAGGCTCGTCGCCGGGCTGCTGGTCGCCGCCGTGACGCTGGCGCTGCCGGCGGTGCTGGACGACAGCGCGCTGGCCGTGTACATCCTGCTCGGCCTGGCCGCCATGGTCACGGTCGGGGTGTCGCTGCTCATGGGGTACGCCGGGCAGGTCTCCCTGGGGCAGGGCGCCTTCTACGCCATCGGCGCCTACACCGCCGCGCTGCTCGCCCTGGGCGGCGTGCCGCCGGTGGCCGGGCTGGTCGCCGCGCCCGTGGTGGCGGCCGGGTCGGCGCTGGTGGTCGGGGTGCCACTGCTGCGGCTGCGGGGGCACCACCTGGCCTTCGCGACCCTGGCCATGCAGCTCATCCTGCTCTCGCTGGCCGGGCAACTGGAGTTCACCGGCGGGGACATCGGGCTGCAGGCCATCCCGCAGTTCTCCGTGGGGTCTTTCGAGGCCGGGTCGGCGAGCGCGTACGCGTATCTGACCTGGGGCGGGGTGGCGCTGGTGATGCTGGTGACGCACAACGTCATCGCCTCCCGGCCGGGGCGGGCGCTGCGCGCGCTGGCCACCAGCGAGACCGCCGCCGCCTCGTCGGGGATCCCGGTCGGGCGGTACAAGCTGGTCGTGTTCGCGCTGTCGGCCGCCTTCGCCGGGCTCGCCGGGGGCATCTACTGCTTCTACACCGGATACGTGGCGCCGGGGTCGTTCCCGGTGCTGATCTCGATCCAGTACATCGTCATGGCCGTGGTCGGGGGGCTGGGCACGATCTGGGGGGCGGTCGTCGGGGCCACCGCGATCACGCTGCTGGTGCAGGGGTTGAACAGCCTGGCCGCGCTGCCGGGGATGCCGTCGTACGCGCCGAGCGTGCTGTCGTACGCGGTCTATGCGCTCGTGCTCATCGGGGTCGTGCTCTTCCTGCCGCAGGGGCTGCTTCCGGCCGTCGCCGGGCGCCTGTCGAGGAGGCGGGAGCCGGTACGGACCCGTTGACCCGGGAACGTCTGGATATATCGGTTAAATCACTGGTATCACCCGAACGTCCTCTTTCAGCGGCGACATCCGCGCGTAACACTGGAGGCGTGTCCACGGGCCAGCACCGCACGCTACGCGGCCGCGCCGAGGCGGAGCGCGCGCTTTCGCGGCTGCTCGACGGCGCGCGGGCGGGCGCGGGCGGGGCGTTGCTGCGGGCCGAGCAGGCCAGGACCGAGCTGCGCGCCTCCGGCGACCCGGTACGCCCCGCCACCACCGCGACCACTCAGCAGCTCACGGCCCAGCAACTGCAGATCGCCCACATGGTGGCCGAGGGCGCCACCAACAAGGAGGTGGCCGAGCAGCTCTTCCTGAGCAGGCGCACCGTCGAGCACCACCTCAGGAACATCTTCAGCAGGCTCGGCATCCGCTCCCGCGTCGAACTGGTACGGCGCACGGGTTCGTCGTGATCGGCATCGAGACCAACTCACGCTACGACCAGCCCGCCAGCCGCGGCCGCCAGCTCCTGGCAGCGCTCGACTACCTGGTCGAGGACAGCTCGGCCACGATCCGCGGCCGCGTCGACGGCAACCGGCCGGCGGTGGCAGGCCACTCGATGGGCGGCGGCAGCCTGGAGGCCGCGGACGACCGGCCGTCACTGCAGGCCGCCGTGCCCCTGGCACACGACGAAGTCGTGGTCCGGCATCCGCGTCCCGACGATGATCATCGGTGGTGAGCGACAGCGTCGCGCCGGTGTCCAGCCATTCGGAGCCGTTCTACCAGTCCATCCCGTCGTCATCGGAGAAGGCGTACCTGGAGCTGAACAACGCCAGCCACTTCTTCCCGCAGACCACCAACACCACGATGGGCAAGTCGATGGCCGCCTGGCCCAAGCGGTTCGTGGACGACGACACCCGCTACGAGCAGTTCCTCTGCCCGCCGCCGAGCGGCTCCTCGATCCAGGAGTACCGGCACACCTGTCCGAGCTCCTGATCCAACCGATGGCGGTCGCGGGCGGGCGGCCGCCATCGGATGCGGGCACGTCTTCCAGCGGGCCCGGCCGGGCAAAGGCTCCGCCACAGGAGCTTATGGTTTCCGCCTGGTCGCCGGTGCGGGCCGGTCCAGGGCGGCGAGGATCGTCCCGGCACAGCACGTCGACGCGGGGGGAACCACATGGGCAGGCCCGGGATCGCGGCGATCATCGCACTCGCGGCATTGGGCGGCTTGGCCGCCCCGGCCCTGGCCGGCGCATCCCAACCCGCCGAACCGGCCCCGACCGGGACGCCCGCCAAAGCGGCGCTCGCCGGGGCACCCCTCGCGGCTGCCGCCCTCCCCGCCCCGGGCGGCCGGGCTTTCGGGGCTTCCGACCTGCGGAGTCCCGCTCTGCGGCTCGCCACCGCTCTCAGCCCGAATCCAGCGATCGCCGGTGCGGAGTCCATACACACGCTGACCGTCACGAACACCGGCGACCAGGCCGCCGACCACGTCACCGTCTCCGACGCCCTCGACACGAACACCGTCCCCGGCCTCCTCCCCGCCGGCTGCGCCATCGTCGACCAGATCGTCACCTGCGGCGGCCCGCGCCTGACGATCCTCCCGGGCGAGAGCGTCACGTACGACATCCCCGTCGTGACCGACCCGGCCGTGCCCGACGGCACGCACCTGCGCGCCCGCGCCGAGGCCGCCGCCGGCGCGACGACGGCCGACACGGCCCAGATCATCGGCCAGGCCCGCACCATGGCGGACGTGGAGCTCCAGAAGAGCGCCCCGGCCAGGGCGCACGCGAACGGCGGCAGCACGTACACGATCACCGTCACGAACCACGGCCCGTCGCGGGCGACCGACGTCACCGTACGCGACCCGGTCGCCGGCGACGGGACCACGATCACCGGCCGGCCGCCCGAGTGCCCCGGCGGCGGACCCGCCCTCGCCTGCCCGCTCGGCACCCTGGAACCGCACGAGAGCAAGACGTTCACCGTCACCCTCACCCCGCACGCCGCCGGCACGATCGAGAGCTGCGCCACCGTCCACACCACCGCCCGCGAACAGGACACCGCGAACAACCGCTCCTGCGCCTCCACCACCGTCGCCCCCGGCCAGGGCGCCACCCCGGAGCCCACCTCCGTCGTGGACATGACGATGAGCCCCCTGATGGGCCGCGCCCAGATCCTCGCGACCGTCCCCGACGTGCGGCGCCGGGGCGGGCGGCACGACCGCGAGCCCGGCGCGAACCGCCGGCGGGCGGCTCAGTCCGAGCGGCCCCGCCCCGCGCCCGGCCCCGCCACCCGCGACGGCGCGGTGCCCGCGCCCGAGCACCACCGCTCCCCCCTGCCCGTGACCGGCGTGTCCTACTGGATCTTCGGCCTGGGCGCGGCGGTGCTGCTCTCCGTCGGCCTGCTCGTCCGCTCCGTCTCCCGCCGCGACACCTCGGCCGAAGCCCTCGCGGGCACCGGTGGTTCGGCCCTCGACCGGGCCGGGAAGCGCGGCGCCCCCGGCGGGGCCGGGAGCCCGCGCTGATCAAGGCCGCTCAGCCGGTACGCGGCTCCAGCGCCTCCCTGCTCCACGACCCGAGCACCAGCAGCGTCTTCGTGCCCGTCACGTCCCCCGCCCTGCGCAGCCGGTCGATGACCTGCTGCAGGTGCCCCAGATCCCGCACCCGTACGTGGATCAGCGCGTCCGGGTCTCCCGCGATCGTGTACACGGCCTGCACCTCGGCCACGTCGGTGGCCGTGCGGACGATCTCGCTGACCGGCGTCGTGCCCGGATAGCGCAGCTCGGTGAACGCCTCGATGCCCCACCCCAGCTTGGCGTAGTCGATCTGCACGGTGAACCCGGTGATCACCCCGATCTGCCTGAGCCGGTCCACCCGCCGCTTCACGGCCGCGACCGACAGCCCGATCAGCTCGGCCATCTCCGAGAACGTTCTGCGTCCGTCCTCCCGCAGCAACCGGAGCACCTGCTGATCGATGTCGTCCACGTCAGGCATGGGAGAACCTCTCTCTCCGGCGCAAAGAACATCAGCCGTGAAGCTCATGTCCTCACATTGTTTGCGTCTTGGGAGTACTTTCTCCGCTAATACTTGCGCATATCCCGCCCGCGTTGCTGTGCTGGGAATCACAACGTACGAAGCCAGGAGGTTCGCGTGAACGTGAGCGAGACTCCCACACCCGTGTCGCTCGACGACAAGTACACGGCTCACGACGGCCGCGTGCTCATTTCCGGCATCCAGGCCCTGGTCCGCCTGACGCTGGAGCAGCGCCGCCTGGACCGCGCGCGCGGCCTGGACACCAGGGTGTTCGTCTCCGGCTACCAGGGATCGCCGCTGGGCGGCCTCGACCTGGAGATGGGCCGGGCCGCCCGGTTCCTGCAGGACGCGGGCGTGGTGTTCCGCCCCGGCCTGAACGAGGAGCTCGCCGCCACCTCGGTGGCCGGCACCCAGCTCCTCGGCCAGGTCCCCGGCAGGCGCCACGACGGCGTGACGGGCTTCTGGTACGGCAAGAACCCCGGCCTCGACCGGGCCGCCGACGCCATCCGGCACGCCAACACGGCCGGTACGGCGGCGCTCGGCGGCGCGGTGGCCTGGATCGGCGACGATCCCGGCTGCAAGTCCTCCACCCTGCCCAGCTCGTGCGAGCCGATGTGCCAGAGCCTGTCGATGCCGCTGCTCGCGCCCGGCTCGGTCGCGGAGATCATCGAGTTCGGGCTGCACGCGGTCGCCATGTCGCGCGCCACCGGCCTCTGGACCGGCCTGAAGATCGTCGCCGACATCGCCGACGCCTCCGCCACCGTGGACCTCGGCCCGCTCCTCACCGGCATCCCGGTGCCCGGCGGCGACCCCAACCCCTCGACCCCTCTCCTGCTCGGGGCCGCCGCCCTGGACGCCGAGCACGACCTGCACACCCGCCGCCTCGACCTGGCCCGCGCCTACTCCCGTGAGCACGGCCTGAACCGGGTGACGCACGGGGCGGGCAACACCACGCTGGGCATCCTGGCCTCCGGCACCACGTACGCGGTGGTCCTGCGCGCGCTGGCGGACCTGGGCCTGGACGAGGCGGCCAGGGACGACCTCGGGCTGCGGCTGATCAGGGTGGCGATGCCGTTCCCGCTGGCCTACGACGAGCTGGCCGCCATGACCGCCGACCTGGGGCGGGTGCTGGTGGTCGAGGACAAGGTGCCGTTCCTGGAGGGGCACCTCAAGCAGGCCCTGTACGGCGGCGAGCGCGCACCGGCCGTCGTGGGCCGGGAACTCCTGACCGCGCGCGGCACGCTCACCGCCGAGGACGTGGCCAAGGCCATCACCGCCTGCGTGGGCGAGGACCGCCTCCCCCGGCGGGCCGTGCGGGTGTCGCGTCCCGCGCGCGGGCTGCTGCCGCTGGTGGCGGCGCGCACGCCGTACTTCTGCTCGGGCTGCCCGCACAACATCTCCACCCGCACCGCCGACGACACGCTGGTCGGGGTCGGCATCGGCTGCCACGCCATGATCGCGCTGGACGGGCACGGGCGGGGCACCCAGGTCGGGCTCACCCAGATGGGCGGTGAGGGGGCGCAGTGGATCGGGCTGGCCCCGTTCACCGAAGACCGGCATTTCGTGCAGAACCTCGGCGACGGCACCTTCCACCACTCCGGCTCCCTGGCGATCAGGGCGGCGGTGGCGGCCGGGGTGTCGATGACGTACAAGCTGCTCTACAACGACGCCGTGGCCATGACCGGCGGGCAGCGCGCGGAGGGCAGGCTCGACGTGCCGGCGCTGACGCGGGAGCTGGCCCTGGAGGGCGTGCGCCGGATCGTGGTGACCACGCCGGAGCCGGAGACGTACCGGGGGGTGCGGCTGGCCGGCGGCGCGTCCGTACGGCACCGCGACGACCTGCCCGAGGTCGAGCGGGAGCTGGCCGCGCTCGACGGCGTGACCGTGCTGATCCACGACGACCGCTGCGCGACCGAGGAGCGGCGGCTGCGCAAGCGCGGCAAGCTGCCCACCCCGGTCCAGAAGGTCGTGGTGAACGAGCGGGTCTGCGAGGGCTGCGGCGACTGCGGTGACGTCTCCACGTGCCTGTCCGTGCAGCCGGTCGAGACCGAGTACGGCCGCAAGACCCGCATCCACCAGCCCTCCTGCAACTCCGACATGAGCTGCCTCAAGGGCGACTGCCCATCGTTCCTGCTGGTCGAGCCGGGCACGGTCGCCGCCCACGAGACCCCGGGGCCGCCCGTGGAGCCGCCGGAGCCGGCGAGCCGGCCCGAGGAGGCGCTGATCAGGATGCCCGGCATCGGCGGCACCGGCGTCGTCACCGTCTCGCAGATCCTGCAGATGGCGGCCCACCTCGACGGCCTGTACGCCTCCGGCCTGGAGCAGACCGGGCTGGCGCAGAAGGGCGGCCCGGTGGTCAGCGACGTACGCATCTCGCCGCGGCCGCTCACCGGCTCGCCCCGCGCCTCGCGCGGCACGGCCGACGTGCTCATCGGGTTCGACCTGCTCGGCGCGGCGGCCGAGGCCAACCTGGCCGTCGCCGCCCCGGACCGCACGGTCGCCGTGCTGAACACCTCCATGGTGCCCACCGCCGCCATGGTGACCGGGCGCATGCCCGTGCCGGGGCACGCCGACGCGGTCGCCCGCGTCGAGTCGGCCGCCCGGAGCGTCACCTGCGTGGACGCCCACGAACTGGCCGAGACCCTGTTCGGCGACCACATGCCGGCCAACCTGCTGCTGCTCGGCGCCGCCTACCAGCGCGGCTGCCTGCCGGTCAGCGCCGCCTCCATCGAGCGGGCCATCACGCTCAACCGGGCCGCCGTCGAGCAGAACCTGGCCGCCTTCCGCTGGGGCCGCGCCGCCGTATCCGACCCGGAGACGGTGGGCAAGGCGGCCGGCGAACCGGCCGAGGAACCCGCCACCGGGCTGGAGGAGGTCATGGCCGTCCGGGTGGCCGACCTGACCGGCTACCAGAACGCCGACTACGCTCGTACCTATGCCGAGGACGTGCGCCACGTACGCGCCGTCGCGGCCGAGCGGGCGGGCGCGACGGCGGGCGCCGCGATCGCCCTCGCCTACGCCCGCGGCCTGCACAAGCTGATGGCCTACAAGGACGAGTACGAGGTCGCCCGCCTGCACCTCGACCCCGCCGAGCGGGCCAGGCGGGAGCGCGAGTTCGGCCCGGACGCGGTCGTGTCGGTGCTGCTGCACCCGCCACTGCTGCGCGCGATGGGCCTCAAGCGCAAGATCAGGCTGCGCCGCTCCGCCGGGATCGTCTTCCGCGGGCTGCGGGCCGCCAGGGTGCTGCGCGGGACGGCGTTCGACGTGTTCGGCCGCGCCCACGTGCGGCGCGTCGAACGCGAGCTCGTCACCGAGTACCGCGACCTGATGCGTGCCGCCCTCGACCGGCTCACCCCGGACACCTCCGGCGCCGTCGCGGAGATCGCCGGCCTGCCGGACCTGATCCGCGGGTACGAGGACATCAAGCTCGCCCGGGTGGCCGACTTCCGCGAACGTGCATCCACCGCCCTCGCCCGGCTGGACGAACCGGCCGCGCACCCCGCATGAGCCAGGAGAGATCGATCGTGACAGTCGACCGCCTACTGCCCGACCAGGACGCCAGGGACCTCATCGAGCTGACCCGCGAGATCGCCGACAAGGAGCTGGCGCGCCGGGTCGACGAGCATGAGCGCGCCGAGACGTACCCGGACGGGCTGTTCGGCACGCTGGGCGCGGCGGGGCTGCTCGGGCTGCCGTACCCGGAGGAGTTCGGCGGTGGCGGGCAGCCGTACGAGGTGTACCTGCAGGTGATCGAGGAGCTGGCGATGCGCTGGGCGGCCGTCGCGGTGGCGACCAGCGTGCACACGCTCGCCTGCTACCCGGTGGCCGCGCACGGCACGGCGGAGCAGCGTGCGCGGTGGCTGCCCGACATGCTGGCCGGCCGGCTGATCGGCGGCTACAGCCTGTCGGAGCCGCAGGCCGGGTCCGACGCCGGGGCCCTCACGTGCCGGGCCGAACGGGTGCCGGACGGCTACCGGGTCACCGGCAGCAAGGCGTGGATCACGCACGGCGGCATCGCCGACTTCTACGCCCTGTTCGCCCGCACGGGCGAGGGCTCGCGGGGCATCTCCTGCTTCCTGGCGCCGGGGGCCGCCGACGGGCTGACGTTCGGGCGGCCCGAGGAGAAGATGGGGCTGCACGCCGTACCGACGACCAGCGCGCACTGGGACGGCGCGATCCTCGCGCCCGACCGGCTGATCGGCGAGGAGGGCCAGGGGCTGCAGATCGCCTTCGGCGCGCTCGACTCCGGCCGCCTCGGCATCGCCGCCTGCGCCACCGGCCTCGCCCAGGCCGCGCTCGACGAGGCCGTCCGCTACGCGAAGGAGCGCCAGACGTTCGGCAAGCGCATCATCGACCACCAGGGCCTCGGCTTCCTGCTGGCGGACATGGCCGCCGCCGTCGACAGCGCCCGCGCCACCTACCTGGACGCGGCCCGCCGCCGCGACGCGGGCCTGCGGTACAGCCGCCAGGCGAGCGTCGCCAAGCTGGTGGCCACGGACGCGGCGATGAAGGTGACCACGGACGCGGTGCAGGTGTTCGGCGGGTACGGATACACCCGTGAGTTCCGGGTGGAGCGCTACATGCGCGAGGCCAAAATCATGCAGATCTTCGAGGGCACCAACCAGATCCAGCGCCTGGTCATCAGCCGCCACCTGGCCCAGTGATTCATTCGCGAGCATTATTTGCGCACGTAGGCCGTCCCACGCAACAAACGCGACCCCTGCCTGGTTGATCGGGGAGGCCGAGCGCGGAAATTCACGCGCTTTATCGCCATGCCTCCTCGATAATGGTGCGGGGGTGTGCGATGAACCGATCCCGAAGAAATCTTCTAATCGCGGGGCTGTTCGCGGCGGTCTTCGTGGTGGCGGCCTTTCTGATCATCCGATCCGCCTTTGACACAGGGGGCTCGGCGTCGGGGGAGACGACGTACGGCGAGCCCGGGCCGACAGGTGACGGCGGCACCGGGGAGCCGACATCCGGAGACGGAGACGACGGCGGCTCGAATCCCGATAACCCAGATGACCCTGATAATCCTGATAACCCTGATAGAGGCGGGGCGACCTCGCCGATAAAGTCCTTACAGGTCGGCGGCGCGACCGTGAGCAACGAATACCCGATAGAAAACTTCGACGGCAGATTCACCGACGGATCATGCGCCGTCCTCGTCAATCTCAGCCCGGCGATCCCGATCACCGTGGTCAGCGTCGGCGTGGGGCCCCCGGCCTTGTTCGCCGAAGATCCCTGCCAACCACAGGAGGGGCTCACGAACGTCACATCGGTGGGCACGTGCGCGCAGGGCGTCATTCTCCCGGCACGAGGGTCCGGCAGACCACAGGGGTGCGCGATCGGGGTGAAGGTACTGGTCCAGGGCGACAACAAGGGAGCGGTCACCCTGGTGACCCGCGCGCGCTGCACCACGCGCGACGTCCCGCCGTGCACGCTGATGGCCTCTCGCCGCGATGTTCGCCCGAGCGAAGACTCTCCGGTCAGGCTGACCGTCACCCAGGAGATCGGTTTCGAAAGCAGGAGAGGGATCACCGACGAGACCCCGACCGGAACGCCGAGCTCCGAGCCGACGGACGAGCCCACTGACTCCCCCACCGACGAGCCCACCGACCCTCCGATCGACGAGACGTCACCAGAGGAGACCCCGGCCGCCACCGGCGACGCTCAGGAACAGGCACCGGTTGACGTCCCCAGCGGTTGATCGATGACCACCACGGAATCCCACGAGCAGTCCCAGGAGAGGTCCGCTGAGTCCGGGGAAGAGATCAGGCAGCGGCCCGACGAGGGATCTGGGGAGCGGTCTGGGGAGGAGGCCCGGCGTGAGGCCGGGCTGATCGCTCAGTTGACGGCCTACAGCGGCATCATCGCGCCGACCAGCCTCATCACCGCCCTGCTCTTCTACTTCGGCTACCTGGCCACCCGTGCCCGGTTCGAGTACTTCGGCGTCTACCTGGACCTGGTCAACCTCTCCACACCCGATCTGCTGCTGTTCGGCTCGGAGGCGCTGTATGTGCCCGTCGTGATCGTTGGGCTGGCCGTGCTGGTAAGCACCGGCCTGCGTCTCGCCGTCCAGTGGCTCCTCGCCGACCCCGGACGGGACACGGTGTCCGGATGGGTCACGCTCGCCGTGCTGCTCGTGTCGCTCCTGCTGCTGCTCAGGGCGGTCATCGGCCTGGCGCCGCAGGTCGCGAGGACCGAGTACCCCGGGATCACGGCGCTGTCGCTGACTCTGGGCGCGCTGCTGCTCACCTACTGCGAGACCCTCTGGCGGACCCTGGCGGCCCGCCGTCCGCAAGCTGCCTGGACGCCGCCGCCCGCCACCGTGCGCACCGCCCGCCTCGCACTGATCGCCCTCATGGTGGCCGGCCTGTTCTGGACGGCCAACAGCTTCTCATTCCTGTACGGCAACGGGCAGGCGCTGAACGACGCCCAGAACCTCCCCGAACGTCCGCCCGTGATCCTGGACACCCACGACCCCATCCAGATCCCGCCGAAAGGTGTCGTGCACATCGCCCTGCCCGACGAGAAGTTCCGGCACCGTTACATCGGCCTGCGCCTGCTGGTGGAGTCCGACAAGCGGCTCTTCCTGGTCCCCGCCCGCTGGTCGCGTACGACGAGCCGCACGATCGTGATCGAGAACTCCTCCGACATCAGGCTCCAACTCGCCCCGCCCCGCTGAGGTACGGCGCCCGCGGCCCGCCCAAAGGCCCGCAGGGCGGGCCGGATCCGCGTTCACGCCCCGGCGTGACCCAGGACGTGCTCCGGCGTGTCCAGCCAGATCCGCTGGCCCTCCGGCGTGACGGTCAGCCCGAAGCGGTCGCGGCCGGGCTCCCCCCAGCTCACCCACTGTGCGTAGGCGTCGGTGAGCTCGTCCCACAGGGACCGGTCGCCGAGTTGGTACGCGAGGTGCTCGCCGTCCGGGTCGTGGACCGCTGCCGCCCAGTGGTTCGGGTTGGCCGGGTCGACCACGTACAGCACGAACCGGTCACCCTCGTCGTCCTCGCGGATGTGCAGGCCGGTGAGGGCGGACATGGCCAGCCCCGCCCCCGCTGACGCGCGTGCGATCGTGCGCGGATCCACCCGGGTGGTGGACCGTCGGCCCCCGCCGTCGTCCTCGGCGACGGGGAACCCGTCCTGCGCCCGCATCATCATGTACGACGTGTAGCCGGGGAACCGGCCCACGGCTGTGCCGTCCGGCCTGACGACGAGCCGCACGGAGAGGTCGACGTCGAACCCGGGTGCGAACGGCGCCACGATCACCGCCCCTGGCCTGGCCTGTTCGACCCACGCGTACGGCACCGTGTGGACGGCGCAGGTGACGTGCACGCGGTCGTACAGCGCTCCGTCGGCATACCCCAGCGCGCCGTCACCGACGAGCAGGCGTGGGTGCGCGCCGGTCGCGGCCAGGTTCTTCGCCGCCTGTTCGGCGACCGCCGCGTCCACCTCGACGGAGGTCACCTCCCCGTGATCTCCGACGAGGTGAGACAGCAGCGCGGAGGTCCAGCCCGTGCCCGTGCCCACCTCCAGCACCCGGTGCCCCGGCTCGGGGGCGAGCAGGGTCAGCAGGTCGACGACGGTCCCCGGCGCGGAGTTGGATGATGTGTAACGCCCGTGCACCTCGCGGATGCCGGTCGCGCCGCAGTCGAGCTGCGTCACGATAGCGTCCGGCCCGTACACCGTGGCCCACCACGCGGCCGGGTCGGTGTCCCGGTCGATCAGAAAGGGGCCGTCCTTGGCGAGGGCGACCCCGACGGAAGGCACGAACAGATGCCGGGGCACGGCCCGGAGCGCGACGGCGAGGGCGTCACTGACCGGGCGGCGTTCACCGATCACGTCGATCAGGGCATCGATACGGGGGCCCAGGTCAAGGGTCACTTGCCATCCTTCTTGTCCCCGTCACCGCCACCGCGCTTACCCTCGCTGCCGTCTCCGTCCCCCTGGCTCTTCTTCTGGTTCTTGGGGGGAACGAAGGGCTTGAGTTTGGGGTCCTCGCCTTTGTGCTTGCCGCTCATGATGACCTCCTTACCTCGGTTATCTCTTATCGCGATCGTATGGTTACACTTCGAGGTGGGCCGTGACGTTGGTCCACCCGGAGTGCCGAATCCCCCTCCGCTGCGACGGCCAGGTGAATCATGGCCTGGCGGCGCAGAGTCTCCCCCGGGGCGGGTCTCGGCGCGACGGCGCTCACCAGAGTGGACTTGCCAAGCTGCACGTGGTGTCCGGCTGCGAGCTGGCCCCACGCGGTTACCACCGCTGCGGCTCGTGCCGGTGTCCACCCACGAGGAGGGCCCACACCTGGCGGGCTTCGGTGTAGCGGCCCTGGCCGTCTCCTCCTATCCGTTCTCCTCACTGTGCCGCAGGATGAAGAACTGGCCGCCTTCCGAGCACCACTCGAACTCGCCGCAGCACGAGGTTTCGCTCACTCTGGGGCTCCGACAGTGCGGGATGTACGTTCTCCAAGCGATCATTTGTCACCGTAGAACACGATCGCGCCGGTGGCCTGGTCACGATGGGCTCGCATCAGCACGCGCCCGTAGATGTAACAGGGCTGGTTGGCCAGGCGGTCAAGCCAGACGCGCCGGATGGAACCCTTCGTGCCCCGGCTGGGATGCTCGGCGAGTGCCTGGGCAAGGTGAGACTGGGCGAGGTGGCGCTGGTCGGTCACGCCGCAAGCGCCGTCGCCGTGACCGCTGTGGAGGTCCCACAGGTAGAAGCCATCGATGTCGCAGGCCGCGCGTTCATGTGGCAGAGGGCAGGAATCGTTGTTGCGGCCGACCAGGTCTGCCCGCCCGGCCAGATCATCCGAGGTCATGCCCCGTGACGTTAGGTGCCACCGGACGGCGTGCCTGTGACGGACGTGCGGGTAAAGGACCCGCACTTCGGTGCGGGTTACAAAACCCCTGCTCGGTGCGCCAACCCGCGCAGTTGTGGCGTACTGGGTCGATGCTCGCGTTTCACCAACTGTGTGAGTACGTCCTGCGTCCGCTGGTCATAGCGGACCAGTTCCGGGGAGAGCCGTTCGGCTTCCAGCAGCGTGTTCACCGCGGCAGCGTCCTTGCGCTGCGTGGTGTAGGCGCGGGCGCATGATGCCGGGGCGGCCGTCGATCGTGGTGTAGATCCGCACGTGTGCGGGCGGATCCGCTCCATCTCCCTGGTACGCAGGCCGGTGGCCACCTCGCTGGTCCGCCAGCCGCGTGGCGTTCACACCGAGGAGAAGTCGTGGAAGCCCGGGGACGCGTCCCTGGTGAACCAGAGCACGAACGGGCGGACGAGCCGGATGTAGTCGGGCGAGACGACGTCGGCCGGGCGTTCGAGCGGCGTCACCGCCACCTTGCGGGGCCTTCCATCTCGTCGTTGATGAGCTGTGGTCCCAGGTCGGTGCCGTCGGCGGCGTGGAAGGTCAGCGTGTTCGGCGCCGAACCAGGCGTAGTGGATGTGGTCGACGTGTGCCCCGAGCACGAGACCGCCGGTCCCGTCCCGGGTCACCTCGACCAGCCACCGCCCGCGCGGGAAGCTCGTCGGCACCTGGAGCGTACGGCCCGCCCCGCGTCACGGCGACCGATTGCCCGATAATTAACTTCCTTAAGAATTGATTTCCCCTCCGACCGGGGGTGACGGATGGCGCGGGTCTGTGCCACACTGGCGACTGTTATAGAACTCTCTCTAGCGTTATAGAACGGAGTACGCATGCGGACGCGAAACGCGCTGCCCTGGCGCACGCCGGACGCCGAGCCCGGAGCGATGGGCGAGCCCGCCGCCCGGGGCCGGTTCGGCGAGTACGGCGGGCGCTACGTGCCGGAGTCGCTGATGGAGGCGTGCCGCGAGGTGGACGAGGCGTTCCGGGAGGCCTGGGCGGACCCCGGGTTCCGGGGCGGCCTGACCAAACTGCTCGCCGTGCACGTCGGGCGGCCGACCCCGCTCACGCCCGCGTGGCGGCTGTCGGGTGAGCTGGGCGTGCAGCTCTACCTCAAGCGCGAGGACCTCACCCACACCGGGTCACACAAGATCAACAACGCGCTGGGCCAGGCCCTGCTGGCCACCCGGATGCGGCGGCGCAGGCTGGTCGCCGAGACCGGGGCCGGCATGCACGGGGTCGCCACCGCGACGGCCGCCGCGCTGCTCGGGCTGGAGGCCACGGTCTTCATGGGTGAGCTCGACATGGAGCGGCAGGGGCTGAACGTCTTCCGGATGCGCCTGCTGGGCGCCGAAGTGGTGCCGGTGAAGTCCGGCAGCCGCACCCTCAAGGACGCCACCAGCGAGGCCATGCGGCACTGGGTGGGGGCGACCGACGACGCCCACTACTGCATGGGCTCGGTCGTCGGGCCCGACCCGTACCCGTGGATGGTCCGGGAGTTCCAGCGGGTCATCGGCGAGGAGGCACGCGTCCAGGGCGCCGCCGAGCTCGTGACCGGCGTGCCGGACTACGTCGTCGCGTGCGTCGGCGGCGGCTCCAACGCGGCGGGCACGTTCGCCGGCTTCGTGGACACCCCGGCGCGGTTCGTCGGCGTCGAGGCGGCGGGCGGCGCCGGGGCGTCCCTGGGCAGGCTCGGCGTCCTGCACGGCTTCCGCTCGCTGTTCCTCCAGGACGGCGACGGCCAGATCATCGAGGCGCACTCGATCGCCGCCGGGCTCGACTACCCGGGTGTCGGGCCGGAGCACGCCCACCTGCGCGACCTCGGCCGCGCCCGCTACGTCACGGTGACCGACGACGAGGTGGTCGGCGCGGTGACCCGGCTGGCGCGCGCCGAGGGCATCCTCCCGGCGCTGGAGTCGGCGCACGCCCTCGCCTGGGTGATCCGCGCGGCGGGGACCGACGAGCTGCCCGCCGGCTCGACGGTCCTGCTGACACTGTCCGGCCGGGGCGACAAGGACGTCTCGACCCTGAAGGAGCTGCTGTGACGAACCACACCCCACCCGCCGCCACCAGCCGGGCGCCGGACGAAGCCTCGGGCGCGGTCGAGCGGCACCTGCGGGCCCGCCGGGACGCCGGGCGGCGGCTGCTCATGCCGTACGTCACCGGGGGGATCACGTCCGGCTGGACGGCGTACCTGCGGGCGTTCGCCGCCGCCGGCGCGGACGCGATCGAGGTCGGCCTGCCGTTCTCCGACCCCACCCTCGACGGCGTCACCATCCAGGAGGCCACCGACGCGGCACTGGCCCGGGGCGCGACCGCCCGGCGGATCCTGGCCGACCTGGCCGAGCTGCCCGACCTCGGCATTCCGCTGGTCGCCAGCACCTACTACAACCTGGTGCTGCACGACGGGCCCGAGGCGTTCTGCGCGGCGCTGCGCCGGGCGGGCGTCGGCGGCCTGATCGTGCCGGACCTGCCGCTGGACGAGGCGGACGAGCTGATCGGCGTGGCCGCCGCCGCGGAGATCGAGCCGGCCCTGCTGGCGTCCCCGGCCACGCCGCAGCCGCGGCTGGTGGAGATCGGGCGCCGCAGCCGCGGGTTCGTCTACGCCGTGTCCACCATGGGCACCACCGGCGAGCGGGCCGCCCTCGCCGCCTCGGCGGCGGAGCTCACGCGGCGGATCAAGCTCGGCACGGACCGGCCGGTCTTGCTAGGATTTGGCATTTCCACGCCGGACCAGGCGCGGGAGGCCGGCCGGCACGCCGACGGAGTGGTCGTCGGCGCCGCGGTCATGCGGCGGGTGCTCGACGGGGCAGGGCCGGACGACCTGCTGGCCTTCCTCGCGACCCTGCGCCGGGCCCTCGACCAGGAGTGACCGACCACGATGACCCCGGACGCCGGGCACGAGGCGAGATACCGCGCCATCGCCGCCGACCTCGCCGCGAAGATCCGGTCGGGACACTACCCCCCTGGCACGGCGCTGCCCCCGCAACGGGAGCTGAGCATCTCCTACGGGGTGACCCTCATGACGCTGCGTCAGGCACTGCGGGAGCTGAGCGACGAGGGGCTGATCGTGCAACGGCCCGGCAAGGGCACCTTCGTCACCCCGGCCCACCTGGCCTACCAGCTCGGCTCGCTGCACAGCCTGGTCGACGACCTGCGCCGGCAGGGCCACGAGGTGCGGACCGTGGTGGCCGGGCGGGCCGTGCGCCGGGCCCCGGCCCGGATCGCCGCCGAGCTGCGGCTGCGTCCCGGTGACAGCGCGCTGCGGCTGGAGCGGGTCCGCGAGTTCGGCGGGCGGCCCGCGATCCACCAGGTGTCCTGGGTCCGCCGGCCGGTGGCCGAGGAGATCCGCGACCGCGACTTCACCGCCGTCTCCCTCTACACGGCCCTCGCCGACGCCGGGGTGACGGTCGCCCGCGCGTCGGAGGTGGTCCGGCCCGGCCTGCTCGACCCCGGCACCGCCCGCCACCTGCAGGAGCCCGCCGGCAGCCCGGTGCTCGTCAGCACCCGGATCACCTACACGCTCGACGCCACGCCCATGGTGTCCGACCACGCCACCATCCTCGGCACCATGATGGAGATCCGCACCGAACGCGCAGCCACCGGCCTCTCCCTCACCTGGGGCGCCACCAGCTAGCAGCCGCCGCGCCGGATCGCGAGAGGCAGGCGTGCGGCCGGTCCCCGCCTCAAGCGCCCGCCGGTCCACCGGCAGGGCGCGCCGGATCCGCCGAGTCAGGGTGGGGCGGAGTGTAGGGCGGGAGGTTGAAGCGGGTGCGGATCGTCTGCTGGACCGTGACCTTGTCGGCGCGGGCGTCGATCGTCCGCACATACTCTTTGCGCCTGAACAGCTCCAGCACCGGGTCGATCTTGCCGTGGTAGTCGCGAAGCCTCCTGGCCAGGGCCTCCGGGGTGTCGTCCTGGCGGGTCACCAGGTCACCGCCGCACACGTCGCAGCGGCCCTCCAGCTCCGGCCGGTGGGCGATCAGGTTGTAGTCCATGCCGCAGCGCGAGCAGAGCCGCCGGGCCAGGACGCGGCGGCGGACCTCCTCGTCGGGCAGGTCCAGGTGGATCACGCCGTCGAGGTCGTAGCTCTCCAGGAAGAACTCCGCCTGGGGCCGGTTGCGGGGGAAACCGTCGATGATGAACCCGTAGTTCCAGTCGTGCAGGTGCAGCCGGTCCCTGACGACGTCCGCCACCAGGTCGTCGCCGACCAGCTCGCCCGCGGCGACCAGGCGGCGGACCTGGGCGCCGAGCTTGGTGTGGTGCTTGACGTGCCAGCGGAAGATGTCTCCGACACTGATGTGCACCAGGTCGAGATCGGCGGCGAGCATCACGCTCTGCGTGCCCTTGCCGCTCCCCTGCACGCCCATAATCACGTATTTCCGCATATAGCACTTCCCGGGGGTTCACGTCGTCTGCCGATCACCATCCCATCCCGGGCCCTCCAAAGCGAGGAGAGCCGGCCCTCAGGGGGCGGTGTCGAGGACCCGCGAGCGGCTACGTACATTTCCCGATGCTTTACATGCGTGCGCGGCCTACTCTCGGCCGGGTCAGGTGCCATCGGGGGAAGGTGGATCAATGCGCGTCCCGACCGTGTTCCTGTCCACCCTGCTCCTGGTCACGGCCCTGGCCGCCCCGGCGGGCGCGGGCGGGCGCCGGGGCGCGCACAAGCCGGACGTCGTCTTCCAGCGCGCCGACTTCGGCAAGGGCACCTACGAGGGCACGACGCCGGCCGCCGGGCTGTCGTTCGGCACGGCCGCCGGCACCGTCGCCCACACCGACGCGCTCGGCACCAGGACCTGGGAATACGCCCGCTGGACCGGCCCGGAGCAGGCCATCGGCTTCCAGGCCACCGAGCTGATCGCCTCCTGGACGGCGGACGTGCCGCCGCGGAGCTGGATCCAGGTCGAGGCCCGCGTCAGAAACGCCGAGGGCCTGACCAGATGGTATTCACTCGGCCGCTGGTCCTACGCCGAGGGCGACATCCTCCGCACGTCGGTGCCCGGACAGCGCGACGCGGACGCCAAGGTCGCCGTGGACACGCTGGTCACGGCGGCCGGCAAGCCCATGGTCGGCTATCAGTTGCGCCTCACCCTCTACCGGGCGCCGGGCTCCGGGGTGACGCCGCGGATACGTACGGCCGGGGTGATGAGCTCCAACGTGCCCGCGCGCAAGGCCGTCCCGGTCAGCCCGGGCGGCGGCGCCTGGGGCACGGAGCTGGCCGTGCCGCGCCGCTCACAGAGCATCCACAAGGGCCACTACCCGGAGTGGAGCGGCGGCGGCGAGGCCTGGTGCAGCCCCACCTCGACCACCATGATCCTGGGCTACTGGGGCAGGTGGCCGAGCGGGCAGGACACGGCCTGGGTGTCGCCGTCCGACCCCGACCCCGAGGTCGACCACGCCGCCCGCCACACCTACGACCACGCCTACAAGGGAGCGGGCAACTGGACGTTCAACATCGCCTACGCGGGCCGCTACGGCATGGACGGATTCGTCACCCGGCTGCGCTCGCTGACCGAGCTGGAGCTGCTGATCAAGGCGGGCATCCCGGTCATCACCTCGCAGTCGTTCAAGAAGGGCGAGCTGCCCGGCGCCGGCTACGGCACCGACGGGCATCTGATGGCGGTCGTCGGCTTCACCCGCACCGGCGACGTGATCGCCAATGATCCCGCCTCCCCCAGCAACGCCGCCGTGCGTCACGTCTATCCCCGGGCGGTCTTCGAGAACGTGTGGCTGCGCGGCTCCAGCAGCGGCGGCGTCACCTACGTCATCCATCCGCCAGGCCGGGCCCTGCCCGCCACGACCCCGGGGCTGCCCGCCAACTGGTGAGCCGCGGGCGGCCTCGACGGCGGCCCGAGACCTGCGTGCCCTGACGACCAGGAGCCGCGGGCCCGCCCGCCGCCCTCCCTGGGCCGCCGACCACCGCCGTTGACCTGCGATGCCGTGGAGCGCCGGATGACCGAGGACGAAGCTGCGACGCTCGGGAGGACCCGGTTCGTGCGGCGCGCCGTATGGAACGGTCCACCGCTGCTGCTGGCCGCCGACGGCGTCCGGGTGCTGGTGGCCGGCACGGGCTCGCATCGCCCGGAGTCGCGGCTGCCGTCGGCCCCCGCCGTGTCGCCGACGGTCGGCGATCTCGGCCGGTGCCTGGTCGAGCGGGCCGGGCTCGACCCCGCCTGCCTGACCGTGCTGCTGGACCCGGCGACCCCGGCCGACCTGAGCGAGGCCCTCGACCGGGTGGCGGGGGAGGCGACGTCGGCGGTGCTGTTCCACTACGTCGGGCACGGCCTGTTCGGCCCGGACGGAGAGCTGCACCTGGCCACGCGCGCCACCGTGGACCTCGGCCACGGGGTGCCCGGCTACCAGGCGCTGCCCTACAGCGTGGTGCGTGACATCCTGGCCTCGTCGCGGGCCGGGCTCTCCCTGGTGGTCCTGGACTGCTGCTTCACCCCGGGCGCGCCGGGCACGCCGGGCAAGGCGCTGGACCGGGCGCTCGACACGACGTGGCGGGGGTCCTACCTGCTGGCGTCGTCGAGCCGGGAGGGAAACACGTGGGCGCTGCCCGGCGTCAGGCACACGGCGCTGACCGGCGCGCTGGTCAGGCTGCTGAACGAGGGCGACCCGGCCGGGCCTCCGGCGTTCGCCCTGGACCACGTCTACCACCGGCTGGCTCGCACGCTGCCCGCCACCGGTTTTCCCCGCCCGCGGCGGGTGGTGGCCGAGCCGGGCGAGCGCCCGGCGCTCGCGGTCAACCCGGCGTACGCGGTCCCGGACACCCGCCGGAGGCAGCCGGGCGACGTGAGCCCCTACCCGGGCCTGGCCGGATTCGGGCCGGAGCAGGCCGAGCTGTTCTTCGGCCGGGAGACCATGACCAGGCTGCTGGTCGCGCGGGTGCGGCAGTCCTTCCCGGGGGACGGCGCGCTGCCCGCGGGCGGCACCGTGCCGATCCGGACGGGCGGGCCGGTGGTCGTCACCGGCTCGCCGGGCTGCGGCAAGACCTCGCTGCTGCGCGCCGGGCTGATCCCGGCGCTGCGCCCCGAGCCGTACGCGCTGCTCGTGCCCGGCGCCGATCCGCTGGGGGCGCTGGCAACCGCGCTGGCCCCGCTGGGCGACGTCGATCAGGTACGCCTGCGCGCGATCATCGAGTCGGACCCCGCCGGGGCACGGCGGGCGCTCACCAGGCGGGCGCTGGTCGTGGTGGACCAGTTCGAGGAGGTGTTCACCCACTGCGCTCAGGAGGAGGCCAGGCGGCGGTTCACGGCGGCGCTCGGTGAGCTGGCCAGGTCGGCGGCCGTGGTGATCGCCGTGCGCGCCGACTTCTTCGGGAGGTGCGCCGCCTATCCCGGACTGCTGGAGGCGGTGCGGCGGCCCGAGGTCGTGGTGCCCATGACGGAGACCGAGCTGCGCGCGGCGATCGAGGAACCGGCGGCCCGCTCCGGCCTGGCCGTGGAGCCGGGACTCACCGAGCTGCTGCTCGAAGATCTCCAGGTGGGCGCGGCGGCGCTGGAACGCTCCGGCGGCCCGCTGCCGCTGCTCTCCCACGCCCTGCTGGCCACCTGGCAGCGGCGGACGGCCGGCATGCTCACCATGACCGGCTACCGGGAGGCCGGCGGCGTCACGAAGGCCCTGGCGACGAGCGCCGAGGAGGCGCTGCGCGGGCTGGGCGCGGAGTCGGAGCCGGTCGTCCGCGAGCTGCTGGTGCGGCTGGTGGACACGGACGCGCCGGGCGGCGCCGCCGTGATCGGGGTGCCGGTGGCCGGCCTGATCCCCGGCCCGCCGTCCGTCCACGAGCAGGTGCTGGCGGAGCTCGTACGGGCGCGGCTGGTCACGGTGGCCGGCGGCGTGGCCCGGATCGCCCACGAGGCGCTCCTCCACGCCTGGCCCCGGCTCGCGGGCTGGGCCGGCACCGACCGGGCCGGGCTGCTCGTCCGCCGCCGCCTGGCCGAGGACGCGCGGGCGTGGCAGGAGCAGGGACAGCCCCTCTCGATCCTCTACGACGACAGCACGCTGGCGGCCGCCCGGGCGGTGGCCGGGGACGCGCCCGACGATCCCGACCGGGAATTCCTGCGGGCGTCCGCGCGCCGCCGGGCACGGCGTTCGCTGATCGCCCGGGGCACGATCGCCGGGCTCGCGGTGCTCCTCCTCGCGGCCACGGCGGGCGGGGTCGTGGCCCTGCGGCAGGGCAGGGCGGCCGGCGACCGGGCCATACAGGCAGCCGGGCAGCGTGACCAGGCGCTGTCCCGTCAGGTCGCCGCCACCGCCGACAGTGCCCGGGACACGGCGCTGGGTGCCCAGCTCGCGTTGAGCGCGTACCGGATCTCCGCCACCCCGGAGGCCCGCGGGGCGCTGCTCGGGAGCCTGTCGCGGCCGGTGGGAGCGCGGATGCTCGGGCACACCTCCCCCGTCGAGCGGGTGGCCTACCGCCACGACGGCCGTGTGGTCGTCACCGCCTCCGCCGACTCCACCGCGAGGCTGTGGAACGTCACCGATCCCCTCCACCCCAGCGCCCTGGGCGTCATACACGGCCACGCGGGCGGCCTCGCGGCGGCGGCGTTCAGCGCGGACGGCCGCGTGCTGGCCACCGGGTCCGCGGACAAGACCGCCCGGTTGTGGGATGTCAGCGACCCCGCCAGACCGAAGAGCCTCGCCACGCTCAAGGGCCACACGGAACGGGTGGTCTCCGTCGCGTTCTCCCCCGAGAGAGACCTGCTGGCCAGCGCCTCCCCGGACGGGTCCGTGCGGTTGTGGGACGTCGCCACCGCCGGCAAGCCCCGGCGGCGCTCCGTCCTGCCCCAGGACGCGGACCCCACCGGGGTGGCCTTCAGCCCGGACGGCCGCATGATGGCGGTCACCTCGTCGGCCGGCGGCATCGCGCTGATCGACGTGGCCACCCCGGCGCGGCCGCGCAGCCTGGCGGTGCTGTCCTCGCCGGACGGCGCCGTCCGGAGCGTCGCGTTCGCCCCCGACGGCCGCCACCTGGCCACGGCCGCCGCCACCGGGGCGCTGCACCTGTGGGACATCACGGCGGCCAGGCTCGTCGGCACGGCGAACGGAAGCGGCACGGCGGCCCTGGACCTCGCTTTCAGTCCTGACGGTGAGGTCCTGGCCGGCGCCTCCGCCGACGCCACGGTCGGCCTGTGGAGCGTGGCGACCCCGAGTGAGCCCGAGCGCGTCGGCACCCTGACCGGGTTCGCCGACTCGGTGACGGGGGTGGCGTTCAGCCCGGACGGCCGCCACCTCGCCACCTCCTCGGCCGACGGCACCGCCCGGTTGTGGAACGTCGCCGACCCCGCCCGCCTCACCCCGCGCGCCCGGCTGACCGGGCACGCCGACCCGGTGAACGGGCTCGCGATCAGCAGGACGACCCTGGCCACCGCCTCGGACGACAGGACGGTCAGGCTGTGGGACGTCTCCGACCCCGCGGTGGCCAGGCCGCTGTCCACGCTGACGGGGCACACCGGGCTCGTCCGGGCGGCGGCGTTCAGCCCGGACGGCCGCCACCTGGCCACGGCCTCGCTCGACGGCACGGCCCGGCTGTGGGACGTGGCGGAGCCCGCGAGCCCGACGCAGGTGGCGACGTTGTCCGGGCACTCGACGGGGGTGCGCTCGGTCTCGTACGGCCCGGACGGCAGGCTGCTGGTGACCACGGGCCGCGACGGCCGGTCGTTTCTGTGGGACGTCGCCGACCCCGGCGCCCCGGTTCGGGTCGCCACGCCCGGCCCGGCCGACGAGCGCTTCGGCGCGGCCGCGTTCCGGCCGGACGGGCTGGTCCTCGCGACCGGCTCCGGCACGTCCTCGGTCCGCCTGTGGGACGTGTCGAAGCCGGCCAGGCCGCGCCGGCTGGGCGACCTCGCCGCGGTCCCCGGCGACCTGCTCGACCTGCGGTTCAGCAGGGACGGCAGGACGCTGGCGACGGGGGCCTCGGACGGCGCGGCCCGGCTCTGGGACGTCACCCGTCCCGAGCGGCCGATGCCGCTGGCCGTCCTGGCCGGGCACTCGGCGGACGTGACCGGCGTCGCCTTCAGCGCGGACGGCCGCATGCTCGCCACCGCCTCACGGGACTCGGCCATCCGGATCTGGGACGTCGCCGACCGCGCCCGCCCGGCGTTGTGGGCCGTGCTCGCCGGCCGGGACGTGGGGGGCGACGTGGAGTTCCGCCAGGACGGCGCCGTCCTGGTGAGCACGTCAGGCACCGCGGCCCAGCTCTGGGGCCTGAACGTGGAGCAGGCGAGCGAGCGCGCCTGCGAGGCCACCGGCGCGGCGATCACCAGGGACGAATGGGCCCGGTACATTCAGGGACGCCCCTATTCCACCCCCTGCCCGTGATCCGGGAGGCGTCCTGGCCGGAAGCATGCCGGCGGCGGGCGGCTTGTCCTGGGGTCAGAGCAGCGGCAGGCGGCGCACGCCGGTCAGGCTCGGCGTGGGGATGAAGACCGCGGGGTCCTGCGGATCGGTGCGCAGTGCGGGGAACCGGTCGAGCAGGATGTCCATCGCGACCCGTCCCTCCAGCCGGGCCAGGGGGGCGCCCAGGCAGAAGTGGATGCCGCGGCCGAAGGCGAGGTGCGGGTTGGGGTCGCGGCCGGGCTCGAAGGTGTCGGGGTCGGGGAACTGGCGGGGATCTCGGTTGGCCGCGCCGATCCAGGCCATGACCGCCTGGTCGGCGGGGATCGTCACGCCGCCGAGCACGGTCTCGCGGGTGGTGGCGCGGCCGAGGAGGGCGAACGGGGTGAACATCCGCAGGGACTCCTCGATCACGGCCGGGATCAAGGATCGGTCCGCCCGGACCTTGTCCTGCTGCTCGGGGTGGGCGTCCAGGCAGAGCACCGTGTTGCCGAGCAGCATCGTGGTGGTGACGTGGCCGGCGAGCAGCAGCACGATCGCGAAGTTGACCACCTGGCCGTCGGGCAGGCGTTCGCCGTCCACCTCGGCCTCGACCAGCCTGGTGAGCAGGTCGGCCCGCGGCTGCCGGCGGCGCTCCGCGGCGTGGGCGGCGAGATAGTCGGACATCTCGTGCCACGGCTTCATCACGGCCTGCATGTCCGCGCTGCGGTCCTCGTCGGGATTGAGCGAGACCTTGGTGTCGCGCTGGAACAGCGCGTCGGCCCATTTCTTGAACAGGGCGCGATCGCTGCTGGGCACCCCCAGCAACTCGGCGATGACGATGACCGGCAGCGGGTAGGCCAGGTCGGCCACCAGCTCGAACCGGCCGCCGCGGTCCTTGGCCGCGTCGATCAGCTCGTGGGTGACGGAGGCGATCCGCGGCTCGAGGTCCGCGACGACCTTGCGGGTGAAGGCGCTGCTGACCAGCTTGCGCAGCTTGCCGTGCTCCGGCGGGTCGATCTGGGTGATGAAGCCCTCCAGCGAGAAGTCCTCCATGCCCTTCCGCACCGACTCGGGGACCACACGCATGGTGTTGGAGGAGAACGTCGCCGGGTCGCTCAGGATCTCGTGCACCTCCGGGTATCCGTAGACGTTCCACATGCCGGCCGCGGCGTCGTGCTCGACCGCCTGCTCCTTTCGCGAGCCGTGCAGCCAGAAGAGCTGTTCGGGGATCTTGTACCGATTGGCGATGTCCGTCATCGACTCTCCCTAGGTGGTAGGTGTGTTCGCGGAAGTCAGAACGTGAACCGGAATTCCCGGGCCATGTTCCGCATCAGTGGTATGGCGCGCATGAGCCGGTAGAGGGCGCGGTAGAGGGCGCGGTAGAGCCGCACCGGGATCATGTTGTAGCGCTTGCCGAAGGAGACCTCCTCGGCGCAGGTGAGAGGGAGGTTCCAGCGTTCGATCTCCGCGCCGTCGCGCGACCCCAGTGCCAGAGCTTGATCATTCGGACGATCGCCCCTCCTCCGCTTCCGCTTTCTCGCGGTATTCCTCCCAGCGCTGGAGCATCTGCTCCGAGTCGTGCTCGGTGAAGGCGAAGAACTCCCGGGACTCCCGCAGCCGCGCCCGCGCCTCGGGCCGGTGGTCGCCGACCACCTCCAGCCCGAAGTCCAGCGCTTCCACCCCCGCCCGCACCGCGGCGAACTGGGCCCGCAGGATCTGCGCCCAGCCGCCGTGGACCAGCCGGTAGTGGTGCTCGCGGCTCGAGGTGGGGACGCGCTCCAGCATGGCGGCCGCCTCCAACTGCCTGGCCACCGTGCTGATCGCCGTCTTGCTCACGCTGAGCGTGGCGGCAAGATCGGTGAGCGACTGGTGCGGTGGGTCGCAGATCATCAGCCAGGCGTAGAGCCTGCCCATCGTCCGCGTCCCACCGACTCGATCCATGACCAGCCCCATCCGGTCAACGAACTCTGCCTCCCGTGGTTCCATCGTCGCCAACTCCGCCCACATCGTCAAGTACGTACTTTACGAACTATACGCACGGCTACGGAACCACGGCAGAGGGCGGTCGTCACCCGGCCAGCCGCGACACCCCCCAGTGGCTGGTGTCCAGGTAGCCGCGGCCAGTGCCGTCGTGCCACGTCACCGCACCGGTACGGTTGATCCACCCGCCGCGGGCGCTGCGCGTCCTCGTCCCCGGGGGCGCGGGCGCCGGCCGCCTCCGCTGAGATCCACCGGCCGCCGGGCCGGGTCCGCCCGCCGGCCGGTGTTCGTAGGAGTACCGCGGCCTCCCTGCCGTTCCTGCCCCGTCCTAGTCTCAGAACATGGACAGGGAAAACCCGATCGGAGAGCCCGCACACGCCCGCCGAGCACCATCCCGGTGGGGGCAGGTGAACCCGAGCCTGCTCCGCCTGATGGAGCGCTGGCCGCACACGCCCGCCATGGTCCTGGATCACTGCACGACCGTGCTGGCCGCCAGTCCGCTCGGCATGGCCCTGTTCGACGGCCACACCAACGGCGGCGACATGGTCCGGCCGCTGTTCCTGAACCCGCGGGCACGCGACTTCTACCTGGACTGGGACCTGGTGGCCGGCAGCTTCCTGACCGGACTGCGGGAGGCCGCCGGCGCCCACGGAGACGACGCCCGGCTGATCGGGGTGGTCGGCGAGCTGTCGCTGAAGAGCGACCCCTTCCGCAGGATGTGGGCCCGCAACGACCTGAGCAGGGAGCACCACGAGCCCAGACGGTTCCGCCACCGGCTGGTGGGCGAGCTGACGCTGCGCTGCCAGATCCTGACCGTGGACAGCGTTCCCGGCCAGCATCTGGTCGTCTTCCAGGCCGAGCCGGACAGTCCTTCCGAGCTGGCCCTGAGCCTGCTGGACCGGCTCACCGCCGACGGTCCCGGCCAGGACTCCGAGCCGCCGGGCGACCAGAGCCCGTGACGGGACGGGCGCGGGGTCACGCCCCGTTGGGCAGGCCCTCGCCCTCCGGTTCGAGCGCGTAGGCGATGCCCGCGTCGATGTCGCTGTCGTAGCCCGTGCGGAAGGCCGCGTGGTAGGCGTTGTCGCCGAGCAGGTCACGCGCCTGCTCCTCGCACGCGTCCCGGGCCGCCACCCAGGCGGGCACGTTGGCCTGGGCCCGGCCGTGCGTGCTCCAGATGCGCTGGGCCAGGCCGAGCAGCCGGGCGGCCCGGTGCGCCCGGCCGGCCGCGCCCGCCGCCAGGGCCAGCAGGTCCACGGTCAGGCCGATGCCGAAGCTGTCGTGCAGGCGCTGCTTGGTGCGCAGCGCCGCCTGGCCGTAGGCGACGGCGATGTCCAGGTGGCCGCTGCTCAGCTCGGCCTGCCCGCGCAGGAGGTCGCCGTGCGAGCGCATCGACTGCTCACCGCGCCGGTCGCACATCGTACGCAGGTCGTCCAGCACGGCGATGGCGTCCCCGGCCCGCCCGTCCATGATGAGGGCGGCGGCCCGGCACAGCAGCGCCAGCAGGTTGGCCAGGGTGAACTCCGGCTCCTCCAGCCGGGTGACGAAGGCCCGCTCCGACTCGGCCACCGCCTGGAGCAGGTCGCCGCGGATCACCCCGGCCGACGATCGCAGGGCCCTGGCGCACATGGCGGCGTACGGGTCGCCGGAGCGGGCGGCCTCGACGCACTCCGTGGCCCTGGCCTCCGCGCCATCCGCGTCTCCCTGAGTCGCGGCCAGCAGGCCGTCCGCCCACAGGGCCCGGGTGAGGGCCCGGCCGGACCCGGGGCCGAGGGACAGGGCCTGGGCCAGGTAGTGGCGGCCCTCCTTGGCGTAGCCGCAGCCGTACCAGAAGAACGCGAGCGTGCCCGCCAGCTCCAGCGCCGCCGTGCCGTCCTCGCCGCTCAGCGAGACCTCCAGCGCGGTGCGCAGGTTGTCGTGCTCGCCGATCATCCGGTCGTACCAGGCGATCTGTCCGGGGCCCAGCCAGGCCGCCTCGCCGCGGCGGGCCAGCGACAGGTAGTGCTCGCGGTGCCGCTGCTTGAACCGCTCCTCCTCGCCCAGGCTGCGCAGCCACCCCGCGCCGTACTCGCGCAGCGTGTCCAGCATCCGGTAGCGCTCCCCCGCCCCGGTCGGCAGCCAGGTCAGGATGGACTCGTCGGCCAGGGCGTCCAGCAGGAGCCCGATGTCGGCCTCCGGCAGCAGCTCGTCGGCGCACACCTGGCGCACGGCCTCGGTGTCGAAGTCGCCGGCGAACACCGACACCCGGGCCCAGAGCAGGCGCTCGGCGGGCTCGCACAGCTCGTGGCTCCACCCGACGGCGGTGCGCAGCGCCCGGTGCCAGGGCGGGTCGGCCTCGTTCGCCGCGCCCGCGCCCTCCAGCGTCTCGAACCGGTCGTCCAGCCGGTCGGCGAGCTGCTCGACCGGCAGCTCGCGCAGCCGCGCGGCGGCCAGCTCGATCGCCAGCGGGATGCCCTCCAGCCGCCGGCACAGCCGCACCACGGCCTCCTGGTCGTGCTCGGAGAGCTCGAAGCCGGGGATCGTCTCGGCGGCGCGCTCGGCCAGCAGGATCACCGCGTCGTGGCCGCCCGGCCTCGTGGCGCCCGCCGGGGGCACCGACAGCGGCTCGACCACGTACACCAGCTCGCCGGCCGCCTCCAGCGGGCGGCGGCTGGTGGTCAGCACCCGCAGGCCCGGCACCGCCTCCAGCAGCGCCTCGACGGTGCGGGCGCAGGCCGCGACCAGGTGCTCACAGGTGTCGAGCACGAGCAGGATCTCGCGGCCGAACAGGTGCTCGGCCAGCACCTCCGCCATCGGGCGGGTGCTCTGGTCGGTGAGCCTGAGGGCCTCGGCGATGGCGTGCGGCAGCAGCGTCCCGTCGTCCAGCGGGGACAGCTCGACCAGCCAGGCGCCGCCCTCGAACTCGGGCCGCAGGTCGGCGGCGGCACGCAGCGCCAGGCGGGACTTGCCCACCCCGCCGACGCCGGTGAGAGTCACCAGGCGCGAGCGCCGGCAGGCGCGGCGGATCTGGTCCAGCTCCTCGCGGCGGCCGATCAGGGTCGTCAGCTCAGCGGGGAGATTGCCTGCCTGCCACTTGGCCGCCATAGTGATCGCCCACCCCTCGGAGACAAGTCGTGACAGCAGCTTGCCTGATTGTGGCGTGATCCATCACTAAAAGTAAGAAAGTCACTACACTCTCCCGATACGGTGACGGTCGGTCGGTGACGGCGGGCTTGGGGGCTTAGGGCCCTGTGGGGGCGCGGCGAACGGGCCGAGCGGGCTGTTGCCGACGGCCACGCCGATGTTCATCCAGCCGGGGCCGTTGCCGTTGATGGAGACGTGCCAGTCGCGCATATTGCCCGTGTTGGCGCTAACATTCACTGGCCGGGACTGAAGCGGTTAACCCAAAAGGTTTTCGGGAATGTAGACCGGCCGGGCGGAGGCTGTCAATCTGCCGCTGCAATCACTTGCAGCGTCACCGAGCTGGCACGACGCAACAGACCAACGCCGATCGGCTGGCGGGCATCTTGATTGCAGTTCATCATACCGAAAAAGGCTTTCGAAACTGTCCGTCGCTGTGATGATCGGCAGGGCGACGCGTCCGGAGACTCAGCCGAGGCGGGCTCGGAAGATGAGCTCCCAGGCCCGCTTCCTGGCGCGGGCGACGGCGCCCAGCAGCACCCCCGTGTCGCCGAGCGCGCTGGCCACCACCCGCGGCCGGAGCGGCCCCAGCTCGGCGATGCGGCGTTCGATCGCGCCGCCGAGCAGGTCGAGGTTGCGCCCGACCCCGCCGCTCAGCACGATCACCTCCGGGTCCAGGACGGACGCGACCGCGACGAGCAGCCCGCCGATGCGCTGCCCCTCGGCCGCCACCACGGACAGGGCGACGGGGTCACCGCTCTCGGCCGCCTCGAAGACCTCCTTGGCGCTCCCCAGGTCCAGCCCGGCGGCGCGGGCCGCGCGCACCACCCCCGGCGCGGACGCCACCGCTTCGGTGGCCCCGTGCTCCAGGGCGGCGGGGTCCCCGGCCGCCGCCGGGTCCTCGGCGGTGGGCAGGTACGACACCTCGCCCGCGGCTCCGTGGGCGCCGACGTACAGCTCGCCGTGGGTGATGATGCCCATGCCCACACCGGTGCCGATCGAGACGAGGGCGACGTGCTTCTTGCCCTTGCCCTCGCCGTACACGTGCTCGCCGACGGCCGCCAGGTTGATGTCGTTCTCGACGACGAGGTCGGAGTCGAGCGCGGAGCGGAGCCGCTCGACCAGGTCGGCGCCGGGCAGGTTGCCGGCGAAGTCCAGCCGTCCCGCCACAGGGTCGTAGACGCCCGGGGTGCCGGCGACGGCACACGTGACGGCGGACCACTCCAGGCCGGCCGCCGCGGCGGCCGCGTGGGCCAGCTCGCGCACGTGAGCGGCCAGGTCGGCCGTGTCGCGGGCGTCGTTGCGGCCGTCTTTGCCGCCCACGAACGAACCCCTCAGATCGGCCACCACGACACGGTTCCAGTCGCGCCCGATGTCGATGCCCGCCACGTGCGCGGAAGCGGCGTTCATGTCGTACAGCGAGGTCACCGGCCCCGGCCTGCCGGACACCTCGCCCACCAGGTGGACCAGCCCGTCCTCGGCCAGGCCCGCCAGCGCCGCCGAGACGGTGGGTTTCGACAGCCCGGTGGCCTTGGCCAGGTCGGCGCGGGACGCCGGGCCGTGCTCGTGCAACTGGTCGAGCAGGCGCCGCTCGTTCATCACGCGCAGCAGCCGCGGGTTGCCCAAATCACCGCGCACGTCGGACTCCTCCTCGATGGAAACGCCCGAAGGGTGGCCAACACCCCGATAGTAAATTACCTTTTTTACTGCCAGAGGTGGTCGCGGAAAGGAACAACGCGATGAGCCGAGGATGGAAGACCATTGCCGCCGTGACGGCCTTACTGGCCGCCTCCTGCGGCACCGGATCCGGCGGCGCCGACGGCACCGCGTCCGGCGATCCCCAGCAGGAGGCGACGATCGCCCTGCTCCTGCCGGAGTCCAAGACCACGAGATACGAGTCCTTCGACCGGCCGCTCTTCGAGGCGAAGGTGAAGGCCCTCTGCCCCGCGTGCGAGGTGCTCTACAGCAACGCCGACCAGGAGCCCGCCAAGCAGCAGCAACAGGTCGAGGCGGCCCTCACCCAGGGCGCGGACGTGCTGGTGCTCGACGCGGTCGACGCCGCCGCGGTGGCCCCGCTGGTCAACCAGGCCAAGCAGCGCGACGTCCCGGTCATCGCCTACGACCGGCTGATCTCCGGCATCGGCTACGACTACTACGTCTCGTTCGACAACGTACGGGTCGGCGAGATGCAGGGCCAGGCGCTGCTCGACGCGCTCACCGCCAAGGGGACCGCGGACAAGGGCCAGATCGTGATGATCCACGGCTCCCCGACCGACCCCAGCTCGGCCGACTACAAGAAGGGTGCGCACAACGTCCTGGACGGCAAGGTCCGGATCGGCAAGGAGTTCGACACGCCCGACTGGAGCCCCGACAAGGCCCAGCAGCAGATGGAACAGGCGATCACCGCACTCGGCCGCGACTCCGTGGTGGGCGTGCTGTCGGCCAACGACGGCATGGCCGGCGGCGCGATCGCGGCGATGAAGCGCGCCGGCTACACCGAACTGCCGCCGATCACCGGCCAGGACGCCGAGCTCGCGGCCGTCCAGCGGATCATCACCGGCGAGCAGTACATGACCGTCTACCTCGACATCAGGGCAGAAGCGGAGAAGTCCGCCGAACTCGCCGTCGCGCTCACGAAGGGCCGGCGGCTCCCCGCCCCCGCCAAGGTGAACAACGGCACCGCCGACATCCCCGCCTTCCTCCTCGACCCCATCCCCGTCACCAAGGACAAGGTCAAGGACACGATCGTCAAGGACGGCTTCTACACCGTCCGGGACATCTGCACCGCCGAGGTCGAGGACGCCTGCGCGCGGGCGGGCCTGCGGTAGATGTTCTCCGTCACCGGCATCGCCAAGGCGTACGGCGCGGTCCAGGCCCTCGACGGCGTGTGCCTGGACCTGCGGCCGGGCGAGGTCGTGGCCCTCGTCGGCGACAACGGCGCCGGCAAGTCCACGCTCGTCAAGGTCCTGGCCGGGGTCGTCGCCCCGGACAGCGGCACGATCACCGTGGACGGCCGTCCGGTCAGGATCGCCACTCCGCGGGACGCCCAGGCCCTGGGCGTGTCCACCGTCTACCAGGATCTCGCCCTCTGCGAGAACCTCGACGTGGTCGCCAACCTGTATCTCGGCACCGAACGCCGCCGCTGGTCGGTGCTCGGCCACGTCGCCATGGAACTCGCCGCCCACGACCTGCTGACCTCACTCGACGTGCGGATCCGCGACATCAGGGTGCCCGTCGCCCTGCTCTCCGGCGGCCAGCGCCAGTCCGTGGCCATCGCCCGGGCCCTGATCGGCGAGCCCCGCCTGGTCATCCTCGACGAGCCCACCGCCGCGCTCGGTGTGGAGCAGACGGCCCAGGTCCTCGGCCTGGTCAACCGCCTGCGCGAACGGGGCCTGGCGGTGCTGGTCATCTCCCACAACCTCGCCGACGTACGGGCGATGAGCGACCGGGTGGTCGTGCTCAGGCTCGGGCGCAACGCCGGCGAGTTCCGGACGGCCGACGCGTCCCAGGAGGCCATCGTCGCCGCGATCACCGGAGCGAGCACAGATGAACGCTGAGACGTCGTTGACCCGGTACACGCCGAAGGAGGCGGTGGGGCGGCTCCGGCGCGGAGACCTCGGGGCCTGGCCGGTCACCGGCGGGCTCGTCGTCATCGCGGCCGTCTTCGGCACGCTGAACGAGCACTTCCTGTCCGCCCAGAACCTCACCAACCTGGCCCTGCAACTGGCGGCCACCGGCACGATCTCGCTCGGCATCATCATGGTGCTGCTCCTCGGGGAGATCGACCTCTCGGCGGGCTCCGTCAGCGGCCTGTGCGCGGTCGTGATGACGATCCTGTACGTCAAGCAGTCCTGGAACCCCGTCGCCGCCATCGCGGTCGCGCTCGCGGCCGCCGGTGCCATCGGCCTGCTGCACGGGCTGATGCACACCCGGCTGCACATGCCGTCGTTCATCGTGACGCTGGCCGGCCTGATCGGCTGGCAGGGGCTGCTCCTCTACCTGCTCGGCCAGGGCGGCACGATCAACCTGCCCTTCGACGGGTTCGTCTCGAAGCTGAGCGACACCTGGCTGCCGCCATGGCCGGCCTGGGCCCTGGTGGCGGTGCTGACCGGCGGCTGGTCGGCGGCCGCGGTGATCGGCCGGCGGCTGCGGCGGGCCGCGGGCCTGTCCGTGCCGCCGGTCTACCTGACCGCGCTGCGGATCGGCGGGGTGGCGGTGGTGCTCGCGGGGGGCGTGGCGGTCCTGTCCGCCGACCGGGGCGTGCCGCTGCTGCTCGTCATCTTCGGCGCGCTGGTGGTCGTCCTCGATCTCGTGCTCAGGCACACCGTGTTCGGCCGGTGGATGTACGCGGTGGGCGGCAACACCGAGGCCGCCCGCCGTGCCGGGATCAACACCTCCCGGATCAGGGTGCTGGCGTTCGTGCTGGCCTCCGTGCTCGCCGGGTTCGGCGGCATCCTCGCGGCCAGCCGCCTGTCCGCGGTGAACCAGGCCTCCGGCGGCAGCGACATCCTGCTCATGGCGGTCGCCGCCGCGGTGATCGGCGGGACGTCGCTGTTCGGCGGGCGCGGCCGGCCGTACGCGGCGCTGCTCGGCATCCTGGTGATCCAGTCGATCACCAACGGGATGCTGCTGCTCAACGTGGACTCCTCCGTCAGGTTCATGGTGACCGCGGCGGTGCTGGCCCTGGCGGTGGCGATCGACTCGGTCGCGCGCCGGGCCGGCGCCAGGTGAGGCGGATATTTCTGTGCGTTTGTGGCGTTAACGCGGGTTTCGCCCTGAATTCCGCAAGGTGAGGGCGGCATGTTCTTGATCAACCGAACATACTGTCGCGATTTGCTTGATTCGTCCCGAAGACAGATCCCACGGAAGATAAGTCCTCCATGGCACGCGTCAACCGCAGGTGTCAGGGGATCCGGACAGAAACAGCACATCTTTCACCCGCGGTCATCCGCGCCGTTGAACTCGACCAGGGTGGTTGCGAAGCCGGCGCGGACAGCCCTCATGACCTCTTCCAGCCGGGCCAGGTGGGTGCCGGTGAACACCTCGTGCCGGAACTTGGTGACGAAAACCAAATGAGCAGGCAAGGCGAAACACAGTGCCTGCCCTTTCTGATTTCGCCGCACTCGGCCATCAACCCGACCCTACGATTGATCTCGTGCAGTTGCGGTACTCCTTCCGTATCGACCCGACGCCGGGACAGCGCATCGCGTTGGCCAAGGCGTTCGGGTGCGCCCGCGTGGTGTTCAACGACGCGCTCGCGCTGCGCGACCACGCCCACAAGCAGGGCCTGCCGTTCATCACCGATGCGGAACTGTCCCGCACCGTGATCACCCAGGCCAAGCAGCGGCCCGAGCGGGCCTGGCTGGGCGAGGTATCGGCGGTCGTGCTGCAACAGGCCCTGTCCGACTGCACCACCGCGTTCCGGAACTTCTTCGCCTCGATCCAAGGGCAGCGCAAGGGGCCCAAACTCGGGCCGCCCCGGTTCCGGTCCCGCAAGGACAACCGGCAGGCGATCCGGTTCACCAAGAACGCCCGCTTCGCCGTCACCGCCTGTGGCAAGCTGCGGCTGCCGAAGATCGGGGATGTGCCGGTGCGGTGGTCACGGGAGCTGCCCGCGCCACCATCCTCGGTCACCATCATCAAGGACGCGGCGGACCGGTATTTCGCCGGTTTCGTGGTCGAGGTGCGGGAGCAGCCGCTGCCCGCCGCGCCTGCCGAGACCGGGATCGACCTCGGGCTCGGCCATTTCGCCGTCCTGGCGGACGGCCGGAAGATCGACTCTCCGCGTTTCCTGCGCCGGGCGGAGAAGAAACTCAAGAAGCTTCAGAAAGCGCTGTCGCGTAAGCAGAAGGGATCGTCCAACCGGGCCAAGGCCCGCGGCAAGGTCGCCCGCCAGCACGCGAAGGTCGCCGACGCGCGCCGTGAGTTCCATCACCGCACCTCCACCCACGTGATCCGCGAGAACCAAGCGATCTATGTGGAGGACCTGGCGGTGCAGGGGCTGGCGCGCACGAGGCTGGCCAAGAGCGTCCACGACGCGGGCTGGTCGGCGTTCGTGCGCATGCTGGAGTACAAGGCGAAACTGTATGGCAGGCAGTTCGCGAGAATCGGCCGGTTCTTCCCGTCGTCCAAGCTGTGTTCGGCCTGCGGGACGCTGGTCGAGACGATGCCATTGAACGTGCGGGAGTGGTCCTGCCCGTGTGGCGCCATCCATGATCGGGACGTGAACGCCGCGATCAACATTCTCGCCGCCGGACGGGCGGAGAGACAAAACGCCTGTGGAGGGCCGGTAAGACCACCGCTCGCGGCGGCACGGGCCGACGAAGCAGGAAGCCGAGGAAGTGCCGCCGCATGAACGGTGTGGCACAGGCCAGAATCCCCGGCCTTCCAAGCCAGGGAGCACGTCAATACATGTGGACGGGTTACCGGCAACGACGGCACCGGCGGCTACCTGCCGCTGGCGGCAGTTCAACGGCCGCGCCGCCAGTGCGGGCCTGGAGGTGAGCGCGCGTCAGGAAGGCAGGAGCGGAAACGTGAAGCTGGTGGTGACCAACCGGGGCACCGCCACCACGCGGCTCACCGTCTCCGACGCCTACGGCAAGGACCACCCGAAGTCGCACGCGCTCAAGCCGGGGGCGAGGTTCACCACGTCGGTGAACACGCGTCACGCCGGCAACTGGTACGACCTCTCGGTGACGTCCGATCAGGACTCCGGCTTCCTCCGCCGCCTGTGCGGCCACGTCGAGACGGGACGGGCCAGCACCAGCGACCCCGCCATCATCGCCGGCTGAGGCGACCCGCCGGCGGGTGCCGGTGGCGGTGACGGCCCGGGTCACCGCCACCGCGCTCACCCCGGGACCTCTGCTCCTGGCCGGGCGGCTCGGGGCCGGCACAACAGAGGTCCCTCGGCGCGGGCAACCGATTTATCCGGTGGCAACGTGTTTTGGGCGGTTCGTTGGCTTCGCGGGGCCTTCGGGGGTACACGGCAGATCCACCCCCTAAGGTGGTGTGCGTTCATCGAGGAGAAGGAGATCCGGTGAGCGCTGAGCTGGCCATCCCCGACGTGGTCGACAGCCCGACCCGCCCCGCCCCACCGGCCAACGGACTGGCCCGCTGGTTGTTGCGGCATCAGGTTCAGCCGGTCGGGCCCGAGACGGGAGAGGGGCACGCCCTGCCGCAGGCGTGGTGGAAGGTCATGTGCCTCACCGGCGTCGACTACTTCTCCACGCTGGCCTACCTGCCCGGCATCGCCGCGCTCGCCGCCGGAGCGCTGTCACCGCTGGCCACGCTGCTGATCGTGGCGCTGACGCTGCTCGGCATGCTGCCGATGTACCGCAGGGTGGCCAGGGAGAGCCCGCACGGGCAGGGCTCGGTGGCGATGCTGGAGCGGCTGCTGCCGTTCTGGCAGGGCAAGCTGTTCGTGCTGGTGCTGCTGGGCTTCGTGGCCACCTCCTGGATCGTCACGATCACGCTGTCGGCTGCGGACGCGTCGGTGCACATCCTGGAAAATCCCTACTTCCCCGCGTTCCTGCACGGGCACGCGGTGGCGATCACCGTGGTGCTGCTGGTGGTGCTCGGCGGGGTGTTCCTGCTCGGCTTCACCGAGGCCGTCGGCGTGGCGATCCCGCTGGTGGCGCTCTTCCTGCTGCTGAACGCCGTGGTCGTGGCGGTCGGGATCGGCGACGTACTGGGCGCGCCCGAGACGTGGTCGCGGTGGACCGAGGCGCTGATGAGCGGCCAGGGCGGCCTCACCGGGGTGATCGGGCCGGCGGTGCTGGCCTTCCCCCTGCTGGTGCTGGGGTTGTCAGGGTTCGAGACGGGCGTCAGCATGATGCCGCTGGTGGCGGCCCGGGGCGAGGACCCCGAGCGGCGGCTGGCCGCGCGCATCGGCAACACGCGCAAGCTGCTGACCACGGCCGCGCTCATCATGAGCGTCTACCTGATCGCGACCAGCTTCGTGACCACGGTGCTCATCCCGGCCCGGGAGTTCCAGCCGGGCGGCGCGGCGAACGGCCGGGCGCTGGCGTATCTGGCGCACGAGCGGCTGGGCGAGGCGTTCGGCACCACGTACGACATCAGCACCATCCTCATCCTCTGGTTCGCCGGGGCCTCCGCGATGGCCGGACTGATCAACATCGTGCCGCGTTACCTGCCGTCCTACGGCATGGCTCCCGACTGGGGCCGCGCCGTGCGGCCGGTGGTGCTGGTCTACACGGGCATCTGCATCCTGCTCACCATCGCGTTCGACGCCGACGTCGACGCCCAGGCGGGCGCCTACGCCACGGGCATCCTGGCCATGATGGTCTCCGGCGCGGTCGCGGTGACGATCTCCGCCATCCGCCGCCGGCAGGGCCCGGCGACCGCCGGGTTCGTCGTGCTCACCCTGGTCCTGCTGTACGCCCTGGTGGAGAACATCAGGGAGAAGCCGGACGGCATCGCCATCTCCGCGCTGTTCATCCTGGGCATCATCGCGATCTCCCTGGTCTCGCGGGTGTCGCGCACCACCGAGTTGCGGGCCGACCGGATCGAGTTCGACGAGGCGGCCCGGCGGTTCGTGACCGACTCGCTGGACTTCGACGGCGCGCTCAACCTCATCGCCAACCGGCGCGGCCCCGGCGACCGGGCGGAGTACGCGGCCAAGGAGGCCGAGCAGCGCGGCATCAACCCGGTGCCCGGGCGGGCGGACGTGCTGTTCCTGGAGATCGACATCATCGATCCGTCCGGCTTCAGCGACGTGCTGCGGGTGCACGGGGCGAAGGTGGGCGAATACCGCGTGCTGCGCGCGGAGAGCCCGGCCGGGCCCAACGCCATCGCCGCGATCCTGCTCGCGCTGCGCGATGCCACCGGAGTCCGGCCGCACTGCTACTTCGAGTGGGCGGAGGGGGCTCCGCTGATGCACCTGTTCCGCTATCTCATCCTGGGCCGCGGGGACACGGCTCCGGTCGTACGGGAGATCATCCGTTCCAGCGAGCCCGATCCCGACCGGCGGCCCCGCATCCACGTGGGTTGATCACCTCACTCAGCCGTGGGCGACCGGCTTGGCGGACTCATTGAGCTCCAGCAGCTCCACCGTGCCCCGCTCACCGTCCACCCTGATCCGGTCGCCGTCGTGCAGCCGCATGGTGGCGTTGCCGGTGCCGACCACGGCGGGGATGCCGAGCTCGCGGGCCACGATCGAGGCGTGCGACAGCGGCGCGCCCATGTCCGTCACGACGGCGGCGGCCCGCGGGAACATCGGCGTCCAGCCCACGTTGGTGAGCGTGGTCACCAGGATCTCGCCCGCCTTGAGCCGCTCCCCCTCCTCGGGCCCCGCGATCACCCGGGCGACGCCCTCCACCACGCCGGGAGCCCCGGGGAACCCGGTCACGGTCTCGCTCACCGGGGTCCCGCCGCCGCGCGCGTCGTAGAGGTCGGCCCGCCGGTCGGGGTCGGCGGCCCAGCGCACCGGGTCGAAACGGCCGACGATCAGCACCGGGTAGGGCGGCAGCGCCGCGTACCGCTCGTGCGTCGCCCGGCGCACCGGCACCCGCTCCAGCCCGGCCCGGTCGCCGCGCAGCAGCGCCAGCAGCTCCTCCAGGTCGAGGAAGAACACGTCGTCGCCGTGCCCGGTCAGCTCGCCCGCCCGCACCGCGAACGCCCGCAACACCCAGAACGCCCGCATGTTCTCCGATCGGGTGGACTCACGGTCGCGCACGACCGCGTTCCAGCGCTGGACCCTGGCCCGCATCCCGGCCTCCTTACCCGGGTAGCGCCGGGCGAAGCGGGCCCACGCCTCCTCCCTGGCCTTCGCCTGCCGGGCGAGCAGCGCCTCCGTGCCGGAGCGCAGGTCGCGCAGGCCGGCGAGCTGGGCGTCGATCCAGCCGGGGTCCTCGCCGGGCCGGGGCATCGACACCTCGAACTCGTGCGGGCCGCGATGCCCGTAGGTCCTGGCGAACTCGTCCCTGGTGATCTCGCCGCGGGCGAGCCTGGTCAGGCCCATGATCGGGCCCAGGCTGGCCAGCTCGCCGTCGGCGTTCACGCCGGTCAGCATCGACTCCGCGTCCACTTCGCCCATCATCCTGCGCAGCTTGTCGCGGGTGTAGACGAGCGTCGCGCCGCCCTGGCGGCCCGCGGCCTCCAGCATGCGGGAGGAGGTGACCACGTGCGGCTCGATCTCGCGCGCCCACAGGTCGGCCAGCTCGGCGGCGGAGCCGGTGGCGGCGATCCGGGCGCGCAGCTCCTCGCACCGCCGGCGAGAGGTGGCCAGGAACGCGCGCATGCCCTTGAGGTTCTCGCGTACGCGGCGGCGCAGGCGTACGGCCATGGGCAGCACCTGCCTGATGATCCCCCAGCGCGAGATCGGCACCATCGGCACGTCCAGCCCCGGCGGGATCTTGCCGAAGAGCTGCTCGACCGCGCCCAGCCGGGACTGCATGCCCAGGGCCCTGGCGATGGAGTAGGTGACGCTCAGGTTCATGTAGAAGCGGCCGCCGATGTTGCCGACCAGGTCGAAGCCGGGCAGAGCCGAGGCGGACATCGCCTCATGGATGAACAGCCGCACGAACGACCACGTCAACGGCGTCATCACGTCGGGGATGGCCTCGCCCAGGTTGCCGCCGGTCCACAGGTAGTCGCCCCTGAGGCTGTCGTTCCACTCCTCCGGCCGCGGCCTGAGGCCGGTGATCGGGCGGGCCTGGAGGATCGCGAACCTGCCGTCGTGCCGGGCCCACTCGACGTCCATGGGCGTGCCGCCGTACAGGGCTTGCACCCGCGCGCCCAGCCCGGCCAGCTCCACGGCCTCGGCGGGGTCGAGCACGGCGCGGCCGCGCAGCTCGGACGGCACCGGCCGCTCCTCGGTGCCCGTCGCGGTGCGGACGGTCATGACGGCCTTGTCGCCGAGGCGCGTGTCGGTGACCGCGCCGCCGGACACGACGACCGTGTCGGGGGTGACCTGGCCGCCGACGACCGCCTCGCCCAGTCCCCAGGAGGCGTTGACGACGATCTCGTCGCGGGCGCCGCTGACCGGGTTGGCGGTGAACATGACGCCGGCCGCGTCCGCGTCCACCAGCTCCTGGACCACCACGGCCAGCGCCACGTCGTCGTGCGGCACGCCGTTCCGGTCGCGGTAGGCGACGGCCCGCGGGTTCCACAGCGAGGCCCAGCAGCGCTTGACCGCCGCGGGCAGGTCCTCGCCCCGGACGTTGAGGTAGGTGTCCTGCTGCCCGGCGAACGACATGTCCGGCAGGTCCTCGGCGGTGGCCGAGGAGCGCACGGCCACCGGCACACCGAGCTCCTCGCACGCCCGCCGGATCTCCGCGGCGAGGCCGGCGGGCATGTCGTGCGCCTCGAACAGCGCCGCGATCCGCTGCGGGGCGCCCTCGGCGGCGGCCCGCAGGATCTCCTCCTGGAACCCCGCCACGAACGCGCGGTAAGCCCCGGTCGTGATGTGGAACCCGCCGGGCACGGGCAGCCCGGCCCTGATCAGCCTGGCCAGGGAGGCACCCTTGCCGCCCACGGTCGCCAGGTCGGCCGCGGCATCGCCGAGAGGGAGTACGGCCTTCACTTCATACGCTCCTTTGAGCCCAGGGAGCCCGCCAGCCTGCGCTGCGCGATCTCCTCAACGGCGTCGAGAAAATCCAGGGTGGCCCGTGCCATGGCGGCCGCCTGTTCGTCGGTCGGCTCCCGGCCGGGGCTCATGGCGCGCTCGACGGTGTCGGCCACCAGGTCCGCGATCGTGTCGCCGGGCAGGCTCGCCCCGCCCGGCAGCATCAGGAACCCGTAGACGATCGAGTTGATCACCCTGATGTGGTCCCCCGGCTTGTCGCGTACCGTGCCGAGCCGGATCAGCTCCGCCAGATAGCCCTCGAAGGCGTCGCCCGGCTCCAGCCCGCCCGTGCCCTGCCGCTTCTGGCGGGTGAGTTTGCCGAGCACCTCGGAGTCGCCGGACAGGACCGCCTTGAGCAGCGGGCGCCGCAGCAGGGTGCGGGCGATCTCGCCGGACACCGCGCTCAGCGTGGCTGGCTCGCTCCGGCGCACCTCGGCCAGCATGTGGACCCGCTCGCGCCGCAGCAACGCGCTGAAGAGCTCGTCGCGTGTCTTCCAGTGCAGGTAGATGGTGCCCTTGGACACCTCGGCCCGCTTGGCCACGTCGTCGATCGTCGTCTTGTCGTAGCCCCAGCGCAGGATCAGCTCGGCGGCGGCGTCGAGGATCCGGTGCGCCCGCTCGGCCTGGCGCGCGGGATCCTGCGGCGGCCGCCCGACCTTGCCCATGAGTCTCACCCCATTTATTTGACCAGATGAGACTAGTTGGTCATTTAATTAAGCACAAGTCTCCGGAAACGCCGAACCGGCCCGGCCGCACCTCCCGCGCGGGGAGTCGGCCGGGCCGGTTCGCAGATGGATTCAGCCGAGCTTGGCCAGCAGGGCCTCCGCCTCCGGGCCGAAGGACGGGTCGCCGGTGCCCACGGCCTGGGCCAGCAGGCGGCGGGCCGGCTCCAGGTCGCCGCGTTCGTAGCGGATCTCACCCGCCCGGCAGGCCGCCTCGGCCACCAGGTCGTCCTGCTCGGTCAGCCCCAGCGTCAGCTCGTAGTACCGGAGCGCCCCGTCCCGGTCCCCGAGCCAGTAGCACAGCTCGCCGAGGTGCGCCGCGGCCATCCCCGACTCCGAGTCCCCGGAGTCGATCACGCGCTGGTACCAGGTGAGCGCGTCGGGGAAGTCCCGCTTGCGCTTGGCCAGCGCGCCCAGGTACATCGCTCCCAACGCGGCGGTGTGCCCCGTGCCCTCCTCGACGGCCCTGAGGTACCAGTGGCGGGCCCGCTCCTCCTCGTCGTCGTGGTACGTCCGCCCGATCGCGATCATCGCCCGCGTGGCGAACTCGGTGTCGCCGGCGTCGAGCACCTGGAGGTACACCTCCCGGCCCTCCTCCACCCGGCCGGCCTCGATCAGCGTCTGCGCCAGGGTGGACAGCGCGATGGGCTCGCCCCCGGCGGCCGCCTCCCGCAACGTCTCGATCGACGCCTCGGTGTCGCCCCTGCTGCCCTGGAGCATGCCGAGCAGGCTCCCGAACACCCCCTGGATGGGGCTGTCGGCGTCGGCCGCCTGCCGCCGCGCGAGGTCGTAGAAGGCGTCGTCGTCGCCCTCGCCGTCGAGCAGCTCCAGCAGCCGGCCCCCGGCCACGAAGCGCACCTCCGGGTCGTCGTGCCCGCTCAGCCGCTCGAAGATCGCCCGCGCCTCGGCCGCCTCACCCAGCTCGGCCAGCCGGTCGGCGATGCGCAGCTCCGCGAACGGCCCGGGACCCGCCGCCTCGAAGTACGCCCGCACGGCCGCCGGGTCGTCGCACTGCCCGCCCAGCTCCCGCGCCACCTCGGCGGCCCGCTCGCCCATCAGCTCCAGCACCTGCACCGCCAGGGCGTGCTCGCCCCGGTGGAACGCCTGGTAGGCCAGAGCGCGCAGGTTCTCGGTCGCGGGGCCGGCCAGGTCGGTCACGTCGGTCGCGGCCGCCGCCGCGAACGCCCGCGCGGCGCCCAGGTGGTCACCGTCCTCGTACAGCCAGACGCCGAGCTTCATACCGCCCCTGGCCATCCCGTCGGGGTCGCCCGACTCGATGGCCAGCCGCGCCTCGCGGACGGCCCCGCCGGTGTCGCCCAGCTCGCGCAGCGCGCCGGCGAGGTCCACCCTGATGCTCGCCGTGGTATCGGCGAACCCGGTGTCGATGCCCCTGCCGTACATGAGGGCCGCCTGCTGCATGTCGCCCAACGCCTTGTGGGCGTCACCCCACACCCAGTAGCCCATGGACACGGTCTCGGGATCGCCGGTTCCGACGGCCAGCTCGGCCTCCTTGACCAGGGCGTCGTAGTCCTCCTCCAGGAGCAGGTGGGTGAGCAGGCGCAGGCGGCACTCGCGGTCGCCGCGCGCCGTGCCCGCCGCCAGCAGCTCGCGCAGCTCGGCCCGGTCGCCCCGCTCGTCGAGCAGGTCGGCGAGCAGGAGCGTGGTGTCCGGCAGCGCCGCCCGGGCCGCCTCGATCGCCCCGTCGAGATCGCCGCGGCGGTGGCGGACGACAGAGATGTTGCGCCAGGCCATCCCGGCTCTGTCCGGGTGCTCGGTAGCGGGGAGGAAGGCCAGCTCGGCCCGGCTGTGCTGGCCGCGGTTCGCGTTGATCGCGCCCAGCTCGATCGCGGCCCGCGCGACGAGTTCCTGCCCGCCCAGCTCGGCGACCAGCCGGAACAGCGCCTCGGCCACGTCTTCGTCGTCCAGCGCGAAGGCCTGCTCCGCGACGGTCAGCAGGATCTTCTCCCTGGCCGCGTCACGCACCGACGTCACCAGGCCGCGCACGGCCATCACGTTCTCGTCGTGAACGGCCAGCATCACCTCCGCCGTCAGCTCGGACCCGGTCTGCTCGGTCAGCGCCGCGAGCGCGCCCGGCCGGTCGCCCTCGGCGGCCAGCACCCAGGGCAGCTCGTCCGGCGTGGCCCGGCCGAGCAGCAGGCGGGCCACGGCCGCGGCGTACTCGTCGTCGTCCTGTGCGGCGGCCCGTTCCAGGGCGAAGTGCGCGGTCTCGGTGTCGCCCGCCGCCAGCATGCGGCGGCCCGCCTCCAGCATGGTCCGCGCCTCCGAGTCGGGGTCGACGGCCGCCGCGCGTTCGAAGGCCGCCCTGGCTCCTTCAAGGTCGCCGGTCACGGCCAGGAGGCCGCCGAGCAGGCGCTCCGACTCGCCGGTCGGCTCGGGCGGCGCGTCCCGCAACGCCGCGAGCGCGCCCTCGGGGTCGCCGTGCTCCCTCAGGAACCGGGCGTAGTACACGATCCCGGCAGGGCCGAACATCCCGGCCAGCCGCTCGCGGGCCTCGTCCGTGCGGCCGCACGCCACCAGCGAGTCGCCGAGCCGCAGCACCACTTCGGCCCGCCCGTCCTCGTCGTCGAGCGCCTGCGCGAACGCCTCGGCGGCCTCGTCGTGCTCCCCCAGCTCGTGGTGGATCCGCCCGACGGTGCGCCAGGCCAGGCCGCTGAGCCGCTCGTCGTCGCCCACGGACTGCCGCCATGCCTCCAGCGCCCCGCGCTTGTCACCCGCGTCGTCGCGCAGCGCTCCGAGGAAACCGGCCGCCTCCTGCCGCATGTCCGGCCGGCCCGCGGCGAGCACCAGCGACAACGCGCCGTCCGCGGCCTCCGTCTGCCCGGCGCGCTGCCAGGCGTGCGCGCACTCCATCGCCAGCGTGCTCGCCAGCAGGTCCAGCGGCTCCTCGGGAAAGGCGCGCGCGGCCGCCGCGAAGTCCCGGTCCAGCACGAGCCCGGCGAACGGGCACAGCTCGTCATCCGAGGCGGCGAAGGCGGCCCTGGCCGCGTCGAAGTCGTCGAGCCTGACCCTGGCGTAGCCGAGCGGCCACGCGCCGCGCCGCGTCTGGCCCTCGGCGATCAGCCGCTCATACAACCGGCAGGCCGCCAGCAGGTCGCCCTGCCGCTCCAGCACCGTCGTCAGCTCCGTGGCCGCGGAATACCGCAGCCCGCCGCAGCCGGTGTCCATCGCCTCCTGGTACGCGCTGCGCGCCTCCGCGTAGTCCTGCTCCGCGACGATCCCACCCAGCGCGTACGCCACCCACGGCGCCAGCACCGGATGCCCGTCCGCCCGGGCCCGGCGCAGCAGCGCGAGCGCCTCGTCCGCGTCGTTCAGCATCGCCTTGCAGATCATGGCGGTGTACGACAGCGCCAGCGGGTCCCCGGAGTCCGCCGTCGCCTGGACCATCTTGGCCGCCTCGGACAGGTCATATCCGAAGGAGGCCAGCACCTGCGCGAACGCGGCGGTGGCGATCGCCGCCACGGCGGGGTCGGCATGGTCCGTCGCCGCACGGTAGCGCAGCAGCCCCTCCTCCCTCCCCTGCCGCTGGTGGGCCAGCATGGCCGCCAGCACGGGATGCAGCTCCTCGCCCGACTCGCGCAGCAGGTGCAGCACGAAGGTCGCGTGGAACCCCTGGAGCATGTCGTCCGACTCGGCCACGTACGCCAGCAGCTCGTCGGCCTGCTCCCGGTCACCCTCGCCCATCTCCAGCTCGGCCAGCATCACCATGGCCCGCAGCGACTCCGTGACGGCCGTCGAGTCGGCGACCCCGCGCAGCAGCCGCCGGGCCTCGGCCAGTTCGCCCGCCTTCAGGTGGGCCAGCGCCGCGTCGGTGTCCTGCACCGCCTGCTCCGCGACCGGGTCGGCGAGCGGCTTCTGCCGGGCGGCGTGCTCCAGCAGCAGCGCGGCCTTGAAGGCGGCGTCCGAGTCCTCGTGCCCGGCGGCCAGCTCCACCAGCTCCATGATCGCGTCGTGGGCCTCCGGGCTCTGGTCGAGCAGCAGGGCGAGCAGGGGGACGCAGACCGAGGCCCACTCGCTCTCGCCCGCCGTCAGGACGGCGCGCAACGCGATCAGTGCCTCGGCGGTCTCGCCCGCCTCGGTGTGCATCTGGGCCAGGCAGGCCTGGGCCTGCACGACGTACTCGCGCTGGCCGCTGGCGATCACCCGGCGGAAGATGGCCTTCGTCTCGGCCACGTCACCGAGCTGCGCGGTCACCTTGGCCAGCTCGATGAGCGACTCCAGCCGGATCTCGGGCCTGGGGTCCTCGGCGGCCACGCGGTAGGCGGCCGCGGCCTCGGCGTACTCGCCCAGGTCCACCAGCACCGCGCCGAGCAGCTTGTGCGCCATCGACAGGTGGTCGGGGTGGCCGACGGCGATGGCGTGCTCGCACACCTCGCGGGCCGACTCGTACTCCTCCTCCTCGGCGTACAGCTGGTAGAGCCGGAACGCCGAGAGCGACACCACGTTCGGGTCGCCGCACGTCAGCAGAGCGCGGTAGTCGTCCTCGTCCTCGGCCTGCTCGTACAGGTCACGGGCCGAGGCCGGGTCCTGGTGGAACTCGGGCAGCTCCAAGCGTTCGGCCAGCTCGGCCACGGAGGGGCTGTCGCAGCGCCGGGCCCGCTCCAGCGCCGCCTGCGCGCCCGGCGCGTCCCCCAGTTGCGTGCACACCAGCACCAGCGCCGTGTCGGCGAGCGCGGCCACCTCGAAGTCGGCCCCGCTGGAGGCGATCGACAACACCCGGTGCGCCGCCGGCCACTCCTTGGCGTTGACCAGCATCATTCCCATGGCGATCGCCGAGCGCTGGCCGAACACCGGATCACCGGACTGGATCACCGACCGGTGCGCCGCCTCGGCGCCGTCCAGGTCCCCCTGCTCCTGCAGCAGCCCGGCCAGCAAATGAGACGCCTCCGGGTCCCCCGTGGCCGCGATCTGCCTGAACAGCGCGGCGGCCGCGTCGAGGTTGCCCTCTTTCCAGTGGCCCATGGCCGCGTCAAGCTGTTCTGACGCCATCACTTCACTCCCAAGTCATCCCACACAGTGTGAAAAAGCTACACATCTGTCGCGCATGTCATAGGGCATTCCGAGATCTCCGGTCCTCGCGCCGGAAAGTGCGGGAGCGCCGTAGCGTGTAGTCCATGGGCAAGGCGTTCTGGGTCGACCAGGAGTTCGACAGGGACCGTGACGGGCGCTACGCGGTTCACGTGCGTAAAAACCTGGACGAGTTCGAGTGGGGCGACATCGCGCCCGTCAGGTTCGCCTGCGCGGCGTGGCGGCTGGCGACGCCGCCGTCACTGACCCCCGGCTTCGTGCGCTGGGACCGGCGCGTGCTGGAGGCGACCTGCCACCGCAACACCTGGGACGGCACCCTCTACGCCCGGGTCCGGCTGGTCTCGCCGCTGCCCGAGGAGCTCACGCGGTCGCGCGCCTGGTGGCGCGACCGGGGATGGCTGGGCTGGCAGGAGACCTTCGGCCAGTACGTCGAGCCGACCCAGCAGGACCTGGCCAGGATCCCGTTCCTGCGGGCCACGCTGCTCGTCGAGGCACCGGTGCCGCTCGACGACCTGCCGCCGGAGCCGGAGGGGCCGCACGACGAGGTGGAGCAGAGTGCCCACCGGGCGGTGACGGTGCTCGCCCGCGAGCTCAACGCGCTGGTCTCCCCCGTGCTCGACCAGCTCGGCTAGCCCGCGCGGGCCGCATGCCCGATGCACTCGCGGGTAGGCCGGGACGCATGAGGATCACGCTCGTCGTGCTCGCGCTCGCCCTGGCCGCCGCCGGTTGCGCCGTGGACACGTCGGCTCCGGCGCGGGCGGCGGCGGATTTCCACGCGGCACTGGCCGCGCACCGGGAGGACGCCGCGTGCGCGCTGCTGGCCCGGAAGACCGCCGACAAGCTGCCCGACCCCGGCCAGGGGTGCGCCGACGCGCTGCGGGAGGTGCGGCTCGGGGCGGGCGGCGGGCTCGTCTCCGTCTCGGTGTGGGGCGACGAGGCACAAGTACGGCTGACCGGGGACACGCTGTTCCTGCACCGCTTCAGCGACGGCTGGCGGGTCACGGCCGCCGGTTGCCAGCCGATGGGCGATCTGCCCTACGAGTGCGACGTGGAGGACTGATGCGGGTGATGTTCGCGCTGACCCTGGCCATCATCGTGGTCGGGCTGGCGTGGTTCTTCGCGATGGGCTGGTCGCGGCTGTGAGGCGGAGGTGGCGCGCTCGGCGGGCCGGCCGGTGATCACGGCGACGATGCGGGTGCCGGGGGCGAAGGCGCCCTGGCGGGCGAGGTCGAGCAGGCCGTAGAGCATTTTGGCCACATAAATCCCCTCGACCCGAAATTTCGCGATAAATCGCTCCAAGGCCGGGGTTGATCGGGCGTACCCGCCGAAGTGGTAGTCCAGGTTGAGCTCCCAGTTCGACCAGACCCGCCCGTACGCCTCCCGCTGCAGCCGCTCCACCTCCCCGGCCAGGAACCCCGCCCCCTTCAGCACCGCGAACCCGAGCGCCCGCTTGCCCTCCGGCAGCCCCGCCGAGATCCCGGCCAGTGTGCCGCCGGTGCCGACCGGGCAGGCCACGACGTCGTAGTCCGCGGTGATCTCCGCCGGCAGCTCCGCGCACCCGCGCACCGCCTCCGCGTTGCTGCCGCCCTCGGGCAGGATCACCACGTCCTGGCCCCATCGCTCGCGCAGCCGCGCCCGCACTTCCTCGGTGTGCTTGAGCCGGTAGGAGGCGCGGTCGAGATAGGTGATCGTCATGCCGCAGGCCACGGCGTGCGCGATTGTGGGGTTGAGCGGCAGGTGCTCCTCACCGCGGATGACGCCGATCGTGTCGATCCCGTGCCGCTGCCCGGCCTCGGCGACCGCTCTGATGTGGTTGGAGTAGGCGCCGCCGAAGGTCAGCAGCCGCGCGTGCCCCAGGTTGTACTTGAGCTTGCGCGGCTTGTTGTCGTCGTGCATCAGGAACACCCGGACCTGACCGAGCGCTGGATCCAGGAGTTCCTCCATGGCGCTAGTCTACGGTCGGGCCCTTGTTGAGGAGTGTTGGGTTATGCGCGTTGTTGAAGCATTCCGTGCCGCCTACGGCGCGTCCCCCGCGACCGTCTGGCACGCGCCCGGCCGGGTCAACCTGATCGGCGAGCACACCGACTACAACGACGGCTTCGTCCTGCCCTTCGCGGTGCCCTGGGGGGTGACGGCCGCGGTCACGCCGCGCGCCGACCGTACCGTGCGGCTGCTTTCGCTGCAGTCCCCCGGCGAGCCCGTCACCATGGAGACCCACGAGGAGTCGCGGGGCTGGACCCGCTACGTCGTCGGCGTGCTGGAGATGCTCGGCGACCGGGCGGCGGGCGCGGACATCGCCATCGACGGCGACGTGCCGCAGGGCGCGGGGCTCAGCTCCAGTGCCGCCCTCGAGGTGTCGGTCGCCTCGGCGCTCAACGAGCTGCACGAGCTGGGCATGACGCCCATGGAGCTCGCGCTGCTGAGCCAGCGGGCGGAGAACGACTTCGTCGGCATGCCCTGCGGCATCATGGACCAGGGCGCCTCGGCGCTGTCCCGCGAGGGGCACGCGCTGTTCCTCGACTGCCGCTCCCTCGGCTCCCGCGACATCCCGCTCGACCTGGCCGCGCACGGCCTGAGCATGCTCATCATCGACACCCAGGTGCACCACGAGCACGCCGGCGGCGAATACGCCAAGCGCCGCGCCGAGTGCGAGTCGGCCGCCCGCAAGCTCGGCGTCCCGGCGCTGCGCGACGTCACGGACCTGGCCGAGGCCCTGGGGCGGCTGCAGGGCACCGAGCGCAGACGCACGATGCACGTCGTCACCGAGAACCACCGGGTGGAGGCCCTCGTCGGCCTGCTGCGCGCGGGCGCCGTCACGGAGATCGGCGCCCTGCTGAACGCCTCGCACCTGTCACTGCGGGACCAGTACGAGGTCTCCTCCCCCGAGCTGGACGTGGCCGTGGAGGCGGCGCTGCGGGGCGGCGCCCGCGGCGCGCGGATGACCGGCGGCGGCTTCGGCGGCTCGGCCATCGCGCTGGTGCCGGAGGACCGCCTGGACAGGGTGCGCGAGTCGGTGTCGAGCGCCTACGCCGAGCACGGCTTCCAGGCCCCGCGCTTCATGCCCGCGACCCCGGCCGCGGGCGCGCACCGCGTGGCCTGACCCCGGATTCACCGGGGATTTCACAGGCGGTTCACAGGGCGGGGAAGCGGGGCGGGCGGCGCTCCAGGAAGCTCGCGACGCCCTCGGTGAAGTCGGGGCGGCCGAAGGAGACGACCATCTCCCGGGTGGCCGTTTTGGCGGACTCCTGCAGGGTCGCCTCCCAGTCGTGCCACACCTGCCGCTTGATCACCGCCATCGACGCGGGCGAGCTGTGTTCGGCCAGTTCCCTGGCGTATTCCTGGGTCCGCGCCAGCAGCGACTCGCCGGGCAGCGCCCGGTTGGCCAGCCCCAGCTCGTACGCCTCCCGCCCGCTGAACACCCGCCCCGACAGCAGGATGTCCATGGCCCGCTGCTGGCCCATGACGCGGGGCAGCACCCACGACAGCCCGTACTCGGCGATCAGCCCGCGGCGCGCGAACGCCGTCGTCCACTTGGCGTCCTCGGCCGTGAAGACCAGGTCGCACACGAGCGCGTGCACCATGCCCAGCCCCGCGCAGGCCCCGTTCACCGCGGCGATGATCGGCTTGCCGACGGTGATGGGGAACGTGTTCGGCCGCGGATCCGGCTCCTCGCCGTAGGAGCCGCTCTGGATGGCGGCCAGGGTCTTGAAGTCGGCCCCCGAGCAGAAGCCCTTGCCCGCGCCGGTGACCACCACAGCGCGCACCTCGGGGTCCTTCTCGGCCTGGGCCAGCAGGTCGAAGTAGCGTCGCCCCATGGCGTCCGTCCAGGCGTTGAGCGTGTCGGGACGGTTGAAGGTCAACGTGAGCACGCCCTGCTCGACCGTGGAGAGTACGAGTTCTTCCATAGCCCAACAGAACCATGTTCTAGTAGCCGATGGCAAGGATACCCTGACGGCATGAACAGGGACCTCGCCTGGGACGGCTGCCACAACGTGCGCGATCTGGGCGGTTTACCGGCCACCGGCGGGCGCCGGACGCGCTGGAAGGCGGTGGTGCGCTCCGACACGCCCGACCGGCTGACCCCGGCGGGCTGGGCCGCCGCGACGGCCCACGGCGTACGCACCATCCTGGACCTGCGCCGCCCCGGCGAGCACCGGGCCGAGCCCGGCCACCGTCCCCCCGGCATGACCGTCGTGCGGGTCCCGCTGGACCTCCCCGGCGACCCCGACGTCCACCTCTACCGCGGGACGCCGCTCTACCTGCGCCCGCAGATGGACCGCTGGCCCGACCGGTGCGCCGCCGCCCTGCGGGTGATCGCCGAGGCGCCCCCGGGCGGGGTGCTCGTGCACTGCGTGGCCGGGCGCGACCGCACCGGGCTGATCACGTTGCTGCTGCTGGCCCTGGCCGGGGTCGCCGAGCCCGACATCCTGGCCGACTACGAGCTGTCGGCGGCCCGCCTGCGCCCCCTCTACGCCCTGCTGGGCCAGCCCGACGACGACCTGCGCGTGCGGGGACACCTCACCCGGGCCGGCACCACCACGCCCGAGGTGATCATGACCCTGCTGGACGGCCTGGACATCGAGGAATACCTGCGGGCGGGCGGCCTGACCACCGCCGAGCTGGCCTTGCTGCGCGAGCGGCTAACGGTGGTGGACGAAGGCGGGGGTGAGGACGCGGGTGTCGTAGTAACGGTGGAAGACCGGGGTGGCGCTGCCTGACAGGGGCGGCACGATCCACGACCAGTCCGCGGGGCAGACCCGCCCGGCCTTCTCCTCGCGTGACAGGTGGGTGAGGAAGCGCCGGGCCTCGGTGTGGTGGTCGGTCATCGTGACCCCCGCCCGCTCGAACGAGTGCAGCACGGCCACGTTCAGCTCCACCAGCGCGTGGTCGCGCCACAGGGTGCGCTCGGTGGAGGTGTCCAGCCCGAGGTGCTCGGCCACGATGTGGAGCTGGTCGTACCGGTCGGCGTCCGCGAGATTGCGGGCGCCGATCTCGGTGCCCATGTACCAGCCGTTGAAGGGCGCGCACGGGTAGCAGATGCCGCCGATCTCCAGGCACATATCCGAAATAGCCGGTACGGCGTGCCAGCGCAGCCCGAGATCCGCGAACCAGGGATATTCCGGGTGAACCAGCGGCACCTCCAGCACGGCGTCCCCCGGCAGGTTGCACAGCAGCGTGTCCCCCATGCCGGGCCGGATGATCAGCGGCAGCACGTCGAACCTGCCCCGCCCGCCCTGCCACCCCAGGGCCTTGGCCGAGTCCGTGAGTGCCACGTTCCGCGGGTCGCCGACGACGCCCTCGCGGGTCCGGTACCCGGCGTAGCGGATGAGCTGGTCGTTCACGACCCGGGGGCCACGCCGGGCCGGGGTGTCGGGGGGCAGCACGGTGACCGTGGGCCTGATCTTGCCGTCCCCGGTGGCCTCGCGCAGGTGGGCGACGCATTCGAGGGCCACCCCCTCGGCCGTGTCCACGTGTCTGCGGTCACGTACCCGCAGCGAGCGCCAGTAGAGGCGCCCGATGCACCGGGTACTGTTGCGCCAGGCCACCCGGGCGCCGAACTCCAGTTCCTCGTACGTGTGCGTGTAGGTCCCGGAGCGGGCCACTCCCCTGGCGACGTCGCGCAGGCGGGCGGACAGTCCTCCGGCGGAGGGATGTTCGGCGTGGTAGAGCCTGATGAAGCGCTCCGCCTCGCGGAAATCGGTCGTTCGCTCGATCACCCCGGGCGCGGCGAGGGCGTCGAAGGGGCGCAGAGACATGATCCATGAAGGCACGTGGCAACCAGCACTTCTCCGTCGTCGGATCGCCCCGCCGATTCCGGGTCGGCGGCACGTCCTGGTGGTGGCGCCTTCTCCCCGCCTCCGTCACAACATTCCCGCGGCTCCGGTCTCATGAACCGGCCCACATATCTTTCCCCGCCGAACCCCCATTTGTCCCGCCAAACGGAAAGGAACGCCCTCTGTGGGGCGCTACTCATATGCCGGGTTGAGCTTGTCCACCCCCTTGATCTTGTCCGCACGACCTTCGGCCCCGTCCCACACGCAGGTGAGGTGGACGACGCGGGCACGCTTGCCGGGCTTGACCTGCTTGCCGTCCTTGACCTTCTTGCCGTCCTTGACCTTGGGCGGCAGCTTCCCGGCCGGAACGCTGATCGCCACCCGGCCACCGCGCGCGACGGCCTTGCCCTTCTTGACGAACGGCGGCTTGACGAAGTCCTCCTTGGCGAGCTCGGCAACCTTCGCCTTGGACAACTTGACGACCTCGCCGTCGGCCAGCCAGCACGTCAGCCGGACGCCGGCCACGGCCGCGTCGCCGCCGTGCACCCTGACCGGCCCGTCGTCGGCCAGCGCGGACCCCGCCATGCCCGCCATGCCCGCCACGCCGAGCGCGGCGACGGTGGCGACGATCACGACGCGTCGCTTGAACATGAGATCTCCCTCTCCGAGGTGAATGTGACAGCCCCGAGAGTGGCCCCCCGCACCTGAAGCTCCCCTGAAGACACCCGAAGTGATCTTCAGGTACGCCGCCGCACCAGCCCCGGATCCAGCGCCGCCGGCGCGGAAACCTCCCCCCCGCCCGGCCGACCGGGCCGCCAGCGACGGCGAGCGCTCATCACCGTGCTCGTCGCTGCTCGGGGCCGGCAGCCTCGGCATCACCGCCGTCGCCGGGGGAATCGTCGTCGGCCTCGGCTGGGCCCTCACTGGCGTCCTCACCAAAAGGTCCGGCAGCGCCCCCTGATCCACACGCACGAAGGCCCCTCCCGGAACCCGGAAGGGGCCTTCGATCGTTTGCTCCCGCGATAGGACTCGAACCTATAACCTGCCGGTTAACAGCCGGCTGCTCTGCCGTTGAGCTACGCGGGATCGGATCGTCCGCGCATTTCGCCGGGGCCGTTTGGGCCCCTCCGTCGTGCGCAGGAATAGATTAGCGCACTCCGGGAGTGCGTGTCGCATCGCAAGCGGGGTAGCCCGCAGACAGCGGAGGTGCAAAATGCGTTATCGGATGACATTCGCTGTTGGCCTGGCGGTCGGCTACGTGTTGGGCAGCCGGGCCGGACGCGAACGGTACGAGCAGATCAAACGGACGGCCCAGCGGGTCGCCGACAGCCCTCGGGTCCAGGAGGTCGCGGGCGTGATGGGCGCGCAGGCGTCGAAGGTCGCCGGGATGGCCAGGACGAAGGTCGGTGACACGCTGCAGCAGCGGATCCCGTTCCTGCACCGCGGCGAGCACGACGCCGACACCGGAACGGGCTGGCCGGAAGAGGATGAAATGGACCGAAAGGCCCACGAGACCGGCATCCCATACTGATCAACCGGTCGGCCTGCCACCGCCACACCCCCAGGGGCGGTCCCTCTCGGCCGCACGCTCCAGCGCGGTCGTTTCCCGCCACGCCGCCACACCCCCCAGGGCGGTCTCCCTCCCGGCTTCTCGCCGTCACGCCCTTCAGGCTGGGCCTTCCCGGCCCCCCGCCACCACGCCCCTTCCGGGCGGGCGGGACGCACCCCTCCGGACCCGGCCCGGGCCGCCCTCACACGCCCATGCTGCGCCGCACGCCCTCCAGGGCCTGCTCGGCCTGCGCCCGGAGCCCGGGGTCGGTGGGGTCGAGGCCCTCGTCGAAGACAAAAGTCCAGCCGAGTATCTCGCCGCCCGGCCGACGCCTGGCCACCAACCGCACACCGCCCCGCCCCGGCAGGCTGACGTGCTTGTTGACCACGATCGTGGCGTTGACGCGCTCGCGTACGGTCTCGGGGAGCATCCGCGGCTCGGCGATCCGCTCGAAGTGCCGGGTGCCGTCCATGGTCTGGACGCGCAGCCCCTCCTCGTCCCACCCCGCCCTGTCGACCTTCTCGTACGGCACCCGCGTCCCGTCTGACAGGTGCAACGCCAGGTTCGTGGCGACGACGTGACCCAGGTCGGAGACGGCGAACGTCAGCACCCGCTCCCCCGGCTCGGTCATCAGGGACTTGCGCACGTCGGCGGGCAGGCGGCGGAAGATGCTCATTCCCCCACGGTATCGGCGAGCATGTCCAGAGTGAGAGCCGCGCTCCACGAGAAGTCCCGGCACCCGCGGCCGCTGCCGTCGAAGGGGTCGAAGCACTCGCGGAAGCCGGCCTGCCGCACCAGCCGCAGGGTGCCGTTGGTGAGCTGCTGGCGGAGCTGGTCAAGGGAGTGCACGGCCGCGGCCCTGCGGAGCAGCCAGTTGGTGTTCACCCACGAGGGCCCGCGCCAGTAACGGGTGCGGTCGAACTGGGCTGCCCGGATCTCGCAGCTCGGCACCGGATAGCCCGCGGCCCCCATGAACCGGGCCGACTCCAGCATCGCCACCGCGGTGTGCACGTGGTCGGCGGGCAGCCCAGGATCCAGCAGCGGCCCGAACGCGCCGACCGTACAGACCTTGATCAGCCGGTCGGTCCGCAGGTCCCGGGCGTAGAAGCAGCCGTCCCAGAGCCGGTCGAGCATGGCCTGCCTGATGCGCTCCGCCTGCTCGGCATGCGGTTCGGGATCCGCGCGCGCCAGCGGCGCCAGCTCCGCCAGGGCCTGGCAGGAGGCCAGCCAGATCCCGTTGAACATCGGGTCCTCGATCGCGAACGGATGCTCGTCGCGCAGGTAGCCGGCGCTGTATCCGGCGTCCCGGTAGCGCATGGCCAGCCAGACGTAGCGGTCGTGGTCGCTGGCCGGATGGCGCTCTTCGAGCTCGACGTGGTGATAGCCCCACCTGATCATCGGCAGCGCGTCGAGCGGCTCGTCCCAGGCCGGGGAGTCGTCCATGCCCGACTCCCACGGGTGCACGATCGCGGCCAGCCCCGCGCCGCCGAGGTCGCGGGCCGTGGCGAGGTAGTCGTGCTGGGCCACCAGCGCGGGGTAGGCCCTGCGGACGAACGCGACGTCCCCGGTGTGCCGGTAGAGCCACCACAGCGCGAGCGCCTGCAGCGGCGGCGAGGTGAGCCCCGAGGTGCCCACCCGCGGCGCGTCCGCGTGCTCCTCCGAGCGCCACACGGAGGGCCCGGGGAAGTAGGCCTCGCGGGTGTGGAAGACGATGTGCGGCAGCATCCCGGTCGCCCACTGCCCGCGCAGCAGGCTGAGCAGCTCGTCCTTGGCCCGGTCCGGCCAGTGCCTGGCCAGCCCGATGACCACGAACGCCGAGTCCCAGCTCCATTGGTGCGGGTAGAGACCTGGCGCGGGCACGGTCCCGGTGCCCGTCCAGTTCGCCTCGAGCACGCCCAGCGCCTCGCGCCCGAGCGCGGCATCGTCAACCGCGGGCCGCGCTTCCATCACCCAACTATGACTGCGGATGCCGCAGGAAGCTATGTCCTCTTCGCCCACTTCGCCAGAAGCATGCCGCCGAACACCACGGCGCCGATGACCAGAGCCCACTTGAGCAGCGTGAACACGAGCCCCACGACGGGGCCGAGCAGAACGAGCGCGGCGATGATCGCCGCGATGACCAGAAGAATGCGTCCCATGGCTACGACGGTAAGAGATCCTTTAAGTGAATTGCAGGCGGGACAGGGTTGAATCAGGGACAAGTCAGGGGTCCCCCCTACCCTTGGAACCAACCGGTCGACCCCCCGTTGTGCCGGTCAGGGGCATCGGGGGCCCTCTTCACGGGGAGCGTGATGAGTCTGGGACCACCCATGAGCAGGGAGGGCGCCGAGCACGAACTGCGCGCTCGGGCCGACGAACGCGACCGCATCTCCGGCGACCTGCTCGACCTCGAATCCCACACCACTTACCAGTTACTCAAGGGCGCCTCCTTACGCGGGGCGACCGCACGGCGATGGGCCGCGGCGCAGGAGTCCCTGGCCACGGTCTGGCGGCTCAACGACGCCTACCGGGCGGTGCTGCGCGACGCCGAGCAGGTCAGGGCCGCGCGCGGCAGGCTCGGCACCGAGCAGCTCGCCGCGCTGACCGAGCTGCTGGCCGGCGCGTCCGTCGTGCTGCGCGCCGCCGCCAAACCGGTCGAGCAGCGCTCGCTGCTCCCGCAGGCGGACGAGAGGCTGACCCTCGACCAGGCCGTGACCCGGATGGACGCCGCCTTCCAGGAGGTCACGGCCACCCTCAACGACATCGACGCCGTCTGGAACTCCCTGCTGCCCCGCCTCGACGCCGCCGGCACCGACCTGCGCCGCATCCGGGAGCTCGAACGCGAGCTGGGCGAGAGCGCCGCCCTCGACGCCCCCGAGGCCGAGCTGAGCGAGATGCGGGCGACGGCGCTCGCGGATCCGCTCGGCGCGGCCGTCGAGCCGGACCTCGACCGGATGGCCCGGCTGCTGTCCGGCTCCCGCGCGGAGCTCGACCTGGCCGTCGCCGTCAAGGACGAGTACGCCGGGCGCCGGGAGAACCTGCTGGCCGCGCTGGACGAGGTGCGCGCGGCCGAGAGCGAGGCCCGGCTGGCCTACGGCACGGTCGTCGTCAAGATCGCCCTGCCGCCGCGGGCCCAGCCGCGCACCCGGGTCGAGGCGCTCACCGGTGAGCTGGACGCGCTCGACGTCACGGCGACCCCCTGGGTGCTGCGGGCGCGGCGGCTGGCGGCCCTGGAGGAGGCGGTCCGTGCGGCCGCCGAGCAGGCGCGGACCACGGCGCGGGCCATGTACGGCCTGATCAGCCGGCGCGACGAGCTGCGCGGCCGGCTCGGCGCCTGCCAGATGATGGCGGTCCGCAAGGGCCTGGCGGAGGACCCGGTGACCTCCGAGCTGTTCGAGCGGGCGCGCGCGCTGCTGTGGAGCGCCCCCTGCGACCTGACGTCGGCGGCGGCGGCCGTCGAGACCTACCAGCGCGCGATCCACGGAGGTAATTGATGACCCGCTGCGCGCAGCCCGACTGCACGGGGTCGATCGAAGAAGGCTACTGCGACCTGTGCGGCACCGCCGAGAACTCGCCCCCCGTGCCCGCGTCCGTTCCCTCCGCGGCTCTCTCGTCCGCTCCGGTGGTGACCCAGCCGGTGAGCCGCTCGGTGAGCTCGCCCGTGAGCAGCGGCAGGTCGCGGGCCGGCGTGCTGGCCACCATCGCCGACCTGCCGGCGGTGCCCGCCCGCGATCCCGCCGCCGCGGTGATGGCCGATCCCGAGGTGCCGGAGGAGAAACGGTTCTGCGCCAACTCGGCGTGCGGGGAGAAGGTGGGGCGCTCCCGGCAGGGGCGGCCCGGGCTGACCGACGGGTTCTGCCCGCACTGCCGCACCCCGTTCTCCTTCACCCCCAAGCTGGGCAAGGGGGACCTGGTGGCCGGTCAATACCGGGTGCTGGGTTGCCTGGCGCACGGCGGGCTCGGCTGGATCTACCTGGCCGCCGACGAGAACCTCGACGGCATGTGGGTGGTGCTCAAGGGCCTGCTGAACACCAACGACGCCGAGGCGCTGGCGGCGGCGGAGGCGGAGCGCAAGTTCCTCACCACGGTCGACCACCCCAACATCGTCAAGATCCTGAACTTCCAGCGCTCGGCCGGGCTGGGCTACATCGTCATGGAGTACATCGGCGGCCAGTCCCTGCACGAGCTGCGCCGCCAGGGCCCGCTGCCGCTGCGCGAGACCCTCATGTACGGCCGGGAGATCCTGCACGCGTTCGGTTACCTGCACGAGCACGGCCTGGTCTACTGCGACCTCAAGCCGGCCAACGTGATCAGGGTGGGCAAGCGGCTCAAGCTGATCGACCTGGGCGCGGTGCAGCCCATCGGCTCGCCGCCGGGCACGTCCTGGGCGACGGTCGGCTACCACGCGCCCGAGCTGGAGACCCAGTCGTCGTCGGTCACGTCCGACCTCTACACCGTGGCCAGGACGCTGGCGGTGCTGGCGATCCCCGGGTTCAGCCCGGCCGCGAAGGGGGTGGCGGCCGCGCTGCCGCAGGACTGCGGGCACCCGTCGTTCACCCGGCTGCTGCGCAAGGCCACCGCCGCCGATCCGGCCGACCGGTTCCAGAGCGCGTGGGAGATGGAGGAGCAGCTCGTCGGGGTGCTGCGCGAGGTGTGCGCGCTTGAGGACAAGGTGCCCTACCCCGCACCTTCGACGATGTTCGGGCCGGAGCGGACAGCGGTGGGGACGGCACTGTCGGAGGACGACGACCGGGTGGTGTTCGGGGCGCTCGACCCGGTGACGGTGGCGGGCAGGCTGCCGGTGCCGCTGGTCGACCCGGCCGACCCGGCCGCGGGCGCGCTGGCCGGGCTGGCCGGCCACGACAGCGGGGCGCTGCTGGAGCAGCTCGCCGCGATGCAGCCGAGCCCGGAGACGAGGCTGATGCGGGTCAGGCTGCTGGCCGAGGACGGCGCGGCGGAGACGACCGTCGCGCTCAACGAGCTGTCCAGGGCGCTGCCGGGCGACTGGCGGGTCACCTGGTACCGCGGGGTGCTGGCGATGGCGACGCGGCAGCCGGACCAGGCCGTGCCGATGTTCGACCGGTGCCTGTCGGAGCTGCCGGGCGAGCAGGCGCCCAAGCTGGCGCTCGCGCTGGCGCTGGAGTGTGCCGGCAAGCCGGCCGCAGGCTGGTACGAATCCGTCTGGCGGACCGACCACTCCTTCGTGAGCGCGGCGTTCGGGCTGGCCAGGAGCGGCAAGATGGGCGTGCTCGACGAGGTGCCGCCCACGTCGAGCTACCGGGTGGCGGCGCAGGTGGCGCTGTCGGCCTCCGTGGTGCGGCGGCCCGACATCGGCGCGCTGGCCGCGACCGACCTGGTGGGCGCGGCGGAGCGGCTGGCCAACCTGTCCGACCTCGACCCGCGCCGCCGGGACCTGCTCACCGCGGAGCTGCTGCGGCACGCCCTGGCGTGGCTGCAGACCAGCATGCCGCCACCCGATCTGACGCTGGCCGGCGCGCCGTTCACCGAGCCGGGGCTGCGGCGCCGGCTGGAGTCCATCTTCCGCAGGCTCGCCGTCGCGGCGGACTCCAAGTACGAGCGCCACGCGCTCATCGACCAGGCGAACGCGGTACGGCCGAGGACGTGGGTGTGATGGATCCGAACCCGCGGCACGAAGCGGACCGGCCGTCGGACCCCGTGAGCTGTCCCGTGTGCACGGCGCCCGTACTGGACGGCGACACCTACTGCGAGGCGTGCGGTCACGCGCTCGGCTCCCCGGCCTGCGCCTCCTGCGGCGCGGCGGCGGTGGACGCGGAGGGCTACTGCGAGCGGTGCGGCCTGCGCCAGCCCACCGGCAGGGACCACCAGGAGACGGTGCTCGACGGCGGCGCGGCGGCCGTCACCGACCGGGGCCTGCGCCGCAGCCGCAACGAGGACGCGATGGCCCTGCTCGCCGCCGGCGACGCGATCGTGACCGTGGTCTGCGACGGGGTGGGCAGCTCGCCCCGGGCCGACGAGGCCTCGGCGGCCGCCGTGGAGGCCGCGGCCGCCGCGCTGGCCAGGGGGCTGCCGCAGCAGGAGGCGTTCGAGCTGGCCGGGCGGGCGGTGTCGAAGCTGGCGACGTCCATGGACGACGCCCCCGCCTGCACCTACATCGCCGCCGTCGCCGAGCCGGACCGGGTGACGCTCGGCTGGGCCGGCGACACCCGTGCCTACTGGGTGCCCCGCCCGCCCCCCGGGGAGTGGGCCGGAGGCGTCCCGCTGACCGAGGACGACGCCGTGGAGACCGGCGAGATCACCGCCTGGCTCGGCGCCGACGCCGAGGACGTCCCGCCCCACGTACGAACCCTCACCCCGACGGAGCCCGGCACGCTGCTGATCTGCAGCGACGGCCTGTGGCGATATCTGGACGGATACGCCTTCTCCGGCACCGGCACTCCGCTGGAGCTGGCCCGCGAGCTGCTGCGCCACGCGCTGAACTCCGGCGGCCAGGACAACGTGACCATTGTGGTGATCCCCCTAGGAGACTCGCATGAGTGACCAGCCCACGTTCACGCTGACCATCGATCAGAACAAATACCTGGCCATCGACGGCCGCGAGGTGCACGCCATCCTCAGTGTCGGCTCGACCGGCGGAGCCGTCACCACACAGCCGACGACCGCGGAAGCCGCCGAAGTGATCATCATCGACACGTCCGGCTCGATGAGCGGCGGCAAGATCCGCGAGGCCCGGCAGGCGGCCGCGACCGCCGTGCAGACCCTGCGCGACGGCGTGCACTTCGCGGTGATCGCGGGCACCGAGAAGGCCGTCATGGTCTATCCGAGCGGCGACCCGCACCTGGTCAAGGCCGGCCCGGCGACCAGGAAGGAGGCGGAGCGGGCCATCAGCCGGTTGCTCGCGCACGGCGGCACCGCGATGGGCGAGTGGCTCAAGCTGGCCGGAAACCTGCTGACCGCGCACCCGTCGGCCATCAAGCACGCGCTGCTGATGACCGACGGCCAGAACAACGAGCGCGCCGAGGTGTTCGGCTCGGTGCTGTCGGCCTGGAGCGGCTCGTTCGTGTGCGACTGCCTGGGGGTGGGCGACGACTGGGTGCCCGCCGAGTTGCGGAGGGTGGCCGAGGCGATGCTCGGCACGTTCGACTTCGTACGGAATCAGGGGGATTTGTCGGAATATTTCCGGAAGCTCACGCAGACGTCGATGAGCAAGACCGTGGCCGAGCTGTCGTTGCGGGTGTGGGTGCCGCAGACGGCGACGCTGAAGTTCGTCAAGCAGGTCTCCCCCACGCTGCTCGACCTGACCGGCAAGCGTACCGACGTCAACCCGCTGACCGGCGACTACCCGACCGGCTCGTGGGGCGCGGAGGATCGCGAATACCACCTCTGCGTGGAGGTGCCGCCGGGCCGCATCGGGCAGGAGATCAGGGCGGGCTGGGTCAAGCTCGTACGCCCCGCCACGCAGGAGGTCGTGGCCAGCGGAAACGTGCTCGCCCAGTGGACCGACGACCTGGCCCAGTCCACGCACATCAACCGGAAGGTCGCCCACTACACCGGCCAGGCCGAGCTGCACGAGCTCATCCAGGACGGGCTCAGCGCCCGGGCGATGGGCGACGTCGACACCGCGACCGCCCGCCTGGCCAAGGCCAAGACACTGGCCGACGAGTCGGGGCGCGAGGACACCGCCCGGCTGCTGGAGAAGGTGGTCGAGGTCGATCCGGCCACCGGCACCGCGCGACTGCGCCGGAACGTCGAGAAGGCCGACGAGATCGAGCTGGACACCGGCTCGGTGCGAACGAGCCGGCTGCGCAAGGAGTGAACCCGACGGAGTGAGCGGAGTGGAGGGCTGAGGAACGAAGCACTCCGCACAGCGAACGAGGAGCGGTGAACGACCAATGAGCAACGAGTGAACCCGACGCGGTGAATGAAGGAGCGGTGAACGAACGATGAAAAACGAAGGAAGCTGATGACGACCTGTCCGCAGGGGCATGCGTCCGGCGCGGACGACTACTGCGACGTGTGCGGCACCCAGATGGCCGCGGCCCCCCAGCCCGCCGCGCCCCAGCCCGCGACCGCGACCCCGGCGGAGGAAGGGTGTCCGATCTGCCAGACGCCGCGGGCCGGGCAGTTCTGCGAGGTGTGCGGCCACGACTACAGCGGTCCCGCCGGGAGCGCCACCCCCGTGCGGGATCTGGGCTCAGGCGCCCGCTGGGAGGCCGTCACCGCCGCCGACCGCGCCTACTACGAGAAGGTCATCGCCGAGGGCGGGCCCGACGCCGGCTCGGTGGCGTTCCCGCCGTACTGCCCCGAGCGCTCCTTCGCGCTCCACGGCGAGCAGGTACGCATCGGGCGGCGCAGCAAGGCCAGGAACCTGGCCCCCGAGATCGACCTGACCGGGCCACCGGAGGACCCGGGCGTGTCGCACCTGCACGCCGTGCTGCTGGCCCAGCCCGACGGCTCGTGGACGATCGTGGACCCCGGCTCGTCCAACGGCACCCAAGTGAACGGCAAACCCGTCAGGGTCAACGTCCCCGTCAGGGTCGGCGCCGGTGACCGGATCCACCTGGGCGCGTGGACCGTCATCACCCTCAGGGAGGGCGCGCCGTGACCCTCGTACAGACCCGGGGCGCCCCGCCGCCCGTCCGTCGCGGCGTGCCCGGCAGGATCCGGGTCATCTCCGGCGTCACCGTCGCCACGCTGGCCCTGCTGTTCGCCGCGCTCGCGGTCGGCAGCTCCTCCGCGCGCGACGGGCTGCGGGTCATCGGGCGGGACGCGGGCCCGCAGGTCGTCGCCACCGCCGGGCTCTACCTGGCGCTGAGCGACATGGACGCGCAGGTCGCCAACGTGCTCGTGATGGGCGACCAGTACGAGCGGCAGCGCGCGGCGGCGATCGACCGGTACGAGCGGCGGCGCGCGGAGGCCAACCGGGCGCTGCTGAAGGCGTTCGAGCTGTCCGGCGACAATCCGGCCGAGCGCAGGACCGTGGAGTCGGTGCTGGACAAGCTCGGACAGTACGAGCGGCTGGCCGGGCAGGCGCTGCTGCTCGACGAGCGTTCCGGCCACGCGCCCGGCCCGCCGCCCGCGCAGGTCGTCGAGACCTATCGCGCCGCCACCGATCTGATGCGGCTCGAACTGCTGCCCCAGGCCTACAACCTGACCCTGGAGACCGGCACGATCGTGCGCCGCACCTACGACGAGAAGGCCCTCATCGTGCCCCTCGTGCGGGGCGCGGTGCTGGTCGCCGGGCTGCTCGCGCTGGGCTGCCTGATCTGGCTGCAGGTCTTCCTGACCCGGCGCTTCCGCCGGGTGCTGGCGCCGGCGCTGCTGATCGCCACGGTGACCACGGCCCTGGCGCTGTTCTTCGGGGTCAACGTGCTGGGCCAGGACGAGGAGGCGCTGCTGCGGGCCAAGTCGGCCGGGTTCGACTCGGTGCTGACGCTGGCCAGAGCGCGGGCCATCAGCAACAGCATGCAGGGCGACCAGAGCCGTTACCTGCTGGACAAGGACCGGGCCGACACCTACGAGCACACCTACCTCGACAAGTCGCTGTCGATCATCTACTTCGAGGCCGGCAACCTGGACGTCTACCACGAGAAGGTGGCGAAGGGGTCGGACGACTTCCTCGGCCTGCTCGGGCCCGAACTCGTCGGCCAGCAGGGCGACGACGTGATGGCGGCCTACCGGGCCTTCCAGGCGGCCGACAGGACGTTCCGCGGGCTCGTGCTGGACGGCCGGGCCAACGACGCGGTCGCCGCCCGGCTCGGGCCCGTCACCTCGGCGTTCGACTCCTACGACCAGGCGCTGGTGAAGCTGGCCGACTCGCACCAGGGCGTGTTCACCGCCGCGATCGCCACCGGCGAGAGCGCCCTGAACAACCTGTGGCGGCTGCTCCCCTACGCGATCGGCGTGATCGGCCTGCTGGTGATCGCCGGGGTGTGGCCACGACTCAAGGAGTACCGGTGAAACGGGTGCTGGCGGTGGTGCTGGCCCTGACCGCGGCGGTCGTCGCGGGCTGCGGCATGAGCGGCCAGGAGTCGATCGTGGACAAGGACGAGATCATCATCGGGGTACGCCCCGACCTGCCGTCGGTCGGCTTCCGCAGGCCCGACGGCACGTACGAGGGCTTCGACGTGGACGTGGCCCGTTACTTGGCGGGCAAGCTGCGCAAGGGTTACACCTTCATTCCCGTGCTGGCCGCCGATCGGGATCGGGTGCTGGTGAACGAGCGGGCGGACATGGTGCTGGCCACGTACACGATCAGCCAGGACCGCAAGGCGCGGGTGCTGTTCGCGGGGCCGTACCACACTTCCTATCAGGACATCCTGATCCGGCCCGACGAGACGATCGCGAACGTGCGCGACCTCAAGGGGCGCAAGATCTGCGAGGTCAAGGGCTCGAACGCGGCCGAGCGGGTGGTGGAGGAGCGGAAGGTGGCGGCGCAGGTGGTGCCGTTCGAGGACTACGGGCAGTGCCTGGCGGCGCTGAAGGACAAGCGGGTGGACGCGGTCACCACCAACGACGTCATCCTCGCGGGCCTGGCCGCCCAGGACGGGTCGGGGCTGCGGCTGGCCAACGCCCAGTTCAACGAGCAGCGCACCGGGGTGGGCCTGCACAAGGGGGACGTGCCCGGATGCGAGGCGGTGAACCGGGCGATCACCGACATGTATCAGGACGGGACGGCGGAGAAGCTGCTGCGCAAGTGGTTCGGCAAGTCGGGCCTGAACTTGACCACGATCGCAGTGCCCCAGTTCGAGGGCTGCTCATGACCCCGGCCCCAACGGTGACCCCGGGCTCGGGACCAGGGCCGCCGCGTTGCGGCGGGCGGCTGACGTGACGATGCCGGCGACCCCTCGGAAGGTGGGTCGCCGGCATGATCGACTGGTCGGCTCAATCCAGGTAGTCGCGCAACATCTGGGCGCGCGTCGGGTGGCGGAGCTTGGCGAGGGTCTTCGACTCGATCTGGCGGATGCGTTCCCGCGTGACCCCGAACTCCCTGCCCACCTCCTCCAGCGTGCGCGGATGCCCGTCGGCCAGACCGAAGCGCAACTGGATGATGCGCTGCTCGCGGTCCGACAGCGTGGCCAGGATGTCGTCGAGTTGGTCCTGCAGCATGATGAAGGCCGCCGCCTCCATGGGCACGACCGCGTCGGCGTCTTCGATGAAGTCGCCGAGGTCGGAGTCCTCTTCGCCGATCGGCGACTGCAGTGACACGGGCTCCTGGGCGATGCGCTGGATCTCCACCACCCGATCGACAGGGAGGTCCATCTCCTTGGCGATCTCCTCGGGAATCGGCTCGCGGCCGAGGTCCTGGTGGAGTTGGCGCTGCACGCGTACGAGCTTGTTGATGGTCTCCACCATGTGCACCGGAATGCGGATCGTACGCGCCTGGTCGGCGATGGCCCGGGTGATCGCCTGCCTGATCCACCAGGTCGCGTAGGTGGAGAACTTGTAGCCCTTCGTATAGTCGAACTTCTCGACCGCCCGGATGAGCCCGAGGTTGCCCTCCTGGATCAGGTCCAGGAAGAGCATGCCGCGGCCCACGTACCGCTTGGCGATCGACACCACGAGCCTGAGGTTGGCCTCTATGAGCCGCTGTTTAGCCCGGGTGCCCTGCCAGACGAGCTCCCTGAACTCCGGGAAGGCCAGACGCGAGACCCCGTTGGCCAGCTTGTCCTCGGCGAACAGGCCGGCTTCGATCGACTTGGCGAGCTCCACCTCCTCCTCAGCGGTCAGCAGGGGCACACGCCCGATCTCCCGCAGATAGATACGGACCAGATCGCTGGTCGGAGCCCGCTTGCCTACGTCTTCCTCATCGGCGCGGGTGGACTCCTCGTCGCCCTGGGGCTCAAGGACCTCCACGCCGTTCTCGGCGAGCATCCGCACGACGCGTTCCAGCGCGTCGGACGGCAACTCGGATCGGTCAAGCGCGGCTGCGACGTCATCGACGGTTACGCTTCCGCGCTCCCTTCCCTTCGCGACGAGGTCCGCCACCTGATCTACCGATGGCGGTCCACTTGGCAGCACCGATGCACCCACGGGAGACAGTCTGCAGTATTGGTTCCAGCAAATGGCAGACCCATTTTTGTCACCCAAGGTAAGACGGGCGTCCTTACCGAATTGAGATCGCCTAAAGGTTTAGCGCAAGTTTGATCAGGAAAGTAAAGTCAATTACGCGGTCTTGTTTCGCGCGTCCGGCACCGCCCTCAGGCCGGACGCGACTCTTTCGCTGCCTGGATGTCGTTGCCCTTCCGTTTTGTCACACTTTGGACCGCGCCAAGTTCCCCGGTCAACCACCCGGATATACCGCTTGCGACCGCAGCCGAACTGTTATCAACCGCCGTCCGTGAGGCGGCTGATGTGAGGGTGTCACCCAGCGTCCGACCCCACGGGCCGACGCCCACTCAGCCACAAGCCCGAGGCTCTGTGGAGTGCGGGTCGGACACCCTCGGGTGCGGCAGACGCCCTCAGGTGTGGGACGGACGCCCTTGGGTGGGGTCCGAGTGCTTGAGGCCGTTGGGACGCTGTGGCAGGGCCGTGACATCGGTGTGGGCGGTGTGCGGCGGTGTGGGGGCTCGGGCGGGTGCGCCGCCCAGGTCATCGGGCAGGCCGAAACCGGCCGAGGACCAGCGGTTCACGGTGGCCCACGGGGCCGGGACGCCGAAGGCTAGCTGCCGGCGGCGCGGTCGCGGAGGACGCGGCGTTGTTGTTCCAGGGCCACCAGCTCCCCGAACAGCTTGTTGTACTCCTGCTGCTCCTCCACCGGATTGAGCCGCTGGATCCGCGACTTCACCTGCGCGATGGCCCGGTCGACCGCGATGGCCTCGATCGCCGCCAGCATGGCCCCGGCGTAGCGTTCCTCGGCGTGCGCGTCGGCCTGGATGGACTCCACCGCGAAGCGGGTGACCAGGCCCCGGGCTCCCTCCTCGTGGGCGTGCTCCAGCAGGTGATCCACCCACTCCCGGCCCCCGGGCCCGGCCCCGGCGAGGCCGCCGGCGTCGATGATGATCTTGTGCAGGGACACGTGGTCGGGGGCGGTGAAGGCCTGCGGGTCGAGGGCGTCGAAGCGGGGGCCGAGCAGCGCCGGCCGCTGCACGGCCAGCTTGAGCAACTCCCCCTCGACGCGCACGCTCGGATCGACGGGCGCCGCCCGGGACACCGGCTGCGGGCGGCCCTGCTGCGTACGCGAGACGTCGGCGATGCGCTGCATGACGAACCGCTCGTCCATGAACCCCAGCCACCGGTCCAGGTCGATGGCGTAGCGCTTGCGCAGCCCCACGTCCTTGATCCCGGCCACGATCGGCGCGGCGGCGTCCAGCGCGGCGATCTTGCCCTCGTTGCTGCGCAGGTCGTAGCGGGAGATCGTGCTCCGGATCGCGAACTGGAACAGCGGCTCCCGGCTCGCGATCAGATCACGCACGGCCGCGTCACCCTGCTTGACCCGCAGATCGCAAGGATCGAGCCCGTCGCCCTGCACCGCGACATAGGTCTGCGTGACGAACTTCTGCTCGTCGGCGAAGGCCCGCAGCGCCGCCCTCTGCCCTGCCGCGTCACCGTCGAAGGTGAAGATCACCTCACCCCGGAACTCCGCCTGGTCGAGCAGGAACCTGCGAAGGATCTTGATGTGCTCCTCGCCGAAGGAGGTGCCGCAGGTGGCCACGGCCGTCGGCACCCCGGCGAGATGGCAGGCCATCACGTCGGTGTAGCCCTCGACGATCACCGCCTGGGCCCGCTTGGAGATCTCCCGTTTAGCAAGATCAATTCCATAAAGGACCTGGCTCTTCTTGTAAAGCGGCGAGTCAGGCGTATTCAGATATTTCGGCCCATCATCGGAATCAAGCAACTTCCGCGCCCCGAATCCGATCACGTCCCCGGTGGCGTCCCTGATCGGCCAGATGAGCCGCCCCCGGAACCGGTCGATCGGCCCCCGCCGCCCCTCCTTGGCGAGCCCGCCCCGGACCACCTCCTCGGCGGTGAATCCACGGCCGAGGAGGTGGCGGGTCAGCGCCTCCCACTCGGCCGGCGCGTAGCCCACCCCGAACGCCTCCGCGTCGGCCCGTTCGAACCCCCGCTCCGACAGGAACCGCCGCCCCACCGACGCCTCCGGCACGAGCAGCTTGTCGGCGTAGAACTCGGCCGCCGCCTTGTGCGCCTCCACCAGCCGGGCCCGCTCACCGTGATCACGCCTGGGGACGTAGCCGCCCTGCTCGTAGTGGAGCTGGATCCCGGCCCGCTGCGCCAGCCGCTCGACCGCCTCGCCGAACGTCAGGTGCTCGATCCGCTCGACGAAGGTGATCACATCACCACCTTCGGAGCAGCCGAAGCAGTTCCCCGTCAAAATGTTGTCTTCCAGGACAAAAGCATGTCCGTGGTCGACAGTGGCACAGAACACCTCTTCGACGCGCTCCGTCTCTTCGACGGACTCGACGACCCAGCCGCGGCGAGCGAAGGCTTTGTTCGCAGTGGTGAAGCGCAGCCTGTGCTCATCGATCAGGAAGAAGTCCTCCGTCAAGTCCTCGTTGACGAAGTGGATGCGGAAGATCGAGCTTGGCTCTCTCCCCGGGAAGCCGACTCTGACCTGCTCGGTGATGCCGTACGTGCCGATCCCGAGCCTGGTGCAGGCGGCGCGGACGAATTGCAGGGTCGCCTTGTCCGCGCAGTTCAGCATGATCGTGCCGTCTTTGGAGACATGCCCGTCCGCAGCCAGATAGCCCGCGAGCCAGCCGTAGAGATACGGGACGGACTCATCCAGCGGAGGGAGCTCCTTGAAGAACCGCGGCAGATGGTGGACCAGCAGTTGCTTGGCCGTCCCTGAAGTCCCGCCGAAGCACTCCGTCACATAGCTGAGGGGAAACCACTTGAGCAGTTGCGCGTCCTTGACACTGTCGAGCGTCGCTCTGCTTCCTGTGGCCGCTCGGGTGCCGTCACCGAAGGTGATCCCGTGTGCGACGCCGAAGGGCGACGGCGTGGTGCGCTTGATGCGGGAACCGGGGAACACCGTCACCAGCCGCTGGCGCGGTTTCAGGTCCTTAGTGATGACCTCAGCCCGTTTGTCCTGCTTCCGCCCCGACCGTACGAACCAGCGGTGCTCGGGCGTGGCGAAGATCTCCTTCTTCTGCCCGTTGCGGCTCACCACGAGCCTCATGAGCCGCTGGACCCCGAAGGACATGAACGGCGCGTCCACCCACGTCCCGTCGGCGGCGAGCACCCGGTGCACCCCGCCCGCAAGCTCGGCGATGGGTCGCACGCCCTCCCACGTCATGACCTGCGTCTCCGCCGCCAGGCAGTAATACATCCCGCGCTCGGGGGTGACGTTGAACGACGGGCTCTTCTCGTCGTGGAACGGGCACAACCCCTTGAGGTTGCCTCCTCCCGCGTTGCGCAACTGGATGTGTTCGCCGATCACGTCGGCTATGGGTGAGCGCTCGCGTACGAGCGCGATGTCGACATCACGGATCCGGCCAGCCACGCCGGTGAGTCTATTCCGCCCCACCGACGGTTCCCGACCGCGCGTGCATGGCCGGCATGAAGAGCCCGGCACGGTACGTACGGGAAGGCCGACGTTACCTGTGGGTTGCAACAGGGGGAAACCGGCTCTACCGGGTCCGGCAGTCGGCTACAAAGGTAAAGGTTGTCGGTGGAAACGGTGACACGGGTGGAGAACATGCAAACGGGGCTTATCGGGCGTTGGGCGGCCGTCGCGGGTGCGGTGCTGCTGACTGGCGCCTGCAGCCAGGTGTCCGGCCTGGCGGGCGTCAGCGCCACGGCCCCTGCCGGCGTTCCGGCCGCGGTCACCTCACCGCCCGGCGCCACGGACGCGCAGCCCGGCCCGTCGCCGGAGTCGCAGGCCGCCGAGCAGCAGCCCAAGGGCGACGACCCGGTCGAGGTGCCGCCGCCGAAGCTGTCGAAGTACACGTACACGTTCCCGGTCAAGGACTGCAAGACCACGTACCAGCGGAAGTTACTGGTGCTGCCCAAGACGACGATCTGGGCGAAGCGGGGGTGCGCGTTCGTGGCGCCCATCGGCGGGGTCGTGGACGAGGTCAGCACGCAGAACCTGTGGAATCCGGCCACCGACCAGGGGTCGCAGCGCGAGGGCAGGTTCGTCTCGATCATCGGCGAGGACGGCGTGCGTTACCTCGGCGGTCATCTCGACTCGGTCGCCAAGAGCCTGAAGCCGGGTGTGCGGGTCAAGGCCGGGCAGGTGCTCGGGCGGGTGGGCAACACGGGCAACGCCCGCGACACCGCGACCAACCTCTACTTCGCGATCTCGTGGAAGGCCGGCCCGGCCTACTGGTGGGTACGGCGGGGCATGGTGAAGCCGTGGGACTATCTGGACGCGTGGCGGAAGGGCAACCGTACGCTCTCGCCCAGGGAGGAGACGCAGGCGTTGCGCTCCAAGCTGGGTGAGACCCCGTCCTGCACGGTTCAGTGCGCGGTCGTCAAGCAGGTCCCGCAGGCGCAGCCGACACCCGGCAGGACCAAGCGGCCGCGGCCCCGGCGCGACCAGGACGACGCGGTGATCACCCTTTCCCCGATAGATCCTTCTGGTCAACCATGACGCGCGATTTGATGAGCGCCTGGATGTCGTCCACGACGTCCCAGGTGTTGACGTTCATGCCGGCGATCACCCGGCCGCCGCGCAGCCAGTAGGCGATGAACTCCAGGCTCTCCGGGTCGCCGCGGTAGACGAGCTCGTCGTAGCCCTCGATGTCACCGGAGAACTCCATGCCGAGCTCGTACTGGTCGGTGTAGAAGTACGGGATCGCGTCGTAGACGACGTCCTGGCCGAGCATGGACCTGGCCGCGGCGGGGCCGCCGTTGAGGGCGTTGGCCCAGTGCTCGACGCGCAGGCGCCGCCCGTACAGGGGGTGGAAGGGCTCGGCCACGTCGCCCGCCGCGAACACGTCGGGGTGTGAGGTGCGCAGCGCGGCGTCGGTGAGGATGCCCTGACCGACGTCGAGCCCGGCGTCGCGGGCGAGGCCGATCTCGGGGGCGGCGCCGATGCCGACCACGACGAGGTCGGCGGTCAGCCGTTCCCCGGAGCTGAGCCGCACGCCGGTCTCGGTGATCTCCGCGGCGGCGGTGCCGAAGCGCAGGTCGACGCCCTTGCTCGCGTGCAGGCGGGCGAACAGGGAGCCGAGCTCGGGGCCGAGGGCCCCGTTCAGGGCGGTGGGCTCGGGCTCGACGACGGTGACGGCGCAGCCCGCCGCCCGGGCGGCCGCCGCGGTCTCCAGGCCGATCCAGGACGCGCCGACGATGAGCACGCTGCCCGCCGAGGCGAAGCGCTCCTTGAGCGCCTCGCTGTCCTGGACGGTACGCAGGTAGTAGGCGGGTCCGGGCAGGCGCCGGGGGGTGGCGCCGGTCGCCACCAGCAGTTTGTCGTAGGGCTGGCGTGACCCGTCGCTGAGCCTGACGAGGTGGTTGCCGGGCTCGATGCGGGTGACGCGCATGCCGAGCCGCAGGTCCACGCCGTTGTCCGAGTACCACTCGGGGGCGTGGACGAAGATCTTCTCTCGTTCGCTCGTGCCCTGCAGGTAGTCCTTGGACAGGGGCGGTCGCTCGTAGGGCCGTTCGTTCTCCGCGCCGATCAGCACGACCTCACCGTCGAAGCCCTCTTCGCGCAAGGTCTGCGCCGCCTTGGCTCCGGCCAGCCCGGCGCCGACGATCACATATGTGGCCATGGGCGCAGTATCCGCCCCCGCGGGCCGCGACGAAAGCGGGTTGAGTCAGGTGACCTGGCTCGTTGGCGGAAGCTTGGTCATCGCGAAAGCCTGCGGTGCCAGGCGACGGCCGAGGTGTCGGTGAGGGAGGCGATCTGGTCGATGACCACGCGCACCCGGGCCGGGTCGTCGGGCGCCTCCAGGTACGCGGGCCGGAAGGCGGGCTCCAGCGTGCCCGGCGCGCCGAGGGTGATGAGGGAGGCCAGCTCGGCGATGAGGTCGCGCTGCCTGGCCTGGTTGACGTTGTGGTCCGTGGTGGTCATCACGTAGTGGGCGGTGACGCCCTTGAGCAGGGCGCACTCCAGCCGGGTCGCGGGCGGCACGACGAGGTCGGCGCGGTGGCGGGAGCCGTACACCTCCTTGGTGGCGGCCTGGGCGGAGCGGCAGAAGCGGCCGATGAGGCCGCTGGTGAGGGCCTTGAGCCCGGCCAGGTCGGCGAGGGTGGCGGCGAAGTGGCGCGGCCAGAGCGGGTCGCCGATCAGCTTGGCGAAGACCTCCTGGAGCTCGTTCGGGTCGGCGCCGGGGGCATACCACGTGCGGGTGGTCTCGCACACGTCGCGGCGCTCGGCCGGCGAGTGGAGGGCCTCCGGGGTGACGTGGCCGGAGTGCAGGGCGTCCTCGAGATCGTGGACGGAGTACGCGACGTCGTCGGCCCAGTCCATGATCTGCGCCTCGAAGCTGACCCGACCTTCCGGGGCGCCGTCCCTGATCCACCGGAACACCGGCAGATCATCGTCATAAACGCCGAACTTTGGGGATTTGTCGCACGTCCACGGGTACTTGATCGAGGCGTCCAGGGCCGCCCGCGTCAGGTTCAGCCCGGCGCTGCGGCCGTCCTCGGTGAGCACCTTGGCCTCCAGCCTGGTGAGCAGGCGCAGGCTCTGGGCGTTGCCCTCGAAGCCGCCGCACGAGGCCGACAGCGCGTTGAGCGCCAGCTCCCCGTTGTGGCCGAACGGCGGGTGCCCCAGATCGTGCGCCAGGCAGGCGGTCTCCACCAGGTCGGGGTCGACGCCCAGGGTGGCGCCCATCTCCCGGCCGACCTGGGCGCATTCGAGCGAGTGCGTGAGCCTGGTACGCGGGATGTGCTGGCCGCCGCCGAGCGACTCTCCCGGACCCACGACCTGCGTCTTCGCCGCCAGCCTGCGTAGTGCCGCGCTGTGCAGCACCCGGGCCCGGTCTCGCTCGAACGCGGCGCGTTCCGGATTGCCGGGAAGTTCCGGAATCCAGCGCTCTTGGTCGTGCTCGTCGTAGTGGGGCATCGGTGCAGTGATTTTAACCAGTTTCATGTCTCCGCTAGTGTCGAGCCTCGCGAGAACCCATTCCCCTGGGAGCACTCCCCCATGACCACAGCGTTCCGAGCAGTGTTGGCCTTCGGCCTGCTCGCCGGCTTCTACGTGTTGGTCGGCCTCATCGTGGCCGCCGCCGTCTTCTTCGACGTCCTGCTCCTCGTGGACTTCCACGCCAACGCCGTCAAGAGCGCGATCGTCCTCACACTGGCCGCCGCCGTGCTCCTGCGAGCCCTGTTCATGGTGAGCCGCCGCAGTGGCGGCAAGCAACCCGGCGTGCCGGTCGGGCGCGAGCACGAGCCGATGCTCTGGCAGACGGTCGAGGAGCTCGCCCAGCGCGTACGCACCGCGCCCCCGGACGAGATCCGCCTGGTGGCGGAGGCGAACGCCGCCGTCTCCGAGGACACCCGCTGGCTGGGGCTGAAGGCGACGCGACGGCGGATGTTCATCGGGTTGCCGCTGCTGCAGACGCTCACCGTGGACGAGATGCGCGCGGTGCTCGGGCACGAGCTCGGCCACTACAGCGGCGCCCACACGCGGCTGAGCGCGCCGGTCTACCGGGGCCGGGTCTCCCTGATCGCGACCGTGCAGGGACTGTCCAGCCACCCGCTCATCCAGCGCCTGTTCACCTGGTACGCCAAGTTGTACCTCCGGATCTCGCAGGCCGTCTCGCGCAACCAGGAGCTGGAGGCCGACCGGTTCGCCGTCGCGATCGGCGGGCGGCAGGCGATGTCCGGCGCCCTGCGCAAGATCCACTCCACCGCGACGGGCTGGGACCTGTACGTCGCCGGCTACCTGTCCCTGACCGGCGCCGGCGGGGCCAGGCCGGCGGCGGTGTTCGGCGGGTTCCACGCCCTCATGAGCGATCCCGACCGGCAGGCGGAGATCGCCGAGCTCGGGGCGCAGCCGGAGGAGACCTCGCCGTACGACTCCCATCCCGGCCTGGCCGAACGCCTGGCCGCGATCGAGCACCTGCCGGAGCCGCAGCATGTTCCCGACCCCCGTTCCGCGCTGACGCTGCTACAGGACGCGAACGTGGCGGTGCAGGCGGTGGAGCAGTCCATGTGGACGCCGGAGGCCCTGGCGACGCTGCGGCCGGTTCCGTGGGAGGAGCTGGTGGCGGACGGCATGTACGCCGGCCGCAACGCCGAGGCCCTGCACGACCTGGCGCTGGCCGGACAACAGGTGATGGGGGCCGCGCAGCCGTACCTGGACGCGGCCTTCGAGGCGATCGCGCGGGGGCGGCAGGCCGACCTGGAGGCCAGGCTCCTGGAGCGCGGCTGGAAGCCGTCGGACACGCTGCTGGCCGGGGTGCTCGGACAGGCGCTGGAGGCGGTGCTGATCCAGCTCGGCCAGGCCAGGTGGACGCTGTCGTGGGCGGGGCCGGCGCGGCTGCTGTTCGATGACGGGGAGGAGGTGGCACTGACGGAGTACGCGGCGCAGGTGGCGGCGAATCCGGCGGCGGTGGGCGGCCTGCGGCAGTGGCTGGGCGACCACGGCATGCGCCACGACTACGTCCCCACAACCCTGATCACCCCACCCCCACCGCCACCACCCGCTACCACCCCATCGTCACCGGCCACTCCGGCACCACCGGACACCCCGATGCCGTCGGGCGATCCGATGCCAACGAGCAACCCGACGACGCCGGGTCCCGCGATGCCGCCCGGCGCCGCGATGCCACCGGGCAACCCAACGCCATCCGGCACCCCCATGCCGCCCGGTGTCCCGACGGAGCCCGGCCCCTGGATGTCACCCGACGCTCCGGCGGGTCCCGGCCCGTGGATGTCACCCGACGCCCCGGCGGGTCCCGGCCCGTGGATGTCACCCGACGCCCCGGCGGGTCCCGGTGCCTTCATGCCGCCCAGCGATCCGGTGGCGCCCGGTGTCATCGGGGCGCCGGACCCGGCCCCTGGCCCGGTCCCGGCGCCAGGTCCGGATCCCGCTCCGGCCCCACCACCTCGCTGAGTGCGCGTTGAAGGAGGATGCATAGGAGCTGGGTTCGGCTCGCGCCGGCTAGCGCAGCGCCGCTTCCAGGTCGGCGCGGTGCCCGGCCACCCACCGGCGCGCGGCCCGTACCCGCTCCACCACCCCGTCCGCGCGCAACCCGATCGCGTGCGGCAGCCCTGCCGCCGCGTCCGCCTCGATGCCGCTCGCGCACCTGTCCTGCCACCACAGGATCGTCTCCACCACGGCGCCGCGATCCACCAGCCCGTAGGCGTCGCAGATCAGATTGACAAAGCCACCGGGAAGAGATGTCTCAGGCATGCTCCTACACACAATCCCATCGACGTGGCCAAGCGGTGCGATCTGCGACATTATGCCCACCGGGCGGCCACTCAAGATGACCACCCAGCCGCGCGCAGCAGCCGCCGCGACGGCTCAGCAGCAGCGCATGTCCGCCTTGGCCTTGCTGAAGTCGCCCGCCGCGAACGCCTTCGCCGGGATCGTGAAGTACATCGTCCCGGCGTCGCCCCAACCCCATCCAAGTTCCCCGTCCTCCGCGAGCTGGAGCAGATGGATCGCGGGGCCGTCGGCGTCGCGGTCGGTCACTGCGGACGCGTACGAGGTGTCGGGCCAGCCGAAGGCACAGTGATTGCCGGCAGTGTTCGCGTCGAAGCCGCCCATCGTGTCGAGGATGAGCGACGAAGCGCCCCAGTGCTCGTCCTCGTCGAACTCGACGTCGCTGTTCTCGACGTCCCAGCTGTCCGGAAGCATGATCACATCGGCCGCGTGAACGGGTGTGGCCGGATAGCTCCTCGCCGGTTCGGGCGCGGCCGTCTCGACCGCGCGTGCCGGATCGGCGGGAATCACCCGGCACACCTCGGTCCCGGATATCTCCAGGTGCCGATAGTCCTGGTAGGGCACATCCGGATCGAGATAGAAGACGTTGAGCAGGCCTGGTCGCACGGGCAACTCGTCCCCGAGCCAGGGGGCGAGGGCATCGGTGTCGAGCACGGCGTGCAGGGACAGCGGGAAGCCGCCGTATTCGGGCCAGGGGGTGCCCGGGTCGAGCAGGGCGGGGCCGCCGAGCCGGCAACGGCCGGTGGCCTGGGCGTCGTCCGCCAGAGGTTCCAGCCGGAAGCCGCGTCGGGCCAGGGCCGCGAATTGCCGGCCGGCCTTCTCACCGAGCCGTTCGGTGCAAACTCGGAGCATCCCGGCGGGGTCGTTGAACTCCATACCGAGATCTTTCCATCCAGCGGCGCCGATGCTGTCCACGTTCGCCGGTCGGAGAGTGGCTCTTCCGCGATCCGTCGCGTACACGATCCTGCGCCGCGACTGGCTGTCCGGCACGGTCACCCTCCCCGACTGGGACGACGAAACGTCACCGCCTATCACAGATAATTAGCGACGCTATCACCGGCTGCCATCGTGGGAACCATGCCGATCATCCGGGAGCAGATCCTGGCGGCCGCCGCGGACCTCCTGGTCGGCGGCGGGTGCGAGGCGGTGTCCACCCGGGCGGTGTGCACGGCCGCCGACATCCAGGCGCCGACCCTCTACCGGCCGTTCGGCGACAAGGAAGGGCTGCTCGACGCCCTCGCCTCCTACGGCTTCCAGGACTACCTGGCCGACAAGCAGGCGCTCCTCGGCCACGGCAAGGACCTCATCGCCGACCTGCGCCGGGCCTGGGACCTGCACATCGACTTCGGCCTGTCCAAACCCGCCTGGTGCACGCCAACGCGATGGGAACCGTCCTGTCCCTCCTGGCGCCACCGGAGGCCGAACGCGACCCGGAACTGCCGGCGGTGGCGCTCGAACACGTGCTGCGGACGATCAGCACCGGCGACACGCCCACCGCGGCGGGAACGATGACGATCCGGGCCATCGCCCTGCGCGAGGCACTGCGACGGGACGGCACGAGTGCCCTGACCCCCACGGAAAGCCTCATGTTCGCGGAATGGCTCGACCGCATCGCGGACACCTCGTTAGGACCCCCAACACAATGAGACGGGGGGTCAGGCCCATGTCAACGTTGTTGCGAAGCAAGCAACTCTGAGACCGTGACGAATCGGTATCCCTGGTCACGGAGGCCGGTGATCAGGGCTTCGATGGCCTCGCGAGTGTTCCGCCCACTCGCGTACCAGGGGTGGAGCAGGATGATCGATCCTGGCCTCGCCTCCTCGCGCACAGCCGAGACGATCTCGGAGGCGGTTGGAATGTTGCCCGAGTCCGGCTCCACGTCCCACATCACCGTGTGCCTGTGGGTGTCGGCCAGATACAGCGGTAGCACCAGCAATTTCTTGCCCGTCGGCGGACGGAACAGGATCTCGCCGCGCTGCCCCGCCATCCGGATGGCCGCATCGGTGCGTTCAACCTCACTCGCCACGGTGGCGGGGGAAACGAAGACCATTCGCCGATGGGTGTAGGTGTGGTTGGCGAGCTGATGGCCTGCGGCGACCAGCGCCTGCGCGTCCTGCGGCCGGGCCTCGACATGAGAGCCGATGACGAAGAACGTCGCGCGAACGCGGTGCTCGGCGAGAATGTCGATGATCTCGGGTGTGTGCTCGTCAGGGCCGTCGTCGAAGGTCAGGGCAACGACCTTCTCGTTGGTCGCCACGCGGTCGGTCAGTTCTCCCGCCAGTTGGAAGGTCCGGGCATTCATCAGCTGGTACAGGCCCATCGCTCCAAGGAGGAGGACGACGAGAAGCGCCATGAGAAGCTTGAGCCATCTTCTCCGCATGGTCGTTTCGGCAGCGTTCATGGGTGATCATGGAATCAGAAGCCAGGGAACCCGGCAACCGCGCCCACCCGACCGAGGGGTCCGGCCGCGCTCCCGCACGGGGTGAGCACTCCCTGCCATGATTCCGGGATGACGAATCGCTCGTACCGGCGGCTGGCGGAAGGACTGGCACAACTGGGTGCGCTCACCCCCGCTCAGGCAGACGCCGCATTGGCCGAGATCAGCCGGTGGGCATCCGATCTTGATGAGGAACGGGGCGTGCGCGACCTGGTCTCGCTCTTCTCCGCCCTCCCCATGGCCGTCCTGGTGCCCGACAAGGTGGACGACCTCGAAGAGGCCTATCAAGCGATCCTGAACGAAGCGGCGGCCTGCTCCGGAGGCTCGGTGGTGATCGACGACATCGAGTTCGTCGAGGACGAGGACGGGAGCCAAAGCCTTGGACACCGTTCTGGAACGCTGGCGAGCCCGCTACCTGCCCGGTGACTTCCCGTTCGACTTCACCATCGAATCCGTCTCGGCGCTCGAACCCCTTGTCCTCGAACGCTTCGACGACCCCCGTTCGGTGCGGGCGGATGACGAGTTCGTCCAGGGCGCCGTACGGTACCTCGGCGAGGCCACGCTACGTGCGTGGCCGTCCCGCTGGGCGTTCCTGGGCTGGCGCCCGTACGACGACCTCCCGGTGATACGGTCCAACACTCCGGACGCATTCGAGGAGATCGCCGCTCCCCTGCATGTCCTGAAGCTGTTCGTGAGCGAGCCGGAGCCCGGCGGCCTCGGATACAACACGGGAGTCATCGAGGACGCCGTCGATCGCTACCAGAAGGCCCTCCGGGCCGGCACCCGGTAGGCCGGGGCCGGCATCCGGTGCGTCGGCAGAAGTCTGTTATGTTAGGCGCCGACGCGGGGTGCCCGGCGATCCGGGCTGAGATCACACCCGTTGAACCTGATCTAGTTAGAACTAGCGAAGGGACGTCATCGGTGACCGATGTTCCCATGACCTTCTGCGACGACGTGTGGAAGCGCACCTCCGATCTGGTGCGGGCCATCCACGACCACCCCTTCAACGCCGCCCTCGGTGACGGCACCCTGGACCGCGACCGGTTCGCCTTCTACATCGTCCAGGACGGCCGCTACCTGGCGGCCTTCTCCAAGGCCCTGGCCACGGCGTCCACCCGCGCGACCGACCCCGCCGACGCGGCCTTCTACGCCCAGAGCGCGCACACCGCCCTGGCCGCCGAACGCATGCTGCACGCCGGCTACATCCAGGAGTTCGGCCTGACCGCCGACGAGCTGGCGGGGATCGCCACCTCACCGACCTGCCTGGCCTACGCCTCGTTCCTGCAGGCCACGGCGCTCACCGCGCCCTATCCGGTGCTGGCGGCCGCGGTGCTGCCGTGCTTCTGGATCTACCAGGACGTCGGTACGACACTGGTGGGCAGGTCCGGGCCCGACCACCCGTACCACAAGTGGATCTCCACCTACGCCGACCCCGACTTCGTGACCTCGGTCGAGCAGGCCAAGTCCATCGCCGACCGGCTGGCCGCCGCGACCGACGCGGCGACCCGCGCGGCCATGGAGGAGGCTTACTGCCGGGCGGCGGCGTACGAGTGGATGTTCTGGGACAGCGCCTGGCACCGCGAGCCCTGGCCGACCGAGCGCTGGCTCTCCCCCAGCACTTGATCCTGGTACGAATCTCGTCACCTGAAGCAGACGGTTCGACGGCGAGACGGGTTCGCCTTGGTCATGCAAGGGCGTCGAAACCGCGTGCCGCGCACCCTCACAGGCGAGAAGGCCCCACATCGGCGTGGAGGGCGGCGACAGCAATGCTAGGCGGCGTGAGCCTCGAACCAGACCGATCCGAGGTCGTGCCCCGAAGTCAGACGGACATCGGCGTCCAGCACCGCGGCCAAGCGACGCAGCAGTGCCACGGTCGGCGCGGTCCCGCCCTCCTCGATGCACTCGATCTCGTCCACGGTCATTCCCGCCCGACCAGCGACTTCGGCCACGCTCAGGCCGAGAACGACGCGCCGATCATACAGAGCCTTACCCAGGGCCAGCGCCTCGCGGATCGCGATGCGTTCGGGGTCTTCCTCCTGTACGGGTGGGCGCTCCCAGCGGGTGTGGTAGCCAGCCATCACACGTGCCTCTCATAGGTCTCGGTCACCAGGCCCCAATGATCACGCTCGCAAATCTTTTGAGCTCGAACCGCTCGATCGATCTGCCTTTGATCATGCTGTCGGGTCTTGCGGAAAACCGTGAGCAACACGATCGTCTTGTTCGTAGTACACCAGTACGTTACCCGAGCAGCAACATCACGAAGCCGGACCCGCAACTCCCACACCGGTCCGTCCAAGTGGTCCGACCAGGGTCCGCCAAGTTCGGTTCCCTTTTCCGCCAGCAGGCCCGCGACTTCATCGACTCGTTTGAAGTCGCTGGCCCCGAGGCTGTCAAGCCACTCCCGGACTTCGAGTCCAAGTTCGAAGCCATAAAGCCCTCGCATAACCGATCCCTTCCAAGTGGCGACTCAGAGTAATGGGCGAGGGTGCAGTAAGAATCAGGTTCGGTGGAATGCGCTGGTTTGTCGGCAAGCCTGAGCAATCACGATGCCCGCTCGGCGCGAGGAACCGGCGTATGGCCCAGGGCGCGCCCCCGGAGGCGATCGGCCACGCCCGCTCGAGGCCCGCTGAACTGCGGCGCGGAAATGACCGATGCCTGCGCAGCCGGCGGAAGCACCGCTCCCTTCCCGGTGTCGCGTACGGTGCCTGTCGAACACCAGGCCCCGTCCGGCTGTGCGCGCACCGGGTCAGAAGCCCGGGAGCGATTGATTGCCCGCCCATGCGCGATAGGTGTAGTCCGCCAGCTTGCGGACCCGGCCGGTGGTGATGTCGATGGCGTAGGTGGTGTCTTCCAAGGTCGGCACCTCCTCCGCCTTACCGGGCGTCCCGTGTGCGTAAGTGGCGATCACTTCTGTGGGGCTCAACCAGTGGCCGACATGCATGGGCATGAAGTTCTTCGGCGCCCCGCGAAACTCGATCTTGCCCGAGACGTCTCCCGTCGTTATGTCGATGGTGTGCAGGGGTGAAGTGTGCGTTGATCGTCGGACGGTTACCGGCCGTGCCGGAGCCGACGTAGGCCACCGTGTGCCCGTCCGGGGAGAGTTGACTGGCAGCGAGCATGCTCGTACCGGTGGTGAGGGGCTTGACCTCGCCGTCGGCCAGCAAGCCGAGCCGGCCGTCCCGCGTGACGATGGCCGGGGTGCCGCCTTCGGGCACCTGCTGGACGACCCAGCCCTGAGGAACCTCCGTCGCCTGCCCGGTCTCCATGTCAACGACCGCGTCCGGCCAGCCTGCGCCGGATATGCCGAGAAAGCGGCCGTCCGGCGAGATTCGCAGCACCCCGCCCTCCTTGACCAGGGTCGCACGGGTGACGGCCTGCGGCGAGAGCAAGATCTGGCCGCTGGCCAGGTCCCGGACCGCGAACCGCTGGTCCTTGTCGCTGTAGTAGGCGATCCGCCGCCCGCCGGGGGTGATCACCAGCGGAGCACCGGTGTTCATGTAGTTCTCGCGGCTCTGCTCGCTGTAGACGCTCAGCGCCTCGGGCACTCTGAAGCTCTGTCCCGTACGGGTCACCAACCGCCACTGGGCACATGTCCGGTCGCCGATGGCGGCGTTCGACGGCGAGAAGAGTTCGCCTCGGTCACGCCTCGATCGTCAACATCGCCCGCAGGTCACGCGCAACCGGGCGGGTCTGGTTCTCGATCGGCACCGCACGCAACACCATCCGCGCCGTCTCCATGACGTGGGTGCTGCGATATCGGACCGGCAACGCGTCCACCACGTCGGCGGCCCGCCGCACGCCCTCGTCCACTCCGCCGAGCCGCACGGTGCACATCGCCCGATGCAGGTTCACGTTGACGGGGTAAAGGTAGTCGCCCGCGAGGCGAAGTACCTGCTCATAAGCCTGGTCGGCGAGGTCCTCCCGACCGGCGGCGGCGTGCACCCAGCTCGCCGCGAAATAGATCTGGTCGGTTTTCCAGAACCCGAGCCGATCCCCCTCAGCGACCTCAGTCAGGGCGAGCAGCGCATAAAGGCTCTCAGTGGCTTCGTCATGGCGACCGATCATGGACAACGCCTTGGCCTCAGCGGTCAGGAGTTTCAGAACCGGCCGCTGCCCGGCCAGCCGTCGAGCGTCCTCGATCAGGCGCAGCACGCTCTCTGGCGATCGCTGCCCGTAGAGACCGTGCGCCGCCTCCTCGGCGCGGACGAGTAGCCGCAGGTCGAGATCCCGTGAGGCGTCAGCGGACCGGCGGGCAGTGCGCCACCATCGGATGGCCGCCCCGTGATCACCCTCGCGGGTCAGCGCATTGGCCTGCACGGACGAGAGCATCGCGGCCACCCGGTGCAGCTCCGGCAACTCCCGAGCAGCAGCCGTCGACATCTGCTCCGCCAAGGCATGCGCGTCGATGACCAGATCCGTTACGACCTGGGCGGGCGGACGCGTCCTGAGCGCATGAAGGTGATCGGCGGCCGTGATGTGCCACTCCTCGACACTGCGACGCATCTCCGTCGCCAGGTCGAGCACCTGCCGGACCGATTCCCCGTACCCGAGGACTCCGGCGCTCGCGGCCAACCGCAGCAACCGTCGGCGATTCGTGGCGTCCTCCCCGTCATCGTTCTGGGCAGTCATCCTCAGAGTACGTACTGGGCCCGTCTCGGCAACGGTCGGACAAAAGTCGGCCATTCCAGCATTTGTGTGGGACTCAAATGCCGCGACGAGCTCGCCGTTCGCGTACAGCACCTCATCCAACCTCAGTGCCACGGACCGGGAAGGCATTCTCCGCCCATTCTCCAAGTCATGGACGTGGCCTTTGCTGATGTTGGCCAGTCGGCCGACAGCGCTCAGCGACCGCTTTCCCCGTAGGCGGCAGAGGATCTGGCCGAACGTCTCGCCGTCCATGAACGCCCACCCGCCTTGCCGTCGTACGCCGCGAACGTCAGCCGACGTCAGCGGATGCCGCGTCTCTGGATATGACGCTGCGCGCTGGCCAGGCTACTCCTGGGCACCCGAAAAAGCGCGCCCGAAACGACCGCAACCGCCACGCGATCACAAACAACCCTCCCAGTGAGATTCCGCTACCACGGAGAAGCCGCCATGCACGAACGCGCATTTCCCGACCTGTCCAGTTGGATGGACGACGTCCTGCCTCGTGGGGAAATCCTTTATTGGTGGAAAGCATGCGAAAGCGACGATCGAGGCGCGGGCGGCGTGACCTTTTCCGGCAATCTGGCTGCCGTCCGGCTCGTGAACGCGCTCGTCCAACTGTCGCCCGGAGCTGACGGTTCCGTTGTACGGGTGGCGCCGGACAGGACCGCTCGGGCGCCCAGTTATCTGCATGGGATGGTGCTGCTCAGAGTTCGCCGGGACGAGACGACCGGCGCGATCCTCTACCGAAGAGGACCTGCTGACATACCTGACGAGCAGTGATCGCAGCGCTGTCGGCGTTCGCTTCGAACCAGGCCGGCCGAACTCCCCGTGGGTTTGCCGACCGGCCTCTTTACCTGTGGCCCCCGGGTTCAGCGCTTGCTGCGGGCGTCGAAGCGGGGGGAGAAGCTGCTTTTGAGGTTGAAGCGCCCGTAAAAACCGGCATCGGTCTGCAGGGCACGCTGATGCGAGGGATGTCATCCCAACTGCAGTCGTAACCGTGACGGTGATGCCGGTGATCGTGACAAATGCCGGGCCTGTGCGGGCGACCGCTGCCGGCGACCCACTCTTGCATTCATGGTCGCGGGTGAGGGCGGCCCAGTCTTGCACTCATGGTCGCGGGTGAGAGTCGGCGTCTCCCAGGGGTCGGGCGGGAGCCGGATCCGGCCGACGACCGGGTGGGCGCTTTGGGGAGGGTGCCCGAGCGGCTGGTGGGGGCCGCTCGGGCGGGGCCGGCTGGTAGGTCAGCGGGTGTCTGAGTCGGTTTCTGCCAGGGCGGCTCGGCCTGCTTCGAGGCGGGCTATGGGGATGCGGAACGGGGAGCAGGAGACGTAGTCCAGGCCCACCTCGTGGCAGAAGTGGATGGAGTCGGGATCGCCGCCGTGTTCGCCGCAGATGCCCAGGTGGAGGTCCGGTCTCGCGGATCGGCCCTCCTGCACGGCGATCTCGACCAGGCGGCCCACGCCCTCCCTGTCGAGGGTCTCGAAGGGGCTGACGCCGAAGATGCCCAGGTCCAGGTAGCGGGAGAAGAAGGAGGCCTCCACGTCGTCCCGGGAGAAGCCCCAGGCCATCTGGGTCAGGTCGTTGGTGCCGAACGAGAAAAACTCGGCGGCCTCGGCTATCTGGGCCGCCGTGAGGGCAGCTCTGGGGACCTCGATCATGGTGCCGACGAGGGCTTCCACCCCCGTCTCCGCGAGAATCTTGACGGCCTCCTCGCGTACCGACTCCAGCTCCTGTACGGCGGCCACCAGCGGAATCATGATCTCCGGGTGGGCGCCGGGGACCTCCTTGGCCGCCTGGGCGATCGCCCGCACCTGCATGGCGAACAGGCCCGGGATGACCAGGCCCAGCCGTACGCCGCGCAGCCCGAGCATCGGGTTCTGCTCGTGCAGGCGCTTGACGGCGGCCAGGAGCCGGCGGTCCTTGTCCGTGGCGGTGTCCGTGGCGGCCTTGATGGACAGCTCGACGATGTCGGGCAGGAACTCGTGCAGGGGCGGGTCGATGAGGCGAATGGTGACGGGATCGCTGTCCATAGCCTCAAAAATCCCGATGAAGTCGGACTTCTGGAGGGGCTCCAGCGCGTCCAGGGCCGCCTGGCGGGCCTCGTCCGTCGTGGCCAGGACCAGGTCCTCCACCAGTTGGCGGCGCTCGCCCAGGAACATGTGCTCCGTACGGCACAGGCCGATGCCCTGCCCGCCGAAGCGCCGGGCCCGGGCCGCGTCCTCTGGGGTGTCGGCGTTCGCGCGTACGCCCAGCCGCCTGACCTGGTCCGCGTGCCTCATGATCCGGTCCACCGAGCCGACCAGGTCGTCGTGCGAGCCCTCCAGCGCGCCCTCGAAGTATTCGACGACCGCCGAGTCCACCACCGGCACCTCCCCGAGGTAGACCTCCCCGGACGTGCCGTCGATGGAGATGACGTCGCCCTCCGAGACGACCACCCCGCCGGGCGCGGTGAACCTGCCCTGGCGGGTGTCGACCTCCAGCTCCTCCGCCCCGCACACGCACGTCTTGCCCATTCCGCGGGCCACCACCGCCGCGTGCGAGGTCTTGCCGCCACGGCTGGTCAGGATGCCCCTGGCGGCGATCATGCCGGCGAGGTCGTCGGGGTTGGTCTCGCGGCGGACGAGGATGACGTCCTCGCCCCGCTCGGTCAGCTCCACCGCGCGCGCCGAGGAGAACACGGCCTTGCCGACCGCCGCGCCTGGGGAGGCGTTCATGCCCTTGGCGATCTTGTCCTTGGTCGCGCCGCCGTCGAATCGGGGGAACATGAGCTGCGCGAGCTGGTCGCCGGTGACCCTGGTGACGGCCTCGTCGAGGGTGATCAGGCCCTGGTCCACGAGCTGGGTGGCGATGCGGAACGCGGCCGCCGCCGTACGCTTGCCGACCCGCGTCTGCAGCATCCACAGCTTCCCGCGCTCGATCGTGAACTCGATGTCGCACAGGTCCTTGTAGTGGTTCTCCAGGGTCTCCATGATCGTGAGCAGCTCGTCGTACGACTCCTTGTCGAGGCGTTCGAGCTCCTCCAGCGGGATCGTGTTGCGGATCCCGGCCACCACGTCCTCGCCCTGGGCGTTCTGCAGGTAGTCGCCGTAGATGCCCTGCTGGCCGGAGCCGGGGTCGCGGGTGAAGGCGACGCCGGTGCCGGAGTCGTTGCCGACGTTGCCGAAGACCATGGCCACGACGTTGACGGCGGTGCCGAGGTCGGCGGGGATGCGCTCCTGGCGGCGGTAGAGGATGGCGCGCGGGGCGTTCCAGGAGTCGAAGACGGCCATGATCGCCAGCCGCATCTGCTCGCGCGGGTCAGCGGGGAAGTCCTTGCCGGTCTCCTCGCGCACGATGCCCTTGAACGTCTCCACCAGGCGCTGCAGCTCGCCCGCGTCGAGGTCGGTGTCCTGGCGCTCGCCCTTGACCGTGTCCAGCGCCTCCTCGAACCGGTCGCCGTCGATGCCGAGCACGGTCTTGCCGAACATCTGGATGAGCCTGCGGTAGGAGTCCCAGGCGAAGCGCTCGTTGCCGCCCGCCTGCTTGGCCAGGCCGTGCACCGACTCGTCGTTGAGCCCGATGTTGAGCACCGTCTCCATCATGCCCGGCATGGAGAACTTGGCCCCCGAACGCACGCTCACCAGCAGCGGGTCGTCGGCCTGCCCGAGGCGGCGGCCCATCTGGGCCTCCAGCGCCTCAAGGTGCCCGGCTACCTCCTGCTCCAGGCCGTCCGGCTCACTGCCCTCCTTCAGGTAGTGGCGGCACGCCTCGGTGGTGATCGTGAAGCCGGGGGGAACGGGGAGCCCGAGGTTGGTCATTTCGGCGAGGTTCGCACCCTTACCGCCGAGAAGATCTTTTAGATTCCTGTTGCCCTCGGTGAAGTCGTAAACGTACTTGGCCACCACACGCTCCAATCCAACGCCTCTGCCCGGACTCTACCGGCGAAATTGATGATGAAACTGCACTCCCTGCGTAATTGTCCGTTTGTCCTGGTAAACGGCCTACAAGAGGTCTAATCCAATTATAGACCTACGAAGCGGAAAATTGGATTAGACCAATTGGTTTACACCAATTCTTGAGAAACGCGGCAGGTGGGTGCAGAATCGGGATCACACCCCCAGCGGGAGGCGCCCATGGCCACTCCTACCAAGCCCAGACGGCGTGCCAAGGCTGTCGCGGGATCCGCCAAGATGGCCGCCGATACGGCGACCTATCTCGACGCCACCCTTCCCCTCGCCCAGTGGTTGCGGCCGCAACTGCGCAAGCTGTTCCCCAGCCACTGGTCGTTCCTGCTGGGCGAGCTGGCGCTCTACGCGTTCGTGCTGCTGGTGCTCACGGGGACGTTCCTGACGCTGTTCTACAAGCCCAACCCGGACGTGGCCTTCTCCTCCGTGACGGAGATCAGCCTGGAGGTACGCGGGGGGCTGCTGATGCGGCAGTTGCACCATTGGTCGGCGACGGTGTTCGTGCTGGCGATCGTGGCCCACATGTGCCGGGTCTTCTTCACCGGGGCTTTCCGGAAACCGCGCGAGCTGACGTGGATGCTCGGCGTGGTGCTGTTCGCGCTGGCGCTGTTCGAGTCGTTCCTGGGGGTTTCGCTGCCCTCCGACCAGCTCGCCATGACCGGGCTACGGCAGGCGCAGGGAGTGCTGCTGTCGATCCCGCTGGTCGGGACATACCTGTCGGCGTTCGTGTTCGACGGGGGATTCCCGGGGCAGGTGATCCCGCGCCTCTTCGTCATGCACGTGCTGCTGGTGCCGGGCATCCTGCTGGCGGTGGTGCCGCTGCACGCGCTGATCCTCACCTGGCGGCAGAAGCACACTGAGCGACGTGCCGCAGCTGCCGGCGGACGGCACAACACAGCGGCTGGGCAGCGGCAGGTGACCGGCGGGCCGTTCTTCCCCTACTTCGCGATCAAGAACGGTGCCACGGCGCTGTTCACGATCGGAGCCATCGCCGCGCTGGCCACGTTCGTCCGGGTCAACCCGGTGTGGGAGCACGGGGCGTACACGCAGGGCGGTCATCCGCCGTCGGCGCAGCCGTTCTGGTACTACGGGGTGCTGGACGGGGCGCAGCGGCTGGTCCCGGCGTGGGAGATCCCGGTCGGCGGCTACGTGCTGCAGCTCGGGTTGTGGATACCGCCGCTGATCCTGCTGGTGTTCTTCGGCGTGCTCTTCCTCTATCCGTTCCTGGAGCGGCGCTTCACCGGGGACGGTGACCACCACCAGCTCCTGGACCGGCCGTCGCAGGCTCCGGTGCGGACGGCGCTGGGCGTGGCGGTGATCACGTTCTTCACGGTGTTGTGGGCGGGCACGTGGGTCTCGCAGAGCCCGCCTGAGATGCACTCGGCCGGCGGGTTCCCGGCGCCGGGGGCGGCTCCGGCGGCGCTGCTGACGGTTCCGGCCGGCACGTACGAGGCGGTCGTCCTGGGGTTGCGGGTGGCCGTGTTCGGGCTGCCGGTGGTGGCCTTCCTCCTCACCCGGGCGATCTGCCGGCGGCGGTCGGCCTCCTGAGGGTCTCCTGAGCGCCTCCTGGCACGGCGGCGTCTCAGGCGAGCGGGTTGCCCTCGGGCGGCGCGCCCGGCGCGCCCTCGCGCGGCGGTAGCCAGAGCACGAACGTCGCCCCTGCCCCGAGCCTGGAGAAGACCGACACCCGGCCCCCGTGCGACTCCACGATCTGGCGCACGATGGCCAGGCCCAGGCCCGTGTGCCGGTCGCGGCGGCTGACCTCGCCACGCCAGAACCGGTCGAACACCCGGTCCTGGTCGGCCTCCCCCAGCCCCGGTCCGTCGTCGCGGACCGCCACCCACAGCCAGCCCGCCGACCGGCCGGCCACGACCTGGATCGTGCCGCCGGGAGGCGACAGGCGCACGGCATTGGAGAGCAGGTTGGCCACGGCGCGGCGCACCGCGTCGGCGTCGCCGGTCATCTCCAGGCCCGGTCCCAGGTCGCGGACGATCGTCACGTGGCGGGCGGCGGCCGGGGTGGCGTACTCCTCGCACGCCTCCCCCGCCACCCGGGCCAGGTCGAGCTCGGTGTCGGCGAACGCGGTGCCCTGGCGCCTGGCGCTGGCCAGCAGGTCCTCCACGAGCCTGGTCATGCGGGTGGTGGCGCGGTCCACGACGGCCACGGCCCTGAGCCGCTCCTCCTCGCTGGCGTCGGGGGCGGCGAGCACGGCGTCCACGTTCGCCCGGATGATCGTCAGCGGGCTACGCAGCTCGTGCGAGGCGTCGTCGATGAGCTGGCGTTGCGCGCTGAAGGCCTGTTCCAGCCGGTCCAGCATGGTGTCGATGGTGTCGGCCAGGTCCTTCAGCTCGTCGCGCGGCCCGGCCAGCCTGATGCGCCGGGTCAGGTCGGTGGCCTGGATGTCCTCCGTCGTACGGGTGATCGACCGGACCGGCCGCAGCACCCGGCCCGCCAGCACCCAGCCGATGCCCAGGCTGGCGACGTAGAGGCCGGCCAGGGTGACCAGCGAGTAGTCGCGCAGCGTGGCCATCGTCCTGACGTTGATGGCGTTCTCGACCTCCTCCACGAAGACCACCTCCTGCTTGCCCACGTACTGGCCGCCGCGGTAGGTCTTGGCGAACTCGGTGGCGTACGGGCGCTGGTCGGTGGTCTTGGAGACCGCGAAATAGATGCCCCCGAGCACCAGCGTGGCCAGCACGAACAGCAGGCCCGAGTAGAGCACGGTGATCCGGAAGCGGATGGTGTGGATCATGTCGGTTCCTTGAGTCGGTAGCCGCGGCTGATCACCGTCTCGATCAGGCCGTCCTCCTGCAGCTTGCGGCGCAGGTTGCCGACCGTGACGCGTACCGTGTTGGTGAAGGGGTCGGCGTGCTCGTCCCAGACGTGCTCCAGCAGTTCCTCGCTGGAGACGACGTGGCCGGGCCTGGTCATGAGATAGTGCAGCACCCCGTACTCCTTGGGGGTCAGCACCAGCGACCTGCCGTCCAGAGACACCTCCAGCCGGGCCGTGTCGATCCGCAGCCCGCCCACCTCCAGCACGGCGGTGCCGCCGCCTGCTTCCCTGCGCAGCAGCGCCCGCACCCGGGCCAGCAGCTCGGGGAACGCGAAGGGCTTGACCAGGTAGTCGTCGGCCCCCTCGTCGAGCCCGCGTACGCGGTCGTCCAGCCGGTCGCGGGCGGTCACCATGATGATCCGCACCCCCTTGCCCGCCGCCCGTACGGCCCGGCAGAGCTGGAAGCCGTCGCCGCCGGGCAGGTTCAGGTCGAGCAGGACCAGGTCGTAGGTGTTGATCTGTAACTTCTCGTGCGCGGCGGGCGCGTCGTAGGCCACGTCGACCGCGTATCCCGCCCGGACCAGGCCGACCCGTAACGCGTCGACCAGGTCCTCCTCGTCCTCAACCACGAGCAGTCGCATGCTCTGGACCCTAGTTTCGGATGATGCGTTCCGCGATGGGCGCGGCTCGGTCGATGGGGATGGCGAATCCGATGCCGATGTTGCCGCCGCCCCGGCTGGCCGCGATGGCCGTGTTCACCCCGACGACCTCGCCCCGGGTGTTGACCAGCGGGCCGCCCGAGTTGCCGGGATTGATGGACGCGTCCGTCTGCACGGCGGTCCGCTGGTGGCCGCCCAGCCGCACCTCCCGGTCGGTGGCGCTGACGATGCCGGCGGTGACCGTGCCCGTCAGGCCGAGGGGCGAGCCGATCGCGAGCACCTGGTCGCCCACGGCCAGGTCCGAGGACCGGCCGAGGGTGGCGGGCGTCAGATCCTCCGGGTAGCCGACCTCCAGCACGGCCAGGTCCTCGCCGTCGTCCTCGCCGATCACCCGGGCGTTCAGCCGGCGGCCGTCGTTGAGCACCACGGTCACCTCCGGCTCGCCGCTGACCACGTGCGCGTTGGTGAGGATGTGGCCCCGGTCGTCCACCGCGAACCCCGACCCGCCCGCCCGGCCGGCCTCGATGGAGACCACGCTGGGCAGCACCCGGGCCGCCGTGGCGCTCATGCCGGTGAGGGAGGCCGACGGGGCGGGGGCCACCCTGGGCAGAGCGGTGACGGGGGCCGGCTCGGACCCTTCAGTGAGCCGGGCCCCCGCCACGCCCGCCGCCGCGCCGGTGACCGCCGCGACGAGCGCGGCGACCACCAGCAGGCGCCCCTTGGGCGGCGCTGTGGGAGTCCTGGGTGCTGGAGGCGGCGTGCCCAGGGGAGGCGTGCCCAGGGGGAACAGGCCCTGGGGGCGGGGGTCGGCCGGCTCCTGGCGGGCGCCCAGCGGCAAGGTCAGGAACTCCGGCCCGTTCGGCCTGCCGAGGCCCCTCACGGCAGCCTCGAGAACCACAACATCGACGTCACCGCCGCGATCAGCGCGAAGACCAGCCCTGCCGCCACGAACCACTGCCATACCTCCTGTACCTCGGTCCGGTAGCCGACCGAGGTCCCGATGTCCTGGTAGACCGCCTGCAACTCGTCGCCGGTGGCCGCCTCGTAGAAGCCACCCCCTGCCTGGTCCGCCAGGTCGCGCAGGGCGGGGCCGTCCACCGGGACCGGCACCTCGCGGCCGGAAAGGGTGATCGTGCCGTCCGCCGTGCCGTACGCGATCGTGGTGACCGGTACGCCCCGGTTCGCGGCCTCGGTGGCGGCCTCGCTCACGGTGCGGCCGGTGGTGTTCGAGCCGTCGGACAGCAGCACGATGTGCGCGGGCGGCGTCTCCTCCGCCGTGTCCAGCGACGCGATGGCCTCCAGCGAGGAGTAGACCGCCTCTCCGATGGCGGTGCCGGAGGCCGTGCTGAGCCGGTCGAGCGCGCTCAGCACCGCCTCCCGGTCCGTGGTGGGCGGCACGGCGACCGAGGCCGCCGAGGAGAACGACACCAGGCCCAGATTGAACCGCTCGGGCAGCCCCCGCACGAACTGCCTGGCCGCCTGCCGGGCCGCCGTGAACCGGTCGGGCGAGACGTCGGTGGCCCCCATGGACGCGGACACGTCGAACGCCACCATGATCGTCGCCCTCTCCCGCGGCACCCGCACCTCGGCCGTGGGTCTGGCGAACCCCACGACGAGCAGCGCGAACATGAGCAGCAGCGCCGCCGCGGGAATGTGCCTGCGCCATCCGGGCCGCCGCGGCGCCACCTTGTCGAGCAGGTCGAGGTTGGTGAAGCGGATGGCGTACGAGCTGCGGCGCGCCTGCATGACCGCGTAGGCGACGGCCAGCAGCGCCACCGGGACGAGCAGCAGCAGCCAGCCGGGCGAGAGCAGGGTCATGCCACGTCACCTCCTCCCCCGGGCGGCCGGTCGTAGGTGGGACTCGCGGCCAGCCGGGCCAGGCGGCGTTGCCGCATGACGTGCCGGACCAGGTCGCGCACCCAGTCCCGGTCGGTGCTCAGCCGCAGGTGGGCCGCCCCGGCCCGGCGCAGGCCCCGCTCGATGGCCGCGCGCTGACCGGCCGCCGCCTCCGCGTACCTGCGGCGCAGCCGCGCGTTGCCCGTGGCGACCTCGCGCCGCCGCCCGGTCTCCGGGTCGACCAGTGTCAGGATCCCCACGTCGGGCAGGGCCAGCTCGCGCGGGTCGAGCACCTCCACGGCCAGCACCTGGTGCCTGGCGGCCAGCCGCCGCAGCGGCTGCTCCCAGGTTCCGGGCTCGTCGAGGAAGTCCGAGAGCACGACGACCAGTCCGCGGCGCCGTACGACCCGGCCCAGTTGCTCGGCGGCCACCCCGAGCAGCGGCTCGGCCACCCCCGGCGGGGTCCTGGGCAGCGCGAAGGCCGCCTGCAGCAGCGCCATCAGGTGCGGCCGGCCCGTCCTGGCGGGCAGCGTCCGCACACCGCCGCCGTGCAGCAGGTGGGTGCCGACCCGGTTGCCGGTGCGCTGGGTGAGGAAGCCGACCGCCGCCAGCGCGGCCACGGCCAGCTCCCGCTTCTCCATCGCCACGGTGCCGAAGTCCATGCTGGCGGTGGCGTCGAGCAGGGCCCAGACCTCCAGCTCCCGGTCGGCGACCAGGTCGCGCACGTGGGGCTCGTTGGTACGGGCGGTGACGCTCCAGTCCATCCGCCGCACGTCGTCCCCCGGCTGGTACGGCCGGGACTCCGCCGGTTCGCTGCCGGGACCTGGAACCAGGCCGAGGTGTTCGCCCTGGAGCAGTCCATCCAGCCTCCTGGTGATCGTCAGCTCAAGCCTGCGCAGCGCGGGCTCGGCCATCAGGTACGGCTTCATGCCACCGCTTCCCGTTCCTGCTGGGGGGCGATGACCGGCAGGGGCACGGCGGCCAGCACCCGGTCCACGAGCTGCCTGGGCTGCACCCCGTCGGCCAGCGCGTCGAACGAGAGCACCAGCCGGTGCGCCATCACGTCGTGGGCCAGGTCCCGTACGTCGTCGGGCAGCACGTAGTCGCGCCCCCGCATGAGCGCCAGCGCCCGCCCGGCGGCCAGCAGGCCGAGCGTGGCCCTGGGGCTGGCGCCGAAGGCCAGCCAGCGCCTCAGGTCCGCCACCCCGTACCGGTCGGGATCGCGGGTGGCGTAGACGAGGCGGACGGCGTACTCGGCGACGGCGTGGTGCACGAACACCTGCTCGGCCCGCCGCTGCAGCGCGACGACCCGGGCGGGGTCGAGGACGGGCTGGGCCACCGGCGGGTCCACGCTCATCCGGTAGACGATCGCCAGCTCCTCCGATTCGCTGGGATAGTCCACGTCGATCTTCATCAGGAAGCGGTCGCGCTGCGCCTCGGGCAGGTGGTAGACGCCTTCGGACTCGATCGGGTTCTGCGTGGCCAGCACCAGGAACGGCGTGGGCACGTCATGGGTGACGCCGCCGATGCTGACCTGCCGCTCGGCCATGATCTCCAGCAACGCCGACTGCACCTTGGCGGGCGCCCGGTTGATCTCGTCGGCGAGCAGCAGGTTGGCCATGACCGGGCCCAGCTCGATGTCGAACGTCTCCATCGACGGCCGGTAGATCCTGGTCCCGACGATGTCGGAGGGCACCAGGTCCGGCGTGAACTGGATGCGGGCGAACGTGCCGCCGACGACCTTGGCCATGGTCTCGGCGGCCAGCGTCTTGGCGATGCCGGGCACCCCTTCGAGCAGGCAGTGACCCTTGGCCAGGACCGCCACGAGCAGCCGCTCGACCATGTGGTCCTGGCCCACGATCACCCGCTTGACCTCGAACAGCGCCCGCTCCAGCAGGGCGGGGTCGGTCATGGCCGCACATCCTTGTCCGGGCAGTCGTCCACGACCACCCGCAGCTCCAGCGCGGTCGGCTCGGGATCGGCGAACGCGGCACTGCCGGTCATGAGCACGGCGCCGGTGGCCAGCAACGCCAGAGCCAGACGTCGTATGGGCATTGGTGTTCCCCTCGTCGTTGAGCCTCGTATCGGCTTGGGGGTATGTCATCAAGCCACCGCGAAAAGCCGCGTAACCCCGCCCTTTACGCGATTTTTCGGTGGATGGAGTTACACCACCGGCATGACGCCTATCCAGCGTCGGCCGCCACCTGGCCTGACGCGGGCCGGGTGCTGCCGCTCGTACGGACCCGGTACGGCCACCCCCGGCGGAGGGTGGCCGTCCGGAGTGGTGAGGTCAGCCGATCAGATACTTCATGATCTTCCTGACCGTCGCGTTCCTCTCGTTGTCGCCGGCCAGTTGCTCCAGCCCGAAGCCCACCAGCACCGTGTCGCTGGTGGTCACGGCCGCCGTCTTGTCGGCCTGCGCGCGGGCGTAGTCACCGGCGCCCGTCGGGCTGCCCGGAGGCGATCCGGGGATCGCCCACGGGCCGAGGCCGGTCTCGAAGCCCTCGGCCTCCAGGGTGCCGGCCGAGGTGGTGATCCTGGTGTCGTCGACGAACGCGCCGACGCCGCCGGTGCTCGGGTCGGTCACGTAGCTGATCGACAGCTCGACCTGCCGGCCCGCGTACGCGGACAGGTCGAAGGCCGCCTGCCGCCACCCGTCCGAGCTCCCGGTGAACCGGTTCCAGGACCCGGTGGTCCCGGTCGGCTGGCACGGGTTGCCCGGCGTCAGGTAGTGCTCCAGGAACGGGTGTTCGTCGAGGTAGAAGCCGACCTCGCACTCCGCCGGCACCCCGGTGTCGGTGCCGCCGTTCAGGTCGGGCAGCGTGGTCCAGTCGTCCTGGCCGGCCGTGTGCGCCTCGACGATGACGTTGTCGTAACCGGGCTCGGTGTCGAAGGAGAGCTGGAACGCCAGCCTCGGCTGCTGCGCCGCCGTCACGGAGCTCAGATCGACGCTCCTGGTCAGCCGCATGTAGGAGTCGTCGGCGTGCGCGCCCGCGATGTACCACTGGCCCTCGACCGGGTCGAACGGGCCGCCCGGGCCGAGCTGGTAGTCGGCGGCGGGGGTGCCGGTGAACAGCGGCAAGTCCGAGCCCATGGGCAGCAGCGCGCCCGCCTCGTCCAGCGGGTTGCCGGCCGCCGCCGGTCCGCCGAACGTGCCGCCCACCCCGGCCAGCCGGCCGGTGCCGGTGAAGCCGGTCGGGTTCTCGCGCGCGATGCGGCCGCCGACGCCCATGTAGTACTGGGTGAAGTCGTCGGCCAGCAGCAGGCACTCGTCGAACAGGCCCTGGATGGTGGTGACCACGCAGTCGCCGTCGGGGTTGCCGTCGATGCCGTAGTAGATGCCGCCGACGATCGTGTCGAGAATGCCGTAGTACGCGGCGGTCTCGCCGGTGTAGAGAAGCTTGCCTCCTTCATTGAGGAAGTCGCGGATGGCGATGGTCAGGTCCTGCTGCGACCGCTTGACGTCCGCGTCGGGCAGGTTGCCGAGCGGGGTCACGGTGACCAGGTCCTGCTGGTCCATGGACAGCCGGTTGTCGCCCAGCTCCCAGACCACGCCCTGGAAGTGCGACAGCACGCCGAGGTGGTGCGGCACGCCCTGGGCGTCCACGTCCCACGTCTCGGAGGCGTAGCCGGCGGTCTGCAGGGCCTGCCGGTACTTGGCGGCGTACTTGGGCGCCGCCACCGAGGGTGGGTAGTCGGGGTTGAAGCCGGTGTAGTCCTCGTTCGCCACCACCAGGACCTTGGCCTTGGAGTCCCTGGCCAGGGTGTAGGTGAAGGGCGCGCTGGAGACGACGCCGGCGCCCTTCTTGACGCCCTGGAACCAGACCTGGACCCGGTCTCCGGGTTTCGCGCCGCTGACGGTGGCGCGGTACTCGGCGAAGTACAGGTCGTTCTCGTCGCCGTAGCGCTCGCCACCCTTCCACTCCGACAGCGACCGCGTCTGCGTCGGGCCGCCGTTGATGCGGAAGCGCATCACCTTGGACTGCAGCGACCGTCGCGCGGTGACGGCCACCGGCTGCGGGTCGCCGTACGACACCCGGAAGGAGTCCGGCGCGAAGTCGGGCACCGTCCGCCCGAGCACGGAGACCGGCTTGTCCGGCGAGTGCACGCTCTTGGCGGCGGCCACCGCCAGCGGGACGTTCATCGCGAACTCGCCCTGGATCAGCTCCTCGTCGTCGGGGAACGTGAACCCCTGGCCACCCGCGCAGTCCTCGAGCGTCCACTCGTCGTTCGGATCCTTCTCGACCGCCGCTTCGCAAGTGGACATCTCGGGCGTGATGGACATGACGCCGCGCCGGTTGGTCATGTGCCCGTCGGTCTCGCCGTTGGTGGTGTAGAGCTCGGCACCGATGTCCGGGTCATAGGTCGGTACGGCGGGCGTCGCGTCGTCGCCCAGCATGGCCTCGAAGATCAGGTCGTCGGGCGACGGGGTGGCCTGCTGCCAGCCGATGCCGTACAGCAGCAGCATGGCGGCGGAGTGGTAGTTCAGCAGGTACGTGAACCGCACCCGCTTGGCGAGGTTGTCGATCGCCACGGTCTCCGGCTCGGACTGCGGCGACCTGCCACGGTAGGTCTGGCTGGAGAACAGGCTCGACGAGCCCTCCTCGTCGTAACCCCACTTGTAGGCGAGGTTGCGGTTGAGGTCGACGCCGTCGTTGCTGGTGAGCTGCCCGTCACCGTCGTTGTCGCGCAGGTTCTTGCGCCACAGCCGGTTGTCGGGGGTGAAGGTGTGGTCGTAGCCGTCGGGGTTGGCCACCGGGACGAACCACAGCTCGGTGGTGTTCACGATCTGGGTCAGCTCGGCGTTGGTCCCGTAGCCGTCGAGATAGTGGTGCAGCAGGCGCCGTACCATCTCGGGCGTGATCCACTCGCGGGCGTGCTGCGCGGCCAGGTAGAGCATGGCGGGGCGCTTGCCGTCGCCCAGCTTACGGGCGTCCTTGGTCACCTTGATCGCGGTGAGCGGCGTGCCGTTGAGGGTGTTGCCCAGCTCGACGACCTTGGCGATGCCGGGTTCGGCGTTCGCCGCGGCGATGATCTCCTCGCGGATGCCTCCGGCGCCCGCGTAACGCTTGAACACCCCGTCGGCCTTCTGCGCCGACCTGGCGGCGGCGACGGTCTGGGCCCGCAGGGCGAGGCCCTGCTGGGTGAGCGAGTCGGCCAGCGCGGAGGCGAGGATCACCTCGATGGTGACCTTGCCGTCGGTGCGCTTGACGATCCGCATCTCCTCGCGGTCCACCCCTGCCGCGACGAGCTGGGCGAGTTGGTCCGCGGTGAGCTCGCCCGTGTAGACGAAAACCCCGTCAGGGCCCGCGGCGGGCTTCGGCACCGCCGAGGCGGGCGGGATCGTGAACGAACTTAGTAACAGGAGTGTGCCGGCGAACATGATTAACGCGCGCTTCATCGCGCCTCCGAAAAATCAGCCCCCGATTTGCCGCTAGGGATGCCCGCAATGTCGGTGTGCGCGCGGGAATTGTCAATCAGGACGGCCACATCCGGCCAAAGTCCGCCCAACCTCGTGAAGCTTGCGCGCGTAACGGCGGCGCGGCGGTGAAGCGGAGGAGCGTCTCCCTGGAAGGCCCTCAGCGGAGTGCGGCGGTTGGAGCCCACTTGGCTCAGCCGTAAAAGACCACGACCTTACGGCGGCTGGAGCGCACTTGGCCTCGCCGTAAGAGACCATGGTTTGAACGGGCCGCCCGCGAACCGACGGCGAGCGGCCCGGACGAACTAGTCGTTCAGATGCTGCCGCAGATAGGCGTCGACGCCCTCGATCGAGATGCGCTCCTGGGCCATCGAGTCGCGCTCCCGGATCGTCACGGCCTGGTCCTCGAGCGTGTCGAAGTCGACCGTGATGCAGAACGGCGTGCCGATCTCGTCCTGGCGGCGGTAGCGGCGGCCGATCGCGCCCGCGTCGTCGAACTCCACATTCCACCTGCGCCGCAACTGCGCGGCCAGGTCGCGGGCCTTCGGCGACAGGTCGGCGTTGCGCGACAGCGGCAGCACCGCGGCCTTGACCGGCGCGAGCCGGTGGTCGAGCCGCATGACCGTGCGCTTCTCCATGACGCCCTTGGCGTTGGGCGCCTCGTCCTCGCTGTAGGCGTCCAGCAGGAACGTCAGCGTGGCCCGGTCGACACCCGCCGCCGGCTCGATGACGTAGGGGACGTAACGCTCCCCGGTGTCCTGCTCGAAGAAGCTCAGGTCGACGCCCGAGGCCTTGGAGTGGGCGGTGAGGTCGAAGTCGGTGCGGTTGGCGATGCCCTCCAGCTCACCCCACTCCGAGCCGGTGAAGTTGAAGCGGTATTCGACGTCGACCGTGCGCTTGGCGTAGTGGGACAGCTTGTCCTTCGGGTGCTCGTAGAGGCGCAGGTTGTCCTTGTTGATACCGAGATCGGAGTACCAGCGGAAACGCTCGTCGATCCAGTATTGGTGCCACTCCTCGTCCGTGCCCGGCTTGACGAAGAACTCCATCTCCATCTGCTCGAACTCGCGGGTGCGGAAGATGAAGTTACCCGGGGTGATCTCGTTGCGGAACGACTTGCCGATCTGGCCGATGCCGAACGGGATCTTCCTGCGGGCCGACTGCTGCACGTTGAGGTAGTTGATGAAGATGCCCTGCGCGGTCTCGGGCCGCAGGTAGGCCAGGCCCGACTCGTCCTCGACCGGGCCGAGGAACGTCTTGAGCAGGCCGCTGAACTGCCTGGGCTCGGTGAAGGTGCCCTTGTTGCCGCAGTTGGGGCAGGTGATGTCGGCCAGGCCGCCCTCGGGCTCCTTGCCGTTTTTCTCCTCGTAGGCCTCGATGAGATGGTCGGCCCGGAAGCGCTTGTGGCAGGACAGGCATTCGGTCAGCGGGTCGGTGAAGGTGTCGACGTGGCCGCTGGCCCGCCACACCTCGGGCGCCAGGATCACGGAGGAGTCGAGGCCCACCACGTCATCGCGCGACTGGACCATCGACAGCCACCACTGCCGCTTGACATTGTTCTTCAGCTCGACACCCAGTGGACCGTAGTCCCACGACGCGCGCAGTCCGCCGTAGATCTCGCTCGACGGATAAACCAGCCCGCGGCGTTTGGCGAGGCTGACAATGGTGTCCATGACGTCGTTGCGTCGTGCCATTTTGGTTGATTCTCTTTCCGGCTGGAGGTCGGCGAGTGTGATTGGTGAGCTCCCAGCTTAGGGGACGCGCGGCGGCTCTCGCGCGCCAGTATTCCTACGTCCCGTCCTGCGTGTAGACGTCCTCGAACGCGCTGGGTTCGTTGACCATGAGGATCATCAGTGGATACATCACCATTCGGGCGGCGGAGAGCGCCCTTCGGTAGAAACCGGCGCCCTCCCATTCGCTGACCAGTGCCCACAGATTGGGCTCATCGACCGAACGGGCCAGCCTGCCGCGGCGGTAGCCCGGCTGGGCGGCGAGCGTGTCGAGGATGGCGTGGCCCTGCTTGACGAAATCTTGGGACTGGGACTCTGGGACGGTGTATCGGATGACGGCGAGCACGTGACCAGCCTAAAGGGGCCGCAGTGTCGTCACGGGCGGACAGGGCAGGTATGCCTGCCCGCGATGGGACTCCAGCCGCCCGATCACCCGGATGGGGCTCCAGTCGCCCGATCACCCGCTTCCGCTCGCCCGTCGTGCCCGGGTGTCACGGCAAACTCCCGTAGGCTCTGTCTGTGGCCCCTGACAACAAGCGTCCGCTTCCCCAGGGGGAGCGGTTCTTCACGCCGGGCGCGACCGGCCTGCGCAAGGCGGTCGAGCGGCGCAGCGCGGTCCCGATGACGTTCCTGTTCACGCAGGTGCCCCGGTGGGTGGCACCTGTCGTGCTGGTGATCCTGCTGCTGGCCGGGTTCGCCGTGGCCAACTGGCTGGGTGGGGTGGCCGCGCTGCTGGTGCTCGCGTTCGTGGGGTGGCTGGCATTCCTGTCGTGGCCGTCGCTGGGGATCAGCGGGAAGGTGTTGCGGATCGCCGTGCTGATCTTTCTGGTGCTGCTGATGGCGACCCGCTTCGGGATCTGGTGAGCCGTTTCGGGGCCTGGTGAGCCGTTCCCCGATCTGGTGGGCCCGGTGCGGCAGCCCGGGTGAGGCGCGCGTCTGGTGGGCCCCGTGAGCCCCGTGCCCGGGTGAGGCTGTTACGGCAGCAGCGTGTAGTGCGGGAAGTTGCCCGGCAGGCGTTCGGCCTCGGGTCCCGAGGTGGCGGCCCGCACCAGGAGCTCGCCGCCGACGAAGGCGCCGCGCCAGGACGCGCCGAGCCCGCCGAACAGCTCCTCGCGGTCGCCGCGCGAGCGCGGCTTGTTGTGGCCCACCTTGAACGCCCGCACCTCGGGGGCCAGCCGCTGGAAGGTCTCCTCCGCGCCGCAGGACAGGGTGGCGACCAGGGCGCCGTTGCTGGCGTTCATCGCGGCCAGCAGCTCGGCCTCCGTGTCCACCAGGACGAACGTGTCCACCGGGCCGAACGGCTCGGCGTGGAAGAGGGGTGAGGACCGGGGCGGGTTGAGCAGGGCCGTCGGAGCGAAGTAAGCCGACATATCCTGCCCCGGCAGGAAATGTCCGTCAGCAAGCGACTCCCGGTGCACCGGCACGCCGCCCCGCCCGATCGCCTCGTCCACCTGGTCGGCCAGTTCCTTGGCCTTCGAGGCGTTGATCAGCGGCCCGAAGTCGAGCTGCGGCAGCGGATCCTCCGGGTCCTCGACCGCCAGCGGGTGCCCGAAGCGCAACGAGCCGACCGCCTCCAGATAGGCGCCCAGGAACTCGTGGAACAGCGACCGCTGCACCACGAACCGCGGGTAGGCGGTGCAGCGCTGCTTGCCGTAGTCGAAGGAGGCGCGGATCTGCCTCGTGAGCAGGTCCCAGTCGCCGTACTCCCACACACCCCAGCAGTTGAGCCCCTCCTGCTCCAGCACGTGCCGTCGCCCGAGGTCGGCCAGCGAGGTCGCCACCTGGCCCCCCGCGTCCCGGCCGCCCACGAACGACACGCAGCCCAGGGACTTGCCCGACACCAGCACCGGCGACAGGTCCGCCCCGCCCCCGCTGACCAGCGTGAACGGCAGCCCCTCCCGCACGGCGAGGGCGGTGGCCAGGGTCAGGCAGCACAGCCCGCCGTCCGTGGGCGTCTTGGCGATCACGGCGTTCCCGGCCAGTGCCTGCACGAGCATGGCGTGCATGAGCACGCTCATCGGATAGTTCCAGCTCGCGATGTTGCTGACCGGGCCGGGCAGCGGCATGCGCCCGGTCATCATGCGGTCGATCTCGGTCAGGTACCAGCGGACCCCGTCCAGGCAGCGGTCCACGTCGGCGCAGGCCGTCTTCCACGGCTTGCCGATCTCCCACACCAGTAGCAGGGCCAGCAGGTCGCGGTGCTCGGCCATGGACTCCACGGCCGCCGCGACCATCGCCTTACGGTCGGCGAGCGGCAGGTAGCGCCACCGCCGGTGCTCCTCGACGGCTCCCGCCACCGCCCGCCCGGCGCCCGCCCTGTCGAGCCTGGGCAGGCCCGCGATGGCGGTGCCGTCCAGGGGCGAGAAGCCAGGCACGGGACGCCCGTCGCGGTGCCAGATGCCGCCCCAGTGGTTCAGCACCCGGTCGTCGTGGAAGGCTTCGGGCGCCGCCGTGCAACATCCGTTGTAGGCGTCCCGCCAGGCCGTACCCGGCTTGAGCTGCATGAGTGCTCCTCTCAGTCGGACCAGTCGGCTGTGATGAGCTCGGGCAGCGGCTCGAACTCCTTGATCGCCTCAAGCGACGGGCCCATGGCGGCGTTGGCCTCGCGTTCGACCATCACCTCCACGAGCACCGGCAGCCGCTCCCGCGCGGACTCGGCCGAGGCCCAGGCCAGCGCGCCGGCGATGTCGCCGGGCTGCTCGACCCTGCGGGCCGGGCAGCCGAACGCCTCCATGGCCTTGACGTGGTCGATGCCGCCCTCCCCGTAGTGCAGGTCCACGGCGAAGTTCATGTCGTACGGGAGCTCGGCCTGCCGGATGAGACCCAGATACTCGTTGTTGATCATGACGATGACGAACGGGATCCGGTACTGGGCCGCGACCGCGACCTCCTCCATGAGGAACTGGAAGGAGTAGTCGCCGACCACGGCCACGACCTGGCGTTCGGGGTGCGCGACCTTGACGCCCATGGCCGCGGGCACCTCCCAGCCCAGCGGCCCGGCCTGCCCGCAGACCAGGTAGCGGCGCGGCAGGTACGTCGTCTGGAACTGCCCCGACCAGATCTGGTAGAGCCCGATCGCGGTGACGAACGTCGTGTCCCTGCCGAAATACTCGTTGATCTCCTTGAACACCCGGGGCGGCTTGATCGGCACGTCGTCGAAGTCGTCCCGGCGCGCCATCGTGCGCCGCAGGTCGCCGACCTTGCGCACCCACTTGCCCGGCTCCTGCGGCCCGCCGCGCCGGCGCGCCTCGGTGAGCAGGTCGGCCAGCACCGGCTTGGCGTGGCCGACGATCCCGAGGTCGGGTTCGAAGACCCGGCCGATCTGCATGGGCTCGATGTCCACGTGGACGAATTTGCGGCCCCTGCGGTAGACGTCGAGGTCGCCGGTGTGCCGGTCGCCGAACCGGGCGCCCACGGCGAGCACCAGGTCGCTCTCCAGGAACGCGGCGTTGCCCCAGCGCGTCTGGGTCTGCGTGCCGGCCATCCCGGCGAACAGCGGGTGGTCCTCGGGGAAGGCGCCCTTGCCCATGAGCGTCACCTGCACCGGCACCTGGAGGTGCTCGGCCAGCGCGCGCAGTTCGTCGGCGGCCTCGGCGATGATCACGCCGCCGCCGGCCAGGATGATCGGCCGCCTGGCCGCGGCCAGCAGGTCCACGGCCTTGTGCACGGCCGCGGGCAGCGGCTGCGGCACGTCCACGGGCAGCGGCGCGTCCACGTCCCGGTCGTACAGGCACGAGCCGCGCTGGACGTCGATCGGCAGGTCGATGAGCACCGGCCCCGGCCGTCCCGAGCGGGCGATCCGGAACGCCTCCCGGAACACCCAGGGCGCCTGGGCGGGCTCCTTGAGCTGCACCGCCCACTTGGTCACCGGCCGGGCGATCTCCACGATGTCGACCGCCTGGAACGCCTCCTGGTGCAGCTTGCTGGTGGCGGCCTGGCCGGTGATGCAGATCATCGGGATCGAGTCGGCCAGCGCGGTGTAGAGGCCGGTGATCATGTTCGTGCCGGCCGGGCCGGAGGTGCCGATGCAGACGCCGACGTTGCCCGTCACGCGGGCCCAGCCGTCGGCGGCGTGGGTGCCGCCCTCTTCGTGGCGTACCGTGATGTGCTTGATCGAGCTGTGCTGGAGCGCGGCGTAGAGCGGCAGGATCGCCGCGCCGGGGATGCCGAAGACGGTGTCCACCCCCTCCGACTCCAGCACCGAGACCACGGCCTCCATGCAGGGAATTCGCTTCATCCGTTGAGCCTTTCGACGACCTTGAGCAGGGCGGAGTGGTCGAGCGAGCCGTGGCCCTGGGCCCTGGCGGCGGCCACGAGCTGGGCGACCTGGCCGGTCAGCGGCAGGCTGACGCCGGCCTCGCGGGCGGCCGCGACGGCGATGCCCATGTCCTTGTGGTGCAGGTCGATCCGGAATCCGGGGACGAACTCCCGTCTGACCATGGTGTGCCGCTTGAGGTCGAGGATCCGGGAGCCCGCCAGGCCGCCCGCGAGCACGTCGAGCCCGGGGGCCGGGTCCACGCCGGAGGCCTCCAGCAGCACGATGGCCTCCGCCACCAGCCCGTAGATGCCGCCGACGACGAGCTGGTTGGCCGCCTTCACGGTCTGGCCGGCGCCGGCCGGGCCGACGTGGACGACGGTCGTGCCGAGCGTGCCCAGCACCGCCCTGGCCGCCTCGAAGTGCTCCTGCTCGCCGCCCACCATGATCGAGAGCGTGCCGTCGATCGCGCCGCGCTCGCCGCCGCTGACGGGGGCGTCCAGCGCCCGTACGCCGACGGCCGCCGCCTGCCTGGCGACCCAGCGGGAGGTCTCCGGTTTGATGGTGCTCATGTCGATGTAGAGCAGGTTCGGCTTGCCGTACTCGACGACCAGCGGCGCGACCTCCTCGACCTGCGGCGAGTCGGGCAGCATGGAGATGACCACCTCGGCGCCGCCCACCGCGTCGACCACGCTCGACGCGCCCTTGCCGCCCAGGCCGACGAGCTGCTCGACCCGCTCGGCGCTCACGTCGTAGCCGGTCACCGCGTGTCCTGCCTTGAGAAGGTTGGCCGCCATCGGGCTGCCCATGATCCCCAAGCCGACGAACCCGATGTTCATGATCGCCTCCAGTCGAACGCGCCCGGCCCCTCGTGCCGGTACTCCAGGCCGACGTGGCCGCCGTAACCCGCCGCGGCCAGCCGGGTGAAGATCTCCTCGTACGGCATCCGCCCGCTGCCCGGTGCCCCGCGGCCGGGATCGTCGGCGATCTGCACGTGGCCGAACCGGGCCGCGTGCCGGTCGATGAGGTTCAGGACGTCCTCCCCCATCCGGTGCAGGTGGTACAGGTCGGCCAGGAAGGCCACGTTCTCCCTGTCGACCTCGTCGATCAGGTCGAACGCCGCTTGAGACGACGTGATCGGATATTTCGGGTTCTCGTGGGAGTTGAGGGCCTCGACGACCACGGTCGCGCCGATGCCGGCCGCCGCGTCCGCCGCCCGCCGCAGGTTGGCCACGGCCAGCCCGCGGTCGGTGTCCGGCCCGTTGCCGTACAGGGCGTTCAGCACCCGGCAGCCCAGCCCGCCCGCCAGCTCCACGGCCACGTCGATGTTGGCCCGGAACCGGGTGGAGCCGTCGCGCCTGGCCACCAGGCCGCGCTCGCCCGCGGCCATGTCGCCGGCGTCGAAGTTCAGGCCGACCAGGCGCACCCCGGCGTCCTCGATCGCCTGCCGCAGCTCCCCGAGCCGCGCGCTCGCCGGCTCCGGCCCGCCGAACGGCCACCACAGCTCGACCGCGTCGAACCCGGCCTTGGCCGCCGCGGCCGGTCGCTCCAGGAGTGGCAGGTCGGTGAACAGAATGGACAGATTGACATCGAATCTGGCTCTCATGGCCTCACTCCGTGAGGCGGGCTCAGTCGCCATACGCCGCGCCCTCGCGGGTGAGGGCCGAGCGCATGAGGCGGGCCGTCTCCGACGGGGTGCGGCCGACGCGGACGGCGACCGCCTCCAGGGCCTCCTTCTTGGCCTGCGCGGTGCCGGACGAGCCGGACACGATCGCGCCCGCGTGCCCCATGGTCTTGCCCTCGGGCGCGGTGAACCCGGCCACGTACGCCACCACGGGCTTGGTGACGTGCTCGGCGATGTAGGCGGCGGCGCGCTCCTCGGCGTCGCCCCCGATCTCGCCGATCATGACGATGGCCTCCGTCGCCGGGTCCTCCTGGAACGCCTTGAGGCAGTCGATGTGGGTGGTCCCGACGACCGGGTCGCCGCCGATGCCGACGGCGGTGGAGAAGCCGATGTCGCGCAGCTCGTACATGAGCTGGTAGGTCAGCGTGCCCGACTTCGAGACCAGCCCGATGCGCCCGGCGGAGGTGATGTCGGCGGGGATGATCCCGGCGGAGGACTGGCCGGGGCTGATCAGGCCGGGGCAGTTCGGACCGATGATCCGGGTCCGGCCGGCGGCCAGGGCGCGGAAGCGCACCGCGTCGTGCACCGGCACGCCCTCGGTGATGACCACGCACAGCGGCACCTCGGCCGCGACGGCCTCCTCCACCGCCCCGCCGGTGAACCGCGGCGGCACGAAGATCACCGACACGTCGGCCCCGGTCTCCGACACCGCCTCGGCCACGGACCCGAACACGGGCACCGTGCGGTCGCCGAAGTCCACGGACCGCCCGCCCTTGCCCGGGGTCACCCCGGCCACGATGTCGGTGCCCGCGGCGAGCATGCGCGCCGTGTGCCTGCTGCCCTCCGAGCCCGTCATGCCCTGTACGAGCACCCGGCTGTCCTTGGTCAGAAAGATCGCCATCAAGCACCTACCGCGAGTCTGGCCGCCATATCGGCGGCGCCGTCCATGGTGGAGACCTGCCGGACCGCCGGATGGCGGGCGTCGCTGAGGATGCGCCGGCCCACCTCGGCGTTGTTGCCGTCCAGCCGTACGACGATGGGCGTGCCGTGGCCGCGCTCGCCGAGCAGCCCGAGCGCGGTGACGATGCCGTTGGCCACGGCGTCGCAGGCCGTGATGCCGCCGAAGACGTTGACCAGCACCGAACGCACGTCGGGGTCGGCCAGGATGATCTCCAGCCCGTCGGCCATGACCTGGGCGGAGGCGCCACCGCCGATGTCCAGGAAGTTGGCGGGGGCGGCGCCCGCCCCGGCCACCACGTCAAGAGTGCTCATCACCAGCCCGGCGCCGTTGCCGATCACGCCGACCGTGCCGTCCAGCTTGACGTAGTTCAGGCCCTTGGCCTTGGCGCGGGCCTCCAGGCTGTCGGACTCCTCCGCATAGTCCCAGGAGTGCCGGAACGCCGAGTTGTCGTCCAGGGTGACCTTGCCGTCGAGCGCCACGATGCGCTGGTCGGTGGTGCAGATCAGCGGGTTCACCTCGACCAGCACCGCGTCTTCGGCGACCAGCACCCGCCACAGCTTCTCCAGCACCTCGGCCGCCTGCTCGGGCAGCCCCGCCTTGGCGGCGAGCACCCGGGCGGTGTCCGGGTCGACGCCCGCCACCGGGTCGATCGGCAATCTCACCAGAGCGTCGGGGTTGTTGGCCGCGAGCTCCTCGATCTCCATGCCGCCCTGGCCGGACACCATCGCCAGGAACCCGCCCTCAGCCCGGTCCACCAGGAAAGCCGCGTAATACTCCTCGAACGGCACGGTCGCCGCCTCCACCAGCACGGTGTCGGCGACGTGCCCCTTGATGTCCATTCCGATGACCCGCTCGGCCTCCTGCTCGGCGGTCACCGGCCCCGCGGCGGTCCTGATGCCGCCGGCTTTGCCGCGTCCACCGGTCTTCACCTGGGCCTTGATGACAACGGGCGCGTTCAGGTCGGCCGCGATCGCGCGGGCCTCGGCGGGGGTGGCCGCCACCCGGCCGGCGGGGACCGGGATGCCGTGACGCCCGAAGAGCTCCTTCGCCTGGTATTCGTACAGGTCCATTCGAGCCTCCTCTTTGTAGACGGTATACCGTATGGAATATTCGTCGTCTAGGGTCTCGACAGGGCCCTGTCTTCTGGATATTCCATACGGTATGGAGAATGCAATCAGGGACTGGCGGGGACGTTGTTACCTGCCGGGACCCGTCCCCGCCGACCGTTCCCGCATGTTCTGGCTGGCCCTGGCGGCCATGGCCGCGATCAGCCCCCTCCAGTACGGCTACGCCGCCCTGCTGACCACCGAGCCCGGCGGCCCGACCCTGCTGGCCGTCTGGATCGCCTGCCAGGCCGCGGGCGCGCTGCCCGCCCTCCATCTCGTACGCCGGGGCCGCCTCGGCGTCCGCGCCTGCCTGGCCGCCGGGGCCGCGCTGAGCGGCCTGGGCCTGGCCACCGCGACCTTCACCGGCCCGGCACCGTCGGTCGCCCTCGTCGGCTACGCGCTGCTCGGCGGCCTGGGCGCCGGCCTCGTCTACGGGGTGTGCGGCGAGGTCGTCTCCTCCTGGTACCCGGACCGGCCCGCGGCCCGGGTCGGCCTGATCACCGGTGCCTTCGGCTACGGCGCGGTGCCCCTGCTGCTCTGGGCCGGGATCGCCCCGGCGGCCACCGGCACCGCCTTCCTGGTCGCCGCCGTGCTGGCGGTGGCGGTCATCGGGGCCGCCGCCCGCTACCTGCGGCTGCCGCCGGCCCAGTGGTGGCCCGGCGACCTGGACCCGCGCTCGCACGCGCTGGACGCCGCCAGGCTGCGCACGACCCCGGACGCGGCCAAGGAGTTCCTGCTGGGCCAGGCCCTGCGCACGCGTACGCTGCCGGCGCTGGCGCTGATCCTGACCTGCGCGGGCGCGGTGTCGGTCTTCGACGTGATCGTGGTGGCGGGCACCGGCTCGTGGGGCGCGCTGGCCCTGCTGGTGGCGCTGAACGGGGCCAGCCGGTCGGTCGCCATGCGCGCGTCGGAGGCGTTCGGCCGCCGCCGGGTGCTGGCCGCCGTGCTGGCCTCGCTCGCGATCGGCCAGCTCCTGCTCGCGGCCGCCGCGCAGAACGCCCCAGCCACGACCCCGCTCGCGGAGGCGGGCGCCGTACCCGGAGAGCCGCTGGTGTGGCTCGGGGCGGGCGGGCTGCTGGTGTGGCTCGGGGCCCTCTTCACGGGGCTGGGCGGCGGCGCCTTCTACCCGCTGCTCGCCAGCCTGGTGCGGGAGTTCTTCGGCGCGGAGCGCGCGGGCGAGATCCACGCGGTCGTCTACAGCGCCAAGGCACTGGCCGGTGTCGTGGCCGCCGTACTGGCGCTGGTCGCGCTGAGCGCTCCCGTGACCGCTCTCGTCGCCGCCGCCGCGCTCGCGGCCCTCCCGGCGCTCGCCACGCCCCGCCTGCGCGTGCCCGGCCTGCCCGTGACCCTCCCCTTGTGATGAGACTCACCGCCAGGCACAACCCCTGGACGGTATGCTGTAGGCAGTCGACGAAAAACTTTTAAACGCAGCCCTGGAGACACGAACATGTTGCTGTCGGATCAGGCCGGTCAGACGGCGGCCACCAAGATCCCCCGTCCCGCGACGCTCAGAGAGAGCGTCATCGAGGCTATCCAAGAGCTCATCGTCTCGGGGCAGCTCAAGCCCGGCCAGCACCTCGTCGAGAGCGAGCTGGCCGAGCTGCTCGGCGTCTCCAGGCAGCCGGTCCGCGAAGCGCTGCAGCAGCTCAGCGGCGAGGGCTGGGTCGACCTGCATCCAGGTCAGGGCGCGTTCGTGCACGTCCCGACGCTGGAGGAGGCCGACCAACTGCTCGCCGTCCGCACCCTGCTGGAGACCGAGTCCGCCAGGCTCGCCGCCGGCCACGCGGGTGAGGACGGCGTGCGGCAACTGCGTTCCCTGTGCGCGCGCGGCATCGCGGCGGTGCAGTCCGACGACGTCGACTCCGCCGTGGCGATCAACTCGGAGCTGCACGCCCTGGTCACCGCCCTGTCGGGTAACGCCGTGCTGGCCGAGCTGGCCAGCCAGGTGGCCCGGCGGGTGCGGTGGTATCACACGCCGGTGGCCCGTCAGCGCGGCATGGCCTCGTGGGACGAGCACACGGCGCTGATCGATGCCATCGAGGCCGGGGACGAGCAGCGCGCCGCGAAGATCATGCGCGAGCACACCGAGCACACCCGCGCCTCCTACATGGAGCAGCGGGAGAGCGAGCCCGTCGAGCCCGCGCCCAAGCCGGTGCGCCGGCGCCGTCCGCGCACGCCGCAAGCGGGATGATGATGGGTTGATCCGACGTTTACATGAAGGTAATGCTCCGCAAATCCTTGGGTAGAGGATGGAGCCAACGAAATGGGAGGTGCATGACCATGAAGGCGTTCAAGCGCTTTCTCCTCAGTGATCCGCTGGGTCAGTCCGCGGACGGCAGGAAGATCGGCCTCGGACTCGGCATGGCGCTCAGGAAGCAGTACGCGACGGACGAGGCGGAGCGTCACCTCCACCGGTGGTCCGTCGAGCACGAGGCGAGCAAGAGCCCGCAACCCTAGCTCGCAGAAGGCACCCGTTCAGGAGAAGAAGGCGGCGCAGAGACAGCACAGCGCTGAGCCGCGGCAGGGGCGCTCGACCCGCGCCCCCACGCACGGCACTCTTCAGCGGTCCACGGGTTCCGGTTCCACCACCTCCGCCTTCTTCGCATCACGGGCGGACTTGATCAGGCTCAGCACCGTGGTCACGGCGAGAGTCCCGATGATCACGCCGAGAGAGACCAGGATCGGGATCTCCGGCGCCCATGACACTCCGTCGTGGTGAAGCGCCTCCAAGATGAGCTTCACGCCGATGAAGGCCAGCACCACCGACAGCCCCTTGCTCAGGTAGACGAGCCGGTCGAGCAGGCCGCCGATGAGGAAGAAGAGCTGCCGCAGCCCCATGAGGGCGAAGGCGTTGGCCGTGAAGACCAGGTAGGGCTCCTTGGTGAGCCCGAAGATGGCCGGGATCGAGTCCAGCGCGAACAGCAGGTCGGTAGTCCCGATGGCGACCATGACGATCAACATCGGGGTTACCATCCTGCGGCCCGTGTGTCGCACGGTGAGCCGGGCGCCTTGGTAGGTGTCCGTCGTAGGAAGCACCCGGCGCACCGTGCGCAGCGCGATGTTCTCGGAGAACTCGGCCTCTTCCTCCTCGTGCCCGATCAGCTTCCACGCCGTGTAGACGAGGAAGGCGCCGAACAGGTAGAAGAGCCAGTCGAATCTTTGGACCGCCTCGGCTCCCGCCGCGATGAACGCGCCCCGCATGACCAGGGCCAGGATGATGCCGACGAGCAGCACCTTCTGGCGGTATTTCCGTGGTACCTGGAAGCGGCTCATGATCAGCAGGAAGACGAAGAGGTTGTCGACGCTGAGTGAATACTCGGTGATCCAGCCCGCGAAGAACTCCGTCCCGTGTGCCGGCCCCGACACCAGCAGCAAGCCGATGCCGAAGGCCACGGATAGGCCCACGTAGAACGTCACCCAGCCCAGGCACTCCTTGAAGGAGGGCTCGCGCGGATTGCGGGCCACCAGGTAGAAGTCCAGCGCGAGGACCAGGCAGAAGCCGCCGATCGTGGCCAGCCAGATCCAGAGAGGCAGGTTCACCGGCGCCCTCTCTTTCTCGCGCGCATCGCGTCGGCGTACTGGAGGTAGAGGCCGAGCAGGGCCTCCGCGCGCGGGTTGTCCGGAGCACGGCGTACGAGCCAGTGCGGCATGAGCCGCTCATGCATCCAGACGAAGCCGATCGCGAAGCCCAGGCCGACCATCGCCTGGTAGCCCAGGAACGGGAGCACGCCCTCCGCGAGGCCGACTCCGAACAGGCTCTCCTGGACCAAACGGGACAGGGGAAACCCGACCATCCAGAACAGGCCGATGGGTCCGAAGGTGCCCGGTCTGAACACGCCTTGGTCGAGCAGCACGCCGTACAGGCCGCCGAAGACGGCGAGCGGTATGGCGAGTGCCAGCGCCGACAGCGCGGCCACGCCGATGGGCTGCCCCGCGAAGAGGACAAGCCCACCGGCCATGGCACCGGCTGCGGCTCCGATCGACGCCCCGGGCAGGGCGAGTTCGAGGCTTTGCCGTTCGATCATCATCAGCCGATCGCCACACCGTAGGCGAACAGGCAGTAGAACAGCAGCCCCAGGTAGAACACCGCGCCAAACCCGATGATCGCGTTGCTCCACCACTTGGGCCTGATCGGTTTCGGCAGCATCCGGTTGTTCACCAGGAGCAGCGTCACGCAGTACGCGCCCATCGCGAACGTTGACAGGAACGCCAGCGTGTCCAGGATCTCGTCCGGTCCGTCGGCCGGGCCGAACAACAGGATCAGGATGCCGAAGATGATCACGGCCCAGAGGAAGACGCCGTACAGGCGGGACATACCGATCTTCTTCGCCCCGCGAACGAAGTTGTAGGTCATGTCGGCCTGCCCGCGGGAGAACGAGTCGAACAGGCCCAGCGTCGCGTTCAACCCGATCAGCGCGATGAACCCGAGGAACACCACCCCGAGCACCGAGCTGCCCGCCGCGGAGACGGCGTCGGACATGGCCGAGAGCGCGGCCTCGCGGTCGTCTCGCTGCAGGGCCTCCTGCACGCCCGGGTTCAGCCGCGCCGCCGACTGGGCGATCACCGTGAAGGAGATCGTGACCAGCATGGTGACGCCCCAGAACAGCAGCAGGGCGTCGAAGGTGACCCAGCGCCGCCAGCCCTTCCACTTGGCCATCTCGGCCGGGTCGTCGGTGTCGAACATGAACCCGCGGGCGGGCATCTCCTCTTCCTCGCCCGCGTGCCGCAGCCCGCGCACCTTCGGGATGTGCGCGCCCATGCCGGCCCCGGAGTCACGCAGGTGCAGCGTGTACCACATCTGCTGCATGCCCGAGGGACCGGCGAACGCGCACGCTCCGACGATCACCGGGAACCACGCCGCGGACATGGCCTCCTGCGGGAGGTAGCCGATGGAGAACATGCCGGTGATCGTGTCGGCCACGTCACCCCAGGAGCCCACCATCGCCGCGATCACGGCGGTGCCGAGCACGAGCGCGCCGATCAGTAACGACAGCACGTTCTCCAGCAGGTTGTAGATCACCTTGGCCAGGCTGAAGACCACGCCGACCAGGACCAGGCCGGCTATCGCTGTTATCACCCATGGGATGCCGGTTATCTGTTCGAACGCCGCCGCTCCCGCGGACACGTGACCCGGCCAGATGTAGACGGCGATCGCCACGATGAAGAAGAACCACATCAGCGGCTTGAAGACCCTGGCCGCGCCGGAGAAGATGCTCTCCCCCGTGGCCATGGCGTAACGCGCCATCTCCAGCATGACCACTGCCTGAAGGGTGACGCCGATCAGGAACAGCCACCTGATCTCCGGCCCGAACAGCAGCACCAACCGGGGCCACATGTACGACTCGCCGATGCCCACGCCCAGCGCGACCAGGAAGACCGTCGGCCCGATGATGTGCACCGAGGGAGGCGCGTCGGGGAGCTTCCTAATGGGCATCGGATCAAGCCGGCCCGCTTTCCATACTCTGTCGTCCTCGACCGGCGGCGTGGCCGTCGCCGGTGGTGTGTTCGATGTGTCCACCTACGGACCTCCTGGGGGGTTGTTGCCTTTCTAATGCGCCCCGAATGAGCCCCCTCGCCTCGGCTACCGCGCTCGGCTCTTAGCGCAGCAGCCCGGCTGCCCGCGCCCATCGGTACTTGGCACCGAGGACCGCGACGGGCTTCTCCGTCGTGTACGGGTACGCGACCACGCCGTGCTCGAACAGGTACTCGCTGGCCTCCTCAACCTCGGTGTCGCCCGCCAGCGACGCCACGACCGGCTTGACATTGCCCTTGGCCCGCTCCTCCGCCACGACACGGGCGATCAACTCGGCGAACACCATCGGCGGCGTCACGATCGTGTGCCAGTAGCCGAGGACGAGCGCGTGGATCCGCTCGTCCGCCAGCCCCAGGCGGACCGTGTTCTCGTAGGTCGAGGGCGGTTCGCCGCCGGTGATGTCGATGGGGTTGCCCGCCGCCCCGAACGGCGGGATGTAGGCGCGGAAAGCCACGTCCAGGTCGTCCGGGATGTCCATGAGGGTCAGCCCGGCGTCCACGATGGCGTCCGACAGCAGCACGCCCGAGCCGCCGGCGCCGGTGATGATGACGACGTTCTCGCCCTTGGGGGCGGGCAGGATCGGCAGCGCGCGGGCGTACTCCAGCATGTCGTTGAGGCCCGGCGCGCGCACCACCCCGGCCTGCCGGAGGATGTCGTCGTACACCTTGTCGTCACCGGCGAGCGCCCCGGTGTGGGATCCGGCCGCCCGCGCGCCCATGGCGGTGCGCCCGGCCTTGAGCACGATGACCGGCTTCTCCTTGACCACCCGGCGGGCGGCCTCGACGAAGCCGCGCCCGTCCTTGAGGTCCTCCAGGTGCATGGCCACGGCCTTGGTGTTGTCATCCTGCTCGAAGAAGGTCAGCAGGTCGTCCTCGTCCACGTCGGCCTTGTTGCCGACGCCGACGATGGCCGAGACGCCCATCTTGGAGGTGCGGCTGAAGCCCAGGATGGCCATGCCGATGCCGCCGCTCTGCGAGGTCAGCGCCACGCTGCCCTTGACGTCGTACGGGGTGCAGAACGTCGCGCAGAGGTTCTCCGGCGTGTAGTAGTAGCCGTAGATGTTCGGGCCGAGCATGCGCACGCCGTGCCGCTTGGCGATCTCGACGATCTCCTTCTGGCCCTCGACGTTCCCGGTCTCGGCGAAGCCAGAGGGGATCATGACCGCCCCGGCCACGCCCTTCTGCCCGACCTCCTCCAGCGCCGAGGCCACGAACTTGGCCGGGATCGCGAACACGGCCACGTCCACGTCGCCGGGCACGTCACCGATGCTCTTGTACGCCGCGCGCCCCATGATCTCGTCGGCCTTGGGGTTGATCGGGAAGATCTCCCCCTGGTAGCCGCCGTTGATGAGGTTGCTCATGACCGAGTTGCCGATCTTGCCCTTCTCGGCGGAGGCGCCGATGACGGCGACCGAGCGCGGCTTGAAGATCCGCGTCATCTGCCGCAGGATCTCCTCCCTCGGCAGCCTGGTGGGCTCGGCCGGCTTCTCGCCGATGAGGATGCGCACGTCGGCGGCGACCGCGCCCTTCGCGTCCACGAAGACGGGATTGAGGTCGACCTCGGTGATCTCGGGGAAGTCGGTGACCAGCTTGCCGACCCGCTCGATCAGCGCCGAGAGCGCCTCCCTGTTGGCGGGCTCGGCCCCGCGGGCACCACGCAGCACTTCCGCCGCTTTGATGTCGTCCAGCATCCCCAGGGCCTCGTCAGCCGAAAGCGGGGCAAGCCTGAAGGTCACGTCCTTCAGGACCTCCACCAGGACGCCGCCCAGGCCGAACGCGACCACCTTGCCGAAGGTGGGGTCGGTGACGGCACCGATGATGACCTCGGTCCCGCCGCCGACGAGCTGCTGCACCTGGACGCCGTCGATCTTCGCCTCGGCGTTGTAGGCGCGGGCGTTGGCCAGGATCTGGTCGTAGCCCTCCCGCACCTCCTCGGCGGTCTTCAGGCCGACCAGCACGCCGCCGGCCTCGGTCTTGTGCAGGATGTCGGGGGAAACGATCTTCAGGACGACCGGGAGACCGATGCTCTCGGCGATCTCCACCGCCTGATCGGCCGAGGTGGCCAGGCCTTCACCGGGGGTGGTGATGCCGTACTCCTCGCAGATCTCGCGTCCCTCCGGCGCGGTGAGCGCCGTACGCCCCTCGGCGAGCGCTTTCTCAAGTACTTCCCGGACAGACACTTAGATGACTCCGTTCGTCTTCAGGTCGGCGAGCTCGTCCGCGCTCACGCCGAGCTCGCCGTAGATCTCCTGGTTGTGCTCGCCGAGCAGGGGCGGCGTGCGGACCTCCACCGGGGAGTCCGAGAGCTGCAGCGGACTGCCGACGGTGACGAACTCGCCGCGTTCGGGGTGCTCGACCGCGACGACGATGCCCTCCTCGCGCAGGCTCTCGTCCTCCACCAGCTCCCTGGTGGACAGGATCGGCCCGCAGGGGATGTTCTCGGCGTTGAGCCGGTCGAGCACCGTCCACTTGTCGTGGCGGATCGTCCATTCCTCGATGAGCTGGAACATCTTGTCCAGCTTGGACAGCCGCGCCTCGGGCGTCGACCACTCGGGGTCATCGGCCAGCTCGGGGCGGCCGATGATGGACGAGATCGGCTTCCAGCCCACCGGCTGGACGATCACGTAGATGTAGTCGTTCGGGCCGCCGGGCGCGCAGCGCACCGCCCAGCCCGGCTGGCCGCCGCCGCTGGCGTTGCCGGAGCGCGGCACTTCGTCGCCGAAAGACTTGTTCGGGTATTCGCGCAGCGGGCCGTGCCCGAGCCGCTGCTGGTCGCGCAGCTTGACGCGGCACAGGTTCAGCACGGCGTGCTGCATGGCCACCTGTACGCGCTGGCCGCGCCCGGACTGCTCGCGCTGGTAGAGGGCGGCCAGGATGCCGGCCACCGCGTGCACGCCGGTGCCCGAGTCACCGATCTGCGCCCCGGTGGCCAGCGGCGGGCCCTCCTCGAAGCCCGTGGTGCTCATCGAGCCGCCCATGGCCTGGGCGATCACCTCGTACGCCTTGAACTTGGCGTACTTGCCGGCGCCGAAGCCCTTGATCGAGGCGTAGATGAGGCGGGGGTTGAGCTCCTGGAGGCGTTCCCAGGTGAAGCCCATGCGGTCCACGGCGCCCGGCCCGAAGTTCTCCACCATGATGTCGGCGCTCTTCACCAGCTCGGTGAAGATCTCCTTGCCGCGGTCGCTCTTCATGTTGAGGGTGATGCTGCGCTTGTTGCAGTTGAGCATCGTGAAGTAGAGGCTGTCGACGTCGGGCACGTCGCGGAGCTGCTGCCGGGTGATGTCGCCGGTCGGGGCCTCCAGCTTGATCACGTCGGCGCCGAGCCAGCCGAGGAGCTGGGTGGCGGACGGACCTGACTGGACATGGGTCATGTCGAGGACGCGGACACCTTCGAGAGCCTTCATGTCGCCAATCCCCTACTTGTACATGGTCTGGTTCATGGTCCCGGGGGCGTAGACCTCCGGGTCGACCCACACGTTGATCAGTGAGGGCTTGCCCGACTCCCGGGCCCGCTCAAGCGCGGGACGGATCTCGGCCGGGTCGCGCACCTCCTCGCCGTAGCCGCCGAGCAGCTTGGCGAAGTCGCCGTAGCGGATGTCGCCGAGGGTGTTGCCCACCCGGGCACGGTCCTCGCCGTACTTGGCGGCCTGGCCGTACCTGATCTGGTTCATGGACGAGTTGTTGCCGATGACGCCGATGAACGGCAGGTCGAAGCGGACCATCGTCTCGAAGTCCCAGCCGGTGAGGCTGAAGGCGCCGTCACCGAACAGGCACAGCACCTCCTTGTCGCGTCTGGCCTGCTTGGCCGCCATCGCGAAGGCCATGCCGACGCCCAGCGTGCCCAGCGGGCCCGGGTCCATCCAGTGGCCGGGCGACTTGGGCTGGACGACCTGGCCGGAGAAGGTGACGATGTCGCCGCCGTCGCCGATGTAGATCGTGTCCTCGGTGAGGAACTCGTTGATCTCGTGGACCAGGCGGTAGGGGTCGATGGGCTGGGCGTCGGAGTGCTGGCGGGGCAGGCGCTTCTCGTACGCCTGGGTCTCCACCGCGCGCAGCTCGTCCAGCCATGCCTTGCGCTTGCCCACCACGTCACCGATGCGGCCGCTGGCCGCCTGGGCCGCCGCCGCCAGGATGAGGCCGGCGTCGCCGACGATCCCCAGGTCGATGTCCCGGTTCTTGCCCACGGTGCGGTAGTCGAGGTCGATCTGCACCACCGTGGCGGTCGGCGACAGGCGCTTGCCGTAGCCCATCCGGAAGTCGAACGGGGTGCCGACGATGATGATCAGGTCGGCCTCGGTGAAGGCGTACCTGCGGCTGAGCTGGAAGTGGTGCGGGTCTCCCGGCCCGAGGGTGCCGCGGCCCGAGCCGTTCATGTACGCCGGCACGTTCAGCGTCCGGACGAAGTCGATGGCCGCGTCGGTGGCCCGGCACGTCCACACCTGGCTGCCGAGCAGGATGCACGGCTTCTCCGAGTGCGCCAGCATGTCCGCCAGCCGCTCGATCGCCGCGGGGTCGCCCTGCTGGCGGGTGGAGGCCCGGTAGCGTCCCGGTTCGGGGATGCGGGCCTTCTCCAGCGGCACCTTGGCGTCCAGCACGTCACGCGGGATCTCCAGGAACGACGGCCCGGGCGCGCCGTTGTAGCACTCCCGGAAGGCCATCGACACGATGTCGGCCACCCGCTCCGTGCTCGGCACCGTGGCGGCGAACTTGGTGATCGGGTTCATCATGTCCACGTGCGGCAGGTCCTGCAGGGAGCCCATCTTGTGCTGGCTCAGAGCTCCCTGTCCACCGATGAGCAACATGGGGCTCTCCGCGCGGAAGGCGTTGGCCACGCCCGTGACCGCGTCGGTCGTGCCCGGCCCCGCCGTGACCACCGCGCAGCCCGGCTTACCGGTGATGCGGGCGTAGCCGTCGGCGGCGTGCGCGGCCACCTGCTCATGACGCACATCGATGACTTCGATGCCTTCGTCGACGCAACCGTCGTAAATATCGATGATGTGGCCACCACAGAGCGTGTAGATCACATCTACGCCCTCAGCCTTGAGTGCCTTGGCTACGAGATGACCGCCAGAGATCGTTTCCGACATCATGCCACCCTTTCCCGACGACGAAGCTCGATGTCTTCCGCATACTGCATACCGTATGAACGCAATGCTTACTCCCTCCCGAACGGACTGTCTAGCCCCCTGGGGGCAACTCGATCAGCTCCACCTGCTCACCGGCCCACCCCGGCGGAACGACCGCCAGCGCGTCGGCCAGCGCCGCGCCCCACAACGAGCCCGGCCCGTCGTGCCCCACCGGAACGGCGCCCCGCGCGGATCGCCGCACGGGCACGAGGCGGGTGTCGCGCGGATGCGCCCGCACCGCCCCGGCCAGCGCGCTGGACTCGACGCGGGCCGGGGTCATGGCCAACTCGCGCAGGACGGGCGCGAGCAGCGTGAGCGCGGCGGACAGCGCCGCGAACGGGTTCCCCGGCAGGCCCACGACCAGCGGCCCGTCCGGCAGACGGGCGAGCAGTTGCGGGTGCCCGGGCCGCACGGCCACGCCGTCCACGAGCACGTCGGCCCCGAGGCCCCCGAGCACCTTCCGCAGGTGGTCGGCGGGCCCCCTGGACGAGGCCCCGCACACCACGACGACATCGGCGAACGGCACGGATTCGTCGGTGAACGGCACGCTCCCGGGACGCGCGGTTCCGGCGCACGCTGATGCGAGGCGGGCGGCTTCGAGGCGGGCGGCCTCGGGCAACGTGGTGTCCGGCAGGGCGCCGACGGCCGGCCTCGCCAGGCAGGCGTGGAGCGGCTGCCGGCCGTCGGGCAGGCTGACCGTGTCCGCGACCCGGCCGCCCGCCCACTCCACCAGGCCCGGCAGGAACGGGCCGATGGCGTCACGCACCCGGCCCGGCCCCGGCAGGCCCTCGCGCACGACCTCGTCCCCGGTGACCAGGACGCACACGCGGGGCCTGGGGCGCACCCGGAGCGTGTCGTGCCCGAGGGCGGCGGCCAGGCCGAGCGCCACCGGCGTCAGCACCGTGCCCGCGCCCAGCGCGACGGCGCCCTCGGGGATGTCCTCGCCCCGGCGGCGGATGTGCCGCCCGGGCTCCGCCACCCCGTCCACCCACGACGGCTCCGCCACCCCGTCCACCCATGACGGAGCCGCCTGCGCCTGCTCGTACGGCAGCACCGACTCGGCCCCCACCGGAGTCGGGGCGCCGGTGGCGATCTCCACCGCCTCCCCCGGGCGCAACTCGCCGTCGTGCGGCACTCCCCCGGCCAGGACGCGGCCGACCACCCGCCACGGGCCGGGGCCCGCCACCGCGTAGCCGTCCATCGCCGAGACGTCCACCCCGGGGACGGCGACGAGCGCCGTCAGCGGGGCGGCCAACCGGCAGCCGAGAGCCTCGGAAAGGGGCAATGAAACGGGCGAAGACGGGCGGGCCGAGCGGGCCGCGAGGGCCCGCGCCATGCCCCATGACATCGCTTCCACCACTGGTTCATGCCGCACAACGGTCATAGGCAAGCTCCTTGACCCGACTTTTTCCATACTGTATACCGAATGCACAGTGGGCCGCATCAGCGGCCCATCGCACGTCACGGGGCCCCGTGCGGAAAAAAATCCGACGCGAGAACGGAGCGCAGCATGAAGGTCGCTGTTCTTGGCGCCGGCGCCATCGGCGCATACGTGGGCGCCGCCCTCCACCGGGCGGGAGCCGAGGTGCACCTCATCGCGAGAGGCGCGCACCTGCAGGCGATACGTGATGCCGGTGTGCGGGTGCTCTCCCCCAGGGGCGACTTCGTCGCCCACCCCCACGCCACCGACGACCCGACCCAGGTCGGTCCGGTGGACCATGTCTTCCTGGGCCTCAAGGCGAACAGTTACGCCTCGGCGGGCCCCATGATCAGGCCGCTTCTGCACGCGACCACGAGCATCATCGCCGCGCAGAACGGCATCCCGTGGTGGTATTTCCACGGGCTCAAGGGCCCCTACGAGGGCTACCGCATCGAGAGCGTCGATCCCGGCGGCGCGGTCACGGCCGCGCTGCCCCTGCACCGGGCGATCGGATGCGTCGTCTACGCCGCCACCGAGATCGAGGAGCCGGGCGTGATCCGGCATCTCGAGGGCACCCGCTTCTCCATCGGCGAGCCGAACGGCGAGCTGACCGAGCGGTGCTCCAGCTTCAGCCAGGCCGCCATCGAGGGCGGGCTGAAGTGTCCGGTGGAGCGTGATCTGCGGCGCGACGTCTGGATCAAACTGATGGGCAACATCTCCTTCAACCCGATCAGCGCCCTGGCCAGGGCGACCATGGCCGGCATCTGCCGTCACGACGGCGCCAGGGAGCTGGTCATGGCCATGATGCGAGAGACCGTGGACGTGGCCAACAGGGTGGGCTGCGATCCCGGCATTTCGATCGAGCGCCGCCTGCGTGGCGCGGAGAAGGCGGGCGAGCACAAAACCTCGACTCTCCAGGACCTGGAGAAGGGAAAACCGTTGGAGCTCGACGTGCTGCTCGCGGCGGTCGTCGAGCTGGCCGATCTCACCAGAGCCGAGGTCCCGACGCTGCGCGCGATCCACGCGGTGAGCGACCTGCTGAACGAGAACCTTGTCCGAGCCGTCTAGCTGGGCATACCGTACATCGCATACTGAATGGAGGACTATGCGGCTCAAGGTGACTTCGCCACCGAGCGCCGCCCGGGGCCATGGCCAGGTCTGAGGTGAGAGTTCATGTCTAGGGTCGCCGTCAAGCGGCGCATCCTGCGCGTCAAGGACACCGTCCGCACGCGCACGATCGACTCGCTGGCCGCCGAGGAACCGCTGGAGATCCGGCTCAACGGGACGCCGCTGACGGTCACCATGCGCACCCCCGGCGACGACTTCGACCTGGCCGCCGGCTTCCTGGTCAGTGAGGGAGCCGTCGACTCGCCCGACGACATCGCCACGATGCGCTACTGCGCGGGCGCGACGGTGGACGGCGAGAACACCTACAACGTGCTCGACGTACGCCTCGCGCCCGGCATCCCGGCGCCCGAGCCGCGCAACTTCTACACCACCTCCTCCTGCGGCGTCTGCGGCAAGGCGTCGCTGGAGGCGGTACGCACCGTGGCTCGCTGGAGCGCGGGAGACGACCCGGTCGAGCTGGCGCAGTCGACCGTCGCGGAGCTGCCGGGCCGTCTTCGCGCGGCCCAGCGGGTCTTCGACCGAACCGGGGGCCTGCACGCGGCCGGCCTGTTCACGGCCGACGGCGAGCCACTGTGCGTACGCGAGGACGTCGGCCGCCACAACGCCGTGGACAAGCTGCTCGGCTGGGCACTCAGGAACGGGCGGCTGCCGCTGCGGGGCACCGTGCTGATGGTGTCCGGGCGGGCGTCGTTCGAGCTGGTGCAGAAGGCGGTCATGGGCGGGGTCCCGGTGCTCACCGCGGTCTCCGCCCCCTCCTCACTCGCGGTCGAGCTGGCCGCGGAGGAAGGGCTGACGCTCATCGGGTTCCTGCGCGGCAACTCGATGAACGTCTACACCGGCGAGCGCCGCCTGCGCCCGCCGGGCGACCACACCACCGCACCGAACGGAGCCACCGCCTCGAATGGGGTCGCCGCACCGAGAGGGGGTGAAGACGTCACTTCGGGCGCCGGCCATGGCTCAGCCGGCGCACTGTCACCGGGGTGATGGCGGGATGCCGGAGGGCGCCGCCTGGCCCCCAGCCCGCCGTCCGGCATTCCCACCCGGGACTGCCGGCCCGGGTGGATTTTGACAATCATTTTCATTTTGGCGCATACTGACTCCCATGATGTCAGGATTTTCCAGGTCACACGCCATCTGCCTGCTGGCCGGAGCCGCGCTGCTCACCACCGCCGCCTGCGGCTCCTCCGGCGAGACCGCCGCCCAGGGGAGCACCAAGCCCCACGTGGTCGCCGCCTTCTACCCGCTCCAGTGGCTGACCGAGCAGGTGGGCGGCTCGGACGTGGCGGTGACGGTGCTCACCGCGCCCGGCGTCGAGCCGCACGACCTGGAACTGGGCATCAAGCAGGTGACCGAGATCCAGGACGCCGCCCTCACCGTCTACATCAAGGGCGTGCAGCCGGCCGTGGACGACGCGGTGGACCAGGACACGGGCTTCGACGCCGCCACAGCCGTCGCCACACTCCCCGCCGGCGACCACGCGGAGGAGGGCGAGGAGGAGCACACGGTCTCCTACGACCCGCACATCTGGCTCGACCCCGCCCGCCTGGCCACCGTGGCCACCAAGCTCGGCGAGCGCCTGGCGGCCGCCGACCCGGCGCACGCGCAGGCGTTCAAGGACCGCGCCGCCAAGACGGCGGACGCGCTCGGGGCACTGGACCGGGAGTTCGCCGCGGGCCTGGCCACCTGCCGGACGAAGACGCTGGTCACCGCGCACGAGGCGTTCGGCTACCTCGCCGACCGTTACAAGCTGAAGCAGGTCGGCATCACCCTCGACCCCGAGCAGGAGCCCTCGCCCGCACGCCTCTCGGAGGTGGGCAAGCTCGCCAGGACCGAGGGCGTGACCACCATCTTCACCGAGGCCCTGGTCAACCCGAAGGTCGCCGAGGTGCTGGCCGACCAGGTGGGCGCGAAGACCACCGTGCTCAACCCGCTCGAGAGCAAGCCCTCGGGCGACTACATGTCCGCCATGCGCGATAACCTCAAAACCCTACAAACAGCACTGGGGTGTACGGCATGAGCGAAACGGCCTTCGCGATGACCGACGGCCGGGTCTCCTTCGATGGCAAGCCCGTCCTCCGGGGAGTCGATCTGACCGTCAGTCCCGGCGAGGTCGTCGCCCTCCTGGGCGCCAACGGCTCCGGCAAGTCCACACTGGTCCGGGCACTGCTCGGCCTCACTCCGCTGACCGGCGGCCAGACGCTGGTCTACGGCTCCCCGCCGGGCAGGTTCCGCGACTGGTGGCGCATCGGCTACGTGCCGCAGCGGCTCCAGGTCGGCGGCGGCGTGCCGGCCACCGTGCGCGAGGTCGTCGCCTCCGGCCGCATCGCCCGGCAGAGGCGCCTGCACAGGACCAGCCCGGCCGACCGGGCCGCCGTGTCCGGCGCGCTGGAGACCGTCCGGCTGGCCGACCGGGCCGGCGACCCCGTCCAGTCGCTGTCCGGCGGGCAGCAGCAGCGGGTGCTCATCGCCCGGGCGCTGGCCGGGGAGCCGGACACGTACGTGATGGACGAGCCGACCGCCGGCGTGGACGCCGAGACGCAGCAACTGCTCGCCGACACGCTGGCCGGGCTGGTGCTCGACGGCAAGACGGTGGTGCTGGTCGCGCACGAGCTCGGCCCGCTGGAGCCGATCATCACGCGCGGCGTCGTGATCCGCGAGGGACGTGTCGCGCACGACGGCCCCCCGCCGCGGCCCGAGGGCGACTGCGCGCTGCCCGGGCACGAGCACCAGCACCCGCACGCCACGGAAACCATCCCGGGACCGCTCACCGGGTGGCAGGGAGAGTCATAATGATCTTGGAGCTTCTGCACGAGCAGCTCTTCCAGCTCGCGCTGATCGCAGCGCTGCTGGTGGGGTTGTGCGCACCCGCGGTGGGGACGTTCATCGTGCAGCGGAGACTGTCCCTGCTCGGCGACGGCATCGGGCACGTGGCGCTGACCGGCGTGGCGCTGGGGTTCCTCACCGGCAGCGCGCCGGTGCTGACCGCCGTGATCGTGTCCGTCGCCGGGGCCGTGGCCATCGAGCTGGTCAGGGCGCGCGGGCGGACGAGCGGTGACGTGGCGCTGGCGCTGCTGTTCTACGGTGGGATCGCGGGCGGCGTGATGCTGATGGGCATCGCGCCCGGCGGCAGCACCGCCAAGCTCAACTCCTATCTGTTCGGCGCCATCGCCAGCGTCACGACCCAGGACATCTGGGTCATCGCCGGGCTGGCCGCCGCCGTGATCGCGGTCGTCGCGATCTTCGGCCGGGAGCTGTTCGTGCTCTGCCAGGACGAGGAGATGGCCAGGGCCAGCGGCCTGCCGGTGCGCTTCCTCAGCCTGCTGATCGCCGTCACGGCCGCGCTCACGGTCGTCGTCGCCATGCGCGTGGTCGGGCTGCTGCTGGTCAGCGCGCTGATGGTGATCCCGGTGGCGACCAGCCAGCAGCTCACCCGGGGGTTCCGCACGACGATGCTGCTGGCCATGCTGTTCGGGGTGATCGCCTCCGTCGGCGGCCTGGTGGCCTCCACCTACTCCACCAAGGTGCCTCCTGGTGCCGCGATCGTGCTTCTTGCGCTCGCCGGCTTCGTCCTGGCCCTCGGGGTCGGTAGATTCGTACGGCGAGTTCGTACGCAGGAGTCCACAGTGAGCGAGCGGCGGAAGCTGCGCGTGGAGGAGGTCGCATGACGACGAGGCGTGATGCCGTGCACGACACCCTCCGTAAGAGCGAGGGCTTCCGCAGCGCGCAGGACGTCTATGCCGAGATGCGGCTGCACGGCGCCAAGATCGGCCTGACCACCGTCTACCGCGCCCTGCAGGCGCTGGCCGACGGGGGCAAGGTCGACGTGCTGCGTACCGACGACGGCGAGTCCGTCTACCGGGCGTGCGCCAGCGACGCCCACCACCATCACCTGGTGTGCCGGCGGTGCGGGCACACGGTGGAGGTCGCCGGGCCCGCGGTGGAGCGGTGGGCCGAGATGGTGGGGACCGAGCACGGGTTCACGGAGATCACGCACACGGTGGAGGTCTTCGGCACCTGCTCGTCCTGCTCGGCCGCGGCCCGCACCGGCTGACCGGGGCACCCGCACCGGCCGATCGAGGCGCGCCCGCACCGGCTGACCGGGGCACCGGCCGCACACTCCGGCTCAGGGCGCACCCGCCTGCCTTCACGTGACGGAGGACTCGGTCCGTTCGGCGGGGGCGGGCTCGGGCCTGCGGCGGGAGCCGTACAGGACGCCCAGCACGATCACCGCGCAGCCGGCGAGCTGCAGCGGCGAGGGCCGCTCGCCGAGCACCACGGCGGACAGCGCCACGGTGGTCATCGGCTGGATCAGCAGCAACAGCGCGGTGAGGGCGGCGGGCTGCCGCGGCAGCGTGAACGTGATCAGCGACCACCCCACCACCTGGGGCCCCAGCGCGAGCAGCAACAGCCACCCGTGCGCCGGCCACTCCGGTACGAAGTCGGCACCCCCGAACACCGGGCTGAGCAGCGCGATCGTCAGGGTGGCCACCACGGTCGCGTGCGCCAGCGGCCCCGCGGCCCGATCGGCCCCGCCCCGCTTCATCAGCAGCAGGAACGCGGCATAGGAGAGGGACGTGGCCACCCCCGCCCACACCCCCATGGCCGGATCGCTCCCGTAGGCGGCACTGTCGAACATCCCCGAGATCAGCACCACCCCGGCGAACACCACAGGCGTGCTGATCACGAGCCGCCGGGACGGCCGCTCCCCGAACAGCCCCCAGGCCGCGAACGCCACGATGAACACCTGCAGGTTGCCCAGCACGGTCGCCAGCCCCGCGCCCACGTAGTCAATGGCGTGATGCCAGAACAACAGGTCGAGCGCGAACAACACCCCCGCCGCCCAGGCCGCCAGCGCCCCCTTGAACGGCAGCGGCCCCAGCCTGCGCCGCTCCAGCCAGGCCAGGAGGAGCATCGGCGGCACGGCGTACGCGCAACGGAACAATGCCGAGGTGGCCGGCGATACACCGGATAACCGTACGAGGGGTGCCGAGGCCGAAATGATCAGCGCACCGACGATCGCGATCAGCACGATACGCCGATGTGCACTCATGGAAACCCCCGGACGCCCATGCAGGAGATACGCTGCGACAACGCTAGAACCCGGCGCGGACAGGAGTCAACATGCCGTTTGGCCATGACATGGTCCATTCTCTGGCCACCGTCGTCGAGCTGGTCAACACCTCGCCGTCCACAGGCGGAGACGAGGGCCTGGCCAGCCTGGCCGAACTGCGGACATTCGTGCAGGCCCACCAGATCAGCGGCGTCGCCACGCTGACGCCGCGCGACCTGAGCCAGGTCAGGATGGTGCGGGAGGCCTTCCACCGCGTGTTCACGGCCCCCGATCTCCCCACCGCCGTCCGCATCCTGAACGCCCTGCTGTCGGAGACCCGCATCACCCCGAGGCTCACCGAGCACGACGGCCACCCCCTGCACGTGCACTATTTCGCCGCGGACGCCGAGCTCGCCGAGCACCTGGCGGCCGACTGCGGCGTGGCCCTCGCCCATCTGCTGGTGGAGGGCGAGGCCGAGCGCCTGCGCACCTGCTCGGCCCCGGACTGCGAGCGGGTCTTCGTGGACGAGTCACGCAACCGGTCCCGGGTCTACTGCGACAGCCGCACGTGCGGCAACCGCATGCACGTCGCCGCCTACCGGGCCCGCCGCCGGGCGTAAGAGGACGTACAGACCCGTCCACGGCCCCATACCTAGCCCCAGACCGTACGAGGGCGCACAGACCCTTTCACGGCCCCATACCTCCCCAGACCGTACGAGGGCGCACAGACCGTCCACGGCCTCCGTACACCCACAGACCGCACAAAGGCCCCGACACGCGCCTCTCGCGCCAAACACGCGCCTTGGAGCGCCGGAGCAGGGCGCCCGGCCGCGGCGCGGGCACTACGGCGTCACGCGCGGCGACCTGGCCCGCTGACGGCGGGCCGTGACGCCATGGGAGGTCAGCTGACCTGGTTGGGGATCGCGCCGCCGTAGCGCCGGTCGCGCTTGGCGAACATCTCGCAGGCCTCCCAGAGGTCCCTGCGGTCGAAGTCCGGCCACAGCCGGTCGAGGAACACCATCTCGGCGTAGGCCGACTGCCACAGCATGAAGTTGGAGGTCCGCTGCTCCCCCGACGGGCGCAGGAACATGTCCACCGGCGGGATCTCCGGCTGGTAGAGGTAGCGGGCGAACACCTTCTCGTTGACCTTGCCCGGCTTGATCCGCCCGGCCGCGATGTCCTCGGCCAGCCGGACCGCCGCATCGACGACCTCGGCCTGCCCGCCGTAATTGACACAGAACTGCAACGTCAGCGCGCGGTTGGAGACGGTCATCTCCTCGGCGGCCTGCAGCTCGGAGATGACGCTCTTCCACAGCCGTCCCGGCCGGCCGGACCAGCGGACCCGGACGCCCATGGCGTTGAGCTCGTCACGCCGCCGCCTGATCACCTCGCGGTTGAACCCCATGAGGAAGCGCACCTCGTCGGGCGACCGCTTCCAGTTCTCCGTGGAGAACGCGTAGGCGCTCAGATAAGGAATCCCCAGCTCCAGGGCCCCCTCGATGACGTCGAACAGCGAGGACTCGCCCGCCTTGTGGCCCTCGGTCCGTGGCAGGTTGCGGGCCTTGGCCCAGCGGCCGTTTCCGTCCATGACGATCGCCACGTGCTGGGGCACCAGATCACGGGGAATCGGCGGCGGCGTCGCTCCCGACGGATGCGGGGATGGTGGTCGTAGGTTCACGAAGCTCCCTTTCAACATGTCGTAGAGAGCGTATTCCGTGCTCAAGGTGCCACTGCAGATAAGCGGCCACGAGTCCGCTGCATTCGCTGCGATGGCGGGGCTCCGAGGCGTCGGCGGTGGCCCAGTCTCCGCGCAGCAGCGCCGTCATGAGCCCGATCGTCTCCCCGGCGGGGATCACCGAGCCGGGCGTCTTGCAGCCCCCGCACACCACGCCACCTGCGACGATGGCGAACGCCCTGATCGCCGGGGCCCGGCACTTGGCGCACGCGTCGAGCGTGGGAGCGTAGCCCGCCACGGCCAGCGAGCGCAGGAAGTAGGCGTCCAGCACCAGTCTGGCCTCGTGGCCGTGCTCGGCGAGCGTGCGCAGCCCGCCCACCAGCAGCAGGAACTGCCGTAGCGCCGGCTCCTTCTCCCCGTGCGTCAGCCGGTCGGCCGTCTCCAGCATCGCGCTGCCCGCGGTGTAGCGGGGATAGTCGCCGGTCAGGGCCTCGCCATACGGTCTGATGGTCTCCGCCTGGGTGACGACGTCGAGCGTGCGGCCGGTGTGCAACTGCAGGTCGACATGCGTGAACGGCTCCAGCCTGGCGCCGAAGCGTGACGTGGTGCGGCGCACGCCCTTGGCCACCGCCCGGATCTTGCCCGTGCGCTTGGCCAGAATGGTGACGATGCGGTCGGCCTCCCCGAGCTTCTGCGTCCGCAGGACCACGCCTTCGTCACGGTAGAGACTCACTCGGACATCTTACGGCTGCCCGCTATATCGGCACGCGGGACGTTACGGGCATCCTCTGGTGACGCGACTTTGCGTGACCCTCACTACACTTTTACGTCTGTCCCCGCATCACCCGTTGTTCAACCCCCCGATACCGCCTCGAAAGGGAGTCATGACCCGCGTGGTCCTGCTGGGCTCTTCGCCCGGCCCCGACACCTCTCCGACCGGCCTGAGGCTGGCCACCATGCCCGGCAATCCCACCGTGGGCGAACGGCTGCGCAACCAGCTCACGTCCATGGATCCGCGGCCCGCCACGATCGAGTCCGGTGACGTGGCCGCCGCCCTGCGGGCCCTGGCCGACGTCGCAGAGTCCGCAACGGAGAACCTCTTCATCATCCCCGAGAACTCAGTCGTGCACGACGAGCTGATCTACCAGATCAGCAAGACCAAGCGCGGTGCGCTGGCGCTCGTCGCCAAGGAGCCGCGCGGGGGTTCGGCGGTGGCCGAGGAGGCACCAGAGGCACCAGAGGACAACGGCCCCGAGGAATACGTCCCGATCGACGAGGCCGAGCCCGAGATCGGGCACAACCGCGTCGAGGGACTGCCCGTACGCGTCCGCATCGGCAAGTCACGCGTCGTTTCGGTCGGCACCGCCCGGCACGCCGTGACCAGGCCGAACGGAGTGGTGCTCGGGCCGCTGCACGTGAGCGCGCGCAACGCGCCGATGCTGGCGCAGACGTGCCGCGAGCTGGCGGCCATGGCCGACGTGTTCGGCCCGGACGACGACCTGGTGCAGCTCGTGGTGTTCGGCCTGGTGCGCAACGGCGTGTCGGTCGGCATCCGGGGCCGCCGTGACCTGTTCTACCGCAGGGTCACGACCCAGGAGGAGGTCAACGAGGCCGTGCCGGAGATGGCCGGCATGAACGAGGACCGCTCCCGGCTCAACAACGCGGTCAAGGGCGCCGACGGCTTCTTCACCACCTACTTCGTCTCCACCTACTCCCGCTTCATCGCCCGCTGGTTCGCCCGGCGCGGGTGGACGCCCAACCAGGTGACGCTGATCTCGATCGCGCTCGGCGTCGCCGCGGCCGCCTGCTTCGCCACCGGCGACCGGCCGTTGATGGTGCTCGGCGGCGTGCTGATCTACTTCGCTTTCGTCTTCGACTGCGTGGACGGTCAGGTCGCGCGTTACGCCCGCAAGTTCGGCGTGCTGGGGGCATGGCTGGACGCCACGTTCGACCGCTTCAAGGAATACGTCGTCTTCGCCGGCCTGGCCGTCGGCTGGGTGGTCTCCGGCAACGGCGACGACATCTGGATCCTGGCACTGACCGCGATCGGACTGCAGTCAATACGCCACCTGCTCGACTTCTCCTTCGGCATCGCCAACCGCCGCAAACCGCCGGCCAAGCTGCCCACACTGGCGCTCGACGTGCCCGACGACCGCGACCTGCGCCAGGCGCTCGTCCGCCGGAAGGTCGAGCGCACCCAGGGCCTGCGGCGCGTGCTCAAGATGTGGACCAAGGCCGGCAAATACCGCGCCGTCCACTGGGCGCGCAAGATGATCGTGTTCCCCATCGGCGAGCGGTTCGCGGCCATCGCGATCACCGCCGCCCTCTTCGACGCCCGGATCACCTTCCTCACGCTGGTGATCTGGGGCTCCGTCGCCGCCATCTACACCCTCACCGGACGCCTCATGAGGTCGCTCGTATGATCACCCAACCGCAGGCCATGGCCACCCCCACGCCGGACCCCGACGAGGAACGCCGCCGCATCCAGACCGCCCGCCTGCTCGCCTACCGCGACGACGGGCCGCTCGCCCACGCCCTCGGCGGTAAGCTCGGCCGGGGCCTGCCCCCCGTGCCCGCCACGCTTGTCGCCCTGCTCGCCATCGTCGCCCTGACGGTCGCGGGGGTGCTCCAGCCCGGCCCGATCCTGCTGCTACCGGTGGCGATCATGCTGGTGCTCGTGCTGCCCACGACGCCGCGAAACCACCTGGGCCGCTTCGACTGGCTCACCCCGCCGCTGTTGCGCGGCACCGAGTTCTTCACCTTGATCGCCGTCGGCCTGGCCGCCGAGGCGCCCAAGTGGCTGCTGTTCGTGCTGGTTTACGTCGTGGGCTATCACACCTACGACACGGTTTATCGGACGCGGCAGAGCATCTGGCCGCCCAGGTGGGTCTTCCACGCGGGGCTGGGCTGGGAGCTGCGCCTGTTGATCATCGGTGTGGGCGCCGCCGTCGGTCAGGTGACGCCGGTGCTGGCAGTGCTGACGGCTTACCTTTTCGTGTTGTTCGCGGTGGAGAGCGTGACGAGTTGGGTCCGCCTGGACAAGGCCTCCGCGCAGGCGGGGGCCGACGCCGAGCAGGACCTGGAGGCCTCTCCCGAGGAGGCCATGGAGCAGGCCACGGGCGAGGCCGAGAAGGGCTGACCCGCTTCTCCCGTTTCCTTCACCCAACGTGCGGCGCCGCCTCTGTGCGGCGCCGCACGTTGGGTGATCTCGAAAGCCTTTCGTTTCCGTGCGGCGCCGTAGGTGATCTCAAGCTTTCGTTTCTCTACGGCGCCGCACAGAATCTCGAAGCTTTCGCTTCAGTAGAAGCTTGGGTTCCTGTACGGCTTCGCACGGTGGGCGCCTACCGCTGTACATGGCCGGGGGCCTCCAGGGTGACGCCCGCTGACCGGCGCGGGGTCGGCCGCCGTAACGGCGCCAGGTGGGCCTTCGACATGGTCAAGCGGTTGCCCGCGTGCGGGGGTGGCGCCAACGTCCGGTGGCATCGACGCCATTCCGGAAAGCAGCCGATCAGTCTGGGTTTCAGGGACACTGGGGCCGGGTGCCGGTGGGGCCGGAGCCAGGAGACGCGGATAGCGTTCTTGTCGCGGCTGTTCAAGCGGGGTGACCCGCCGGCCGAGCGGGAGGAGGCGCGCCGGCAGGGGATGCGGGACGCTCGCGAGCATCCCTTGGGCGAGTTCACCGATCCGGAGTTCCAGCCCGTGTACGTGACGGAGATTTGCGCCCGGGCCCGTGAGCAGGTGACGGAGGCGGCAGGTCGGAGAGCGCTCTCCCTGGGTGGCCTCATTGCAACCACTGCACGGTCGGTGCGGATTGTTGACAGGGGGTAAACCCTGTGTTCACATCACCGTGAGAGCGCTCTCATCTTGCCTCCATACCCCCTGGAGCGAACCAATGACGACAACGACAATCCGACATCGACGCCGGCTGGCGGCGGTGGCCGTGGTGCTCGTGGCACTCGCCGGCCTGCTCGTCAAGGTGGCCGTCAGCGCGTCCGCCTCCGTCCCGCCCCCTCCGTCGGGCTGGTCGCTCGTCTGGTCGGACGACTTCGACGGCTCGGCGAACACCCTGCCCTCGTCGGCCAACTGGATCATCGACACCGGGCACTCGTACCCGGGCGGTCCGGGCAACTGGGGCACCGGCGAGATCCAGAACTACACCTCCAGTACCGCCAACCTCGGCCTCGACGGCGCGGGCAACCTGCGCATCACGCCCCTGCGCAGCGGCTCGGGCGAGTGGACCTCGGCCCGGATCGAGACCAGGCGGGCCGACTTCAAGCCCGCCGACGGACGCATCCTGCGCATCGAGGGCCGCATCCAGATGCCCAACGTGACGGGCAGCGCCGCCCTGGGATACTGGCCGGCGTTCTGGGCGCTCGGGTCGCCATACCGGGGGAACTACTGGAACTGGCCCGCGATCGGCGAGTTCGACATCATGGAGAACGTCAACGGCATCAACTCCGTCTGGGCCGTGCTGCACTGCGGCGTCACCCCCGGCGGGCCGTGCAACGAGACCAACGGCATCGGCGCCAGCCGGGCCTGCCCCGGATCGACATGCCAGGCGGGGTTCCACACCTACCGGTTCGAGTGGGACCGCAGCGTGAGTCCCGACCAGTTGCGGTGGTACGTGGACGGGCAGCAGTTCCACACCATCAGCCAGTCCCGGTTCGACGCGACGACCTGGAACAACATGACGGGGCACGCGGGCTACTTCCTGCTGCTGAACGTGGCGATGGGCGGCGGCTTCCCCAACGGCGTGGCCGGCAGCGGAACGCCGACGGCGGCCACCGTGCCCGGGCGGCCCATGGTGGTGGACTACGTGGCGGTGTGGCAGAGCGGCGCCGGATCAACGCCGACCGTCACCCCGACCGTCACTCCGACGGTGCCGCCCGGAGGCGTCGACGCCCGTTCGACGATCGAGGCCGAGCGATACCAGGCACAGTCGGGCACCATCGTCGAGACCACCACCGACACGGGCGGTGGGCAGAACGTCGGAGGCGTCTCGAACGGAGACTGGCTGCGGTTCGACGGGGTGGACTTCGGCACGCAGGCCGCCCGGCAGTTCAAGGCCAGAGTGGCCTCGGGCGCGGGCGGCGGGGTGAGTGGCCTGGTGCAGGTCCGCCTGGACAGCCCGACAGCGGCACCCATCGGGGACCTCGCGGTGGGGAACACGGGCGGATGGCAGAGCTGGCGCACCGTGCCGGCGAACATCTCGGCGGTGACGGGAACGCACACGGTGTACCTGACCTTCAGCAGCGGCCAGCCCGCCGACTTCGTCAACGTCAACTGGTTCACCTTCTCCACCTCCTGACCCGCGGGAGCGCCACTCCCGCCTGACGCACGCCCCGCCCCCGCGCCGCGAGCTGGGGCGGGGCGTCCCCGGGGCGACACCGCTGGGACGGTCAGGTCGACTCACCGGCACCTACGGGGAATACCTCCTGTCGAAGGTGTCCAAGGTGTTCCCCACCTGTTCGAGTACCTCTAGGAAGACTCCCTGACCACCAGGCGGGTCGGCAGCACGACCGAGGTGGTGTGGCGGCCCTCCAGCCGCGACAGCAGCAGCCGCGCGAGGGCCAGCGCCTGGTCCGCCACCGGGACGCGCACGGTGGTGAGCGCCGGCGTGGTGGCCGAGGCGGCGTCGATGTCGTCGAAGCCCACGACCGCCAGGTCCTCGGGCACCCGCCGCCCCGCCTCGCGCGCCGCCCGCAGCGCCCCGATGGCGAGCTGGTCGGTGGCGGCGAGTACGGCGTCCAGGGAGGGGTTGTCGCCGAGCAGCTGGCGGGTCGCCGCCGCGCCCGAGGCGCGGTCGAGGTCGGCCGCCAGGGCGAGCAGGGGCTGCGCGCCCGCGCGGCGCAGCGCCGCCCGGTGCCCGGCCAGCCGGTCCTGGACGGTGACCAGGTCCATGGGGCCGCAGATCATGCCGAGGCGGGTCCGGCCCCGGGAGAGCAGGTGCTCGGTGGCCGCCGCCGCGCCGCCCTCGTTGTCCACGTCCACGTACGGCACCAGCGAGGCCACCGCCGGTTTGCCCAGCAGCACGACCGGCACGCCGGTACGCGAGAGCCGCTCGGCGAGCGTGTCGGCCCGGTCGGGCGGCAGCAGCACCACCCCGTCCACCAGCCGGGCCTCCACGTGCTGGACGATGCGCCGGTGGCTCTCGGCCGTGTCGGCGAGCATGAGGGTGATCTGCTTGCCGGCGCCCTCCAGCATGCTGGTGACGTACTGGACGACGGCGGCCGTCAGCGGGTCCCCGCCGTTCCTGGGGACGGACAGGACCAGGGCGATCGCGTTGGTACGCCGGGTGACCAGGCTGCGCGCGGCGGCGTTGGGCACGTACCCGAGCTCCTGGACGGCCCGCAGCACGGAGGACCGGACCTCCGGGCTGACCGACGCCTCGCCGTTGACCACGCGCGAGACCGTGGCCCTGGAGACCTGGGCGCGGGCGGCCACGGTCTCCAGGGTGGGCCGTCTGGGCCGGGTGTCCGCCAGTCCGTTGCGGCGGATGACGTCCCGGTACCAGAGCGCGCTGTCCTTCATCCGCCGCCGCTGGGTGGCGAAGTCGACGTGGACGAGGCCGAACTTGCGCTGGTATCCGTCGGCCCATTCGAGATTGTCGAGCAACGTCCAGACGAGATATCCGCGGACGCGGGCGCCGTCCGCGATGGCCGCGCGGAGAGCCCGCAGGTGCTCCTCGATGAAATTGATGCGGTCGACGTCGTGGATCCCGTCGCCGGTCACGACGTCCACGAAGTCGGCGCCGTTCTCCGTGATCATCAGGTCGATGCCCGGATAGTCGCGGGAGATGCGCCCGAGCAGCAGGGAAAGGCAGTTGGGCACGATCGGCCAGCCCATGGCGGTGACGGCCGTGGGCACCGTACAGAAGAGGATGCCCTCGCTGCCGGGGAACGCCGGATCGGCGGGCTCGCTGGGCTGCGCCTGGACGACCAGGGGGGCGTAGTAGTTGATGCCGAGCAGGTCCATGGGCCGGCCGATGGCCGCCAGGTCGCCGTCGTGGATGTGGTCGAGACCCACGGCGCGTTCGATGACCGGCAGCAGGTCGGCGGGATATTCGCCGCGCAGCAGCGGGTCCAGGAACTGCCGGTTGGCCAGGGTGTCGATCCTGGCCACGGCCTCGGCGTCCTCCTCCGACAGCGGCCGGCCGAAGTCGCTCACCTGGGCCGGGGTCATGACGGGCGAGATGTTCATCACCGCGCCGACCTTGGCGGCGCCGGCCGCGCGCAGCGCCTGGAGGCCCAGGCCGTGGGCGAGCAGCAGGTGGTGGGCGCTGGTGAAGGCGTCGGCGGCCGACTTCCGGCCCGGCGCGTGAATCCCGGAGCCGTAGCCGAGGAACGCCGCCACCCACGGCTCGTTCACCGTGAACCAGGTGCCGACCCGGTCACCCAGCCTTTCCGCGACCGCGGTGGCGTAGCCGGCGAAACGGCGGGCGGTGTCGCGGGACGGCCAGCCGCCCGCGTCCTCCAGCGCCTGCGGCAGATCCCAGTGGTAGAGGTTGGCGTACGGGGTGATGCCCGCGGCGAGCAACTCGTCCAGCAGCCGGTCGTAGAAGTCGAGCCCGGCCGGATTGAGCGTGACGCCGTCCGGGAAGACGCGCGGCCAGCTCACCGAGAAGCGGTAGGCGGCCATTCCCAGGTCCTTCATCAACCGCACGTCTTCGGGAAAGCGGTGGAAGTGGTCGCACGCCTCGGCCCGGTCGGAGGAGAAGGTGTCCCAGATGGAGGGGCCGCGGCCGTCGGCGGAAGTGGCCCCCTCGATCTGGAAGGCCGACGTCGACACTCCCCACACGAACCCCTGGGGAAAACTTGCGGTGCTCATGGTGGCGCATACCCTCCGATGACTGTCAGAAGCGCCCAGTGTCCCGCGCGCCGCTCGTCGCGCGCCAGCCTGGCCAGGCGGTATACAAGGCGCGTGGAACTGGACCGGCTCGATCGTGACATCATCGCGGCGCTCGTGGACGACGCCCGGGCTACCTACGCCGACATCGGGCACCAGGTGGGGCTGAGCGCGTCCGCGGTCAAGCGGCGGGTGGACCGGCTGCGGGGGGCGGGGGCGATCACCGGGTTCAGCGCGCGGGTGGCGCCGCAGGCGCTCGGCTGGACGACCGAGGCGTACGTGGAGCTGTTCTGCCAGGGCAAGACCAAGCCCTCGGACATCGCGCTGGCGGTGGCCAAGTTCCCCGAGGTGGTGGCGGCCGCCACGATCACCGGCGAGGCGGACGCGCTGCTGCACATCAGGGCGACGGACGTGCGGCACGTGGAGCGGGTGATCGAACGGATCGCCGCCGAGACGTTCGTGGTGCGGACGAAGAGCTCCATCGTGCTGTCACGGCTGGTGGACACCCCACCGGGAGCCGCCGTCCCGGAGGCTCCCCACGCCCTTCACGAGCACGTGCCGGAGGCGCGCCACGAGCAGGTGCCGGAGCCGCGCAACGGATCGCACGCCGGCGGCTGAAAGAAGCAACAGACACGCGCGAACACGCAATGTGGACCGCTTGGCCTGCATAAACATACATTCTTAGGCTGTCTCCGTCCCCACAAGGGGGATTTCCCCTGGTAAGCGAATGATGGAGCGCTGCATGCCCAAACACTTCCTCATGTGTCGTCCGGAGTACTTCACGGTGGAGTACGCCATCAATCCGTGGATGCATCCCGAGGCCGGCGCGAACCGCGACCTGGCGGTCCGCCAGTGGGAGGGCCTCAAGGCGGCGTACGAGGAGCTCGGGCACCGGGTCAGCCTGATCGACCCGATCGACGGGCTGCCCGACATGGTGTTCGCCGCCAACGGCGCCCTGGTCGTGGGCGGCCGCGTCTACGGCGCCCGGTTCACCTACCCGCAGCGCGGCCCGGAGGGCCCGGCCTACCTGCGGTGGTTCACCGAGCGGGGCTACCCGGCCCACGAGCCACGGCACGTCAACGAGGGCGAGGGCGACTTCCTCACCCTCGACGAGATCATCCTGGCCGGCACGGGGTTCCGCACGGACCTCGCCGCCCACCAGGAGGCGCAGGAACGCCTCGGCCGGCCCGTGGTCTCCCTGACGCTGGTGGACCCGCGCTTCTACCACCTGGACACGGCGTTGTTCCCGCTCGACGGGCACAACGTCGCGTACTACCCGGCGGCCTTCTCGGAGGGCAGCCAGGAGGTGCTGCGCCGCATGTTCCCGGACGCGGTGCTCGCGACCGCCGAGGACGCCGAGGTGCTCGGCCTGAACGCGGTCAGCGACGGCACGAACGTGGTCGTCAACTACGAGGCCTCCAACCTCCAGCTCACGCTGAAGCGGCGCGGCTACGAGGTCATCCCCGTCGACCTGTCCGAGTTGCGCAAGGCGGGCGGGGGCCCCAAGTGCTGCACACTTGAGATCAGGGGGGAAAACTGATCATGACCAGCAGCGCAGAGCTGATCGAGCTGAGCGAGCGCCGCAGCGCGCACAACTACCATCCGCTGCCCGTGGTGATCCACGAGGCGCACGGGGCCTGGGTCACCGACGTCGAGGGCAAGAAGTATCTGGACTGCCTGTCCGGCTACTCCTCGCTCAACTTCGGCCACGGCCATCCGAAGATCATCGAGGCCGCCCAGGAGCAGCTCAAGAGCCTGACCCTGACCAGCCGTGCCTTCCACCACGACCAGTTCGCGCGGTTCTGCGCCGGGCTCGGCGACCTCACCGGCAAGGACATGGTCCTGCCCATGAACACCGGCGCCGAGGCCGTCGAGACCGCCATCAAGGTGGCCCGCAAGTGGGGTTACCAGGTCAAGGGTGTCGAGCCGGAGCTGGCCAACATCATCGTCATGGAGAACAACTTCCACGGCCGCACCACCACGATCGTCAGCTTCTCCACCGACCCGGACGCGCGCGACGACTTCGGCCCGTACACGCCGGGGTTCCGGATCGTGCCCTACGGCTCGGCGGAGGCGATCCGGCAGGCCATCGACGCCAACACCGTCGCGGTGCTGGTCGAGCCGATCCAGGGCGAGGCGGGGGTGATCGTGCCGCCGGACGGCTACCTGAGCGAGGTACGGACGCTGTGCTCGGCCGAGCGCATCCTGATGATCGCCGACGAGATCCAGTCGGGGCTGGGGCGGACCGGGCAGACGTTCGCGTGCAACCACGAAGGGGTCGTGCCCGACGTCTACGTCCTGGGCAAGGCGCTCGGGGGCGGCGTCGTACCGGTCTCGGCCGTCGCCGCCGACCGGGACGTGCTGGAGGTCATCCGGCCGGGGCAGCACGGGTCCACGTTCGGCGGGAATCCGCTGGCGTGCGCGGTCGGCATCGCCGTCATCGAGCTGCTCAACACCGGCGAGTACCAGGCCAGGGCCGCCAAACTGGGCGAGGTGCTGCACACACGGCTGCGCGAGCTGGTCGGCAGGGGGGTGGTGGAGGTGCGCGGGCGCGGGCTGTGGGCGGGCATCGACATCGACCCGGCGCTGGCGACGGGGCGCGAGGTGTCCGAGGCGCTGCTGGAGCGGGGGGTGCTGGCCAAGGACACGCACGGCTCCACGATCCGCCTCGCTCCGCCGATCGTCGTCCCCGAGGAAGACCTCATCTGGGCGATCGAGCAGCTCTCCGGCGCGATCTCCTCTTTCACCATCAAATAACCCATTTTTTACGGCTTCGCACGGGAGGGCCCAACCACCGTCGGTGGTTGGGCCCTGTCCAGGGGAACGCTCCTGAGGTTCACAGGGTCGGGCGCCGATACGTGCGCGCTGTTGCCGACCTAAGTGCTCAATCGCCGGCCGGGGGCGGCTCCGGTGATGCCGTCACCGTCCGGGTGATCACCGGATACGCCTCTCCCGGTGGCTCCACGGGCACCGAGTCCTCGCTCGGCGCCTCCATGGGGAACCCGTCCTCGCTCAGCGCATCCGTGGGAAACGCTTCGTCACTCGGCGCCTCCATGGAGAACCCGTCCTCGCTCAGCGCATCCGTGGGAAACGCTTCGTCACTCGGCGCCTCCATGGGGAACGCTTCGTCACTCGGTGGCCTACTCGGGGTGTGGCAGGTGCCGCCGTTCATTGGGCGGGTCTTCACGTCCGGCAGTTCGTCCACCACCGACGCGTCGTACTGGGCCGTCAGGTTCACGACGCTGCCCACCGGGGCATTGGCCTGTCCGGCGTCCGTGACCGTGCTCCGGAGCCCCATGTACTGGCGCGTGGTGGGGTCGAAGATGAGCTGGGTGAGCTTTCCTCCCACGTCGGGACGGCCGAGGGCCACTCCCTCGCGATCCGCCCCGTCCGCCACCCCCTCGGTCACCTCGACTCCGGGGATCGTCTTCGTGGCCTCGAACAGCGCCTCCCGCTGCGCCCTGGGCAGGTACGTGTCCTCGAGCAGTCCCTTGACGTGCGCCCAGGCGGCCTCGTCCGTGCCGACGACGCGCTTGCCCTGGGCCTTGCTCACCTGGGCGGCGCTCGCCCGGTAGACGTACGCGCGCATCGCGGCCGCCTCCGACGGCAGGGTGCTCAGGGAGGCATAGTCCGGGCGGTACTGATCCCCCGGGCAGGCCGGGAGTGCGATGTACGCGGAGCCCCGCTGCTCCTTCGCGGCGGCCTCGGGCAGCGACTCGTCCGGCCACGGCCTGGAGGCGCGGCCTTCCACCAGGAGCAGGCCGTCCGCGCTTCCGTCCACCGACTGCCAGACCTTCCGGTGCTCGCGGGTGAGCTCCCGCGAGTCCACACCGCTCCGCCCGATCCTGAAGAGGGGATACATGACGTCCGACTCCACCAGGATGAACTGGCCGGGGCGTGGGTCCAGGTCGTCCGGTGCCCCGGCCGCCGCCTGGGTCGCCGACGTGGCGGGGGTGACGCCGTCCGGGCCCCTGCCCGACAGGGTCACCGCCGCCCCGCCCACCAGGGCGACCGTCACCCCGAACGCGGCCGCGGCCTGCCAGCCGAACCGGGGCAGGCGAAAGCGGCCCGCGCCGCGAGCCTGCTCCAGCAGCCGCTCGCGGGCCCGCGCCCGGGCCTCGGCGCCGTAGGGCGGCACGGCGGGCCTGCCCTCCGCGAACGCGCGGATCTCGTCCTCATCCATGCTGGGCCTCCTCTGCGAAGGGGTCGGTGCCGCCGAATGCCCTGCGGACCTTGGCGCGGAGCCGGTGCAGCCTGGACCGGACGGTGCCGATCGGCACGCCGAGCGCGAGCGCGGCGTCCTCGTAGCTCAGGTCCGCCCAGGCCACCAGCAGCAGCAGATCCCGCTCACCCGCGTTGAGCCCCGTCAGCGCCCGGGCCAGCCGGGGCTGGAGCTGCTCGGCGGTGACCCGGTCGGCGCTGCGGTCGTCGAACGTGCCGGGGCGTTCCACGCCCACCTTGGCCAGGGCCGCCGTCCTGCGGCGCTCGGCCCTGCGATGCTGGGCGACGACCCGGGTCGCGATCCCGTACAGCCAGGGTCTGGCGTCCGGCCACGAACGGTCGTACCGCGCCCGGCTCCGGAACGCGACGAGGAACACCTCCCCCGTCACGTCGTCGGCCAGCTCCGCCCCGAGGCGGCGGGCCGCGTACCGGTGGATCTCGTCGGCGTGCCGGTCGAACAGCGCCGCGAAGCTCTCCGGATCGGCGATCGAATGGCCGATCAGCGTCGAGTCATCAAGCGTCTCAGGCACATCCTGAACACCCACCACAGTGCCGGTCCTCTCTCATGCGGTCACCCTGTTCTTGGCCGCATGCCGGGGCCCGGTTCCCACTAATTCACGAGCCGCCACATCCGCAGGCCGTCGGGGGCCTCGTCCGGGGTGAAACCCGCCGCTCGCAGCTCGGTGGCCAGGCGCTCGTACGGGGGCCAGTGGTTCGTACTGACCATCTCGTCCTCACTGATCGCCACGCCGCGCTGGCGGATCCGGTAGACGAAACGCGTGGTGACGCTCTCGCCCGCGACGTCGAGCACCTGTCCGGAGATCTCGTAGACGTGCCGGCCCACCTGGTACGACCCCAGCACCTGCGCCTCGCCGGGCACGGCGGGGGCGCGGTCGCGCCAGTTGAACACCAGCCGCCCGCCCGGCTCCAGTTGCCTGGCCAGCACCCGCCACAGCTCGGCCCGGTCGACGGCGGCGAAGTTCTGCAGGACGGAGATCATCACGATCGCCTCGACCGGCTCGTCCACCTCCACGTCAAGCGCCCCGCACGGCAGCACGGTCACCCGGCTCAGCGTGGCGGGGTCGGCCGCCAGCCGGGAGACCAGGACGGAGCGCATGCCGAGCGACGGCTCGACGGCGTAGACCTCCGCGGGTGTCTCTCGGGCGATCACCTCGGTGATCAGACCGGTGCCCGCGCCGATCTCGATCACACCGCGCCGGACGCCGGCCAGCAGCGGTGGCAGGGTCCGGCGGATCGCGGGCACATGCCCGTCCTCGTGGAACAGGTCGTAGAACGGCACGGTCGCGGAGTAGGCGGCGTCATGGGAAGAATGCACGGGGTTCAGCGTAGAAGCGCTGAGTCGATCGGTCTGACGCGGTCGCCGGTGGACTCGTACCACGTCACCACGTCGGGGAGGGTGAGCGTGGCCACCGCGTTCTGGAACCAGGGGCCCTTGGTGACCCGCCACCTGAACGGCGACGGCGGGATGCCCGCCAGCCGCGCCAGCAGCCCGCCCACCAGCGTGGCGATCGAGAACTGGGTGAACACGTTGGCCCAGCGCAGCAGGCGGCTGAGCGGGTTGCGGATGGGTGAGCAGACCACCTGGTAGACCGGGGCCGGGTTGGCCTTGGCGAGGTAGGAGTAGTGCACGTCGCCCGAAAGGATCAGCACCGGCTTGCCGAGCCCGCCCAGCAGTCGCGCCAGATCCTCGAACGAGCGCCGGAACGCCGCCCAGTGCTCCAGGTCGATGGCCTGCCGGAACTTCTCCGACCACCGCCGCACCAGGCCGCCCCATTTGCCGTCGCTGAGGGCCTCGTTCCAGTTTTGCACCCGGTGCACGCCCTCCGGCAGCAGGAACGGGATGGACGAGCCGATGATCAGCCGCTCGGCCGGCTCCGTGACCTGTTCGAGCAGCCAGGCCCACTCCCCCGGGTCGAGCATGCGGCGGTCGCCGGGCGTGAGCTGCCTGGCGCACCTGGTGTCGACCATGATGAGGCGGGCGCGCCCGAGGTCGCGGGCGTAGCTCCAGCGGTTGCTGCTCGGCTCGGCGTCGGCCTTCTCGGCGAACGCGTCGAGCGCGCCGCCGTCGTCGCCGTCCATCAACGCCCGCAGCAGCGGGTCCTCCGCGCGTTCGGCCGGGGAGAGGTTGCCGAGGTGCTGGTAGATCCAGTACGCCCCGAGCCCCGACACGACCCGGCGGCGCCACCACGAGGTCCTGGCCATCTGCTCGCGCCAGGGTTGCGAGGTGTTCCAGTCGTCACGCAGGTCGTGGTCGTCGAAGATCATCGCGGTGGGCACGGTGGACAGCAGCCACCGGATGTCGGGGTCGGTCCACGCCAGGCGGTAGAGCTCCGCGTATTCCTCGAAGTCGGCGATCTCGCCCTGCGGCTCGGTGTCCCTGCGGGAGCGGATGTATTCCAGCATCTCGGGCGAGGGGTTGTCGGCGTAGACCTGGTCGCCCAGGAGCAGCAGCAGGTCGGGCCACTCCCCGTCGGCGACCTGGGCGAGGTGGCAGCCGTAGGCACGCAGCACGTCGTCGCCGTGCGTGAGAACGTGCGCGACGTCGTGCGGCACGCTGGTGCGGCACGAGCCGAACGCCAGCCGGCGCACGCCGTCGGGCGGCAGCAGCCTGATCCGGCTCGGCGGCCGGCCCTCCTCGGGCCACACCCGCTCCCCGTCGAGGCTCACCGAATAGGACGCGATATCCTGGGACAACGCAACCAGATCCACGATCGCGTAGTGGTGACCGTGCACGGTGAAGGTAGGCGACCGGTAAGACCTGCCGTCCGCCTCGATCGTGACCGTGCAGGGTTCGGCGGTCTCCACCCAGATCGAGGCGCTGCCGGAATCGACATAACGCAGCATTGGTCCCACCACGAGTGCGGGCATCCCACCCCCTGATTCAATGTTTCAGCACACTCTCGCCCGCAAGCCTGCCAGAGTGGCACGGTCCACGGCATCTCGATCACGGCCTGGATTTCTACCAAAAAACTCGGCAAGGTCAAACGCCCCGCCCTAGGATGATCGTGACGACTAGGCCCAAAAGTGGAAGGCAATGGCGCTTTCCCTCAAACAGGGCGTAAACATCAGGAGGACTCTCTTCCATGAGCATCATGGTGCCGTCAACGACGCCGGCCCTGATCACCTCGGGTCATCAGGCCCTCGATTCCGCTCTCCACCAGCTCGGCCAGGCCGCCGACCAGCTCGGGCTGGACGACGGGCTGCGCACGATGCTGGCCACGCCTCGCCGCTCGATGACCGTCTCGGTCCCGGTGCGGCGCGAGGACGGCCGCCTGGACGTCGTCCAGGGGTTCCACGTCCAGCACAACGTCTCACGCGGCCCCGCCAAGGGCGGGCTGCGCTTCCATCCCGGCGCCGACGTTCACGAGACCACCGCGCTCGCCATGTGGATGACGTGGAAGTGCGCGCTGGCCGGCATCCCGTACGGCGGTGCCGAGGGCGGCGTGGCCGTGGACCCGGCCCGGCTCACCGACCGTGAGCTGGAGCGGCTGACCCGCCGCTACGTCAACGAGATCCTGCCGCTGATCGGCCCGGAGAAGGACATCCCGGTTGCCGACGTCGGCACCGACGAGCGCACCATGACCTGGGTCAGGGACGCCTACAACCTCAACACCGGCTACCCGGTGTCCGGCGAGCCCATGGCACCGGACGGCTCGTCCGGGCGCGCCGACGCGACCGCGCGCGGCGTCCGGATCGCGGTGCTGGCGGCGCTCGGCCGGGCGCCCGCGGGCACGACCGTGGCCGTGCAGGGCTTCGGGAAGGTGGGCGCGCCGCTCGCCCAGTTCCTCGCCGAGGCCGGCTGCAAGGTCGTGGCCGTCTCCGACGCCACGGGCGCCGTCCACTCCGGCGGCGGCCTCGACATCGCCCGCCTGCGTGCCTGGACCGCCGAGTCCGGCGGCGTGGCCGGCTATCGCCACGCCGACGCGCTCGCCCGCGACGACCTGTTCGAGCTGGACGTGGACGTGCTGATCCCGGCGGCGCTCGAAGGGGCGATCACCGAGGCCAACGCGCCGCGCGTGCGCGCCCGCCTGGTCGTGGAAGGCGCCAACGGCCCCGTCACGCCGCAGGCCGACGAGATCCTGCACGCGGGCGGCACCACGGTGGTGCCCGACATCCTGGCCAACGCGGGTGAGGTGATCGTGTCCCACCTGGAGTGGGTGCAGAGCCTGCAGCCCTGCTCGTGGAGCCCGGGTGAGGTCGAGCTGAAGCTCAGCGACCTCATGCGGGGCGCCTTCTCCGAGGTCACGTCGCTGGCCGCCGACCGCGGCCTGACACTCCGGCAGGCGGCGCACGTCATCGCCGTGGGCCGGGTGGCCGAAGCCCACCAGGTGCGCGGCCTGTGCCACTGACGGCATGCGCTCGGGAGACGGGCCTCAGGGCTGTCTCCCGGGTGGTGCGCCTGGGAGGGCCCGCGGGCGCGGCCTGAGGCTCCACGACTCGATGCCGGAAGGGGAGGCGCTGGCCTGGGCCGTCGTGCGCCCTCCCCGGGCTGGACCATCAGCCAGGTCAGAGTCTGAGCTCGGCGTAGTCGAGGGCCGCCACCAGGCTCTCCAGGTCGCGCATGAGCTGCTCCGTCCGCTCCGGCCCGAACGCGCCCGCGATCATCCGGTGATGCTCGGCCACCGCTCCGTCCACCCGCGCGAGCAACTCGGCCCCCCGGCCGGAGACGAACACCGCCACCCGCCGCCGGTCCCCCTTCGACGGCCCGCGATAGACCAGCGCCCGGTCGATCAGCCGGTCGACCGCCTTGGTCAGCGTCGGGTGCGGCATCAGCACCGCCTCGGCCAGCTCTCCCATCGAGACCCCCCGCCCGTCGGCCAGCGCCCGCAGGATGCGCCACTGCTCGACCGTGACGTCCTCTCCGGCGAGCACGGCCGCCAGCCCTCGGTTGACGCCGCGCTCCGCGCGGCTGAGCAGGTAGGCGAGCGAGGACCCAAGGCCGGAGGCGGTCATGGAAGGTCCTTTCGTCGGGGGGCTTAGAGGGAGGATACTCGGCGGCGTGGCGGCGACAGTCGATCCTTTCGAAGCGCGGGTCCTGCCCTCGGACGCGATCAGGATCGGCTTGGTCGTGCCCGTGTCCGGAGTGCTGGGCCTGATGGGCCCCTGCGCGATCAACTGCGCGGTGCTGGCCGCCGAGGAGCTCAACGCCGCCGCGGGCATCCTCGGCAGGCCGGTCGAGCTGGTCCTGATCGACGGCGGGCGGCCCGCGGCCGACGTGGCGGCCGAGGTGTCCGGGCTGGTCGGGTCGGGCACGGTGCAGGCCGTCGCGGGCGCCCACGCGAGCGACGTACGCGTCGAGGTGGTCACCGCGGTCGCCGGGCGGGTCCCGTTCGTCTACGCGCCGCCGTATGAGGGCGGGGGGCACGCGCCGGGCGTCTACTTCCTCGGCGAGACCCCGGACAGGCAGCTCGCGCCGGGCGTCGAGTGGCTGGCCGGCACGCGGCGGGCGCGCCGCTGGTTCCTGCTGGGCAACGACTACATCTGGCCGCGCCGGGTGCACGCCAGCGCGCGGCGCCGGCTGCACGCCCGGGGCGCGAGCGTGGTGGGCGAGAGCTTCGTCCGGTACGGCGAGGCGGTGCGCTGGCTCGACCGGGTGGCCGACGCCAGGCCGGACGCGATCCTGCTGACGTTGATCGGCAGCGACCTGATGGCCTTCAACCGGGCGTACGCGGCCGCCGGGCTCGACACGGCCCGCCTGTGCGGCGCGCTGGAGGAGCACGGCCTGCTGGGCATCGGCGGCGACGGCACCGGCGAGCTGTACGCGTCGATGGGCTACTTCCGCGCCCTGCCGACCGAGGCCGGCCAGGGCTTCGCGGAGCGGTACGCGGCCCGGTTCGGCCCCGACGCCCCCCTGCTCAACGCGCACGGCCACGGCTGCTACGAGGCCGTCGCCATGCTGGCCGCGCTGTGCGCGCGGGCCGGCTCGCTGGCGGTGCCCGCGCTGGACGCGGTCGCCGACGGCACCACCATCACCAGTGCGCGCGGCACACTCACCCTGCTCGATAGGCAGATCCGGCATCCCGTGCACCTCGGCAGGGCCGATGGCCTGGACTTCTTTCTACAGAAACCTTTTCACTAGAAAACTTTGGCTCTAATCTGCGTAATCACCCCCCTTGCAGCTTAGGAGCCGTTCGTGAGCACAATCGAACAGTTCGGCTACCGCCAGGAACTCCAGCGTTCCCTCGGTTTCGCCGATCTGATGATCTATGGCCTGATCTTCATGGTGCCCATCGCACCGTTCGGGATCTTCGGCAACGTCTTCTTCATCTCCAAGGGGATGGTGGCACTCGCGTACATCGTCGGCCTGCTGGCGATGGCGTTCACGGCGTTGTCGTACGCCCAGATGGCCAGGGCCTTCCCGATGGCCGGGTCCGTCTACACGTACGCCGGCCGGGGCATCGCCGCCCCCGTCGGCTTCATCGCCGGCTGGGCGATCCTGCTCGACTACGTCCTCATACCGTCCCTGCTCTACCTGGTGGCCAGCGTGGCCATGAACTCGTTCGTGCCGGTGATCCCCGTCTGGGGGTGGCTGGTGCTGTTCGTCCTGCTCAACACCGTGGTGAACTACCTGGGCATCCAGATGACGGCCCGGATCACCCGGATCATGCTGGTGGCCGAGCTGGTCGTGCTGGCGATCTTCCTGGTCGTCGCCGGCATCGCGCTGGCCCAGGGCAAGGCGCAGACCGGCGCGTTCACGCCGGTTTTCGAGTCGTCCTCGTTCACCTGGTCGGTGGTGTTCGCCGCCGCGTCGGTGGCGGTGCTGTCGTTCCTGGGCTTCGACGGCATCTCCACCCTGGCGGAGGAGAACCGCGAGGACGCCCGCCGCCTCGGCCGCTCGATGGTGGCCGCGCTGGGCCTGGCCGCGGTGCTGTTCGTGGTGCAGACCTGGGTGGCGGCGCTGCTCACCCCGAACCGCGGCGCCCTGATCGCCGACGGCGACCCCGCGGGCAGCGCGTTCTACGACACCGCCGAGTTCATCGGCGGGCACTGGCTGTCGGTGCTCACCGCCGTGGCCACCGCCGTCGCGTGGGGCTTCGCCAACTCGCTGGTCGCACAGGCGGCCACCTCGCGCCTGCTGTACGCGATGGCCCGCGACCGCCAGCTCCCCTCCTTCCTGGCCAAGGTGAGCGAGAAACACCGGGTGCCGGTCAACGCCACCTTCCTGGTCGCCGGGATCTCGCTGGTGCTCGGAGTCTTCATGAGCACCAGGGTCAACGGCATCGGCGAGCTCACCTCGCTGGTCAACTTCGGCGCCATGACCGCCTTCCTGCTGCTGCACATCGCCGTGATCGTGCACTACGTCATCCGGCAGCGCAGCACCAACTGGCTGGCACATCTGGTCGTGCCCGTGATCGGCTTCGTCATCCTGGTGGCCGTCGTGATCAACCAGAACGTCGCCGCCCAGTGGGTGGGCGGCATCTGGCTGGCCATCGGCCTGATCGTCCTCGGCATCTCCTACGCGACCGGCCGCAGGCCCGTACTCCCCTCGGAGGTTCAGTGAACGTCGTCTCCTACCACCCCACGCCTGAGGAGCTGAGCTACACCTTCGGCGGGCGGCCGGCCATCGGCAAGGTGCGGCCGGGCACGATCATGGAGTTGTACACCGAGGACTGTTTCGGCGGCCGCGTGACGAGCGTGGACGACCTGCCCTCGCGGGTGTGCGAGTTCCCGTACCTGAACCCGGTGACCGGCCCCTTCCACGTGGAGGGCGCCGAGCCCGGCGACACGCTGGCGCTGCACTTCATCTCCATCACGCCGGCCAGGGACTGGGCGGTCTCCACGACGTTCCCGCACTTCGGCGCGCTGACCGCGACCCACACCACGGCGATGCTGCACGCGCCGCTGGAGGAGCGGGTCTGGCGGTACGACATCGACCTGGCGAACGGCGTGGCCGTCTACCACGCCCGCAACAGCGACTTCAGCGTGGCGCTGCCGCTCGACCCGATGCACGGCACGGTCGGCGTGGCCCCCGCCGCCAACGAGACGCGCATGACGATCACCCCGGACGCGCACGGCGGCAACATGGACACCCCCGAGCTGCGCGCGGGGGTCACCGTCTACCTGGGCGTCAACGTCGAGGGCGGGATGTTCTCGATCGGCGACGGCCACGGGCTGCAGGGGCACGGCGAGGTCTGCGGGACCGCGGTCGAGTCGGCCATGAACACCGTGGTCGCGGTCGAGCTGATCAAGGGGGTGGCGACGCCCTGGCCACGGATGGAGGACGACCTGCACCTGATGTCCACGGGCTCGGCCCGGCCGCTGGAGGACGCCTACCGGATCAGCCAGCACGACATGGTGACGTGGACGTCTGAGCTGACCGGGCTGGACACGCTGGACGCCTACCAGCTCGTCAGCCAGGCCGGGCGGGCGCCGGTCGGGAACGTGTGCGACACGAACTACACGATGGTCGCCAAACTTCCCAAGGCGGTCCTGGGCGAGGCGTGGGCCCGGGGCGACGCCGGGGCCTACGAGTCGGTGCACGCGCGGCTGCGCGGGCTGGGAGCGCGATACACAAGTTAACCAAACCTTAGTGTCGCAGGTCAGAGCATTGATCATCTTCCCCGTAGAGTGGGAAGGTGCTCAGGTTGGTGCTGTCCGTGGTCCTGCTCGATCCAGCCGCCGTGACCGAGGCGTCACAACGTGACGTGCCCGTCCCCAGGGTGCTGACTCCCGACGGCGACCGCCTGGGATACGCACCGGTCCCGCGCCCCTACACGGGGGCGCGGCGGCTCACCGGGGTGGTGCTCGGCCGCGACCCGGTCACACGCACCGACGTGGTGTGCGGGGGGACGGTGGTCGGCTCGCGCAGCCGTAGCCTGGTGCTGACGGCCGCGCACTGCCTGTATCACGACGGCCGGCCGCTCAGGAACCTCGCCTTCCTGCCGGGATACGACGGGGGGCGGCCGCGGCTGGGGATCTGGCCCGCCGAGCGCGTCTGGGTGCCCGAGCGGTGGCGCAGCGAGCCGTATTCACCCAGCCTGCTGCCGTACGACGTCGGCCTGGTCGGCGTCGTACGGCGGGCGCGCCCGCTGGAGGCCGTGACCGGGCGCGGGCTGCGGCCGATGCCCACCTCCGAGGGCACCAGGCTGCGTGGCCTGGAGCTGCTCGGCTACCCGGTGGGCAAGCGGTATCCGGGTTTGACGATGCACCGGTGCGTGGGCGACGCCGTCGAGGGCCTGCACCACGGCCCCGGCCTGCTGGTCACCCGCAACTGCCACGCCGCCGCGGGCGGCAGCGGTGGTCCCGCGCTGTACGGCGGCGCGCTGGCGGGCGTCGTGTCGTCCTCCAGCCCGCTGAGCGACGCCAAGGGCTACACCGTGATCACCAGGCTGGGCGGCCGGGTCTTCGAGCGCATGCTGGCCCGCGCCGACGAGACGATGCGGCTCAAGCAGCCGCCGGCCGGGCGTGACGCCGCCGCCGAGAGCCCGGCCGAGGGTTCGATGCGGCTCAGGCGGCCCGGCTGAGGGCAGGGCAGACTGAGGGCTGGGGGCCGATGTGGCTCAGGCGGCCTGGCTGACGATGTCCTCACAGATGGCGTGGGTGGTCAGGGCGTCGTCCGCGCTGATCCTGCGGTCCGCCCGCACGGCGGCGAGGAACTCCAGGCAGATCTGCTCGATGCCGCGCTGCCTGGTCACCGGCACCCAGTCGGGCCGCCTGGTGAGCGTCTCGCCGTCGCGGTAGTCGATCACGTCGCCCAGGTTGACCACGCGGCGCTTGACGCCGTCGCCCATGACCTCGCAGGACTCCTCGCTCGCGCCGCTCGCCCGGTTCATGACGCCGATGGCGGTGAAGCCGGCGCCAGAGAGCTCCAGGACCATGTGCTCGATCAGGCCGTCCTTGACGCGGGTCCGGGTGGTGGTGCCGGTGACCGGGCCCGGGGCGAGGAATCTGAGGGTGTCCACCACATGGATGAAGTCATCAAATATCGCCCGTCGGGGGACGTCGGGGTAATTGTCGCGGTTCTTCTCCATCAAGATGAGATGACGGGGAAGGGCGGCAAGTCCGACATATCCGGGTGCGTAGCGCCGGTTGAAGCCGACCATCAAGGACCTGTCCTCGGTCTTGGCCAGGCGTACCAGGCGCTCGGACTCGGCCAGGGTGTAGGCGATCGGCTTGTCGACGTAGACGTGGATCCCGGCGCTGAGCAGCGGCTCGACGAGCCCCGGATGGGCCTCGGTGGCCGCGTGCACGAAGGCCGCGTCGACCCCCGCCTTGATCACCTCGTCCAGGCTCGTGGACCGGGCGGCGACCCGGTAGGTGTCGCCGAGCCGGTCCAGCCGGGCCTGGTTGCGGGTGCAGAGGTGCAGATCGAGGGCGGGCTGAGCGGCGAGCACGGGAAGGTAGGCCTTCTCCGCGATGTCGCCCAGGCCGATCATGGCTATCTTCACGCGTCGAGCGTAGCCTTGAGCGCCGCCTCCATCGGGGTAGGCGCGAGACCGAACGTCCGCTGGAACGCCGAGGAGTCGAGCACGTACGGCGCCGTGAACTGGTAGCGGATGTGCCGCAACTCGCCCAGCATCGGCGAGAACAGGCCCGCCAGCCGCACCAGCGGCCACGGCAACTGTGCCATCTTGGGCGCCGGGCGGCCCAGGACGGCGGCCATCCGCTCGCCCATCTGGCGGAAGGTCAGCGGGTCGCCCGTGGGCACGTGCCAGGGCCGGCCCCAGGCCCGCTCGTCCGTACCGGCCACGATCAGCGCGTCGGCCACGTCGGGCAGGTAGGTCCAGCTGTGCGGCATGTCGAGGGGGTAGGGGACCTGGATCGTCCGCCCCGCCCGGAGCGGCACCTGGAACCGGTCGCCCAGGTAGGACTGGTCGGTGGAACCTGGTCCGAAGTAGTCGGAGCCGCGCACTTCGGTCGCCCTGATCCGGCCCGCCTCGTGCAGCGCCAGCGCGTCCCGCCACATCTTCGCGCGCACCATCGCCTTGGGACTGCTGGAGGCGAGCGGCAGGTCCTCGGTCATGGGGACCGAGACGGGCCCGTACGGGTAGAGGTTGCCGAGCATCACGTACACCGCGCCGCTGGACTCGGCCGCGGCCAGGAACGACGCGGCCATCGGCGGCCAGTCGGTCAGCCAGCGGTGGTATTGCGGGTTGACGCAGTTGTACAGGGCGTCCGCACCCGTGGCGATCTGGGTCATCCTGGCCTGGTCCGCGACGTCGGCGGCGACCCTGACCGCCCCTTCGGGACCGCTGCCCGAGCGGGTCACGACGGTGACCTCGTGCCCCTGGGCGATCAGCTTGGTTGCCAGTTGCGAACCGACCTGGCCGGAGCCCACGACGACATGCTTACCCATGATCAGACCTGCTTCCAGACGATGCGAAGAACCGCATTCATAGCAAAGACGATAAAGAAGACGGCGGCCGGGGCGACCAGGCCAACGAGAGCAATGCTCTCCCATGAGAGCGCCGTTCGTCAAGAGCAGTGCTCTCGTTTCTTTCCGCCGCTCTGATAAGCTCCGGCCATGACAGCCAGCCGCACCGCCAGAGAACGCGTCCGAGCCGAACTCACCAGGGAGATCACCGAGATCGCGCGCCGCCAGCTCGCCACGGAGGGCGCGGGCGGCCTGTCACTGCGCGCCGTCGCGCGGGAGATGGGCATGGTCTCCTCGGCCATCTACCGCTATTTCCCGTGCCGCGACGACCTGCTGACCACCCTGATCATCGACGGCTACAACGCCGTCGGCGCGGCCGTGGAGCAGGCCGAGGCCGACTGCCCCCGCGACGACCACCTGCGCCGCTGGCTGGCCGCCTGCGAGGCCGTGCGCGACTGGGCGGTGGCCCACCCGCACGAATACGCGCTGATCTACGGCTCCCCCGTGCCCGGCTACCAGGCCCCGCCGGACACGGTCGCGGCCCGGGTGCGCGACGTCACCGTACTGGGCCGGATCGTCTCCGACGCCTGGCAGGCGGGCGCGATGAGGACACCCACCACCGAGCCGCCCCCCGCGCTGGAGGCGGAGGCGGCCGGATTCCGCGAGCTCATGCGCGGGGTCCCCGACAGCGTCATCTGGCAGGCCGTCTCGACCTGGACGGCACTGTACGGGTGGGTCAACTTCGAGGTGTTCGGCCAGTTCCAGAACGCCATCGAGGACCGGCGCACGGCCTTCCGGCACTCGATGCGGTTGCTGGCGGAGACCCTGGGATTTGCTCAGTAGGGCTGGATCGAGGCGGTCGAGTCGGCCAAGCGCCGCAAGCCGTACCGGATCACCGAGGGCGGGCGCGAGGCGCTGCGCGAGCAGCTCGCCACCCCGCGCCGCGTCGAACGGGCCGGTGCCGTTCGAGTCTCCTGGGGGATGTCATGACGTGCACGATCGCGGAGGCAGTGCTCAGCCTCTACCCGACGGCCTGGCGGGAGCGCCACGGCGAGAAGGCCGCGCTGGGCCGGCTCAGCCCAGCCTGACCCGCGACCGGAACAGGGCCAGCACTCCGCTCGTGGCACGTAAGCTGGCCTTGCCGCCTGAAGGAGTTGCCGATGACAGTCTTGCCGGAAGGCAGCCGGCTCCACAGCATCCGCCCTCAACCCAGTCGTGTCACCGCGGAGGAATACGAGGAACTTCCGGAGGAGATCGCCAGGGCAATCGAGATCGTGGACGGTTATGTGGTCTTTTGCGAGGCTCCGACGCCCGACCACCAGACCGCGGGCAGGCGACTGGCCAATCTCCTGGAGCGCCACGCCAGGCAGGCCATGAGCCGCGGGCACGAGTGCGTCACAGTCAACAACGACGCCGATCTCCGGCTGCGAGACGCCCCCTTGCTGAACCGCCGCCCGGATGTGGTGATGTACCACTGCCTGGACCGCGAGCGCGCCGAGAGGCTCCGTGCGCAACACGCGCTGCTGGTCGTCGAAATCGTGTCACCCGGCTCAGAAACTCAGGACACGACCGACAAGCTCGGCGAATACGCCAAGGCAGGCATCCCCCACTACTGGATCGTCCGCCTCGACCAGACGGGCGTGTCGATCATCGAACGCTACCGGCTCGATCTCGCCCCGATGCTCTACAAGCACGTGGGAACGCTGATGAAGGAGGCCGATCCGGCCCCCGCGATCACCAACCCGCTCCCCCTCACCATTGACTGGGCGGAGCTGCGATTCTGACTAAAAGGGTCCGGCGTTGCGGTCATCCCCGGCACGCTCGGTCAGCCCTGCTCGTGAGAGGCTGAGGGCAACACTCCGGTCATAGACGACGAGTTGTCGCCCAGGTCGCCGCTCAGCTTCCGCCTCCTTCGTGGAGCCTGGCGCACTCCGGGCTGTTCGCCCCTGTCACCGACTGATCCATCGAGCCCGTACGCCCTGCGGCGCGACAGCGGGGACGCCGAAGGGCCCCCGATGAAAGGTGGGAAGGCGCGTCCATCGGGGGCCGGCCCAGCCGGGAGCCATGGAGAGGGTCTCGGCCGGACGTTCCTGCCCGGCTCAGCCACTCCCCTCCGGGAGGTCGACCCTGGCCGAGCAGTCTGTCAAGGTGGCATCGGCCCACCGATCCGGCGACCAGTTCGGGCGCGGAAGAGCCGAACGGATGGCGCACCAGACGGTACGGCCCAGGCCACGGCCGTGCTCGCGGACGCCCCAGTCCTGAGAGATCTCATGGACGATCAACAACCCCCGGCCATCCTCCGCGGCGGGCTCCTGGCGGATGTGAGGCCCCGAGAACGCGGAGCCGGGATCGCGCACCTCCAGGTAAACCATCTCCTCCGTCACGCTGAGGGCGACGCCGATGAGGTCATACGGCCTGGCGCCGGAATGCTGGAGCGCGTTCGTCACCAGCTCGGACACCGCCAGGACGACATCGTCCATCGCAGGGTGCTCGTCGCCGAGCCATCTGCGCACTTCGGAGCGTGCGTGCGAAACGGATTCGGGTATGCCCGGCAGATGTATTGAACCGATGACCTTCGGCTCCGCGCTTGCTGCTTGCATGGTTTCACCCCACTCGAAGAAGTCGGCCCTGATCGGCCTTCCCACCATCGCAGCGTTTCGCTACATTCAGTAGTTGATTGACTTCGCTAAGCCATCAACCATTCCGTGAAAGCTTCGTTGAAATGCGGCGATCCCCCAGGAGCTCAGATGCCGAAGGAAAGCGAGCTATGCCCCGCCGACTCACCGACCGCACTCTTCGGTTTCGAACTGCGACGCCACCGCAAAGCCCGTGGCTGGTCCCAGATCCGACTGTCGAAAGCGGTGTCCTACTCTGTCGGCACGATCAGCATGATCGAGACCGCCAGGCGGTCGCCGACTGAGGAGTTCGCCCGCCACTGCGACGAGGCGCTGGAGGCGGAGGGGGCGCTGATGCGGCTCTGGCCGATGGTCAGCCACGCGTCCGCCCCGCCGTGGTTCCGGCCCTGGCTCGACGTGGAGGCCACGGCGGAGGCGATCCGCGCCTGGGCGCCGCTCGTCGTGCCGGGCCTGCTCCAGACCGAGGGGTATGCGAGGGCCGTACTGAGCGGGGAGGTCGGTGCGCCCCCCGAGCAGGTCGAAGAGCGAGTGATCGCGCGGATGGAGCGTCAGAGCATCCTCCAACGCCCCAAGCCGCCCCTATTGTGGGTCGTCATCGACGAAGCCGTTCTGCATCGCCCCATCGGCAGCTTCTCTGTGATGTCGGCACAACTGACTCAACTTTTGGAGGCAGGGCAAGCGCCCCGGACCACGATCCAGGTTCTCCCACTAAAGGCCTACTGCACGACTGGCCTTGCCGGCGGATTCTCTATCGCTCAAGCTCATGGCGTCTTCGACACGGCATATGTCGAATCCGCTGGAATCATGAGCCGGGTAACGGAGCGACCTGAGGACGTGAAAGTCCTAACATACAGATATGAGGCGATTCGCTCCGACGCACTCCCCCAAGGCGAATCCCTAGAACTGATCAAGGAGACCCTGCAGCGATGGAAGACCTGACTCAGGAACTCAGCACTGCCGCATGGCGCAAGTCCACCCGATCGGGCCCCGACGGCGGTGACTGCGTCGAGGTCGCCGAACTCTCAAGAGGACGCCGGGGTGTCCGCGACAGCAAAAACCCGATCGGCCCCGTGCTGATCTTCACCCCGAGCGAGTGGAACGCCTTCATCGAGGGCGTGAAGGATGGCGAATTCGACTAGCTCTTACCGACCGCCTTGCGGAGGAGACCCTCCGCCGCCCACCAGCAGGTCGAGATTGCGCTGGTGGTGGCCCGGGCGGCTCCAGCACAATCTGCACACGGTCGCCTGCCGGTGCGGCCGGGTGCACACTGCTGCGCGCCCGGCGGGAGTGGGCGCCGCACCAGTCAGTCTCGGCGTGAATCTGCAGGCCTGGTGCGTATATGTGCTGGTCGTCCACGCGCTGCCGATGCACCGGCGCGCTGACCTGTTGGTCTCGCCAACCGGGGCCGGACCCTCGCCCGGGTTCGTGCCCGGCTTGATTGGCCGTGCCGCCGCCGTAGCCACGCAGGCCAACGCGCATCCTGACCGGCGTCGTCAGCCGTCGGGGTCACGGAGTCCGACGGCGTCATGACGCCAGAACGGCTCCGAGTAGACCAGCGTCCCCGTCATCCACGGCTCGTACGCCGAAAGCTTGATCACCTGGAAGGCGGCGTCGGGGATGCGCAGGGACGGCTTGCGGAAGCCGAGATCCGCCCCCGAGGTGAACCCGAAGCGGGAGTAGTAGCCGGGGTCGCCTTCCAGGAAGACAAGGGGGCTTTCAGTTTCGGTGAGAGTCGCGAGCCCAGCGCGGACCAGGGCCGAGCCGATGCCCTGCCGCCGGCGCTCAGGCAGCACGCCCAGCGGGCTGAGCACCTGCACGTCGACCAGCCGCCGCGGGGCATCGAGCAGACTGCGGGTGAACATGACGTGCCCCACGACCTGCCCGGCGGCCTCGGCCACAAGCGCGATCCCCCCGCCGGGCCGGATGCCGTGGCGCAGGGTGTCGACCAAGTCGGCCACGACTTTGCCGTGGTCGCCGAACGCTCGTAAATGGACGTGACGCACAGCGCCCGCGTCGCCCGGCCGCTCTTCTCGAAGCTCCACCCCCCGAATGGTAACGATCAAGGATCTCCCTGCGCCCTCCGCAAAGGAGTACAGGAACTCACTGTGCCCCCTGCGCACTCGTCGAGCCCGCTCCCGGCGCGTCATGGCAGTCGCGTAGGCGGAAGGGCACCTCCAACTTCCTGGCGTACCGCTTGGCCGGCTCAACGCCGTCATCGGCGCTGATAGACGTCCGCTTGACCTCCATCACCGCGATGGGCAGGCCCGGACGATATTCGAGCACGTAATCGGCTCGCAGTTGCGCTCCCCGCCTCGGTCTGCCTCCGGCGACAAGGACCTTCCCGTCCGTAATGGTGTACTCGTCGACAAGCCGGCCTCTGTCCCACCCAGACTGTTTCAGTTGATGTTCAACGAACGGCCGCCGGGTTTCACTCTCATTAGGGGGAAGAGATCCATTGGTCGCAGTCAATTCTTATCCGACAAGACCGGCAAAAGATCACATCTCTACCAGACAGTGACCCTTGACACCGCGTCCGCCCTTCCCCTTAGCAGGCAACCTGACCAGCCCCAACCAGGCACAATCTCTCATTCTCGAACTAAATTCGAACCCGCTATGCCTTTCACTTCATTTATGCTTGTTCTGTTGATGTCCTGTTGATTAGCGTGGGACCTGCCGGGAGGATGCCGCCTCCTGATCTGTTCTGATGCAGCGAACCGTGCAGGGGGATCACCGTGGCCGACCTCGACCGCCAGGCGATGCGAGCCGTGGTGGAGCGGATCCAGCGGCTGTCGGACGAGCACTGGTGGACGCTCAACCTCTCCTGCCGCCTGATGGAGAACGATGCATGGGTGGGGCCGACGGGCGCCCGGTTCGACGCTCAAGTACATGCCGACCAGCGAGAGCTGTGGGACATGCTCAAGCAGGCCTTGCACAGCGCGAACCAGAAACTGGCAACGCTTCAGGACGCGCCATGACCGACTTCACCGGGGTCAAGCAGCCCGAATTCGACACGATGGCCAACAAGCACACCGAGGCGGCCACGCGGTTGGAGGAGCTGGCGCGGGCTCTGCACGGCGAGTTGCAAGGCGCCGGGCTCGACACCTCTCCGGCGGCGCGGCTGCGGCAGTTGGCCGGGCGGGTCACGACCCAAGCCGAGGATCTGCGGCGGCGGCAGAAACTGGTCCACGAGTTGCAGCGGCAGAAGGTCACCTTCGGCAGGAGCACGCCTGCAGGGAGTTTCCTGGAGATGCCTGACGGTCTGGAGGCCGCCAAGGGTCTGCTGGACGGGACATTGGCGGGCCGTGCCGCCCTGAAGGCCACGGACGGGGACGCCAAGGCAGTGGCCGAGCTGGAGAAATATGCGACGCGAGCTGGGGACGCGGAGTTCGTCAAGGCGTTCCTGGGCGTGCTGGGCGCCCGAGGCGTGACACGGCTGCCCGGCTCGCTCGCCGCGCAGTTGCGCGACGCCAGGCGCCGCGAAGATGCCAAGCTTGTGGCCCAGCTCTCCAGCCAAGGCAAGAAGGCCCTGGCCATGCTGAGCACGGCTCTGGCCAAAGGAACCGATCCGAAGAATCCCGCGTACGTGGGCGCCGACTTCCTCAGGGATCTGGTGAAGGAGGGCCGGGCCCAGCATGCGTCAGGCAGCACGACGTACTCGGGCTACCAGGGACAGGCTCTCATCTGGCGTGCCCACGACGGGAAGCCGCCGTTCTCGAAGGAGTTCATGGAGGTCGTCGGGCGCGACGTGATCGTCTACGAGCACGAGCAGCGCAAGGACCAATGGGCGGCGAGCAAGGACCTGTTGGGCCATGCCTTCGGGGGAGTTCAGGTCCCCATCGTCGATCTGGCCGGCGCTCTCGGCCTGGGCCACATGCTGAGGCCGGACGTTCAAGCAGGCAGTCCGGGTATGAAGGCCACCGCATCGGTCGTGGACGATCTTTTCCACGCGGCGAAGTCCAGCCGGGAGGCATCCCACGCACTGCTGAGCCACACCCCGGCCGGGTGGAAGGAGTCGGTGCTGGACTACCTGCTGACGACTCGGTGGGGCGCTTCCACCTATCTAGGCGACCACAAGCCGTTCAACGACATGCTGGTGACCGCGACGACCGGCCAGGACGCGACCTCCCAGAAGCTGGCCGCCGAAATGACCAAGGTCCTCGCCGACGAGGTACGCGGCGCCTTCGGCAAAGCCGACAACGGCAACCTTGAGATCAGAAACAGGGACATATTCAATCGGTACGCACCTCTGAGCTACCCACTCGCCCGCGCAATCTCAGCCCACATCGACCAGCTTTCCCGACTTCTCCTGGACCATGCGACCTTCGGCCAGGTCGCGGCCAAGGACATGTCCTATGCGCTGGCGCTGGCTACCGCCGACGACGCCGCCTTTGAGGCGCTGGTGAGAGCACAGACGGAGCATATGCGAGCGGCGCTCGACACCGTACCTCCGGTTGGACTCGACGTCTCCAACGCCGAGCAGTTCGGCTTCACGAAGGCCGACGTCAGGGAGTACGACTTCGACGGGGATGGACGGGTCGACAAGGCCGACATCAAGCAGTTCCTGACAGATCGAACCGTGGCGGAGGCACGTCCTTTCGGCCACATCGTGGAAATCCGCCGCCAAGTACTCATCGCCCAGGGCCTGGACGACAAGAAGGCGGACGAAGCGCTGAAGACCATGGTGGGCAACGCGATCGGGCTGCTCCCGGTGCCAGGAGCCAGACAGGTGGGCCAACTGGCCACCGGAGCCTTCGGCGAGTTGGTCGGCAAGGCGTACGACAATGTCGCCGGAGCCGCGTATGACGAGATCGCCAAGCAGGTCGCCCAGCAGTTGTCCAAACACGGGCGGGGCTTGGACGAGACGCACCGGACGCTCGGGGACAACCGGTTGGCGGTGGAGAGGCTGGCCGAGCAGATGCTCGCCACAGCCATGCTGAACAAGGGTTCGCTCGACTCACTGGACCTGGAAAAACAGCCCTTCGCAGCTGGAACTCCGCCGACACTCAAGCCCTTTGTCGAGATGAGTCCCCAGGAATACAGCAAGCTCCTTGAGTGGGCCCGCAAAGCTGGCGGAAGCAATGAGCTGCTCGATAGTTTCAGAAACACCTTCCGCACAACAGGTGATGTGAACGACTATCTCGGTCTTGATATCCGCTCCTCCTTCGGAGATAGCAAATGAGGCATGCTCGTATTCCTCTCGCCCTGGCTGCTCTCACGTTGCTTGCCCCAGCCTGCACCCCGGAGACCGACATCATCTCCACACCGGTCCCCGTCCTCCAGCAGGTTGTGGATTCCGCGCCATACGTCTGTACCCTTATCCCCGAGCGGGCGTTTCGACTCGTCAGTGGTGTCACCGGATCCCTTGTCGAGAAAAACGACGGCAATGAGAGGAACGGCGACTGTCGAGTGCCTGCTGCGACCTCCCAGACTCTAGAGGTGTGGTGGATGCAGGAGGGGCCCGGGATGTCTCGCGAACATCTGGATTTTCTTATGGATGACAGGCGTAAGGTCTATGGCAGGCACGACGGCGTTGTGCTCCCTACCGACCTCGGCGACGGCATGGCCGTGTACCTACCCAACCCGCCACTCACCGACCAACCGTACCAAGTAAGTGCAAAGTTCCGTTGCGGCAGCAAAGAGCGATTGATCGACATATACCTACCCCAGGTCGCCGAAGGCAGGGATGCGATTAAAGACATGACCGAACTCATGCGCATCGCTCAAAAACGCTACGGCGAGGTGTACAACTGCAGCCTTCACACCTGACAGCCCCCGAGCCCCCATGATGAGGGCTCGGGTGTCATGGTCAGTGGGAGGCTGGGAGGCGTGGTTGACTGCTGAGATGATCGCCTCGGGTGAGGCAGTGGTGGACTTGGCCTTCGCGACCCCCAGAATTCCGCCTATCTCTGCCTACAGCGGCGCAAGCCAAAACTGTAGCTTCAGCAGAGTGAAGCTAACGAGGTCCGGCGTGAACTCCTCGTAACCCAGGGACTTGCGATGGATTCTGACCTGCCAGACGTTGTCCCGCCGGCCAAGGTCGAACTCGGCTCCGTAGAACACGCTACCGGAATTACCGTTTACGGCGAACACCACTCCGGAGGCCAGGCGTACGTTTCCGGACCAGGCCCTGTCCCAGGAGACGAGCGGAGGAGGCGGCCCGTCCCAGAGTTCATATTTGACGAGGTATCCTTCGCTTTGAGTCTCGTTTATTCGGATCCCGTTGGCGCCGGTGCCGATCCACCCGTCGGCATCGGCGTTTATTCCGTAGAGATCCCACTCGGCCTCGACATCTGCGATACCGGTCAGATGTTTCAAGATCTCGCGCTTGTCCAGGAGTTCGGCGATGATGTTTGCCATAATTTCCTGACTCCCCATGTCACCGTAGGCAAGAGATAGGGCCTACTTTTCGTTTTTGGCGACCAGAAGAACTCCAAAACCCACGAGGCGACTCGTCGCAGACCCTTCCGACCCGCAGGCTCGGTTAATTCTTACATACGATGCCCGCGGCCGCGCGACTTTCCTCATTGATCGGCTCGCACCCTGGCGCGCTACCAGGGTTTTGCCGACCACCGCCCGGAGTCTCCTTCGGCCGATCAGGTCCGAATAAAACTTTTCTCCTGATATGAATTGGGCGAAAGGGTGCTACATTTGGCGCGCATATCATCAATCAGCGGGAAACGCCCTCAGCAACAACAACTCGACCGCGCCTCTCTGATCGAGAGAGCGCGGTCGGGTTGTTAAGCAAAGGGTTATCAGTGGGAGGCGCGGTTGACCGCTGAGATGATCGCCTTGAGGGAGGCCGTGGTGGCGTTGGCGTCCACGCCGACCCCCCAGAGGACCCGCCCGTCGACCTCGCATTCGAGGTAGGAGGCCGCCTTGGCGTCCGTGCCGGCGCTCATCGCGTGCTCGACGTAGTCAAGGACGCGCACCTGGATGCCGACTCCGGCGATGGCGTCGATGAAGGCCGAGATCGGGCCGTTGCCGGTGCCGTCGATCTCGCGGATCTCGCCGTCGAGGCGGACGTCGGCGCCGATGTGGTCCTTGTCGTCCACGGTGGAATCGTGGCGGTGGGCCAGCAGGCTGAGGCGACCCCACCGGTTGCCCGGGTTGGGCAGGTATTCGTCGCGGAAGATCTCGTACATCGCGGCCGGGCTGATCTCACCGCCCTCGCTGTCGGTGCGGGCCTGCACCACCTTGGAGAACTCGATCTGCAGCCGCCGCGGCAGGTCGAGCTGGTGGTCGGCCTTCATGATGTACGCGACGCCGCCCTTGCCCGACTGGCTGTTGACCCGGATGACCGCCTCGTAGCTGCGGCCGATGTCCTTCGGGTCGATCGGCAGGTACGGGACGGCCCAGGTGAAATCGTCCACCGGCACCCCGGCCGCCGCCGCGTCGGTCTCCAGGTGCTCGAAGCCCTTCTTGATGGCGTCCTGGTGGGAGCCGGAGAAGGCGGTGTAGACCAGCTCGCCGCCCCACGGGTGGCGCGGGTGCACGGGCAGCTGGTTGCAGTATTCGGTGACCCGGCGGATCTCGTCGATGTCACTGAAGTCGATCTCGGGGTCGATGCCCTGGGAGAACAGGTTCATGCCCAGCGTGACCAGGCATACGTTGCCGGTGCGCTCGCCGTTGCCGAACAGGCAGCCCTCGATGCGGTCGGCGCCGGCCATGTAGCCCAGCTCGGCGGCGGCCACTGCGCTGCCGCGGTCGTTGTGCGGGTGCAGCGACAGGACGATCGAGTCGCGGTGCTTGAGGTGGCGGTGCATCCACTCGATCTGGTCGGCGTAGATGTTGGGCGTGGCCATCTCGACCGTGGCGGGCAGGTTGATGATGACCTTGCGGTCCGGGGTGGGCTGCCAGACCTCGTTGACCGCGTCGCACACCTCGACGGCGTATTCCAGCTCGGTGCCGGTGAACGACTCGGGCGAGTACTGGAAGCGTACGTCCACGTCGGTCGCGTCGGCGAGCTTCTTGACCAGCTTGGCGCCCTCGACGGCGATGGCGGTGATGCCGTCCTTGTCCTGGCCGAACACGACGCGGCGCTGGAGGGTGGAGGTCGAGTTGTACAGGTGGACGATGGCCTGCTTGGCGCCCTCGATCGCCTCGAAGGTACGCTCGATGAGCTCCGGCCTGGCCTGGGTCAGCACCTGGACGACGACGTCATCCGGGATGCGGCCTTCCTCGATGATCTGCCGGATGAAGTCGAAGTCGGTCTGCGAGGCGGCCGGGAAGCCCACCTCGATCTCCTTGTAGCCCATCCGCACCAACAGCTCGAACATCTGCAGCTTGCGGTGGGAGTCCATCGGGTCGATCAACGCCTGGTTGCCGTCACGCAGGTCCACCGCACACCATCGAGGCGCCTTGGTGATCACCTGATCGGGCCAGGTGCGGTCGGTCAGGCGGATCGGCTCGAAGGGTTGGTAGCGGTGCACGGGCATGCTGCTGGGCTTCTGGGCGGTCATGGATCCTGCTCCTCGTCGGTCGGGAAGAAGCGGCCGACGCGCACGACTCGCACCGCGGCGAGGGAGCCGGCCTCAGAGGCCCCCGCCGCGGCGGCTAAGCAGGAGTCCGCGCAGCATGTAGACGACGGTACCAGACGTCTCGGGAGACGACGTCCTTGATCTCACATGCTGAGAAATCGGGTGGCGCGGCCACGACCCGCCGTCCGACCGGCGGGGTCATGGCAGCTTCCGCGGCGCGATGAAGCGATGGTGGGGTGCAAGCGGCCGGTGGGGGGTGAGGGGCGCGTTGGGTGGCGTCAGTCCGGGATGAGGACGCTGAGGCAGGTTACGCAGCCTTCTAGCTTTTCGAACTCAGAAATATCAGTCTTTATCGTGATAAATCCACGCTTTTCGAGCAGGGCGGCCGTCTCCGGGGCCGAGGCGGCCATGAGGACGCGGTCATCGCCCAGCACCACCACGTGCGAGCCCGACTCCTCTGGCGGCACCAGCAGCCCCGGCAGCTCCACCCGCCGGGGATCGCCGATGAGCGTGCCGTCGGGCAGCGCCGTCACCGCCGATTTCAGGTGCAGCACGCCGGACATGTTCACCGGTACGACCCGACGCTCCGGCAGGAGGGACGCCAGTTGCCTGATCCCGGCGTCGTTGGTGCGGGCCGACCTGCCGACGTACACGGTGGGGCCGACCTGCAGCACGTCTCCCCCGTCGAGGGTGCCGGGCGCGGCGATCCGGACCGCCGTCAACCCCAGCTCCCGTACGGCCGCCGCCACCGACTCCACCTCGGGCCGCCGCTCCGGCGCCCCGGGCCGGGTGAGCACGGCCAGCCGGCCCGACACCACCGCGGCGTCCTCCACGAAGGGCGCGTCCGGCAACTCGTCCGCGGCCGACGCGTAGACCGGCCGCCACCCGCTCTCGGCCAGCGCGGCGGCGTAGGCGTCGTGCTGGGCCAGCGCCCGTACGGGATCCACCGGCTCGCGCTCGATGTGCGTGACGATGCCCCCCGAGACATGGGGGCCGGGTTTCCTCAATAGCGCGATACCAGGCATAAGGCGTGTTCTATCACGCAGTGGTTAGAGTCTTGGACATGCGGGACAACGAGATACTCACCAGGATCAGTGCTCTGGTCACCGAGGAGCACGAGCTACGGAACAAGATGTCAGCGGGCGAGCTGACCTCGGACCAGGAGCACGCACGCATCAAGGAGCTGGAAACGGCCCTCGACCAGTGCTGGGATCTGCTCAGGCAGCGCCGGGCCAGACGCAGCGCGGGCGAGGACCCCGACGGCGCCAGCGCCCGCTCGGCCAGCGAGGTGGAAAACTACCGCCAGTAGGCGGAAAATGCGTTGGCCCGCGCCGCGCTCGTGCGCTTTGCTGGCCGTATGCGCATCCGGCCCGTTGATCTCGACGACCAGCTCATCATGGGCTTGCACGACGCGTACGTGGCCGCCAGCACCGACGACCCCGGCCCCAAGCTCTCCCTGGCCCATTTCCGCCACACCGTCTGCACCGACGCTCCGGGCGAACGGGTCGAGGTGTGGGTGGCGGCCGAGGAGGGCAAGGTCGCCGGCGGCTACGCGCTGTCACTCTCCCGGCTCGACAACACCCACATGGGCTGGATCTTCCCCCTGGTCGTACGCCCCGAGCGGCGCGGCCACGGCCTCGGCTCGCGGCTCTTCGAGCACGCCCTGGACCGCATGCGCGCCCACGGCAGGCGACTGCTCCTCGCCGAGACGTCCGCCACCGGCGTCGGCGCGCGCTTCGCGCGGACCCACGGCATGTCGGTCTCGCTCGTCGAGGCCCGCCGCACGCTCGACCTGCGCAGAGCCGACTGGGCGGCGCTGGAACGCCTGCTCCCCCGGGTCGAGGGCTACAGCCTGGAGCGCTGTGTCGGCCCCGCGGACCCCGGCCTCCTCCCCGACCTCGTCACCCTGATGGGCGGCATGAACGACGCCCCGCGCGACGCGGACCTCGAGGACGCCGCATTCAACGTCGAACGCCTGCGCGCCCGCGAGGAGGGCATCCCCGCCACCGGCCGGACCTGCTACACGATGATCGCCCGTCGCGACTCCGACGGCGCTCCGGCCGGGTATACGCGCGTCTATCTCCAGGCCGACCGCTCGGACGGCTGGGGCTCGCAGGCGGACACGATGGTGCTGGGCGAGCACCGGGCTCGCCGGCTGGGCCTGCTGCTCAAGCTCGGCAACCTGCTCTGGCTGCGCGAGCGGGAGCCCCAACTGGAGCGGATCATCACCTGGAACGCCACCTCCAACGCCCCCATGCTGGCCATCAACGAGGCGATGGGCTTCGAGCTCTTCGACGAGTGGAACGAGTGGCGTCTGACGGTGGAGGCCGGACGAAGTGCGGACTCGAGGTCAATAGTTGCCGACAAAGAGCCTGGAACAGCTGGCCATGCGACAAAGGGGCATGGAACAACGCGGCTTCCGGGGGCTAACTGACCGATGCGTTCTGGCCCGAGCTCGCCCTCGAACGGAGCGAAGAACGCCGTACCGCAGTGACGGCCCACGGTATGGCGCGGGCAAAGCTCATGTTAAGCGCAGGTTAGATCTGGCCCGGCGCACCTTGCCCGAACAACCTTCTGGGGAAAGGCTCTGACCTGCACCCATACCCCCCAGGAGGTCACCTTGAGCAAGGCACGCGTGCCGTGGAAGGCGGTGGTCGGCGGCTCCGTCGGCAACCTGGTCGAGTGGTACGACTGGTTCGTCTACAGCAGCTTCGCCGTCTACTTCGCCGCGTCGTTCTTCCCCGACGGCGACGACACCGCCAAGCTGCTCAACACCGCCGCCATCTTCGCCGTGGGATTCTTCATGCGCCCGCTCGGCGGCTGGCTGCTCGGCCGCTACGCCGACCGCCGGGGCCGCAAGGCGGCGCTCACGCTCACCGTCACGCTGATGTCCGCCAGCGCCCTGCTGATCGCCATAGCCCCGACATACGAGACGGCCGGCTACTTCGGCGCCCTGGTCCTGGTGGTGGCGCGCCTGCTGCAGGGCCTGTCCGTGGGCGGCGAGTACGCGGCCAGCGCCACCTACCTCACCGAGGCCACCCCGAAGGGCCGCCGCGGCTTCGCCTCCAGCTTCCAGTACGTCTCCATGACCGCCGGCCAGCTCGTCGGCCTCGGCCTGCAGATCATCCTGCAGAACTCGCTGTCCACGGAGGCACTGAACTCCTACGGCTGGCGCATCCCGTTCGTGGTCGGCGCCCTGGCCGCCGCGGTCGTGTTCTACCTGCGCCGCAGTCTTCTGGAGACGGAGGCGTACGGCGAGGAGGAGCGCGCGGAAGGGCAGGGCTCCCGCGGCACCATCAGGGAGCTGCTCGCACACCGCCGCGAGGCGCTCCTGGTCATCGCCCTGACCATGGGCGGGACGGTCGCGTACTACACCTACACGACCTACCTCACCAAGTACCTGTCGAACACGGCCGGCCTGGAGAAGGAGACGGCCACACTGGTCAGTTTCTTCGCCTTGCTGATCTTCATGTGCCTGCAGCCGGCGGCCGGGGCGCTGTCGGACCGGATCGGGCGCAGGCCGTTGCTGATCACGTTCGGGATCGGGTCGATGCTGGGCACGGTGCCGCTGATGACGGCGCTCGGCCAGGTCGGAGGCTTCGCCGGCGCCCTCGCGCTCTCGCTCGCCGGCCTGGTGATCGTCACCGGCTACACCTCGATCAACGCCGTGGTGAAGGCCGAGCTGTTCCCCACGACCGTGCGCGCGCTGGGCGTGGCACTCCCCTACGCCATCGCGAACGCCCTGTTCGGCGGCACCGCCGAGTACGTGGCGCTGTGGTTCAAGGACAACGGCATCGAGTCCGGCTTCTTCTGGTATGTCGCCGGCTGCGCCGCGGTGTCCCTCGTCGTCTACCTCGTCATGCGTGAGACCAGGGACGTCGCGCTGACGCGGGCGGAGCGGGCCGCCGGGGACGCCTCGCCCGCTCCCGTCTAACCTGGCGCCATGCGAGTTCTGCTGGTCGAGGACGACGATCGGCTCGCCTCCGCGCTCACCACGGCCCTCGCCCGGCACGGCCACCAGGTCACCCGGGCGGGCCTGGCGGTCGACGCCCTCCGCCTGGCGGGGGGCGTCGACTTCGTCCTGCTGGACCTGGGGCTGCCCGACATGGACGGGCTCGACGCGCTGCGCCGCCTGCGCCGGGTGTCGGCGGTGCCGCTGATCGTGGTCACCGCCCGTACGGAGGAGCGGGAGGTGCTGCGCGGCCTGCGTTCGGGCGCCGACGACTACCTGGTCAAGCCGTTCCGCACGGTCGAGCTGATGGCGCGCATGGAGGCGGTGGTGCGCCGCGGCACCAGGCCGCGCCCGCCGCGCGACGACGTGGTGTGCGTGGGCGACGTCCGCATCGACCTGGAGTCCCGGCAGGTGGCGGTGGCGGGCGAGCTCGTGACGCTGACCAGGCGGGAGTTCGACCTGCTGGCGATGCTGGCGCGCGAGCCCGGCGTGGTGCGCGGCCGGGAGGAGATCCTGGACGAGATCTGGGGCGACCCGCTGCTGTCCGCGTCCCGCTCGCTCGACGTGCACGTGGCCAACCTGCGGGCGAAGACGGGCCGTCCCGGGCTGGTGGAGACGTTGCGCGGCACCGGCTACCGGCTGGGCTCGACGGCGTGAACTCCCGGCTGGTGGTCACGTTCACCACGCTGATCGTGTTCATCATCGCGGCACTGGCCGTGCCGCTGGGCCTGGCCTACGCCTCGCACCGGACGAACCGCCTGCTGCTCGACCGCCGCGCCGACGCCACCCGCTTCGCGGAGCTGGCCGACCAGGCGGCCAGGGAGGACGACCGCACGGGGCTGGTCGCCGAGATCACCCGCTACGCCGACCTGTACGGGGCGGCGGTGCGCGTACGCGACCGGGACGGCATCGTACGCGCCTCCGCAGGCCGATTCGACGCCGACGACCGGGACGCCACCCGCCTGGCCCTGTCCGGCCGCACGACCGAGGACCTGCCCACGATCAGCCCGTTCGGCCCGGCCACGGTGCTGCTGGCCGAGCCGGCGGGCCGGGACGCGCAGGTGTCCGGCGTGGTCCTGCTGGCGGCGCCCACCGGCCAGGCCAGGCGGGACGTGTCGCTGGTGTGGGCGGCGCTGGCGACGGGGGCGCTGGTGGCGCTGGCGTGCGCGGCGCTGGTGGCCCGGCGGCTGGCCCGGTGGATCCTGCGGCCGGTCACCGAGCTGGACCGCACGACGCGGGCCATCGCGCGGGGCCGGCTGGACGCGCGGGCGCACCCGGGGGTCGGCCCGTCGGAGCTGCGGAGGCTGGAGGAGCGGTTCAACGCGATGGCCGACGCGGTCTCCGGCGCGATGGAGCGGCAGCGGGCGTTCGTCGCCGACGCCTCGCACGAGCTGCGCACCCCGCTGACGGTGCTGGGGCTACGGCTGGAGAACCTGGAGCCGCATCTGCGGGCCGAGGGCACCACGGAGTTCCAGGAGGCGCTGGCGGAGCTGGACCGGCTGACGCTGCTGGTGGCGGACCTGCTGGCGCTGGCCAGGGTGGAGGCGGGGGCGGGCGGCACGGGCAGGGAGGTCCCGCTGGGGCCGCGGCTGCGTGAGTGGGAGGAGGTGTATGCGGCGAAGAAGGTGCGACTGGTGACCGAGATTCCAGAAATGTCGGTTGTGCCGGAGGCGGCGGCCCGGATCGCGGACATCGCCCTCGACAACGCCCAGAAGTTCGTTCCCGCGGGCGGCACCGTGACCGTCACCCTGGTGGACGGGGTGCTCCGGGTGGCCGACGACGGCCCCGGGCTGGGCCCGGACGAGCGGGCCGAGGCGCCGGGGCGGTTCTGGCGGTCGGCGGCACACGCGAACGTGCCCGGCAGCGGGCTCGGCCTGGCCATCGCCACCGAGCTGGCCAGGGCGTGCGGGGCCACGCTGCGGCTGCTGCCCGCCGCGCCGCACGGGCTGGTGGTGGAGCTGAGACCCGACCAGCCGTACCCGGATCAGCCGTAGACAGAGCGGTAGTAGCGGGCGGCACCGGGATGAAGGGGGACGACGCCGGTGCTGATGGCGTAGCGGCTGTCCAGGCGGCCGCCCGGGGCCGAGGGGGCCTGGAGACGGTCCCGGGCGCTGAACAGGGTCTCGGTGACGGTGTAGGCCAGGTCGTCGGGCAGCCCGGTACGGCACATGAGGTAGCTGGGGGTGCCCACGGTGGGGACCGGCTTCGCGCCGCCGTACACGTGGGCGGGCACGGACACGGGCTCGTAGACGGGACCGAAGCGGCGGCGCAGCACCGGCACCAGGGACTCCAGCGGGACGAGCTCGATGTCGCCGAGCGAGGCCAGCGCGGGTGTGGGCACGCCGCCGGACCAGAAGAACGCGTCGATCCCGCCACCCCGTAAGGCCTCGATCGAGGTCTCCAGGGCCAGCCGGGAGACCTCGGGGGGAGCCGCGAGGCCGGCCGCGGCGAGCACGCGGGTGGCGGTCACCGCGGTGCCCGAGCCCTCCTCCCCGATGGAGACCGCCCGCCCGGCCAGATCCCCGACCGCCGCGATGCCCGCGCCCCGCCGGGTCACCAGATGCACGTAGTTCAGGTACACCCTGGCCAGTGCCGACACCGGCTGGTGGCGCAGCCGGACCGCGTCGTCGGCGCTGTCGGCCAGCGCGAACCCGGCGTCGGCCCGCCCGCCGGCCATCATCGCCAGGTTCTGCACACTGGCGGCCGTCCGCAGCACCCGTACCGCGAGCCCCTCGCGCCGCAACTCGACGGCGAGCCGGTCGCCGAACTGCTCGTACGGCCCGCCGACGGATCCCGTCGCCAGCCGCAGCTCCGGCGCCGGGCCCCCGGCGGCCGAGCACCCGGCCGCCAGCGCGGCGAACCCGAGAAAGGCGCGACGGGATATCGGCATGAATTCACGTTAGCCGGTGCCACAGAATGGACATTGTGACAGCCAGTCTGCGCATCGCCTCAGAGCTGAGGATGTTCCTGCCGGTGAGCCGCCGCCAGGAGTGGCAGGAGGTGGCCCCGGACGGCACCTCCACGCTGGGCCACCACGTCGAGTCGATCGGCATCCCGCTGACCGAGGTGGGCCCGATGATCGTGGCCGGCCGCGGCGTGTCGCCCTCCTACCAGCTCGCGCCCGACGACGTGGTGGAGATCCACCCGGTGCCCCGCCCGCAGCAGCTCCCGGCGGAGCCACGCTTCCTGCTGGACGTCCACCTGGGCACGCTGGCGCGGCGGCTGCGGCTGCTCGGCATCGACGCCGCCTACCACAACGACATGGACGACCCCGCCCTCGTGGCGCAGGCCAACGCCGAGCGCCGGGTGCTGCTCACCCAGGACCGCGGCCTGCTGCGCCGGCGCGCCCTGTGGCTGGGCGCGTACGTGCGCGGCTCCCGCCCCGCCGACCAGCTACGTGACCTGCTCGAACGCTTCTCCCCGCCGCTGTCCCCGTGGACGCGCTGCACGGCGTGCAACGGCGAGCTGGTGCCCGTCACGAAGGGTGAGGTCGAGCCCCTGCTGCGGGCGGGCACCCGGCGCAACTACGATGCCTACGGCCGGTGCGGCGTCTGCGGCCACGTCTACTGGCACGGCGCGCACAGCGGACATCTGGAAGAGATCGTCAAGACGGCCCGCGCCTGGGCATCCTAGGAAGGACCGCTCGGACACCGCGGAAGGAGGTCGCATGGAATTCCGCATCATGGGACCGCTCGAGGTGCGCGGCGGGGACGGCGGGGACGGCGGGGACCGTACGCCGACCGTGCCGAAGCACCGCGGCCCGCGGAACGGCGAGCAGGTTGCCGTCCCTACACGGCGAGCAGGCGGCGCACCTCCTCGCCGTGCAGGTCCTCGGCGGCGCCGGTGCGCACGACCTGGCCGCCGTCCAGGATGACGAACCTGTCGGCCAGCCGCAGCGCGATGTCCAGGTACTGCTCCACGATCAGCACCGCCAGCCCCTCGGCGTGCAGCCGCTCGATGGCCGCCTCGATCTCCAGGATGATCGACGGCTGGATGCCCTCGGTCGGCTCGTCCAGGATGAGCATCCGGGGCTTGGTCACCAGCGCGCGGGCCATGGCGAGCTGCTGCTGCTGGCCGCCCGACAGGTGCCCGGCGCTGCGCTTGAGCAGCGGCCGCAGCGCGGGGAAGACGTCCAGGGCCGCGTCGATGGCCGCGCGCGGCTGCCTGGCCGCCTCCGCGGTCACCATCAGGTTGCCGAGCACCGACAGTGTGGGAAAACACTGATGGCCCTGCGGCACGTACGCCATGCCGAGCCGCACCCGCTCGTGCGGCTTGAGCCGGGTGATGTCGCGGCCGTCGAACGTGACCGTGCCGGCCGTCGCGGGCAGCACGCCCATGACGGTGTTGAGCAACGTGGTCTTGCCGACGCCGTTGCGTCCCATGACGCACACGAGCTGCCCCGGCTCGACCTCCAGCGAGACCCCGAACAGCACCCGGGCCCTCCCGTATCCCGACTCAAGGCCGGTTACCGACAGCATCGGTGGGCCTCCTCCCCAGATAGACCTCCTGCACCCGGGGATCGGCGCTGACCTGCTGCACCGATCCCTCCACGAGCACCCGGCCCTCGTGCAGCACGGTCACGGTCGATGCGTGCCGCCGCAGGAAGTCCATGTCGTGCTCCACCACGATCACCGTGTGGTCGTCGGCGATCTCGGTGAGCAGCTCACCGGTGCGCTCGCGTTCGTCGCTGGACATGCCCGCCACCGGCTCGTCCAGCAGCAGCAGCCGGGGCCGCTGCGCCAGCAGCATCCCGATCTCCAGCCACTGCCGCTGACCGTGGGAGAGAACGCCCGCTGAACGTTCGGCGAGCTCTTCGAGGCCGGTCCTGGCCAGAGCCTCGGCGACCGCCTCCGACACGCCCCGGCGCCGCCTGGCCAGCGACCACAGCGGCCTGCGGAAACTGGCAGCCAGGTCGAGGTTCTCCACCACGGTGAGCTCCTCGAACACGACCGAGGTCTGGAAGGTGCGGCCCACGCCGAGCCGCACGATCCGGTGCTCCTTGCGGCCCACCAGGTCGTGCCCGTCGAACCGGACGCTGCCCGCCGCGGGCCTGGTCAGGCCGGTGATCACGTCGATCAGCGTGGTCTTGCCCGCGCCGTTGGGGCCGATGAGGAAGCGCAGCTCGCCCTCCGGCACGGTCAGGTTCACGCCGTCGAGCGCGCGGAACCCGTCGAACACCACGTGCACGTCACGTAGTTCGAGCACGGCGCAACCTCCCCGCCAGCCCCACGACGCCCTTCGGGGCCAAAGTCATGACCAGGATGAACAGCGCGCCCTGCAGGTACAGCCAGCCGTCGGCGAACTGCTCGCTGAACGCGGTCTTGGCGTAACCCATGACGACCGCGCCGAGCACGGCCCCGGCCAGCGCGTGCCGCCCGCCCACGGCCACCGCGACGACCAGCTCCAGCGAGGGCACCACGCCGAGCAGGGCGGGCGAGATGATGCCGACGACCGGCACGAACAGCGCGCCCGCCAGCCCCGCCATGCCCGCCGAGAGGGCGAAGGTGACGGTCTTGACCAGGGCCGGGTCGTAGCCGAGGAAGCGCACCCGGTCCTCGCCGTCCCGGACCGCGACGAGCAGCCGGCCGTACCGGCTCCGTACGAGCTGCCGGGTGGCCAGGTAGAGGACGCCCAGCACGCCGGCGACCACCAGGTAGAGCCCGCGCTGCGTGGAGTCCTCGGCCAGGTCCTGGCCGAACAGCTCGAAGAAGTTCGTCATGCCGTTGGTGCCGCCGGTCAGGCCCTGCTGGCCGACGAGCAGGATGACCATGGCGGCGGCCAGGGCCTGGGTGAGGATGGCGAAGTACGCGCCGCGTACCCGCTGCCGGAACACCAGTGTGCCCAGGACCAGCGCGAGCGCCACGGGCCCCAGGATCGCCATGCCGACGGCGAAGACCGGGTTGGCGAACGGCACCCACAACGCCGGCAGCTCCTCCACCCCGCTCCACACCATGAAGTCCGGCAGCCCGCCGCCCTCGGCGAGCTTGAGGTACATCGCCATGGAATAGCCGCCGAGCCCGAAGAACACGCCCTGCCCGAGGGTGAGCATGCCGCCCTGCCCCCAGGCCAGCCCGATCCCGAGCGCGACGATCGCGTAGCACAGGTATTTCGCCAGCAGCCCCAGCCGGAACGGCTCCAGCAGCAGCGGGGCGGCCACCAGCGCGATCACGGCCACCGTCGCGAAGGGCAGATGTCGTCTGATCATGTGAGCACCCTCGACCTGAGCACGAACAGGCCCTGCGGCCGCACCTGCAGGAACGCGATGACCACGGCGAAGACCAGCACCTTGGCGAGCGAGGCGTCGGACCAGAACTCGGCGTAGGAGTTGAGCAGCCCGAGCCCGGCCGCCGCCAGCACCGCGCCGCGCAACTGCCCCAGCCCACCCGCGACGACGACCAGGAACGCGTCGACGATGTAGTACGTGCCGAGCGCCGGCCCCACCGGCCCGATGAGCGTCAGCGCCACCCCGGCCACGCCCGCCAGCCCCGACCCGATGAAGAACGTCAGCATGTCCACCCGGCCGGTGTCGATGCCGCTGGTGGCGGCGAGCCGCCGGTTCTGCACCACGGCCTGGGTCCGGCGGCCGAGCCGGGTGCGGGTGAGGTAGACCCAGACGGCGACCACGCCCGCGACCGCGAGCCCCATGATGAACAGCCGGTTGTAGGGCAGGATCCCCACCCCTCCGGCCAGCCAGGCGGGCGCCGGCACCTGCACGTTGGGCGCGCCGAACAGGTCGCGGGCGAGCTGCTGCAGCACCAGGCTGACGCCCCAGGTGAGCAGCAGCGTGTCCAGCGGCCGCCCGTAGAAGTGCCGGATGGCGGCCCGCTCCAGGACCAGCCCCATCACCCCGGCCACCAGGAACGCCACCGGCAGCGCCGGCACGAGATCCCCCATCAGGAACGCGGTGTAGGCGCCCGCCATGATGAACTCGCCGTGCGCCATGTTGATCACGCCCATCTGCCCGAACGTGAACGTCAGCCCGAGCGCGATGAGCAGCAGCACCGCCCCGATGGACAGCCCGATGGGGAGCTGGTTGAGGAAGGCCGTCATCACTGGCCCGCCAGCCCGGCCGCCCATGGGTAGCCCTTGAGGTAGGGATCGGGCTTGATCGGCTCGCCCGAGTCCCACACCTGCTTGATCAGGCCGTCCGGCTGGACGACGCCGATGCGCGCGGTCTTGTACATGTGCTGGGTCTCGCCGTCGATGGTGACCAGGCCCTCGGGCCGTTCCAGCGCGATGCCGGGCGCGGCCTTCCTGACCGCCTCGACCTCGGTGGTGCCCGCCTTCTTGACGGCCTCGGCCCACAGGTAGACGGCGTTGTAGCCGGCCTCCATGGGGTCGCTCGTGACCTTGGCGGCGCCGTACCTGGCCTTGTACGCCTTGACGAAGGCGGCGTTGGCCGGGGTGTCGGTGGTCTGGTAGTAGTTCCAGGCGACCGGCTGGCCGGCGATGTTGTCCACGCCGATGCCGGTGACCTCCTCCTCGGCGATGCTCACCGACAGCACCGGCATGCTCTCCGCCGTGGCCCCGGCGCTCTTGAGTTGTTTGAAGAAGGCGACGTTGCTGTCTCCGTTGAGCGTGTTGAAGACGGCGTCCGGCCTGGCCCCCATGACCTTGTTGACCAGGGTGGAGTATTCGGTGTGGCCGAGCGGCGTGTACTCCTCGCCGAGGATCGTCATCCCGTTCGCGGCCGCGTACGCTTTGATGATCTTGTTGGCGGTACGCGGGAAGACGTAGTCGCTGCCGACCAGGAACAGCGACTTCTCGCCCTGCTCCCTCAGGTAGTCCAGGCCGGGGATGATCTGCTGGTTGGTGGTGGCGCCGGTGTAGAAGATGTACGGGGAGCTCTCCAGGCCCTCGTACTGCACCGGATACCACAGCAGCGCCTTGTGGCGTTCGAAGACCGGCAGCATCGCCTTCCTGCTGGCCGAGGTCCAGCCGCCGAAGACGGTGGCGACCTTGTCCTGGCGGATGAGCTTGGTGGCCTTCTCCGCGAACGTGGGCCAGTCGGAGGCGCCGTCCTCCACCACGGGGACGAGCTTCTTGCCCAGCACGCCGCCGGCCTTGTTGATCTCCTCGATCGCCAGCAGCTCGGCGTCGCGCACGGTGACCTCGCTGATCGCCATGGTGCCGCTGAGCGAGTGCAGGAGCCCGACCTTGATCGCGTTGGGGTCGGCGGCGGTCCCGGCGCCGGACCCGCAGGCCACGAGGGGTAAGGCGAGCAGTACGGAGAGAATCGGGCGGGGGATGCGCACGGCGGGTTCCTTCCTGCCGACCGGTACTGCGAGAAAGGTGACTCCGCGAAATTTCCCGGGGAGATCCCGGATGTTAATTGGCCATTGCCAACTATTCACAAACGCACAAAACCCGACATACGGCGGTTCGCCGCAGCGCGAAACGAACACGACATCGCCCGGCAACAGCGTGGAAACGGCCGGTTCCTATGGTCCGGCCATGCGGCTTACCTCACACGAGCAGGAGCGGCTGCTCATCCACGTCGCCGCCGGGGTGGCGCGCGAGCGGCGGGCCAGGGGCTTGCGGCTCAACCACCCCGAGGCCACCGCCGTCATCGCGTCGTTCCTGATGGAGGGAGCCAGGGACGGGCGCACCGTGGCCGAGTTGATGGAGGCCGGCCGGTCCGTGCTCGGCCGGGAGGACGTCATGGAGGGAGTGCCGGAGATGCTGGACACCGTGCAGATCGAGGCCACGTTCCCGGACGGCACCAAGCTGGTCACCGTGCACAGGCCGATCCCGTGATCCCCGGCGAATACCTGCACCCCGAGGGCACCCTGGCGCTCAACCCCGGGCGCGAGCGGGTGACGGTGCGGGTGGTCAACACGGCCGACCGGCCGGTGCAGGTGGGGTCGCACTACCACTTCGCGGCTGTCAACCCGGGGCTGGAGTTCGACCGGAAGGCGGCCTGGGGGATGCGGCTGGACGTGCCGGCCGGGACGGCGGTCAGGTTCGAGCCGGGCGTCGAACGGGACGTGACCCTGGTGCCGATCGCGGGTCACCGGGTGGTGCCGGGCCTGCGGCCGGAGTGGGCGGGGCCGCTCGATGTATGACGGAGCTCGGATCTCGCGCGCCCGATACGCGGCGCTCTACGGGCCCACCGTCGGCGACCGGATCCGGCTGGCCGACACCGACCTGTTCGTGGAGGTCACCGAGGACCGGTCGATGGGGGCGGCGGGGCCCGGCGACGAGGCGGTGTTCGGCGGCGGCAAGGTGATACGCGAGTCCATGGGGCAGGCCAGGACCACCCGCGCGGAGGGCGCGGCCGACCTGGTCATCACCGGCGCGGTGATCCTCGACCACTGGGGGGTGGTCAAGGCCGACGTCGGCGTCCGCGACGGCCGCATCCAGGCCGTCGGCAAGGCCGGCAACCCCGACACCATGGACGGCGTGGACGTGGTCATCGGCCCGTCCACGGAGGTGCTCGCGGGCAACGGCAAGATCCTCACCGCCGGGGGCGTCGACTCCCACGTCCACCTCATCTGCCCGCAACTGCTGGAGGAGGCCATCGGGTCCGGCGTCACCACGATCGTGGGGGGCGGCACCGGGCCGGTCGAGGGCACCAAGGCCACGACCGTCACCGGGGCCTGGTATCTGGGCCGGATGCTGGAGTCGCTGGACGCGTACCCGCTGAACTTCGCGCTGCTCGGCAAGGGCAACACCGTCAGCGCCGACGGGCTGCTGGAGCAGTTGCGGGCCGGGGCCTCGGGGTTCAAGCTGCACGAGGACTGGGGGACCACGCCGGCCGCCATCGACGCCTGCCTGAGCGTGGCCGAAACGTCCGGGGTGCAGGTCACCATCCACACCGACACGCTGAACGAGGCCGGGTTTCTCGAGTCGACGCTGAAGGCCATCGGGGACCGGACGATCCACGCCTATCACACGGAAGGGGCGGGTGGCGGGCACGCGCCGGACATCATCCGGGTGGCCTCCTACCCCAACGTCCTGCCCTCCTCCACCAACCCGACCCGGCCGCACACCGTCAACACGCTCGACGAGCACCTCGACATGCTGATGGTCTGCCACCACCTCAACCCGTCGATCCCCGAGGACCTGGCCTTCGCCGAGTCCCGCATCAGGCCCGCCACGATGGCCGCCGAGGACGTGCTGCACGACCTGGGGGCGATCTCGATCATCGGGTCGGACTCGCAGGCGATGGGGCGGATCGGCGAGACGATCATCCGTACGTGGCAGACGGCGCACGTCATGAAGGCGCGGCGGGGGGTGCTGGGGGACGGGCCCGCGGATAACCTGCGCGCCCAGCGATATATCGCGAAATATACGATATGTCCGGCTATCGCCCATGGGCTGGATGCCGAGATCGGCTCCGTCGAGCACGGCAAGCTCGCCGACCTCGTCCTGTGGGACCCGGCCTTCTTCGGGGTCAAGCCGGACCTCGTGCTCAAGGGCGGCGTGGTGGCCTGGGCCCAGATGGGCGACGCCAACGCCTCCATCCCCACGCCCCAGCCGGTGCTCCCCCGTCCCATGTTCGGCGCCACGCCGGTCACCGCCGCGGCCACCTCCCTGCACTTCGTCTCTCCCCTGGCGCTGGAGTCCGGTCTCGCCGACCGGCTCGCCGTACGCCGCCGGCTGGCCGTGGTGCAGGACGTACGCGAACGCGGGAAGTCCACGATGCCCCTCAACGACGCGACACCCCGGATCGAGGTGGCACCCGACACGTTCGAGGTCCGCATCGACGGCGACCTCATCGAGCCCGCCCCCGCCACCAGCCTGCCCATGGCCCAGCGTTACTTCCTGTTCTGATGCACCCGGCCCTGCTGCTCCTCACCGACTCCCGCCTCCCGGCCGGCGGCCACGCCCACTCCGGCGGCACCGAACAGGCCATCGCCTCGGGAGCCGTCCACGACGTCCCCACGTTGGCGGCCTTCCTGAGGGGCCGCCTGCACACCACGGGCACGGTCACAGCCGCCCTCACGGCCGCCGCCTGCACCCACGCCGCCACGGCCACCCTCGCTCAGGCCGCCACCACCGCCACACCGGCGCGCTCGACCCCCGCCACCGAACCGCCACCCATCCGGGAGACGCTCAGCGCCGAGCCACCTGAAGCGCCGGACTCGGGAGAGCCCTCCGGTGCCTCGGGATGGGGGCTGCTGGATGCCGAGGTGGATGCCAGGACCGCCAGTCCCGCCCAGCGGGACGTCTCCAGGACGCAGGGCCGGTTGCTGCTGCGGGTGGCCCGCCGCGTGTGGCCGTCGCCGGTGCTGGACGGGCTGGCGGCCGATTCACCCAACCCGCACCACCCGATCGCGCTCGGCGCGGCGGCACACGCGGCGGGCGCCACCCCGGAGGAGGCCGCCCTGGCGGCGGCCTACCACGCGGTCAGCGGCCCGGCCACGGCGGCGGTCCGGCTCCTGGGCCTGGACCCGGTCGCCGTCCACGGCCTCCTGGCGTCCCTCGCTCCCGACCTCGCCGCGGTGACCGCCCAGGCGAGCCGCCGCACCACACACCAAACGTCCTGCCCGGCACACCAGGACTGCGGCCAGGGCTCGTGCTGGGCGGTGTTGCCCGCCTACTCGGCGCCGGCGCTGGACCTGCTGGCCGAGCGGCACGCCACGGCCGACGTCAGGCTGTTCGTCTCATAGGAAGGACACACGCGACATGGGCGCCAACCACGAGGACCATCACCACGCCCCCGACGGCCGCGACCGGGCGCTGCGGCTCGGAGTGGGCGGCCCGGTCGGCAGCGGCAAGACGGCCCTGGTGGCGGCCCTGTGCCGGACGCTGGGCCGGTCGTTGTCGCTCGGCGTGGTGACCAACGACATCTACACCACCGAGGACGCCGACTTCCTGCGCCGGGCGGGCGTGCTCGACCAGGAGCGCATCCTCGCCGTCGAGACCGGCTGCTGCCCGCACACCGCCATCCGCGACGACATCGCCGCGAACCTCGACGCCGTGGAGACCCTGGAACACCGCTTCGGCCCGCTGGACCTGGTGATCGTGGAGAGCGGCGGTGACAACCTGACGGCCACGTTCAGCCGGGGCCTGGCCGACCGGCAGATCTTCGTGCTGGACGTGTCGGGCGGCGACAAGGTGCCGCGCAAGGGTGGCCCCGGCGTCACCACGGCCGACCTCCTGGTCATCAACAAGACCGACCTCGCCGCCATGGTCGGCGCCGACCTGGACGTGATGGCCAGGGACGCGGCGGCCGTGCGCGGCGACAGGCCGGTCATGTTCACCTCGATCAGGCGGGACCCCACGGCCACCACGGTCGCCACCTGGGTCTCCGGCGAGGTGTCGGCCTGGTCCCACCCTGCCCCCGTCTCCTGATGCCCGCGCCCTCCACACCACCGGCCCCGGCATCACGCCGGGCGATGCGGGCCCGTGCCGCCGTGGCGACCGCCCTGTCATCCGGCGGCCGTACCGTCGTCCGGCGCCTGGCCTCGGCGCCCCCGCTGACGTTGCGCCAGACGGGCCCGTACACCGTGCACCTCGTCTCCACGGCGGCGGGCCCGCTCGGCGGCGACCGGCTGGCGCTGGAGGTGGACGTCGCCCCGCGTACGACGCTGGAGCTGGGCTCGGTCGCGAGCACACTCGTCCTGCCCGGTGACGGCGAGTCGGAGCTGCTGATCACCGCCCGGGTGGGCACGGGCGCCACACTGCGCTTCACCCCGGAGCCGACGGTGCTCGCCACCGGGTGCGAGCACCGCCTCCTGGTACGCCTCACGCTGGAACCGGACGCGAACGTGCTGTGGCGGGAGGAGATCGTCCTCGGCCGGTACGGCGAGAGCGCGGGCCGCTGCCACGCCCGCTTCGACGCCACCCTCGACGGCCTGCCGCTGCTCAGACAGGAGTTCACCGTCGGCGACCCGGCGCTGGACACCTCCCCCGCCGTCTACGGGACGGCCCGCTGCGTCGGCACCACGTTCCTGACGGCCGTCACCAAGGAGCCACGGGTGGCCGACGGGGTCGCCGTGCTGCCGCTGGCCGGCCCCGGCACGCTGGTGTCCGCCCTGGCCGCCGACGCGGTCGGGTTGCGCTCGCGCCTCGAATGGGGCGAGCGCGCCGCCGTCGATGGTGACGACACCGTTGCGTACGGTGGTGGGAGGCCCTCCCCCGGCTTACAGTGATCGTGTGGCCGATTACCTCCAGTCCACGCCCGCCAGGCCGCGCGCCCGCCGCGGCTACGCGCTGGCCGTGGTCGTCGCCGGAGCGCTCCTGGTGTGCTGCGCGGTCCTGCCGTGGGCCGGCATGGAGGCCAGGAGCGAGCTGCTCGGCGGCGGGGTGGCCGACGACGTGCGCGGCATCGACGACACCCTCGGCGTCTACACGCTGGTGGCCGGGCTGGCGGCGCTGGCGTGCGGCCTGGCAGGCGCGCTCACCCGCCCGAGGATCGCCGCCCTGGCCGTCCTTCCCGGGGCGCTGGCGGTGCCGGCGCTGGTGATGTTCGTCAGCAGTGGCAGCGGTCTGGGCGACCGGGTCTCCTTCCACCTGGGCGATCTGCTGTCGATCGAGCCGGTGATCAGGTTCGGCTGGTTCGCCGCGCTGGCCAGCGCGCTGGCGGTGGTCGTGCTCTCGCTCCTGGCCCTCTTCAGACGCTAGAAGGGCGGCGGGGCCGATCAGTCGTAGAAGCCCAGGCGGCGAAGCTGCTTGGGGTCGCGCTGCCAGTCCTTGGCCACGCTGATGCGCAGGTCCAGGTAGACGCGGGTGCCCAGCAGCGCCTCGATCTGCTGGCGGGCCTTGGTGCCCACCTCACGCAGCCGCCCTCCCTTGTGCCCGATGACGATCGCCTTCTGTGAGGGCCGCTCCACGAACATGTGCGCGTAGATGTCCAGCAGGTCGTCGCGCCCCTCCCGGGGCAGCATCTCGTCCACGACCACGGCGATCGAGTGCGGGAGCTCGTCGCGGACGCCCTCCAGCGCCGCCTCCCGGATCAGCTCACCCACCAGCACCTGCTCGGGCTCGTCGGTGAGCTGCCCGTCCTCATAGAGCGGCGGCGACTCCGGCAGGTGCCGGATCAGTATGTCGGCCAGCACGTCGAGCTGCTCACCCGACTGCGCGGACACCGGCACCACCGCCGCGAACTCCGCCACCTCGGAAACCGCGAGCAACTGCGCCGCGATCTGCTCCCTGCTCGCCAGGTCGCACTTGGTCACGACCGCGACGACGGGGGTCTTCTTGACCGCCGACAGCTTGTCGGCGATGAACCGGTCGCCCTTGCCGATCGGCTCGTTGGCGGGCACGCAGAAACCGATCACGTCCACCTCGGTCAGCGTGGACAGCACCAGGCTGTCGAGCCGCTCGCCGAGCAGCGTGCGCGGGCGGTGCAGCCCCGGCGTGTCCACGATGACGAGCTGGGCGTCGGGCCGGTGCACGATGCCCCTGATGGCGCGTCTGGTCGTCTGCGGCTTGGAGGAGGTGATCGCCACCTTCGTGCCGACCAAAGCGTTCATCAGCGTGGACTTGCCGACGTTCGGCCTTCCCACGAAGCAGGCGAATCCGGCGCGATGGCTGTCTGGCGAAGTCACATACTGCATTCTGGCCCATCAACCGGCATGGGCACGCCACCACGCGAACGCCTGGGGCGCCACCAGCGGCGTCCACGCCGTCGTACGCAGGCCCGCGAGCTCCTCCTCCGACACCCATCGATAGTCGTTGATCTCCACGCCGTCCGGCTTCGGTTCGCCCGCGACGATCACGCAACCGTAGGCCGCGATGACGTAGCCCACCTGGTGACCGTTCGGGTAGACCGTGCGGAAGGCGGGGCCGCCGTAGACGCCGATCAGGCCGCGTACCTCGACGTCGATGCCGAGCTCCTCCTGCAGCTCCCTGACCACGGCGTCCTCGGGCCGCTCGTCCGGGTCCACGCCGCCGCCGGGGGCCGCCCAGCGGTGCACGTCACCGTGCGAGGCCATCAGGACCCGGCCGTCCCCGTCGAACACGAACCCCGACACGGACGGCAGCATGATCAGCTCAGAACCGACCTTCTCCCGCAATTTCGCCAGAAACGGCGACATCGGCATGTCAGCCCCGCAAGGTGCCGTCGGGGCCGGCCACGAGCAGCGTCTTGACGCCCAGCTCCGCGGCCACGGCCGTGTCGGCGGGGCTCGGCTCGCCCTCGGTCACCAGTGCCACGCCCTCCAGGGAGCGCGCCCCGCTGGAGACCGCCATGGCCACCGCCACCTGCACCGCCGACAGGGTCAGCGACTCCAGCGCGACGTTCGCGGCCGCATATGTGCGTCCGGTCTCGTCGCGGACAGCGGCCCCCTCCGCGGAGCCGTTGCGGGCCCGGGTCGACCGGGCCAGAGTGATGATCTTGCTGTCTTCAGGATCGAGTGTCGTCACGGCTCATAGGTTAAGCGGTGGCCATCGAAATGACCGCCTCGACCACGTCGCGGGTGCGGCCGGTATCCACGGCGTCCATGCCCGTGTGCACCACGGACACCAGGGTGTCGTCCACCCGGGACAGCACGACGTCCATGGTGTACGGGTAGCCGTTCAGCCGGCCCTGCAGCCGCGCGGCCACCGCCTCGTCCCAGGTGCCCTCGATCTCCAGCTCCTGGGGCCGCAGGTCGGTGCCGTCCGGGCCGCGTACCATCCGGCACGACTCCAGCGCCTCGGCCAGGTCGTCGAGCCGGTCCTCGGCCGCGTCGCCCGCGTAGCGTGCCAGCCCCACCCCGGCCTGCTCCCCCAGCCCATCGCCGCGGTAGGTGACCGCCGCCTGGGCGGTGAGCTCCCGGCCGGGCGCCTGGCCGCCGGCCGGCTCCAGCATGGCCCGGCAGTTGCGGTCCGCCTGCCCGAACGGCACCCGCCACGCCTGATCCGGCCTGACCGTGAAACCGTCGGGCAGCCGGGGCTCCCTGCTCAGCACGGCGCGCAACTGAGCCGTGGCGTGCGCGTCGAGCACGCTCGCCGTCTCCCCGCCACCACATCCGGTCAGGGCGCAGGCCAGCATCCCGCAGGCGATGATCTCGCGATTCATGATCCCCCCTGGATCGCAGCCTCCCCCGCCGACGAATGTGGAAATCCACCGAGGTTCCCACCAATACGCAAAAAGGGTGCTCTCACCCGGTTATCCGGACGAGAACACCCTTTACGCCGACCAACGCCCCGGCCGGGACGCTGTTCGTTCCCCCCAGGAGCGACCGTCCGCCGCGAACCCCACCCGGCCTTCGGTCGCTCCTTTGTGACACCCACCGCACTGGATGTCGTGATTAGAGAGTGCCGGACCCGGGTTGCAGATCGCTTGTAGAACGCTTGCGGGCACCTGCCTCATTTGTCCACCCAACGATCCACCCGCAAGCGACCGCCCGGCGGTTCACTCGCGTTCGGCGGCCGCCGGCACGACTTCGTCCTCGGGCGGAATGATCCGGCGGACCACCACGGTGCTGATGCGGTTGCGGCGCCCCGCCAGGCTCTCCGCGGTGAGTGTGAGCCCGGCCACCTCCGCGTGCGAACCCGCGATCGGCACCCGCCCGAGCGCGTGGGCCAGCAGCCCGCCCACGGTCTCCACGTCGTCCACCTCGATCTCCGCGTGGAACAACTCGGCCAGCTCGTCCACCGGCATCCGGGCCGTCACCCGCAGGGCGCCGTCCGGCATGGACTCCACCCGCGGCGCCTCCTGGTCGTATTCGTCGGTGATCTCGCCGACGATCTCCTCCAGCACGTCCTCGATGGTGACCAGGCCGGCGGTGCCGCCATATTCGTCGATGACGATGGCCATGTGGATCTGGCGCGCCTGCATCTCACGCATGAGCTGGTCGATGGGCTTGCTCTCCGGCACGTAAGCCGCCGAACGCATGATCGACTCGACCGTCTCCTTGCCGCCGCCCTCCCCCGTCTCATGGATCTTGCGGGCGATGTCCTTGAGGTAGGCGATGCCGATGACGTCGTCCTCGTTCTCGCCCACCACCGGAATGCGGGAGAACCCGCTGCGCAGCGCCAGGGACAGGGCCTGGCTGATGGTCTTGCCCCGCTCGATGTAGACCATGTCGGTGCGCGGCACCATGACCTCGCGCACCAGTGTGTCACCCAGCTCGAAGACCGAATGGATCATCTCGCGCTCGTCTGGCTCGATGACCCTGCGCTCCTCGGCCAGGTCGACCAGGTCACGCAACTCGGCCTCAGAGGTGAACGGCCCGTCGCGGAACCCCTTGCCAGGCGTCAGGGCGTTGCCCAGCAGGATGAGCAGCTTGGGCAGCGGGCCGAAGATCCGGGTCAGGCCGTAGACGATCGGGGCGCTGGCCAGCGCCACCGGCTCGGCGTGCTGACGGCCCAGCGTACGCGGCATGACCCCGACCACGACATAGCTGATCACGATCATCACGACGGCCGCCCACACATAGGCCCAGCCCTGGTCGTTGAGCAGGTCGATGAACAGCAGCGTCGCGATCACCGTGGCCACCAGCTCGCAGCTCAGCCTGAGCAGCAACAGCAGGTTGAGGTAGCGGGGCGGATCGGTCACGATGGCCCGCAGCCGCGCCGCCCCCCGCCTGGAGTCGCGCACGTATTCCTCGGCGCGCACCCTGGAGATGCGCGTCAGTGCCGTCTCCGCCCCGGCGATCAGGCCACCGATGATCACGAGGACGATGGCCAGCAGCAACCAGGCGTTCACCGCGGGTCGCGCACCCCCTGCCACGACTCCAGGAGCCGGGCCTGTAGTCCGAACATCTCCTTGTGCTCCTCGGGCTCGGCATGGTCGTAGCCGAGCAGGTGGAGGATGCCGTGCGTGCACAGCAACTCCAACTCGTCCGTGGCGCTGTGCCCCGCCTCCTCCGCCTGCCTGGCGGCCACCTGCGGGCAGAGCACGACGTCACCGAGCAGCGCCGGATCGGCCGGGCTCTCCGCGTCGCCGCGCGCGCCCCCGCCCGGACGCAACTCGTCCATCGGGAACGCCAGCACGTCGGTCGGGCCCGGCTCGCCCATCCACTTCTCGTGCAACTCGGCCATGGCGTCCTCGTCGACCACGACGACGGACAGCTCGGCCAGCGGATTGATGCCCATCTCACGGAGCACATGAGCCGCCAGCGCGCCGAGCCGCTCCTCGTCGACCCCGACCCCCGACTCGTTGTTGATCTCAATGCTCATGTTCGCTCACCCGTCGTTTCCCCCGTTGCTGCTGGAGACGCTTGGGCTCCTGCAGCGCGTCGTAGCGCCCGTAGGCGTCGACGATGTCGCTGACCAGCTTGTGCCGCACCACATCGGCACTGGACAGGCGCGCGAAGTGAATGTCGGGAATGCCGTCGAGAATCTCCTGCACCACCCGCAACCCGCTCAGCGTCCCCGCAGGCAGGTCGACCTGCGTCACGTCACCGGTCACCACGATCTTGGAGTTGAACCCGAGCCTGGTCAGGAACATCTTCATCTGCTCGGCCGAGGAGTTTTGCGCCTCGTCGAGGATGATGAAAGCGTCATTGAGCGTGTTGTGCGTCAGCAGGAAGTCCTCGGTGACATAGAGCGAGTCCTCCGCCGCCACCTGGATGCAGACACACTCCGCCGTGCCACGCGACTCGATGCGGTCCACGAAGCGCATGGGACGACCGCCCCCGTACGCCTTGTAGATCTCCGCCTTCCGCGACAACCGGAACGGCTCGATGCCCTCCGGCAGCCGGATGTCGAGAACATGTGCGTCATGGCGGTGGCGGACCTGCCTCCCCCTCGCCAGGCCCGGCTTACGCCCTCCCGCCGGACGCGTGCGCCAGTAGACCACACCGCCGAGGGACTGGACCAGGAAGACGACATCGTCACGAAGCCGTGGCGACACCGTGGCGAACTGGATCCTGCATGTGCGGTCCTGCTGGGCGACAGGACCCCCGTCGGCGTCGAGCAGACCCTGCAGCACCGCGAGTCTCACCTCCGGCGTATTGCGGAGATAGACCTCGGGAACGAATTTCGTGTGCGATCCGCACCCGGAAAGCTGCAGCCGCCGCATGACGTCAGTGATCGGATTGGCGATCGTCATGCTGTCACCGGGCTGTCTCACCCGGTTGAGCACATAGTCGGGCCCGCCTCTCCACCTCGCCCGCACGCCAGGGAGAGAACGCTCAAGCGCCTCGACGAGCTCCGGGTCGTTGGTGGCGAAACTCGGTGTGGTCGTCCCGGTGACGCAGCCGTCGCCCAAGAGCAGGCCGAGCGCATAGGGATCCATGGGGACCGCCTGCTCCGGGAAGCGGACCGGCGCGCTCAGCAGCGGCAACTCCCACTTGCGGTAGTGCGCCGTCCGCAGGTCACCGATCATCTCCTTCGTCTCCAGCACCCGCCACGGCTTTCCCCGATTGGCGTCGTCGCGAGTGCGCACAGCCCAGAGATGGTCTTCGGAGGCGAGCACCGAGGCGCCGTCCTGGCTGTAGAGCCGGTAGATCTTCTTTTCGCCCTGCGGATAAACCCCGAGCACAGGAGTCGGCTCGCCGTTGGACCCGATGACGAGGTCACCGACTTCCAACTCTCCGATGGAGCGGAACCCGTCCGGTGTGAGCACACCTGTCCCATTTGGGAGGGCTCTACCACGCATATAGGCGAGGGGGGCGACCTCGATGGTGCCGGCGGCCATCAGCTTGGGGATGGAGTCGGGGTCGATCATGTCGTGCAGCGCGTCGTAGAGCGGCCGCAGGTAGGGGTCGATCTTCTCGTAGAGGGTGCCGGGCAGGAAGCCGAGCCGCTCGCCGGCCTCGACGGCCGGGCGGGTCAGGATGATCCGGTTGACCCGCTTCTCCTGCAGCGCGCGCACGGCCTTGGCCATCGCGAGGTAGGTCTTGCCGGTGCCCGCCGGTCCGATGCCGAACACGATCGTGTGCTTGTCGATCGCGTCGACGTAGCGCTTCTGGTTGACGGTCTTCGGCCGGATGGTCCGCCCGCGTGAGGAGAGGATGTCGAGCGACAGCACCTCGGCGGGACGGTCGGAGGTCATGCGGAGCATGGCGATGCTGCGCTCGACCGCGTCGGGGGTGAGCTCGCCACCGCTGCGCAGCACTTCGACCAGTTCCTCGAACAGGCGCACCACGGTGCCGCTCTCGTCGGGGGAGCCGGTGACGGTGATCTCGTTGCCCCGTACATGGATGTCGGCCCTGAAGGCCCCCTCGATGACGCGCAGCAGCTCGTCACGGGAGCCCAGGAGGCTGACCATCGGGTATTCGTCCGGGATCAGCACCTTGGCTTGAGTGCGCGAGGGAGGTGCTGAGCGTCGGGATTCGTGTAGTTCGGACATGGGCAGGCCAGCGGCCTGATGCCTCCCGGGTCTCTTTCGGTGTACTTCTCAGCCCATCGTAGCCGGGACCAGGCTGATTGCTCGCGCCAATATCACCCGTGCGGCCCGCACGGGCACGGCTAGCCGGGCGGCCAGGTCAGGGGGCGCCCGCCCAGCACGTGGGCGTGCACGTGGAACACGGTCTGGCCGGCCCCGGGGCCGGTGTTGAGGACGACCCGGTAGCCGCCGTCGGCCACGCCTTCCTGCTCGGCCACGGCGTGCGCGGCCAGCAGCACCGCGTCGGCGAGCCCCTGGTCGGCCCGGGCCAGCGCGGCGGCGTCGGCGTGGTGCTCCTTGGGAATGACCAGTACGTGGGTGGGGGCCTGTGGGTTGATGTCGCGGAACGCCAGCGCCCTGTCGGTCTCGTAGACGACCTCCGCGGGCACTTCCTTGGCCACGATTTTGCAGAAGAGACAGTCGCTCACAACTGGCACCCTATCTACCACGGTGACATCGGCAGTCCGTTGCGAATCGGTAATCCTCTGTGTCGTGCGTGGGAAGATCCACGCGGTTAGGGTGAGTGTGCGACACTTCAGCAAAAAAACAGACGATTCAGGGTCGGGCGAGGGCCACCTGGCGAGGACACGACTGGGTAATGCACCCTAAGGAACCGGGGAAACCTCAAGAACCGGAACAGCGTAAACCCTCTGGGAAGGCCGCGCGTCCCACTGATGTGACCACCGAAACCCTCCTGGCCGACAGGTCAATGGGGGCGGTGCCGGTCGGGTGGGATGCCGACATGGCCGTGACTGCGCTCTATAGTGCGCATTTCCGGTCGTTGGTGCGTCTCGCTGTGTTGCTGGTGCGCGATATAGCGACCGCTGAGGAAGTCGTGCAGGATGCGTTCGTCGCCATCCACGGCGCCTGGCGGCGATTGCGCGACCCCGACAAAGCACTTGCCTACCTGCGTCAATCCGTTGTCAACCGGTCCCGTTCGGTGCTGCGTCACCGCGCGGTCGTCGAGAAGTACGCTCCCAAGGGTCTGCCGGACGCCCCGAGCGCCGAGAATGGGGCGATCGGTGAGCTGGAACGCTCTGCCGTCATCGAGGCGTTACGCGCCCTGCCCACCCGACAGAGAGAAGCACTGGTTCTGCGTTACTACGGTGATCTGTCCGAAGCCGAGATCGCCCATGCCATGGGCATCAGCAAGGGCGCGGTCAAGAGCCACACGGCACGCGGTATGGCCGCCTTGCGATCCGTCCTGGAGAAAATGTCATGACCCAGCCCCCCGACGAGTACGGCGACGTACTGCGCCGTGCGCTCCGCGCGGAGGCGGACACGGTCGTGCCCTCGCCGGACGGACTGGAGATCATCCGTGCCCGTATCGAGCGGCGCGGCATCCGCAATCTGTTCTGGTGGCGGGCGGGGGCGGCCGCGGCCAGTGCCGTACTGGTGGCGGGAACGATCGTGATGGCCGTTCCCGAGTTGCGTTCCCAGATCATCGACCAGGCACCCGACGCCGCGAGAGTCGGCAACGAGACGACCTCCAAGGTGCCGTCCAACTCCTCCACCACCCGTTCCCAGCAGCGGCCGCCGGAGCACCCGCAGCCCGAGCCGTCCCACGTCGGCGTCCCGCCGGTGTCGAGAACACAGTCGCCGCGGCCCACCAAGAAGGCGGAGTCGACGAACAGGCCGTCGCCGTCGCCCACACCCACGCCCACACCCACACCCACCGAGTGCCCGACGCCCATGGTCGAGCCGACCGAGCCGGTCGAGCCGCCGGAGGACTGTCCCACGGACTGGGTCTCACCCACGCCCTCGTCGTCACCGACGGCCCTTGAGCCGACCACGCAGCCGCCGTCCTGCCCACCCGACGACTGCCCGCCTGAGCACCCGACCGACTCGCCCGCCCCCGCGGCCTCCCCGCTCATGGACATCGCCAGCACGACCCCCTGACGAGCCCGCCGGGAAACCGCCGCTAAGCCTCAGAAGGCACGACCTCAAGGCTCCGGCAGCATGACGGCTCAGAACTCGGAAAGCACGGCCTCAGAGACTCACCAGCGTCCGGTACGGGTGAGCAGCACGGCCGCCGCCGCCACCCCCGCCGTGGAAGTCCGCAGCACCGTGTCCCCCAGCAGCACCGGCACCGCCTTGGCCGCCTTGAACCGGGTCAGCTCCTCCTCCGAGACGCCGCCCTCGGGCCCCACGACCACCACGATGTCGCCGCCCGGCGGCAACGGCCGGCCGGACAGCGGCTCGGCCGCCTCCTCGTGCAGCACCAGCCCCAGCGCCGCGCCCGCGAGCAGCTCCTCGACCCGGGCGGTGGAGGCGGGCTCCGTCACCTGCGGCAGGTGGAACCTGCGGGCCTGCTTGCCCGCCTCGCGCGCCGTGGACCGCCACCGGCCCAGCGCCTTGGCGACCTTGTCGCCCCGCCACTGCGTGATGCTGCGCGCGGCCGCCCAGGGCACGATCACGTCCACGCCGGCCTCGGTCATCATCTCGACGGCCAGCTCGCCCCGGTCGCCCTTGGGCAGCCCCTGGACCACGACCAGCCGGGGCGCGGGCGGCGTGACCTCGTAGCGGCCGAGCACGTCGAGCCGGAGCGCGTCCTTCAGCACCTCGCGGACGACGCACTCGGCGACGGTCCCCGCCCCGTCGGTCAGATCGACCCGCTCGCCGGCCCGCAGGCGGCGCACGGAGGCCGCGTGCCGCCCCTCGGGGCCGCCGAGCGTCAGCTCGGTGCCGCCCAGCTCGGGGCTCAGGAACACCGGTACGGTCACGTCACCTGCCGTTGAAGGCGTCGCGCAGCCTGGAGAAGAAACCCTGCTGCCCCGGGGCGAACTTGCCCGGCGGCCGCTCCTCGCCCCGCTGCCTGGACAGCTCGCGCAGCAGCTCCTCCTGCGCGGTGTCGAGGCGGGTCGGGGTCTCGACGTTGACGTGGATCAGCAGGTCTCCGCGGCCGGACTCGTTGAGCCGCTGGACGCCCCGCCCGTACATGGTGATGACCTGGCCCGCCTGGGTGCCCGGGCGGACGTCCACCTCCTCGGAGCCGTCGAGCGTCTCCACCGCCAGCACGGTGCCGAGCGCGGCGGCCGTCATCGGGAGCTGGACGGTGCAGTGGAGGTCGTCGCCGCGCCGTTCGAAGATCTCGTGGGGCCGCTCGACGATCTCCAGGAACAGGTCTCCGGGCGGGCCGCCGCCGGGGCCGACCTCACCCTCGCCGGCGAGCTGGATGTGGGTGCCGTCCTCGACGCCCGCGGGGATGCGGACCTTGATCGTGCGGCGGGTGCGCACCCGGCCGTCGCCGGAGCACTCCTGGCACGGGTGGCGGATGACGCTGCCGAACCCGCCGCACTGAGGGCAGGGCCGCGAGGTCATGACCTGGCCCAGGAACGAGCGGGTGACCTGGGAGATCTCGCCGCGCCCGTTGCACATGTCACACGTGTCGGGGTGGGTGCCGGGCGCGGTGCCGGCGCCGTGGCAGACCTCGCACAGCACGGCCGTGTCGACGACCAGCTCGCGGGTCGTGCCGAACGCCGTCTCGCGCAGGTCGAGCTCGACCCGGATGGTGGCGTTGCGGCCCCTGCGGGCGCGCGAGCGCGGCCCTCGGCTGGCGCCCGCCGTGCCGAAGAAGGCGTCCATGATGTCGCTGAAGGGGAAGCCCGCGCCGAAGCCGCCGGCGCCGGCGGCCGCTCCCGCGCCACCGAAGGGGTCGCCACCCAGGTCGTACATCTGGCGCTTGTTGGAGTCGGACAGGACCTCGTAGGCCTGCGTGATCTCCTTGAACCGCTCCTGGGTCTCGGGATCGGGGTTCACGTCGGGGTGCAGCTCGCGGGCGAGTCGGCGATAGGCCTTCTTGATCTCGTCCTGACTGGCGTCACGGCGCACCCCGAGGGTGGCGTAGTAGTCACTGTTTGCCACTTATCGACCTCTTATGAAGCAGCCAGGATCTGGCTGACGTATCGTGCCACCGCGCGCACGGCGCCCATCGTCACGGGATAGTCCATCCTGGTGGGCCCCAGTACGCCCAGCCGGGCCAGTTGGTTGTCGCCAGAACCGTATCCCGTCGCGACGATGGACGTGCCGCGCAGATAGGGGTTTTCCGAGCCGATGCGCACGGTGAGCGCTGACGGGGTGTCGGTGGAAGTCTCGCCGAGCAGCCGCATGAGCACGACCTGCTCCTCCAGTGCCTCGAGCACGTCGCGCAGTCCGGTGGAGAAGTCGGCGCCCGCCAGGTTGGCCGCGCCGGCGAAGACGATCTTCTCGTCGTGCCGCTCCACCAGCGTCTCCAGCAGCACCGACAGGATGGTGGCCACCACGGGCCGGTCTTCGAGGGGCAGTCGCTCGGGCAGGTCGGCGACCAGCTCGGGCACGTTGCTGAGGCCGCAGCCGTCGAGGCAGGCGTTGAGCACCGCGCGCAGGTGGGCGATGCGGGTGTCCTCCACCACCTCGGGCAGCTCGATCACGCGCTGCTCGACCCGGCCGGTGTTGGTGATCAGCACGAGCATGACCCGCCGGTCGTTGAGCGGCACGAGCTCGACGTGCCTGACCGTCGAACGCGTGAGCGTCGGATACTGCACGACCGCCACCTGCCTGGTGAGCTGCGCGAGCAGCCGGACCGTGCGGGTGACCACGTCGTCGAGGTCGACCGCGCCGGCGAGGAACGTCTCGATGGCCCTGCGCTCGGCCGCCGACAGCGGCTTGACCTGCGAGAGCCGGTCGACGAACAGGCGATAGCCCTTGTCGGTCGGCACCCGGCCGGCGCTGGTGTGCGGCTGGGTGATGTAACCCTCCTCCTCCAGCGCGGCCATGTCGTTTCTGACGGTGGCGGGGGAAACCTTCAGGTTGTGACGCTCGGCGAGCGCCTTGGAGCCCACCGGTTCGTTGGTGGACACGTAGTCTTCGACAATGGCGCGGAGCACCGCCAGCTTCCGATCGTCGAGCACGTGCTCACCTCCAGCCTCTGTCCCTTTCGGGAAAACGAGTCGACTAGCACTCGGTGTTCCCGAGTGCCAAGTGTACGGCTCTCACTCACAAGGTGCGATAACACAAGGTCGGCATCCTGCTTCTAGCTTCACAGAACCGACAGGCCTCACACTTGCGCACATGACCGACGATTCCCAGACCCCGTCGTACGGCCCGCCGCCCGGACAGGGACCCGACCACGGTCAACAGCAACCTCCTCAGCAACAGCCCGAACCCGGCGACGCCCCGCAACCAGGATCCCAGCCCGGGTACGGCCCCCGACCGGGGTCCCAGCCGGGCCACGGCCCGCAACCTCAGTTCGGCCCGCAGCACGCGCCTCCATACGGTCCGCCGGCCCGGTACGGCCCGCAACCTCAGTACGGACAATACGGCCAACTACCTCAATTTCCCCCAAGAATCGACCCCAAAGCCGTCAGGCCACGCCTGTGGTGGATCGCACTCGTCTGGGGTGTCGCCCTCGTGTGCACGGTCGTGGGCGTGGTCATGTTCACCGGCAGCGTGACCGGCCTGGCGCCGATCCGGGCGTTCGCCTCCGGAGAGACCGTCACGGTGCCGATCGACCCGGCGGACAAGCCCGCGATCTACCTCGCCAGCGACACGCCCGTCACCTACGAGTGCTCGATCTCCGGCGGCCCCGGCCAGGCCAGGCTCGCCAAGACCACCGGGACCCAGACCCTCACCGAGGGCGGCAACGTGTGGGAGCAGATCCTCGTGATCAACGCGCCCGCCGCGGGCGACTACCGGCTCACGTGCGCCAACCAGGAGCAGGCCAATGTGCGTTACGGCATCGGCCCCGAGGCGATCGCCGCCCTGGGCGGCGTCTTCGGCGGGCTGGCGGCGCTGGTCCTGATCCCGGGCGCCGGACTGCTCGTGGCGATCGGCGGCACGATCGCCGTCCTGGTACGCAGGAACGGCTCCCGCAAGCGCCTTGCGGTCGGCGGGTGATTTGCTACGGTCCCCGTGTGTACGAGGGCGATGTACTGGCGGGGAATTGGCGTCGGCCGGGCAAGGGCAAGATCCCGAAAGTGCCCGCCGAGCAGGATCTGGTCGTGGAGGACGCCGACAGCGGCTTCTGCGGCGCGGTGGTGGGCTGTGACAAGGAGGCCGTCACGCTGGAGGACCGGTTCGGCAACCGCCGCCTGTTCCCGCTCGCGCCCGCCGCCTTCCTGCTGGAGGGCAAGCCCGTGACCCTGGTACGCCCGGCGGCGGCGCCCGCGGGACCCCGGCGCAGCGCATCGGGGTCGATCGCCGTGGAGGGCCTGCGGGCACGGGTGGCCAAGGAGAGCCGGATCTACGTCGAGGGCGTGCACGACGCCGCCCTGGTGGAGAAGATCTGGGGCCACGACCTTCGGGTCGAGGGCGTCGTGGTCGAATATCTGGAGGGCGTGGACCATCTGCCCGCCATCGTGGCGGAGTTCGCCCCGGAGCCGGGGCGCCGCCTGGGGGTGCTGGTCGACCATCTCGTGCCCGGTTCCAAGGAGAGCAGGATCGCCGCCGAGATCACCTCGCCGGACGTGCTCGTGGTCGGGCACCCGTACATCGACATCTGGCAGGCCGTCAAACCTTCCGTGCTGCGCATTCCCGGCTGGCCGGATGTGCCGCGCGGGGTGCCATGGAAGGAGGGCGTGATCGCCGCCCTGGGCTGGCGGATGGAGCCCGCGGACGCGTGGCGGCGGATCCTCGGCGCCGTCTCGACCTACACGGACCTGGAGCCGGAGCTGCTCGGCCGGGTCGAGGAACTGATCGACTTCGTTACGGAGACACCATGAGCCAGGACCCGCCCCAGCCGTCCGACGGCTACGAGGACGACGACCGTACCCGCCGGGTGACCCCGGCTGACCTGCCCCCGCCGAACCACGGCTCCGGCCCTCAACCCGGCTCCGGCCAGCAGCCCTACGGCCGGCAACCCGGCTCCGCGCCCGGCTACGGTCAGCAACCCGGCTCCGCTCCTGGCTATGGCCAGGAGTACGGCTATGGGCAGCAACCACCAAGTCAGGGCCAGCCCGGGTATGGACAGTCAGGCCCCCAGCCCGGATACGGACAACCCGGGTACGGACAGCCGGGCCCCCAGCCCGGATACGGACAACCGGGCCTCCAGCCTGGGTACGGACAGCAGAACTATGGGCAGCCGGGCTACGGCCAGCCCGGTTACGGGCCGCCGCCCGCGTACGGCCCCGGGCCGCAGCCGCCCGGCTACGGCCACGGCGAGCCGTACGTCCCCGGCCGCTTCGGCCCCCGCCCCGGCACGGACGACACCACGATGGCGATGCTGTCCCACCTCTCGGGCCTGCTCGTCTCCTGGATCGGCCCGCTGATCATCTACCTGATGAAGAAGGACGAGGCCCCCTACGTCAGGGACCAGGCGGCGGAGGCGCTCAACTTCCAGCTGACGATGTTCATCGGCTACGTCGTCTCGGCCATCCTGATGGTGGTCTTCATCGGTTTCCTGCTGTTCCCGATCATCTGGATCCTGTCCCTGATCTTCCACATCCAGGCCGCGATGGCCACCACCAAGGGCCAGAACTACCGCTATCCCTTCGCCATCCGCATGATCACCTAGACCAGCAGGTCCCTGATGAGGGCGTCGGCCAGCAGCCGGCCGCGCAGCGTGAGCACCATCAGCCCCGACCTGAACGCCCCGGGCTCCAGCAGCCCGCGGGCCAGGGCGCTCGCCACCGGCGTACGCGCGGCGGGCGCCACCTCGGCGAGCGGGTAGCCGGACGACAGCCGCAGCTCCAGCATCAGCCGCTCGGCGGCACGGTCGTCGCCGGAGAGCACCTCGCGGGCGTGGGCGGGCGAGGCGCCCGCGGCCAGGCGCTGGGCGTAGGCGGCGGGGTGCTTGACGTTCCACCACCGGGTGCCGCCGACGTGGCTGTGCGCGCCGGGTCCGGCCGCCCACCAGTCGCCGCCGGTCCAGTAGAGCAGGTTGTGCCGGCAGCGGGCGGCCTCGGAGACGGCCCAGTTGGACACCTCGTACCAGTGGAAGCCGGCCTCGGCCAGCATCTCCTCGGCGATCTCGTAACGGTCGGCCGCCACGTCGTCGTCGGGCACCGGCAGCTCGCCGCGCCTGATCCGGGCGGCCAGCCGGGTGCCGTCCTCGACGATCAGCGAGTATGCCGACACGTGGTCGGGCCCGGCCTCGATCGCCGCGGCCAGCGAGGCCCGCCAGTCGTCGTCGGACTCGCCGGGCGTGCTGTAGATCAGGTCCAGGTTGACGTGCTCGAACCCGGCCGCCCTCGCCTCGCGTACGGCCGTCGCCGCCCGGCCCGGGGTGTGCCGGCGGTCGAGCACGCGCAGCACGTGCTCGCGGGCGCTCTGCATGCCGAAGCTGACCCGGTTGAAGCCGCCCTGGCGGAGCTTCTCCAGGTAGCCGGGGTCGACGGATTCGGGGTTGGCCTCGGTGGTGACCTCGGCGTCCGGCCGCAGCCCGAACTCCGAGTCGATCGCGGCCAGGATCCTGGCCAGGTCCTCGGGCGGCAGCAGGGTGGGCGTGCCACCGCCGAAGAACACCGTCTCCACCGGCAGGTCGGCCTCTCCCAGGACGCGGCGGGCGAGCCGCACCTCCGCCACGACGGTGTCCGCGTAGTCCCGCTGTGAGGCGCCGGGGCCCAGCTCGGCGGCGGTGTAGGTGTTGAAGTCGCAGTAGCCGCAGCGGGTCACGCAGAACGGCACGTGCACGTAGAAGCCGAACGGGCGCTCGCCGAGGCCGCTCAGCGCGCTGTCGGGCAGCTCGCCCGAGGTGGGCGCGGGATCGCCGTCGGGCAGGGTGGATGGCACGTCTCCAGTTTGCCCGTCCCCCGGCAGTGCTCCGATCCAGACTTGGGGTCCCAACTGCGGGCCTCCTGTGATCCACTGGTGCCACACGGCGGAGGGGGCGTACATGGCGGGCATCGGCATCGTCGGCGCGGGGATCTCGGGACTGACCCTGGCGCTGCGCCTGCAGCAGCCGCCGCGTCCAGCCCGCGGGTGGCGGAGGCGGTGCTGTCGATGTTCTCCGCCCCCGCGTACGCCTGGGCGGTGGTGTCGAGTCCGGAAGAGGTCGCGCGGATCGTTGACGGCGGGGCACCGCACACCTACGATCGCGTCTAACTTATAGGAAAGTTTCCTATAAGTTCAGTTCCCCGGGAGACGCCCGTGAAGAAGAGGATCCTGATCACGCTCGCGCTCTTACTCGGCTTCTCGGCGGTCTCCGTGCCCGCCGAGGCCCGCACCGGCTTCAAGCGGGTCGCCTACTTCGTCCAGTGGGGCGTCTACGGGCGCGATTACCACGTCAGGGACGTGGACGTCACGGGCGCCGCGGCCAAGCTCACGCACCTCAACTACGCCTTCGGCTTCGTCAACGCCGAGGGCGCCTGCTACTCGTCCGACCCGTGGGCGGACTGGCAGCGGCCGGTGCCCGCGGAGCAGAGCGTGGACGGGGTCGCCGACGCGCCCGGGCAGGCCCTGAACGGCAACCTCAACCAGCTCCGCAAGCTCAAGGCCAAGCACCCCGGGCTCAAGGTGCTGATCTCGCTGGGCGGCTGGACCGGGTCCAAGTTCTTCTCCGACGCCGTGCTCACCGCCGAGTCCCGGGCCGCGCTGGCGCGCTCGTGCATCGACCTGTGGCTGCGCGGCAACCTGCCGGGGCTGGAGGCGGGCGCGGGGGCCGGCGTGTTCGACGGCATCGACCTGGACTGGGAGTGGCCGGGCTCGGCGGGCGCCGAGGACAACATCGTCCGGCCCGAGGACAGGAGGAACTTCACACTGTTCGTGGCGGAGCTGCGCTCGCAGTTGCGCGCGTACTCGCGGGCCGCGCAGCTCTCGGCCTTCCTGCCCGCGGCGGCGGCGAAGATCGACGCCGGGTTCGAGGTGCGTGAGGTGTTCAAGCTGCTCGACTTCGCCACCATCCAGGGGTACGACCTGCACGGCACCTGGGAGCCGCAGACCGGCCACAACGGCAACCTGTTCACGGACCGGCGGGATCCGAACCCGGTGAAGTACAGCGTGGACCAGACCGTGCGCGACTACCTGTCGCGCGGCGCGCCCGGTCGCAAGATCGTCGTCGGCGTGCCCGCGTACGGGCAGGGCTGGACCGGCGTCACAGGCGGCGGCAACGGCCTCTACCAGCCCGCCACGGGACCGGCTCCGGGCAAGTGGGCTCCGGGCACGGAGGACTACAAGGACCTGGTGTCCAAGCCCGGCAAGCGCCACCGGGACCTGCGGACGGGCGCCATGTGGTTGTACGACGGCAACGAGTTCTGGTCCTACGACGACCCGGCGATGCTGCTGGAGAAGGCCGCCTACATCCGGCTCAAGGGTCTGGGCGGGTCGATGCTCTGGTCCATCGACCAGGACGACTCACGCGCCTCCCTCACCTCGGCCCTGTACGCCGTCCTGCGCTGAGATCAGGGCGTCCGACACCGAGATCCGGCCCCCGCACACCGTCCCACGCGGAAATCAAGGCCGGGCCGGGCGCGGCACCTCCAGCACCGCGCTGCCCACCCGCCACCGCTCGCCGATCAGCGCGCCGTTGACGTCGAGACCGAAGGTCGTGAGATTCTCCCCGAACAGCCCCGCGCACAGCTCCCGCCCCAGCTCGCCCTCCCACCAGAAGTAGTCTTCCCCGGCGTAGGCGTAGACGGCGTGACTGAGCGCCCCATGGTGCTCCTTGTCGGCTCGCTCGTCCCCGGCCAGCCCGTTGGCCAGCACACTTACCCGGCCGGTGGCCGCCGCTTGTCGATGGCCGTCCGCCCTGGTTTCCCCGCCCACTCGGCGTCGACCGGAGTGCCCACATTCACGGAAAGGATGCGCATAGTCGCGACGGTAATCAGCTAACCCGTTTCTCGCGACCCTGTTCCGCCAGCCGGGGGTCTCCACCCCAGGGTGGAGATCCGCGCGGGTCAACCCCTGGGCCGATCCGCCGCGAGCCCCGCCTCCCTACGGTCATTCCCGTGGAATCCCTACAAATCTCGCTTCTCGTCCTCCTCGCCGTCGTCTTCGTCATCTACCGCCAGTTGCAGGCCCGCCCCACGGGCCGGCCGGCCGTCTTCATCGCCCCAGGCATCATGATCGTCGCGGGTCTCATCCCGGGTCTCCTCCCGGGCGGGCTCATCGACTCCCGGCACCTCGCGGCCAGCGTGACCCTGCTCCTCGTGGAGGCCGCCGTCTCCGCCGCGTTCGGCGTGTGGCGCGCCTCGACCGTACGCGTGTGGCTGGACGGCTCCGGCGTCCCCTGGTCGAAGGCCACCGGCTGGACCCTGCTGGGCTGGCTGGCCTCGATCGCGGCCCGCTTCGCCCTGCTCTACGTTGGAACCCTCCTCGGTCTGGCCCCCACCGCCGGCAGCATCCTGCTGTTCGTGGGCATCACCATCGGCGTCCAGTCATACCTCGTCGCCCGCCGGGGCCGTGCGCTCGCCGGCACGGGCAGGCGAGCGGATACCGTCGTGGGGTGAGACGTGCGCCGTCCAGAATCGTCCCCACCGCATTGCGGCTGGGGGCGATCGGCTTGCTGACCGTGGCTCAGGTGAGGGCGGCTCCCGCGCCGGGCCTCACCGGCACCGCCCTCATCATCACCGTCCTGACCGCCATGCTGGCCCTCACCCTGCTCGGGTACGTGTTCCTGTCCCTGCGAACCCCACTCCGGCAGCCCGACCGCCTGATCCTCCGCGGGCACTCCCACCGCCCCCGGCAACCGACCTCACCCCAACCCTCCACCGACCACCCGCAACCGGCGTCGGGCCGGTCGTGGTGGAGGCCGCTCCAGCCGCCCGGTCCGCCGCACCAGCGCGCCATGCTGATCACCCTCAGCCTGACCGTGCTCCTCTCCATCGCCCTCAGCACGCTCACTCGGGACGGCGCGGCGATCGGGGCCCTGCTCATCTCCATCAGCGTGGCGGCGACCCGCTTCCCCCTGCGCCAGTCGTTGCCCATCGGGGTGCTGGCCGTGGTGGGCCTGCTGGTGGCGGACCTGCTGTCAGGCACCATGACCGAGGACTTCACCCTCATCCTCGGCATCGCCCTGATCTTCCTGCTCAGCTATGCGGCCAAGCAGCGCAAGGCCACCAGGGCCGCCCAGGCCCGCGAAGCCGTGCTCGCCGAGCGCGCCAGGATCGCCAGGGAGATCCACGACATCCTGGCGCACTCGCTGTCAGCCCAGCTCGTCCATCTGGAGGGCGCCAAGCTGCTGCTCCGCGCGGAGCGCACGGCCGAGGCCCTCGACCGGGTCACCCACGCCCGCGACCTGGCCAAGTCGGGGCTGGAGGAGGCCAGACGGGCGGTGTCGGCGCTGCGCGAGGACCCACCGGCGCTCCCCGAGGCCCTGCGCACGCTGGCGGAGGACTTCGAGAACACCACCCAGCAGACCTGCACGGTACGCATCTCCGGCTCCAAGCATCGCCTCTCCCCGGAGACGGAGCTCGCCCTGGTCCGCACCGCCCAGGAGGCTCTCACCAACGTACGCCGCCACGCGCCCGGCAGCCCGGCCACGGTCGAGCTCGACTTCGACCCGTCCTGGTGCGACCTGCGCATCACCAACCCCGCCTCCGCCCAGGAGGGCTCGCCCGGGGGCGGCTACGGCCTGGTGGGCATGCGCGAACGCGCCGAACTACTGGGCGGAACGCTGTCGGCAGGCGAGCACGCCGGCCATTTCCTGGTGCACCTGAAGGTCCCGGCCTGACCACGACCGCCCCAGCACCACCGACCCGAAGCACCGCCGCACCGCGATCCTCGACCAAGGCTCAGCCCGATCGGAGCTGCGACTCGCCGTCGAAGCCCGCCAGGTCCAACAGCGTCTCCAGCGCCGCCTGCCTGGTCTCCTCGACCGACTCACCCCGCTCCCCGAAGCACTCGGCCGCCACGTCCAGCAACGCCGTCACCACGGCCGCGTCGGGGTAGGGCACGTCCACGAGCACCATGCCGTCCTCCCCGGCCTCGTCCGCGACCATGTGGAGTTTCAGCAGCCGCCGGGTCTCCTCGGCCACGGCCACCCCCAGCACAGCAGCACGCTCGAATTGCTCAGCAGCACTCATGTCACCCTCCAGCCGCACTGGTGTTCGGAACAGCACGGTAGCCGCCGCCACCGACAGAAACCGATCACCAGTACCCAGGCGCCCGCGCGGCAGAGCACGCGGGCACAACAGCCCGGGTCTACGGGGCTCAGGCGACGTAGACGTCGTTGGGCACGCCCCCGTACGGGATCGTGCGTTCCTTGTGCATGCCCGCCCGCTCGGCCACCTTCCGTGACGGGGTGTTGATGTCGCGGATCACCGCCACGACGGTCCCGAGGTCCTTGCCCACCCGGAGTGCGGCCTCCGCGAGCTCCACCGCGTACCCGTGTCCCCAGGCCGAGGGGCGGAATCGGTAGTAGAGGTTCAGGACCTCGTCGCCTGCCATGACCGCGCGACGCAGGCCGCCGAAGCCGATCACGTGCGACTCGCCCGCCGGCCGCGCGGCCCAGTAGCCGAGGCCGCGCTCCGACCAGTCGGCCAGCCAGAGGTCCAGCATCGCGCGGCTGGACTCCAGGTCGGGGCTGGGCCCGCCCGGGTTGTACACACTCGTACGCGGATCGGAGTGGATTTCGTGAACGGCAAGGAGATCATCGGCCGTGACCCGCGAAAGGAGCATTCGCGCCGTCTGCACCACTTCCATGCTTTTCAGCGTAATAGCTACTCAAAACAGAGCGTCACGGACATGCCCGGGGTGGTGCCGACCCCTACTTCTTGGCTTTGTCGGCGCTGGAATCGGTGGACAGCGCGGCGACGAAGGCCTCCTGGGGCACCTCGACCCGGCCGACCATCTTCATCCGCTTCTTACCTTCCTTCTGCTTCTCCAGCAGTTTGCGTTTACGGGAGATGTCACCGCCGTAACACTTGGCCAGCACGTCCTTTCGCATGGCCCGGATGTTCTCGCGGGCGATGACCCGGGCCCCGATGGCGGCCTGGATCGGCACCTCGAACTGCTGCCGCGGGATCAGCTCGCGCAGCTTCTTGGCCATGTCGACGCCGTAGGCGTAGGCCTTGTCCTTGTGCACGATCGCGCTGAAGGCGTCGACCGCCTCCCCCTGCAGCAGGATGTCGACCTTGACCAGGTCGGCCTCCTGCTCGCCGGCCGGCTCGTAGTCGAGCGAGGCGTAGCCCCGGGTGCGCGACTTGAGCTGGTCGAAGAAGTCGAAAATGATCTCGCCGAGCGGCAGCGTGTAGCGGATCTCGACCCGATCCTCCGACAGGTAGTCCATGCCGAGCAACTGCCCGCGCCGGCCCTGGCAGATCTCCATGATCGCCCCGATGAACTCGGCCGGGGCCAGGATCGTCGACTTCGTCACCGGCTCGAACACCTGGGAGATCTTCCCGCCCGACGGGAACTCCGACGGGTTGGTGACGGTGTGCTCGGTGCCGTCCTCCATGATCACGCGGTAGACCACGTTGGGCGCCGTCGAGATCAGCGACAGCCCGAACTCCCGCTCCAGCCGCTCCCGCACGATCTCCATGTGCAGCAGCCCGAGGAACCCGACCCGGAACCCGAACCCGAGCGCGGCCGACGTCTCCGGCTCGTAGACCAGCGCGGCATCGTTGAGCTGCAGCTTGTCGAGCGCCTCGCGCAGCTCGGGGTATTCGTCGCCGTCGATCGGATAGAGCCCGGAGAACACCATCGGCTTCGGATGCTCGTAGCCCGCCAGCATCTCCTTGGCGGGCTTGGTCACCGAGGTGACCGTGTCACCCACACGCGACTGGCGCACGTCCTTGACGCCGGTGATGAGGTAGCCCACCTCGCCGACGCCCAACCCCAGCTCGGCCGGCTTGGGCTCGGGCGAGATGACGCCGATCTCCAGGGTCTCGTGGGTGGCGTTGGTGGACATCATGAGAATGCGCTCGCGCTTGCCCAGGTGGCCGTCCACCACCCGCACATAGGTGACCACGCCCCGGTAGGTGTCGTAGACCGAGTCGAAGATCAGCGCCCGGGCGGCCTTGCCGGCCTCGCCCACCGGCGCGGGCACCGTCTGGACCACGTGGTCGAGCAGCTCGCGCACGCCCTCGCCGGTCTTGCCCGACACCTTGAGCACGTCGGACGGGTCGCAGCCGATCAGCCCGGCCAGCTCCTCGGCGAACTTCTCCGGCTGCGCCGCGGGCAGGTCGATCTTGTTGAGCACGGGGATGATGTGCAGGTCGGCGTTCATGGCCAGGTAGAGGTTGGCCAGCGTCTGCGCCTCGATGCCCTGGGCCGCGTCGACCAGCAGGATCGCGCCCTCGCACGCCTGCAGCGACCGGGACACCTCATAGGTGAAGTCGACGTGCCCGGGAGTGTCGATCATGTTGAGCACGTGGCCGTCCCACGGCAGCCGCACGGCCTGCGACTTGATCGTGATGCCTCGCTCGCGCTCGATGTCCATCCTGTCGAGGTATTGGGCCCGCATGGAACGTTCGTCGACCACGCCGGTGATCTGCAGCATCCGGTCGGCAAGCGTCGACTTGCCATGGTCGATATGCGCGATGATGCAGAAGTTGCGAATCAACGCGGGGTCGGTCTGGCCAGGCTGAGTGCGCACCGAAGTCCGTTTCGACAAGGTTGAGGACAGGCAGTCTTCCATGGTGACATGCCCGGGTGATTACCCGAACCGTCATCCGCCGCGGCCTGCGCCTGGTCGCGCTTGCCTTGGCCATCGTGGTCGCGCTGGTCGGCCTCCTCGCCGCCACGCTCCGTCTCCAGTTTACCGGTGCACCGGCGGCCTGGGCGAAGAGCACGGGCAACGACGCACTGTGGCTGGGACACGCGTGGGTGGACGGCCGCCGCACGGAGCAGGACGTCGAACGGTTGGCGGTACGGCTGCGCACGACCGGCATCAAGGACGTGTTCGTACATTCCGGCCCCTTCGAGTACGACGGCCGCCTTGATCCCGCTAAATACCCCAACGCCCGAAATTTCGTGAAATGGATGCACCAACACCTCCCCACCATCCGCATCTCCGCCTGGCTGGGCCAGACCGTCAAGAACGGCCTCGACCTCGACGACCCCACCTCCCGTGAGAACGTGCTGGCCGGCGTGGCCGCCATCATGAAGCAGGGCTACGACGGCATCCACTACAACTTCGAGCCGATCGGCGACGGCGACACCGACTTCCTCGACCTGCTGCGGCGGACCCGGCAGCACACCAGCCTGCTGTCCACCTCGACCCCGCAGATCGAGCCGTACCCCGGCATGCGCCTGGCGGCCCGGGCCGTCCTCTCCCACGACAAATACTGGTCCGGGGACTACTTCAGGCAGGTCGTGGACCGGGTGGACCAGGTCGCCGTCATGACCTACGACTCCTTCACCCCGCTGCCGTCCCTCTACGGCGGTTACGTGGTCCGCCAGGCCGAGCTGGCGCTGGACCTGGTCCCCGACGGCAAGTCCCTCTTCGTCGGCGCCCCGGCGTACCATGACCACGGATCGGCCTGGGGCGACTACGCGGAGAGCGTCGCGATGGCCGCCGAGGGCGCCCGCCTGGCACTGTCGGACCACGGCCGCCGCGAGCGCTTCGGCCTGGCCCTCTACGTGGACTTCGCCGCCACCGAAGAGGACTGGCGAGAATACATGACGCGGTGGCGTTGATTTGAGCAGCCGCCTGAGTTATTGGTAACCTGTTCAACTGCGTGTGTGGCGCGCCCTCTCTCGAGCCCGCGCGCCCCATCCATCACTCAGACTTTCACCGAGGCTTCTTCGTGGCGAACATCAAGTCCCAGATCAAGCGCAACAAGCAGAACGAGAAGGCTCGTCTGCGCAACAAGGCTGTCAAGTCGTCCCTGAAGACGGCTGTCCGCAAGTTCCGCGAGGCCGCCGAGCAGGGCGACGTCGCGCAGGCCGCCGCGCTGCAGCAGGCCGCCGCCCGCCAGCTCGACAAGGCCGTCAGCAAGGGCGTCATCCACAAGAACCAGGCCGCCAACCGCAAGTCCGCGATCGCCAAGCAGGCCGCGGCGCTCGCCGCCAAGTAACATCCGCCCACGGCGGGTAGGCGCCGCACTCCTCCGAGGGGTGCGGCGTTCTCGTTTGCGCGCCCTTTTGTCACGGTTTCGATATCACACCGGCATATCGGGTCCGTCACCGTTGCAAAGATCACCTTGCCCTCGATCTTCTCCCTGCACGAAAGTGCACTAACCAGGGCAAGGGGGACAACATGCGGGGGCCGCTGATCGTCAAAAGGGCGTTCGGCGAGCCGTTGCTCCTGCTGGCCGCGTTCGGCTCCATCCTGCTGGCGACCACCACGCTGGTGGCCCTGACGATGTACGCCTCCTCCATCGCCGACGCCGGTGTCCGCAGGACGATGGAGACGGCCTCGTACCAGCAGACCGCCGCCACCATCAGCGCCCCCGTGACGGCGGACACGTTCCCGGGCTTCGACCGGTCCGTACGCGCCGAGCTCGCCAGGGCCTACACCAGGCCGCCCGCCATCACCACCAGCTTCCGCTCGGACTCCTACACCATGCCCGGTCAGGAGCGGCGGGAGCGGCCCGAGCTGCTCAGGTTCGGCAGCTACGACGGCCTCGACCGGCACGCCAAGCTCGTCTCCGGCACCTGGCCGCGCGCGGGCGGCGACCGGGTCGAGGTCGCGATCTCGCTGTCGGCGGCCGCGGCGACCGGGTTCGAGGTCGGCCGGGAGTTCACCACCACGGGACGGCTCGACCCGCGACCCGTCGAGGTCCGCGTCGTCGGCGTCTTCCAGCTCGCCGACCCCTTCGGCGAGCGCTGGGCCGGCGAGCAACTGCTGAGCCGGGGCGTGGAGCGTGGCGAGTTCACCACGTACGGGCCGCTCATGGTGGCGCGCGAGACCTTCGTCAGCCGCTTCGCGACCAGCGTCAACGCCACCTGGACCGCCGAGCCGGACCTGCGCGCACTGGCCCCCGCCCAGCTCCGGCCGCTGGCCGCCGCGGTCGACCAGGTGCAGGAGCGGCTGAAGGCCGGCGGCTGCGCCAACTGCGTGGCCGCCAGCCGGCTGCCCGAGATGCTCACCCAGCTCGACACCGCGTCCCTGGTGGCCCGCTCCACCATGCTCATCCCGGTGCTGCAACTGCTGCTGCTGGCCGCGTACGCGCTCATGCTGACGGCGCGGCTGCTGGCCGACCACCGCCGTATGGAGGTGGCGCTGCTGCGCTCGCGTGGCGCGGGCACCCTGCGGCTGGCGGCGCTGGCGGGCGGCGAGGCGCTGATGGTGGCGCTGCCCTGCGCGATCGTGGCGCCGTTCCTGGGCCCCCCACTGCTCACGCTGGTCAACCAGTGGCCGTGGATCAGGGCCTCCGGGGTCCGCCTTTCGCCCGTGGCCGATCTGGGCACGTTCCTCGTGTCGTTCGGCGTGGCCCTGGCGGCGGCCGTGCTGCTGATGCTGCCCGCGCTGGCGGGCGCGCGGCGCACATATGTGGAGGAGCAGACCGCGCGCGGCCGCGGCGGCGGGCGCGGGCTGGTCCAGCGGGCGGGCGCGGACGTGGCGCTGCTGGTCGTGGCCGGGCTGGCGATCTGGCAGTTACAGCACTATGGCGCGCCGGTGACCGCCACGGCGGCCGGTGATCTCGGCATCGACCCGCTCATCATCTCCGGGCCCGCGCTGGCCCTGCTCACGGGCGGCATGCTGGGCCTGCGGCTGGTGCCGCGCATTTCGAAGCTCGCCGAGCGGCTGACCTCGCGCAGACCCACCCTCGCCCCCGCACTCGGCGCGTGGCAGGTCAGCAGGCGCCCGCTCAAGTACGCCGGTCCCGCGCTGCTGCTGACCATGGCCGTCGCGATCGGCATCGTGTCCCTGGCCACCGCCGCCACCTGGCGGGCTTCGCAGGCCGACCAGGCCCGCCACCAGGCCGGGGCCGACCTGCGGCTGACAGGGCCGCCGGACGGGCGGGAGCTGGGCCCGCTCGGGCGCGGCACGGCGTTCACCGCGCTGCCGGGCGTCTCGGCGGCCTCCCCCGCCTTCCGCGGGCAGACCGAGCTGAGCGGCGAGAGCGCGGCCCTGCTCGGTGTCGAGGCGGGCAAGCTGGGCGAGCTGTTCCGGTTGCGGCCCGACCTGTCGGCGCAGTCGGTCGGGCAGATGTCGCACGCGCTGGCCGGAGGCCGGGCGGGCAGGCTGGAGCTGCCCGGGCGGCCTGCCACGCTCACCCTGCGGGCCCGGGTGGACGCGGACCTGCCGCTGCGGCTGGTGCTCTCCGACGGGCTCGGGGTCTGGCGCGACCTGCCGCTCGGCGTGCTGCGCGCCGGTGACAACCGGATCGACCTCGACCTGCGACCGCTGGCCGGGCGCAGTGGGAAGATCACCTACCCGCTGTCGTTGCGCGGCCTGGTCGCCATCACCTCGCCGGGCCCCGCGAACCTGACCCTGACCGGCCTGAGCGCCGACGGCCGGGAGCTGGCGGCGCCCGCGCTCACGATGAAGGTGACCGGGACGAGCCCCGCCGTGGCCGCCTTCGCCCCGCCGTCCGCGCCCGGGCCACTGCCCGTCGTGCTGACCGCCGACCTCGCCGCCTCGGTCAAGCTTGGCGTCGGGCAGGTCGGGCCGGCCAGCATCGACCGCAAGGTCCTCCAGGTCAAGGTGGTGGCCGTGGTGGACACGATGCCGACGACCAGCGCGGGGCAGCCGGCCGTGCTGGCCGACTGGGGGACGCTGCAGGCGTACGGGCTGAGCGTCGCGGAGCTGCCGCGGCCCGCCACGGAGTGGTGGCTGGCGGCGGCGGACACCGGGCCCGCGGTGCGGGCGCTCGCGGGCCGGCCGGAGTGGGACGTCACCGCGCTCGACGAGCGCGAGCTGGCGGCCACGTTGCGGGACGACCCGCTGGCCAGCGGGCTGCAGGGGGCGCTGATGCTGGGCTTTCTGGCGGCGCTGATCTTCGCGGCGCTCGGGTTCCTGGTGAACGCGGCGGTCGCGGCACGCGAGCGGACGGCCGAGTTCGCGATCCTGCGTGCGCTCGGGGTGAGCTCCCGGCAGGTGTTCGGGCTGCTGGCGATCGAGCAGGCGTTCGTCATCGGGCTGTCGCTGGCGGCCGGGACCGGGCTCGCCCTGGTCGTGGGCGTTCTGGTGGTGCCGCACATCGTACTGACCGGGCAGGCCGCGGCCGTCACCCCCGGCGTGCTGCTGGACATCCCGTGGGGAGCCACGGCGGCGATGCTGGCCCTGGTGGCGGCGGTGCTGTTCGCCATCGTCGCCGGGCTGGCACGTAACCTGCGCAGGCAAGGGCTCGCCCTCCGGGAGGAACAGTGAGGATCCTGCGGCTCGCCCGCCTGCACCTGGGCCCGATGGCGGTGCTCTTCGTGCTCGCGCTGACCGCGTGCGTGCTGGTCGCGGGCCTGCCCAGGGTGATGCAGGCGTCGTTCGACGAGGCGCTGCGACGCGCGCTGACCGGCGCCCCCGCCGTGCAGTCGGATCTGGTGGTGACCGTGGAGTCGCGCTCGCCGGAGGAGGACCTGCACGAGCGCGCCCAGTTCGTCACCCGCGACCGGCGCTGGCGCGAGATCCTGCCGCCCACCCTGCGGCCGATGGTGGCCCCCGGCGGCCACATGAGCGCCAAGACCACGCTCACGCCGGTCACCGGCTCGAACGGCGGGCAGTACGTCAACCTCGGCTGGCTGTCCGACGCCGACCGGCGCGTCGGCTGGGTCCAGGGCCGCGCGCCCGGCGCGCCCACGACCATGCGGTACGAGGGCGCGACGATCCCGCTGATCGAGGTCGGCGTCGTGGCCGAGTCCGCGGCCAAGATGGAGCTGCGGCCGGGCCGGACGGTCGTGCTCGGCGAGAACGACCAGGTCGCCGTGAAGATCGTCGGCGTGTTCGAGGCCAAGGACCCCGGGGACCGCTACTGGAGCCACAACACCGACATCCTCCACTACACCGAGATCCAGCCGCCGAACGGCGGAGACCTCGAGATCCACGCCACGACGCTGATGTCCGACGCGGGCCTGACCGCGCTCAGCGGCAGCGGGCGCAACCTGACCTACCGCTGGGTCCTGCCGGTGAACGGCGCGGCGGCGAGCGCGCAGGACACCATCGACCTCGGCACCGCCGTCGCCGACTTCGGCCGGGTGGTGACGCTGCAGTCGACGGGCACCCCCTACCACCTGGAGACCGGGCTGCCCAAGCTGCTCGGCGACTTCCTGGCCGCGCTGGCCACCGCGCAGACCGTGATGTACCTGGTGCTGGGCGGGCTGCTGGCGGTGGCGCTGGGGGTGATCGTGCTGGCCGTGCGGCTGCTGGCCGACCGGATGGACCACACGCTCACCCTGGCGCGGGCGCGCGGCGGGTCGTTGCGGCAGGTGGCGGGCACCGCGGCGGCGCTGACCGCGCTCGCGGTGGCGCCCGCCGCCCTCGCCGGATACGCGCTGTCGTTCCTCGTGCCGGGGCCCGTGCTGCCGATCGTGCACGCCGGGCCGGTGCTCGTGGTCGGCGCCTCCGTCGGGTTCGCCGCCGCCCGGCAGGCCGTCACGCACCGCACGCCGCTGCACGAGCGGCGCGACGACGTGGTCGCCACCCGGCCCTCCGCCCCGCGGGTGACGCTGGAGGTGCTGGTCGTGGTGCTGGCGCTGGGCGGGGCGTACCTGCTGCGGGCCCGCGGGCTGGCCGAGACCGCGGGGCAGGATCCGTTCCTGCTGGTGGTGCCGGTCGCGCTGACACTGGCGGCCGCGGTGGTCACGCTGCGGTGCTATCCCTACCCGTTGCGGCTGCTCGTACGGCTGACGACGCGCGGCCGGGCGGCCGTGCCGTTCCTGGGGCTGACCAGGGCGGCCCGGGCGCGTTCCACGAATGTGCTGCCGGTGCTGATCCTGCTGCCCGCACTGGCCGTCGCGGTGTTCGCGGCGGTGGTCACCGACGGGATCGCGGGCACGCAGCGGCTGGCCGCCTGGGAACAGGTCGGGGCGCCGATCCGGATCACGTCGGAGATGGAGATCCCGGCCGCCCGGATCGAGCAGGTGCGCAGGGCCGCCGGGGTGGAGCGGGTGCTGCCCGCCCAGACGGGCCAGGTGCAGCTCGGGTACGGTGCCGAGCGGGCCGAGGCCATCGCCGTGGACGTCGGGCAGTGGCGGGAGATCCTGGGCGGTGCCCCGGTCGGCCTGCCGCCGCTGTCCGACGGCGTCCTGGTCTCGCCGGAGCTGCGGGGGCGGGGCACGCTGGAGCTCGGCTGGCAGTCCCGCCTGCGGCTCCCGACCCGGGGCGTGATCGACTCGGTGCCCGGTTTCTACACCCAGGGCAAGTTCGTGGTCCTGCCCCTGCGCGTCCAGGTGCGCCCGTACGTGAACACGTTGCTGATCAGCGGCGACGCCTCGACCGCCGAGCTGCGGCGGCTGGTCCCGGGCGCCATGGTGGCCTCCCAGGCGGAGATCTTCGACGCCATCCGCGACGATCCGATGACCTCCACGGTGCGCTGGACGCTGCTGGTGGTGACGGCCGCGCTGGCCGGGTACGCGCTGGTCGCCGTCGTGCTGGCGCTGGTGGTCGGGGCCGCGGAGCGGGCCAGGGCGGTGTCGTTCCTGCGGACGCTCGGGCTGTCGGAGCGGCAGGCGCAGCGGCTGACCGTGCTGGAGATCCTGCCCATGATCCTGGTCACCGCGCTGGTCGGGCTCGGCCTGGGGCTCCTCCTGCCGGTCGCGCTCGGGCCCGGCGTGGACCTGTCGTCGTACGCCGGTGGCCTGCCCGTCGGCGACTACTCCCTTGACCTGCTCACACCGAGCGCGCTCGCGGCGGGGCTGGCCGCCGTCGCCGTGCTCGGGGCGTACACGCACACCGCCATCGGCCGCCGTCGCAACCTCGGCGCGGTCCTACGAGTGGGAGACGTCTCATGAACCCGACCCTGTCGGAGCTGGAAGCCAGGGCCACGCGGCAGAAGGCCGCGTTCGGCGGCGACGCGCACATCGTGTGCGACAACCTGGTGCGCATCTACAAGACCGAGGGCGTCGAGGTCGTCGCGTTGCAGGGCCTCGACCTCGTGATCGACAAGGGCGAGCTGGTCGCCATCGTGGGCGCGTCGGGTTCCGGGAAGTCGACGCTGCTCAACGTGCTGTCCGGGCTGGACGTGCCGACCGCGGGGGTGGCCAGGGTGGCGGGCCTGGACCTGCTGTCCATGAGCGCCCGCGACCGGCTGCGGTACCGGCGGTCCGTGGTGGGCTTCATCTGGCAGCAGACGGCCAGGAACCTGCTGCCGTACCTGTCGGCCGCGGAGAACGTCGAGCTGCCGATGAAGCTGGCCGGCCGGCGGCGGGAGCGGCGCGCCGCCGAGCTGCTCGACCTGCTGGGCGTCGGCTACTGCGCGAACCGGAAGACCGCCGAGATGTCGGGCGGCGAGCAGCAGCGGGTGGCCATCGCCGTCGCGCTCGCCAACTCCCCGCAGCTCATCCTGGCCGACGAGCCCACCGGTGAGCTGGACAGCGAGACGTCGGAGCAGGTGTTCGACGCGATGCGCCGGGCCAACAGGGAGCTCGGGGTGACCGTGGTCATCGTGACACACGACCCGCTGGTGTCGGAGCAGGTGGACCGTACGGTGGGCATTCGCGACGGGCGTACCAGCAGCGAGACGTTGCGGCGCGAGGACGCCGAGGGGCAGATCATCGCCGAGGAGTACGCCGTGCTGGACCGGGTGGGCCGGCTGCAACTGCCGCGCGACTTCATGAGCGCCCTGCACCTGGAGCGCCGGGTGCGCCTCGAACTCGAAACCGACCACATCGGCGTGTGGCCCGCCCGAGAGGAGCCGTCAAGTGACTGATTCGCCGCTGGTCGTGGTGGAGGGGCTGCGCAAGGTCTACCGGACCGGGCCCAAGGAGGTGGTGGCGCTGCGGGACGTGTCGTTCTTGGTGCACCCCGGCGAGCTCGTGGCGGTCCGGGGCCGGTCGGGGTCGGGCAAGACGACCCTGCTCAACCAGATCGGCGGCCTGGACAAACCGGACGGCGGGCGGGTGGTGGTGGACGGGCACGAGGTCACCGCCATGTCCGAGGAGGGCCTACTGGAGCTGCGCAGGGACGTGGTGGGGTTCGTGTTCCAGTCGTTCGGGCTGATCCCGGTGTTGTCGGCGGCCGAGAACGTGGGGGTGCCGATGCGGCTGGTGCGGATGCCGGTGGCGGAGCGGGAGGAGCGTGTGCGGATGCTGCTCGCCCTCGTCGGGCTGGAGCAGCACGTCAACCAGCGGCCGTACGAGCTGTCCGGCGGGCAGCGGCAGCGGGTGGCCATCGCCCGGTCGCTGGCGAACCGGCCCCGATTGCTGGTGGCCGACGAGCCGACCGGGCAGCTCGACTCGCAGACCGGGCGGCAGATCATGGAGCTGTTGCGGGCCCTCGTACGGAGTGAGGGGGTCGCGGCCCTGGTCGCCACCCACGACCCGAGCCTGATCACGCTGGCGGACCGGGTCCTGGAGATCACGGACGGCGTGGTAGGGGAGGAGGCGACGCTGGTGTGATCGCCGCCTCCTTCGAGGGGCCCGTCGTGGCGAACCGGGGCAGGAGAGCGACGAGGTTGGCGGCGGCGACCAGCACGGCCCCGCTCAGCAGCAGCGCCGTCACGCCCGTCACCCCGGCCAGCGGCGCCGCCACCGCCAGCCCGAACGGCCGCGACGCGAACGAGATGAGCTGGTCGAACGCCCGCACCCGCCCCAGCGCCGCCGCCGGGATCTCCTCGGCCACGACCGTCTCCCACAGCGGGCTGAGCAGCCCCAGCCCGAACATCGCCACGAAATAGGCCGCCGCCACGACGGCGACGGGCACCGGCAGCGCCAGAGCGACCAGGGGCAGCAGGTAGCACGCCGCCCCCGCCTGGATCGCGACCAGCGGCCGCCGGACGGGCAACCGCGGCACCGCGAACACCCCCAGTACCAAGCCCACCGTCCCGCTCTGCACGATCACCATCCAGCTCGCCTCGCCGCCCAGATCCCGTACGGCGGCCACGGGCCCGAGGGTGAGGAACAGCCCGGCCATGAAATGCCACACGCCGTGGCCGAGCACGCAGGCCAGGAACCACGGCCGCCCCTTGACCTCCCGCCACCCCGCGACCAGATCGTCACGGAACGACCGGCGTTCCGCCACGGAGGGCGAGCCCCCGCGAACCCCGCCGAGGGTCAGCGCCGAACCCGCGAACAGCACCGCCGTGAGCGCCGCCGCCCATCCGGGACCGGCGGCCAGCGTGATCCCGCCCGCGATCGAGGGCGCGACCACGGAGGACAGGCTCGTCGCCACGCCGATGCGCGCGTTCATCCGCAGCCGCTCGGGCCCGGGCACCACCGCGGCCACCAGCCTCGGCACCGCCGGACTGCCGAACGCGACGGCCGCCCCGGCCAGGGCCGCCAGCAGGGTCAGGTCGAGCAGGCGGTGCACGCCGAGCAGGAGTTCGGCGGCGATGGCGGCCTGCGACAGGCACCGGGTCAGATCGGCGATCAGCAGCACCCGCCCGGGCCGGATCCGGTCGGCCAGCACCCCGCCCACAGGAAGCAGCAGGAGCATCGGCACCATCTCGCCGGCCAGGACGGTGCCGAGCGCCGCGGCGTCCCCGGTCACGCGTAGCACGGCCAGCGTCAGCATCGTGGGGATCAGCGCGGTGGCGAGCGCGGAGACACTTCGCCCGATCAGCAGTCGAGTCATCACGATGCGGGAGAGTATTTCGCCATCGAATGTTTCGTCAACAAAATACTTGCTACCGTAGGATCCGTGAAATGGAGGATTCGGTCGATCGCCACCTGGCCCGCTGGCGCGGCAGGGCGCCCTTCGACGAGCAGGTGGAGGCGATCGTCACGCGCCTGCAGTTCCTCGTCAAACACCTGGCCCACACCAAGGAGGCCGCGCTGGCGGAGGTGGGCATGCAGGACTTCGAGTTTGAGACGCTGCACCGCCTGGTGGCCCGCGGCGGCACCGCGACGCCGTCCGAACTCGCCGCGGACCTGCTCCTGTCCCCCGCCGGGATGACCGGCAGGCTGGACACCCTGGAAAGATCCGATCTGGTACGGCGGGTGCGCAGCACGCAGGACCGCCGCCGGGTGGACGTGGAGCTGACCTCCAAGGGTCACGAGCTGTGGACGGAGGCGATGACGATCCGGGCGGAGGTCGAGTCCCACCTGGTGGACGCACTGTCCACCACCGACCAGCCCCTACTGGACGGCCTCCTCAAACAACTCCTGCTCAGAGCCGAATCCACCACCACGAAACCCAGACCAGAAACCCACCGCCACCGAGCCCACCGCCACCGAGCCCACCACCCGTGACCGCCTCTTCTCGCCTAGCGTCCCGTGCGGCTGGCCACGATGACCTGCAGGGTGTGCTCCAGGGCGTAGGCGGGATCCGCTCCGCCCCCCTTGACCTGCTCGTCCGCGCTGGCCACGGCCTGGATCGCCCGCGACAGCCCCTCCGGCCCCCAGCCGTTGAGCTGCCGTTTCACCCGATCGACCTTCCACGGCGGCATGCCCAGATGGCTCGCCAACTGCCCGCCCCGCAGGTTGCGCGGCGCGCTGCCCACCTTGGCCAGCGACCGCAACCCCCCGGCCAGGGCGCTCACCAGCAGCACGGGCGCGACCCCGGTGCCGAGCGCCCACCGCACCTGCTCCAGCGCCTCCGCCAGCCGTCCCTCGATCGCGGAGTCCGCCACGTTGAACCCGGTGACCTCGGCTCGCCCCTTGTGATAGCGAGCCACCGCGGCCGCGCTGACGGTCTTCTCCTCCGTGTCGAACATCAACTGGCCGCAGGCCGCCGCCAGCTCCCGCAGATCATTGCCCACGGCGTCCAGCAACGCCTGAGCCGCGTCCGCCGCGATCCCGCGCCCGGCCCGCTTGAACTCCCCCTTGATGAAGTCGAGCCGCTCCCCGGCCTTGGTGACCTTGGCCACCGTGACCACCGCGGCCCCGGCCTTCTTCACCCCGTCGACCAGCGCCTTGCCCTTCACCCCACCCGGGTGGGCCAGCACCAGCACGGTCTCGTCCGAGGGCTGCTTGGCGTAGGCCACGACCTCGGCGATGACGTCCTTCACCAGATCCTGCGCAGACCTGATCACGACGATGGAGCGATCGCCGAAGAGCGACGGCGAGGTCAGCTGCGTCAGCTCACCGACCGTGACCTTCCCGCCCACGAGGTCATGCACCTCGGCCCCGGAGTCGGTGCCCCGCGCCACCGCGACGACGCCACTGACTGCCCGCTCGGCCAGCAGCTCCTCCTCGCCGACGACGAGGGTCACAGGTGCTGGATCGGTTCCCGCCATACCAGGCAGCATGCCATGCCCCACCGACAACCCGGTACTCGACGACGAGAGCCGCCCCGTCTCCCGGGGCGATGATCTCCGCGGGCCCGCACCAAGATCAGGGACTTCCAAAATCCGTTGACCCGTAACAGAGAGCTGCCTACCGTGATACTCCCAGTAACCGCGACCCCGCGGCCCCCTGCCAGGAGCCGGAGAGGATGTCATGCGCTCCCTGACCGTCTTCGACCTCGATGGCACACTGGTGGACACCCCGCGCGCGATCGTGGAAAGCTTCACCGCGGCGTTCGGCGCCTTGGGCGTGACCGCCCCGCCGCCCGCGGCCATCCGCGCCACCATCGGGCTGCCGCTCGAACGCGCCTTCGCCGGCCTGCTGAACAGGCCGGCGGACGACGAGCTGGTGGCCGGCGGGGTAGGACACTACCAACGCCTGTTCAAGGAGCTCATCCTGCCGCGTGCGCGGGAGCTGGTCTTCCCCGGCGTCACCGAAGGGCTGGACGAGCTGCGCGCCCAGGGGATCGGCCTGGCCGTCGCGACCAGCAAGTTCCAGGTCAACGCGGACGCGCTCCTGCGGGCCGCCGGACTCCACGACCGCTTCGCCCTCGTCGTGGGCGCCGACCGAGTCTCGCATCCCAAGCCGCATCCCGAGTCCGGGCTGCTGGTGATGCGCACGCTCGGCGTACCGGCCGAGCGCGCGGTGATGGTGGGCGACACCGTCCACGACCTCCACATGGCTCATGCCGCCGGAATGCGCTCGGTCGCCGTGACGTACGGCATCCACGACCGTCTGGAGCTGGCCTCCGCCACGCCCACGTGGTTCGCCGACACCTTCGGCGAGGTCGTCGCCCTGCTCGGCGCGCACCTGCGAGACGTGAGGCCCCGGGACAAGGACCTGGGGCACACAGACCTCCAGGGCGCGGACCTGCGTGACGTGACCGGGGAGCTGGCCGGATGACCGGGCGCGCCCTCGACTGGCTGCTCGCGCTCGCGGGCGGCGTGCTGCTCACGCTGATGACGCTGTCCAACGCCGTGCTCGCCCGCCACACCGACGCGCTCTACGCCTCCTGGGCCGCGCACGGGCTCGGGGCGGTGGTCGCGCTGATCCTGATGCTGGCCCTCCGCCGCCGCACCCGACCACCCACGATCGAGGGGGAGCGCAACCGGCGGCCCGCGAGCGAGAAGGACACCACCCCCCGCTGGTACTACCTGGGCGGCATCCCCGGCGCGCTCGTCGTCGTGCTGTCCGCGGTCGCGGTGAACAGCGAGCTGGCCCTGGCCGGCACCATCGCCCTGATGCTCACCGGCCAGGTGGTCTTCGGCACCGTCGCCGACCACCTGGGCCTGCTGCACACCCCCAGACGCCGCGTCACGAGCACGGACCTCGCGGTCGCCGGATGCGTGCTGGCGGGCAGCGTGCTGATCGTTCTCGGCGGGGCGTGACATCGTGCTCTTCTTCATCGCCCTGGCGCTGCTCAACGGCCTGCTCATCGGCACCAGCCGGACGATCAACGGCCAGCTCAGCACCCATTCGGGCGCGTTCACGGCCTCCGTCTGGAACCACGTGGTGGGGCTTGCCTTCCTGACCGCGGTCCTCCTCGTGGTGCGCGTGTGGCCAGACATTACGGACGTTCCGCTGGCGGCGTACGTGGGCGGGGTGTTCGGCGCTCTGTTTGTGGCGGTCAACAGCTACGTGTTCCCGCGGCTCGGCGCGCTGAGCGCCTCCGTGCTCGTGATCAGCGGGCAGGTGCTCTCCGCCGTGGTGATCGACTGCGTGCTGCAGGGGTCGCCGCCCGCGCCGGTACGGCTCGCCGGCGTGGTGCTCGTGGTCGCGGGACTCTGCCTCCCCCGTCTCAAGGCCCGTCTCCGTCCGAAGGAGAACCAGCAGTGCAAGACCGACACGTGATCGACGAGCTCCTCGACGATCGCACGTACCACATCGAGTTCAACGGCCACCTGACCAATCACGCCAAGCACGCGGTCATCGCCCTGGCCGGGCTGGGCGTTCCGGCCGCCGAGGTCAGGGCCTATTACGACGCGTACGCCAAGCTGACCTCCTACGGGTTCGGCCTGGAGCCGCCCAAACCCGACCTGCACCACATCAACGAGCACAACTGGCACACGCACCTGGGCGGCCGTACCAGCTTCTGGTCCTACTGCGACTTCTTCGACCGGCGCGAACGGGAGCTCGGCCTCGACGAGCTCCTGGCCCGCTACGGGCCCGCGCTGCTGCCCGGCTGGACGGGATCGTTCACGCACGCCACCATCCACCTCGGCTGGGCGCTCGACGCCGGGCATCGGTGGATGGCCATCGAGGGCCTGGCGTACATGGCCTACTCCTACGCCACCTGCCACCCCGAGCGGGCGGTCACCCCGGGAGCCGCCGACCCGACGCCCATGGACTCGCTGCTGCGGCTGGCCGGGGCGTGGGACGAGGACCGCGACGGGCTCGCGCACTGGGTGAGCGGGATCCTCGCCGACACCTCACCCGTCGAGCGCGGCGAGATCCACCCGGAGCTGGTCCGCTCGGGCCTGCAGTTCCGCATCGCCCGCACGCTCGGCGAGGGTCACCCCCTCTTCTACGACACGCCGGCCTGGATCGAGGACAACGACTGGGAGCCCCTGTATTACGCGGTCTCCCTGCTCTACCTGTCGCGTCCGGGCGACTTCGTACTGCTGCACCTGGTCACCTCGCTGCACGCCGTGGAGCAGATCGCTCTGCGGCTGCCCGCCGACCAGCGGCGGCAGGCCATCGTCTGCTTCTGGATCGGCCTGCTCGGCACGGTCTTCTCCGGCGGCGACTTCCCCTCCCGCGCCAAGCTCGCCGCCCTGAACCGGCTCTTCGCGGCGGACGTGGACGACGAGCAGGAACAGGGGTGGCGCGTGATCGTCGGCCGGGCCGTGCTGGAGAGGGAGGAGCACAACCCCAAGCTGGTATACGTGCTGCGCCAGGTCTGGGAGCGCAGCGGCCGGCGCTCGATCTACCGGGTGGCGGCGGCCCAGTTCACCGCCACGCCGGAGCTGCCACCCACCTTCGACGAGCCGCCTGCCGCGTGACGGGAGCGCCACCGTGAACGTGCACCTGCTGCCCCAGACCCGCCAGCTCCGCGCCCTGCACACGGTCGTCCGCGACCGGCACGCCGGGCTCGACTCCTTCGTCCTGCACTCCCGCCGCATCATCCGCCTCCTCCTGGAAGCCGGGCTCGACCAACTCCCCTTCGCCGAGCACGACGTCACCACGCCGGTGGGCGCCACCTACCGGGGCCTCAGACACTCCGTGGACGTCTGCGCGGTCGCGGTGGTCAGGGCCGGCGAGAGCATGGAGGCAGAGCTGCGCGAGCTCCTCCCCGGCATCCGGATCGGCAAGATCCTCATCCAACGGGACAAGAAGACCAAGCTGCCGCACCTGTACTACTCGCACCTGCCCCCCGGCATCGCCGACAGCCACGTCCTGCTGCTGGAGCCGATGCTGGCCACCGGCGGGTCGGCGAACGCCGCCATCGACGTACTGCTCAAGGCCGGCGTGCGTGAGGAGAACATCATCCTCATCGACTTCATCGCCGCGCCCGAGGGCCTCCGCGCCGTCAGCGAAGCCCATCCGCGCATCAAGGTCGTCGTCTCCTCGATCGAGGAGCGGCTGAACGAGAACGCCTTCATGGTCCCCGGCATCGGCGACTTCGGGGACCGCTACTTCGGCACCACCGTTACGGGGGCACGATGATCAGCAAGTCTTCCGTCCGCCCCGCCCCGCTCCGGATGCCCGCCGGCCTCGGGGCCTGCCTGCCTGACCTCCTGCTCCAGCAGGCCGAGAGCCGGCCCGACGCCGTGGCGGTCACGGGCGCCGGCTACGAGCTCACCTACCGTGAGCTCGTACGCGACGCCGGGCGGCTGGCGACCCGGCTCCGCGACCTGTCGATCGGCCCGGACGACTGCGTCGGCCTGTTCGCCGAGTCCTCGGCCGAACTGGTGACCGGGGTCTGGGGGATCCTGCTGGCCGGGGCCGCCTACCTGCCACTGTCCCCCGACTACCCGAGTGACCGCGTCCGCTTCATGATCGAAGACGGCCGGGCGAAGGCCGTCGTCACCCAGGAGCACCTCGCCGGCGACCTGGCCCGGCTGGCTCCCGAGGGCACGCGGATCCTCGGCGTGGCCGGCTCCGGCGGAGACTGGCAACCCGACCAGACCCCCTGGCGGCCCCGGTCGCTCGCGTACGTGATCTACACCTCCGGCAGCACCGGGCGGCCGAAGGGCGTGATGATCGAGCACCACAGCATCGCCTCTCAGATGCGCTGGCTGCACACATACGGACATGTCGGGACGCACACCACGATCCTGCAGAAGACCCCGATGAGCTTCGACGCCGCCCAATGGGAGATCCTCGCCCCCGCGTTCGGCGGCCGGATCGTGGCCGCCCCGCCGGGCGCCCACCGCGATCCGGATGCGCTGACCGAATCGATCCTCACGTATGGGGTCACCACGCTGCAGTGCGTACCGACGCTGCTCGAAGCCCTGATCGACGGCGGGGACCTGTCCCGCTGCAGCACGCTCACCCGCGTGTTCTCCGGCGGCGAGGCGCTGAGCAGACGGGTGGCGCGCGAGTTCTTCGCCGTGATGCCCGGCGCCTCCCTGATCAACCTGTACGGGCCCACCGAGTGCACCATCAACGCCACCGCTCAGGTCATCGATCCCGGCACCACTCGCGACGGGATTGGAACGGTCCCGATCGGCGTACCCGTGGACAACACCCACTGCTTCGTCCTCAACCGGGACCTGGCTCCGGTGGACGCCGGGGAGACCGGCGAGCTGTACATCGGCGGCGCCCAGCTCGCCCGCGGCTACCTCGGCCGGCCGGAGCAGACCCGGGAGCGGTTCATCCCCTCGCCGTTCGTGCCCGGCCAGCGGCTCTACCGGACGGGCGACCTGGCGTACTGGAACCCCGACGGCACTCTGCAGTTCGCCGGCCGCGCGGACGACCAGATCAAGCTGCGCGGCCACCGGATCGAGCTGGGCGAGGTGGCCCGGGCGGTGGAGCGGCACGTCTGGGTACGCCGGGCGGCGGCCGTGGTCGTGACCGACGAGCGTACCGGCTCACCGCAGCTCGTCGCCTGCGCGGAGCTGGACCCGCAGGAGGCGACGCTGATGGACCAGAGCCACCGCTCGGCCCATCACATGTCCAAGGCCGACCGGCTGCAGGTGCGGGCGCAGCTCGCCGGCGCGGGCCTCAGACCGGACCTGGCGGGGCGTGGGGCGGTGGCCCTGCCGGGGCGGCACGAGAGCGCGCGGCAGCGGCGCGCGGTCTTCGCCCGCAAGTCCTACCGGTTCTTCGAGGGCGGGCCGGTCACGCGCGCGGACCTACGCGAACTCCTCACCGACCCGCCACCCACCGCCGCCGACCCGGACCTTTGCCCGCCCCCATCCCCATCCCCGTCCCTATCTCCGTCCGCGGGCCCATACCAGGACTCGAACCCGAACCCGAACCCGAACCTGGACCTGGACCTGGACCTGGACCTGGAGCGGCTCGGGAAGATCCTGCGCTGGTTCGGTCAGTTCCAGAGCGACCAGCGGCTGCTGCCCAAATACGCCTATGCCTCCCCCGGTGCCCTGTACGCCACCCAGCTCTACCTCGAGACCGACGGCGCCGTACGCGGCCTCGACCCCGGCCTGTACTACTACCACCCCGCTGACCACACCCTGGTCCGCATCGGCCCGGCCCGGGAGGCGCGGCTGCTGGTGCACCTGTCGGGCAGGCGGGCGGCGATCCAGCCGGTGTACCGGGAGAACGTTCACGAGGTGCTGGAGTTCGAGGCCGGTCACATGGTGGGCGTCTTCGACGAGGTGCTGCCCGCGTACGGTCTCGGCCTCCGGCCGGTGGACCGGATCGCCTCCATGCCGGAGCGGCTGGAGGTCGCCGCCGATGATCATTATGTGGGTACGTTCGAGATCTGCCCGCAGGAGGCCGTACCGGATCCCGGCGTCGAGGTGTACGTGCAGACGCATCCAGGGCGGGTGGCGGACCTGGCGGCCGGCTGGCATCGCCTGCGGGACGGCGAGCTGGAGCGGGTCTCGGACGAGATCGTGCTGCGCCGCGACGTCGTGGCCATCAACCAGCAGGTGCACGACCGGGCCGCCTTCGGCCTGGCGCTGGTCGGCCGGGGGGTGCGACCCTGGCTGGCGTACGTCGTGCTCGGCGCCCGGTTGCACCGCCTGCAGCGCAACGGCCTGGGCATCGGGCTCATGTCGTCCGGTTACAGCTCGAAGAGCGGTCACCCGATGCCGGCCGCGCGCCGCGTGGGGGCCATCCTGGCCGGCGCCGGGCTCGGCCCCGCCGAGGCCGTGTACTTCGCGCTCGGCGGCAAGGTCAGCGCCGACCAGATCCTCGGCGAGGACATGCGCGAGGACGCGGTGCACATGAAGGGGCCCGCGGAGCTCATCAGAGACGGGCTGGCCCGGCTGCTGCCCGACTACATGCTGCCCGGCCGGGTCCTGGTCGTGGACGCGCTGCCGCTGACCGCGAACGGCAAGGTGGACGCCGCGGCGTTGCGGGCCCTGGCGAGCGTGCGGCCGGTGGGTCCGTACACGGCGCCCGCGACCAGGACCGAGCAGTGGCTCGCGCGGGCGTGGGGGCAGGCGCTGAAGTACGAGGAAGTGTCGGCCACGGACGACTTCTTCGCCTGCGGGGGCAACTCGCTCATCGCCGTGGCGCTGGTGACCCGGATCAACCGGGAGTACGGCACGCGGCTGCCGTTCCAGGCGCTGTTCGAGTCGCCCCGGCTCGCGGACCTGGCGGCCCGCATCGACGACGGCCCGCCCGGCCCGGCATCGCGGCTCGTGGCGCTGGGGAGCGGCACGCGGGGGCGGCCGGTCTTCTGCTGGCCGGGGCTCGGCGGTTATCCGATGAACCTGCGCCTGCTCGCCCGCCAGGGCCGCCGCCCGTTCTACGGGATTCAGGCGTACGGCCTCAATCCCGGCGAGATCCCCTACCCGACGATCCGGGAGATGGCCGCCGCCGACCTCGCCGAGATCCGACGTGTCCAGGCGGAGGGGCCGTACACGCTGTGGGGATACTCCTTCGGCGCGCGCGTCGCCTACGAGGCGGCGCGGCAGTTGGAGGCGGCCGGCGAGCGGGTGGAGGGGCTGGTCCTGGTCTGCCCGGGCAACCCGAAGGTCCGGGGGAACCACCGCCCCCGCGAGGCATCGTTCGCCAATCCCGAGTACGTGACGATCCTGCTGTCGGTCTTCACCGGCTCCGTCACCGGCCCCGACGTCGAACGCTGTCTGGAACGGGCCCGCGACGAGGACACGTTCGCAGACTTCGTCCGCGAACTGCTCCCGGAGCTGGACGGGGCACTGATCCGCCGGATCACCCGCCTGGTCGCCAGGACGTACGCCTTCGAGTACGCCTTCCGCACCCTGGACACCCAGGTCACCGTCATCAAGGCCGCGGGCGACGACTACGCGATCGCCGACGACATCCCGGCCACCGTCATCCATCTCGACGCCGACCACTACGGAGTGCTCAGAGAGCACGGCGTCACCGACCTGGCCCAAGCCATCCGAACCACCGTAGAGGAATTCTGAGATGCCCCACGTCACCATCCAGCACTTCCCCGTCGACCTCACTCCCGAGCAGCGGCAACGCCTGACCGACGCGCTCACCACCCTCGTCGTGGAGAGTTTCGGCACCTACGAGGGGGCCGTGTCAATCGCACTCGAACCGGTGGAGGCCGCCGACTGGACCACCTCCGTCTACGAGCCGCTGATCGCCGGCCGCGCCAACCGGCTGATCAAGGCTCCGGAGTATCGCAGTTGAGCGGCATCCCCCTGGTGGTCGCCGAGGAGGTCGCCCAGGCCCTGGCCGAGGGACGACCGGTGGTGGCCCTGGAATCGAACGTCATCACGCACGGCCTGCCCTACCCGGACAACGCCGCCAC